>CAZSFD010000010.1:26451-86465 GCA_964606085.1 uncultured Anaerolineaceae bacterium
TCAGCGCCAGGCACCGCCCATCTGAACGTCGAAGTGATCGTGGCCGAACGACGCACCAGCAGTAGGGGCCTGAAACACAACAAGCTGACCCTGTGGGCCGCGGTAGATGGCGGCGATGACGGGCAACCGGTGGTCACCATCGGCTTCCCCGAAGATTTCTAACGAAAGGGGACGAGACGATGATGCTCACAACCGATACCAAGCTGCCATCATTGGCGACCGCCGAGACGAAGGTGCAAATCATCGGCTCGGCCTACAAAGTGGACTTCGGCCCGAACTTGCAGCCGCGCTTTCACCTGGTCAGCAAAGACCGCAAATGCGGCTGCGAACTCGGTGCAGGCTGCCCGGCCGTCGAAGCCGTGCGCGAATACCTGCGGGAAGGCGGCCAACGTGCCCCCGACCCGATGCCGCCCTGCCCGATCTGTGGCGCGGCCACCACCCGCGACACCCGCTGGGATGGCCGCCGCACCCGCGAACTGGGCTGGCGCTGCACGGCAGGCGGTATCGGCCACTTCCTGCAGGCCAAAGCCGAACGCATCCGCACACGCCTGGCGCAGCCCGAAAACCGCTGGCTCTTCCCGCCGGTGGTATGCCGCAACGGCGAGCAAATCTTCGCCCGCGACGGCCTCCAACCCGGCGACACCGTACTCTATGCCGGTGTCACCCGTGCAGCCGCCTGCGACCCGGCTTTCCTGGCATCTGCTCACCAACGCCTGCTCCAATCCGAACTGACCTGACACACGCAACACGCATCACGCAACACGGAGAATCCCATGCACACCCAAACAAGTTTCCCCTTCAGCGCCCCATCCGGCGCTGGCAAACCGCCCCCCTACACGCCGCGCCACAAGCTCCTGCCCATCAAAGACCGCCCCGATCATCGGGTGCGTGCCCATCCCACCTACTGCTCCGACATCGAACTGCTGGCCGCCCTGATCGGCGGTGTCAAGCCGCTCGAAACTGCCGAAGCCCTGCTGTCCAGGCACGGCTCGCTGTATGATATCGCCAGCGCACCCGTGGATGAGTTGCGTGCTGTCCCCGGTGTGGGCGACCGGGCCATAGCCCAAATCAAGGCTTCCACCGAGTTTGGCAGGCGTATCGCCATCTCCAAGCCCGATGAACGCCCGACTATCCACAGTCCCGCCGATGCTGCGGCACTGGTGCAATACGAGATGTCCATGCTCGAACAGGAGGAACTGCGCGTGATGCTCTTGGACACGCGCAACCGCGTGATTGAGATCGTCCCGCTCTACCGCGGTTCGGTCAACAGCTCGCAAATCCGCGTCGGCGAAATCTTCAAGCAAGCCATCCGTTGCAACGCCACGGCGGTGGTGATCATTCATAACCACCCATCCGGCGACCCCACCCCCAGCCCCGACGATGTGGCCGTGACACGCGCCATCGTCCAGGCGGGCAAGCTGATGGACTTCGACGTACTCGATCACCTGGTAATTGCGCGGTCGGCTTATGTGTCTTTGAAAGAAAGGGGCCTCGGGTTTTCGTAGCTGGCCCCATCGCCCAACCATACGACTGCGCCGCGGTATCACACCCGGCGCAGCGCTCATTTTCCCGGAGGAACACATGACCTACCACACAGAACATCAACGCCTGCGCCCGGTTCTTGAATTGGCGCGGAAGCTCGATATCGCCACCAACCCCGAACCTGAAGCGCTTTTTGAAGCAGGCAGTGGCGGTTTCCAAATCTGGTGCACGCCCGAAGACCACCCCAAAGATTGGGATGATGTACCAATGAGCATGGGAGCTTTTTCCAAGCCCTGCGCATTTGTCGCATCCGTCTCTTGGGGGTGGGAAGAGGAAGCGATCACGCATCTTGAGTTGGAAACTGATGCTTACGATCTGCGTGCTGTCAAACAGCGTGCGCCGCGCATCCGCAACCGCCCAGCTGACGTGGCCTGGGCGAGGAAGAAAATTCGCAGCCTGTTTCGTCAAGCGGGTGTCACCTGCCCGTCGATACACGTATCCCACTGAGTGGAGGAACCCATGCAAACACTCAACCTTTTCACCTTTGAAGTCAAAGGCCAACAGACGATGCAATGGCTGGCCTGGCAGCTCGTCGAACAAAGCTGCTGGTTCCAGATCACACCGCTGCCCGATGGCGAATGGCAGGTGACGATCAAGAACGAGTCTGGTCTGCGTTCGGCAGTACGCGTCATCCTGGATCGCTATCACCTGTTCGAGCGCTCTGTCATCAACCTGGAATTGTCGCCGTGCATGGATGCTTTACGCGTCCGATTTGTCTTCGACCAGCCCGAAGCCAGGGGAGAAGTCATCCTGGAAACGGGCATATACGGCCTGCACGTCATCGTCCCGGATGTCCACGCCGAACAAGCCGTCGCGCTGCTTGACCTGTTCTGGCAATCCCATGCCGCAGCAGAGATCGCCGACGATTTCGGCAGGAAACGCAAGTTCCATATCCTGCTGTATTCGCCCACCGAACGCGAAGACCCGGTTGGCGGCATCGCCTATCACCCCCAATCGCGCCTGACACTCAATTGGGGCATGCAGGAGCAACCGGTGACGACTGTTGGTGAAATTGCTTTTGAACTGGCAACGCAAGTCTAAAAAAGGAGATTCACATGGCAAGACGAGGTGGTTGGAGCTACCGCGTCCACAAATGTTGGTGCGGTCGGGCAGGCGTCCCGGCCCGAAATGGCGTTCGCTGCGTTGACCATGCCGCGCTGGATGATGCCGTCAGTTCGCTGGCGGTCAGTCCCGCGCCGGTTGACGAAGTACAGCACGACTTAGAGCAGATGGCTTTCACCATTCTGGACGAAGCCGAGTCCACCATCGGCGTCAAAAGTCTGGCACGCGAACGGGCAAGCTGCGGCGAGTGGCCTGCTCCTAAAAGTATCGGTCAATTTCTGTTTTGGATTGAAGACGAAGCATCTTTGCAGGCTGATATGGCCGAAGTCGAAGCAGATTTTCCCGATGGCAACGAAACCAGGCTGCAGACGCACGCTCAGGCATTGCGGGAAGTGGCCGACCGCTTACGCGATATCGGCTTCACCCCTGCGCCGGCACCCTGGCTTATGAATGAAGTGTCCATTTGAGAGGCAAACGGTCAGCACTTGAACCCCCGAAAACGCATCATCCCACAATGGGTGATGCGTTTTCGGTTTCGTTCAGGGCAGCAAACGTGAATCCATTCCCCATGGTGGTAGTGGCTTCACGTTTGCTGCCCTGAGACACAGTGCAGTGAAAACGTTGGCTGAAACTTAACGCAAGAAACCAATTCCCATATGATTTTTTTATAAGGAGGAACCCATGCAACCTGACGCAATCCAAACCATCCGCATCCAAAACGGCAGCGCCTCGGTGCTGGTGCGCAGCTACGCCTGTACCGGCGATGGCCTGCTGGTCTGGCTGGAGATGGCCCCGCAGCATCCAAAACTGATCGGCGCGATCTGGGCCAGCTTAGTCAATGGACACAAGACCTATCTGCAACTCAAAGACAACGAAAAAGGATTTGGCAAAGCCGTTTATGGCCTGAGCCGGTCGTACACCCGCCTCGAAGCGGATGCCCCCAGTCTGGCGGTCGGCCATGGCGCACATGCCAAGCTGACCCGTCTGATCGCCCCCGAAGCGCTCAAGCCAGTGTCGGTTGATCAGCCGTTCTACGTGCTGGCCTGGCCGGACATAAGTCCAGAGATGGTGCTGGCCGCCACACTGGAAAAGACCGCACCGTATCCAGTTCGCATTAAATGGGGCAGCTACCTGCTGCAATGCGGACTGGCCGAAGGCACGGTCAACCCACTGCTGACCGGAGGCGCGGCACCGGCAGGCTACGAAGTCCAGCCCACCAGCTGGATGGACATCATCAGTGGCGGGCTGCGAAACGGCGACATCACGCTCGAATCCTGAAAGGATAGGACGCTGACAACCGCGGATGGACGCGGATGTTTTTTCTCCGCATTCATCCGCGTACCCATTCACATCCCCAACCGGGGGCGCTGGCTCCCATTGGGGATACCACGCGCCTCCGGCTATTTTTTGTACTCGGAGGCTCCCATGCGCATCGAAGGACAAAGCAAACTCGGTTACTATCCCACCCCGGATAGCCAACTGCCCCTGATCGCTTCCTGGCTTTTACACCAGGGCAACACGAATCATCTAACACGACTACTCGACCCCTGCGCCGGCAAAGGCGAAGCGCTGGCATTTCTGGCCCGCGGATTCGATGGCATACAAACTTATGGCATCGAACTCAGCTACAGCCGCGCCGAAGAAGCCGCTGCCCGCCTCAACCACGTCCTGGCGGCAGGCTTCGAGAACGCCGTCCTGGCCGATGGCACGTTCTCGTTCTGCCTGCTCAATCCGCCCTATGATGGTTCCACATCCACCGGCGGCGGGGAACGCCAGGAAGGGCGTTTCTTGCAGCAGACTACTCCGCTGCTCTGCGAAGCCGGTGTGTTGGTCTACATCATTCCCGAAACCCGCATAGACGAGAAAGTATCCCGCCACCTGGCGAGCTGGTACCACGATTTACGCTGCCTCCGCTTTACCGAAGATGAATACCAGGTCTTTCGCCAGGTGGTCATCTTCGGGCGCAAGAAAGCCTATCGCCAGCCCACCCAGGAAGTGGTCAACGAAATCCGCCATTGGGCGCAGGGCCAGGTGGTGATCGGTTACGAAGACCGCATTATGCCACTGACCGACGACGAAATCTTGCTCGCCCGGCTCGAAAAAGCCGTGGGTAAACTTCCCGATGGCGTGCAGGTGGTCAACCGGGTCGTCTCGCTCACGTCCGGTCAGATGCTCTCGAAGGCCAACGCCAGCGAAGCAACCCTGGTGTGGGCGATGAAGGCCCGGGCGTGGTTGGAGAATCAGCCGTTAGTGGTCATCGAAAACGAAACTGACCGCCCGACCAAGAAAGTCCACATCCCCATCCTGGGACACCTGACAGCGCTCACGCCGGGCAACGGCGAATACGCCATCCCGCCTTCACCGGTGGCAGGCCCCAAAGGCCAGGCGTTCCGCTTTCAACAAACTCCCATCAGCGAGGAAGACTACCTGCGCGCTGCCGAAAAAGCCGCCCAGGCGCTCGAAAAATCGCGCCAATGGGAAGCGCTGCGCCCCGAAACCGAAGCGCAGACGATCACCCCGGCCATCACACCCAAGCTCGGGCATGTCTCGATGCTGGTCACGGCAGGCTTGCTGGGGACGACGCTGGTGACCTACAACGGCCAGCCGATCCTGATCAAGGGCGGCACGGAGAAGTACACGGTCAAGGTGGATGATGGTGGCGACGAGGAAGAGATCGAGCACTACGACCCCGACAACCCGGAGCAAAAGAAAAGCCTGTTCCGCGTGCGTGTCGAAGAACGTTCCCGGCCCACGTTGTATACGCTAGATGCCCACGGTGACTTCACTTTCTCCAGCGATGCCAACTGGATCAGCGAGCGCCTGCGCACGCACGTCAGCGAACTGGCGCAGCGCGTTTTGGCCCGTAACGCCCCCGCTACGACATGAAACCGGAAGCCTGGGAATGGCAGGCGCTCGCTCCACTCTCGTTGGGCCGGGCACTCCCCGGTCGCAGCGAAACCGGCCTGACACCGATGCAGAAACATCTGTCCATCGCGATGGGCCGCCTGCTGCGCACCACCGGCTCCGGCCTGGCGTCCTACGAGATGGGCGCCGGGAAGTCGAGCGTTGCTCTGGCCGTAGCCGAGTACCTGACGGTGCGGCTGGATCGTAACGGCTCGAACCGTTCCGCCTGGCCCATGCTGGTTGTCGGCCCTGGCATCGTCACCGGCGACCAGAACTGGCCGAAAGAAGTACGCGAAGTGGTGCCAGGCGCAAAAGCGAAAGTGATTGAGTGTGCGGCGCGGCCGTTGCCCAAACCGGCGAAGTTGAAGGACTGGCTGCCGAGTATCGGTGTGCCTATCGTCAACGAGAATGCCTGCGAAGGCAAATCGGCTCGTTGGTTGTTCGGCAACTTTGTCCAGGACGCTGCCCAGGCTGGCCACCCCCTGACTCAACAGGAACGTGCCGCCCTGTGGCAAAGCCTGCACGATGGCGAACGTCACCCGCCAGCCAAACGCCGCGGCGCAGAGCAGGTCAACTTGCTCGATGCCCGCATCGGCGGTCTGGCGTGGCTGGGACTGGATGTGCCGCGCGACAAGGAACACGCCGCCGAAACGCAGCGCCGCTATAGCCTGGCGCAGTTCGTCGCCGACTACCAGAACGGCCTGCTGCCCAGGAAAAGCGCTGCCGTCCTATCCTACGAAACCGCCAAGCTGGGTTCTGGCCGTGTCCCGGCCATGCGCACCAGAAAGCTCAAGCGCATCTGGCAGGAAAACGGCGAGTCAAGATCAGAGATCATCGAAGCCTGCACCTGCCCGACCTGCGGCGGGTTCGTTGCCGAAGCATACAACGAAGAAGGCAACGCCGTGGCCTGGGAGATCGTCACCCCGGCCAAAGCCGTTCAGTTCATTGGAGCAAAGCGCCGCTACTGCCAGAACCGCATCCCGAAATGGACATGGAATGCCGAAAGCGGTCAGCACGAGCTGGTCAACACCGATAGCGACGGCAACCCGCTGGTTTGTGGTGCACCGCTGTTCGAATACAGCGACCTGCGCCGTGAGGCCGCCGTGCGCTACATCCAGCGCAAAGCGAAAGGGTTCTTCCCCTACTTGGCTGTTGATGAGCTGCATGAGAGCGCCGCCAAGGGCACGGGCAACGGTTGGGCGCTGACAGTTCTCGCCAACTGCGCCCGCTACACCATCGGCCTGACCGGGACACTGTTTGGTGGCCACAGCACGAGTATCTTTTGGATCATGTTTCGTTTATCGTCGCTGGTGCGCCGCGACTTCGGCTTCCACGATGAAAACGCCTGGGCCAAGAAATATGGCCTGCTGCGCTACACGTTCTATGTCACCCGCCCCGAAGATGTCCTCGAAGATGGCTCCTTTACCGGGGCCAAATTCCTGAACAGTGTAGACGAACGCCCCGGCATTCTGCCGACAATCATCAAGATGGGGTTGCCGAAAATCACCTTTGCCAGCCTGCAAGACATCGGCCTGCCGCTACCACCGTATAACGAAGAAGTGGTCTGGCTCAAGCTGGACGACGAAATGGCCCGCCAATATGACTACGAAGCCGACGGAAGTCTACTCGGAAAACCGTATCCACCTGGTTCGCTCTATCACTGGGCCATCAAAGAGATCAAAGACGGTACACGCGGGGCGATCTCGGTCTGGCTGACGACGGCGCTCAACCGGGTCAACAGCATGTTCCGCGACGAAAATGTGCTCTTCAACCGGCGCATCTCCGGGCGCGGCAAGTATGCCCTGCGGCGGCTGGAACTGGTCAAGGCGCTCAAAGCCATTGATCCCAATCTGGTCTCGCCCAAAGACCGCTGGCTGGCGGCGCGCTGCCTGGCCGAACGCGACGAAGGGCGCAAGTCCATCGTCTTCATCCGGCAGACGGGCAAGCGTGACGTGCAGCCGCACATCGCCAAAATCCTACAAGAGAGCGGGCTGCGAGTGGGGGTGCTGTCGCCGTCCATCGAGCCGCGCCGCCGCATGGCCTGGCTGGAACGGCACGCCCCGCATCTGGATGTGTTGCTGACGAATGCCCGATTGGTCAAAGTTGGGTTGAATCTGCGCATGTTTAGCACCGAAATCTTCTACGAGATCGAATGGTCACTGGCTATCTTGTGGCAGGCGATGAGGAGAGTTTATCGGCCTGGTTCTCCGCTGCCGGTGCGGGTGTTGTTCCCCACCTACGAGAACACCCTTGAAGAGCGCGCCATCAACTTGCTGGGCCAGAAGATGAAAGCGGCCCAACTGTTCTATGGCGATGAGATTTCTTCATCGCTGTGCGACGAAGAAGATGGCGACTTTCTGAACGACCTGGTGCTATCGGTGTTGAAGGGAGAACAGATACAGCGGGCTACATCCATCTTCACTACGCAAAATGATATGACAGCGTCGCCCCTGGGATCGCCCACTGCCCTCAGCCCACAGATTACGCCCGTTCAAGCGCATACCTGGGTCGAGTGGATGGCGGCCAGGAACCTGGCCGCGCCGAACAAAGGTAAACCCCGCAAGCCCGCTCAGACGAATGGGCAGATCAGCCTGTGGGGATAGATATAAACAATCCACTTCAATTGGATTGAACAACCTAAAATCGGGTGTCGTTTCGATAGGGTGCGATGAAGTACCCAATCGGAACGACACCCACAAAATGCCCTTGCTTTTTCTTGTGGCAATTTTTCGCGGAAACGCGAGCATACCGAAAGTTTTCCTATGAAATTACCCCATTCTGTTATTGTCAAATCCCCTGGTTTATTACCCATGTTATACACGGCGCGTGAATTATCCGATGCACTCGGCATTCCTGAACGAACATTGCGCGATTGGCTTGATGGCGGCGCTCCACACCAACGAGACAGTCGCAAGCATATCTGGATCAATGGTAAGGCATTCAGTCAGTGGGTGGATGCGCAGCGCAAGCCCAAACGTGAACGCCGCTTATCAGATACTGAAGCCTATTGTTTACGCTGTAATGTCGTGATCACGGTGCTGGGGCCTGAGCGAACGGCCTTCAAAGGTAAATTGGTGCATATCAAAGGCACTTGCCCGCATTGTGGCAACAAAATCAATCGAGGAGCACGAGATGGAACAATTAGTCAACAGAACCAACTATCTTTGGGTGAATGAATTTCTTCTTTTTCTGCGCGAGGTCAAACAGGTTTCCCCAGCATCAGCGGAACGTTATCGTTTTTACCTGCGCCACCTGTTGCTGTGGGCAATGGATACCCCGCTCAACAAAGTTAGCGCCCTACGTCCAACCTTCCCCGTTTATGTCGGCGCGTTAGTCTCTCCGCAAGGTGAGCGGTTGGCGGCTACCAGCCAGAAGAAGATTATCGAGGTTTCGCGCCAGTTTTTTGAATGGGCCAAACTGAATTACGTCAGCGAGTTTCGCGGCTTGCCAGCAACATGGATCGAACTTCTGCGACCGGCGCAAGCACAGCAAATGAATGTTTACGAAGATCACGTTTTCGTAACGCCGGATGAAGTGAAGGCGCTGGTTGCCACGCCCCGGGCCGATGGCGATCTGGCCCACTGGCGAGATTGCGCTGCGGCAGCTCGTTTGCTTTTGAGCGGTGAACGGGCCAGCGCATTTGTCACATCACCGATTGGCGCAGTCAACTTCCGAGAATCCTGGGTGCACCAGTGGCCCGAATTGGGTGTGAAAACCAAGAACGCCAAAAAGGCCACCACCTTTTTACTGCCCATTGCTGAACTAATCGAGATCGCCCAATCGTGGGATGATTTTGTCCGGGCGAACCTGCCACCCGATAGGCCCTGGTACGCCCCCATTGAAAACCATTGGGGCGAACAAACATTATCGCTGGCGCAGCCAGGCAAAAATCGCAACCAGGCACTAGATCGTCGGTTGGGCGTTCTCTTTCGGCGTGCAGGGCTGCCCTACAAATCAGCACACAAGTTTCGGCACGGCCATGCCGTTTATGGTCTACTCCATGCTCGCACGATGGCCGATTACAAAGCCGTCTCGATGAACCTGATGCACGCTGATGTCAAAATCACCGATCAGATTTACGCACCATTGTTGGAAAACGAAGTCCAACAGCGAATTGCTGGGCTATCGAACCAACCGATAGCCCAGCCAGCTTCTGATTTACATGAATTATTCAGCCGCATGTCCAAGACGGAGTTAACCGTTGCCATTCAGACTGCTGCCGAATACATCGCACGTTGATTACAGCCGCCAGTTATCTGCCGGGCTGGCCTTGCGGTGGGCCTGCTGCACATCCACTTCGGCGATGCGGGCGTAGTGGCGCACCATATCCAGAGACGCGTGGCCGAGAAGCGCTTGCAGGGTGAACACATCCCCGCCAGCGCGCAGGTAGGCGATGGCAAAGGTGTGGCGGAATTTGTGCGGATACGCATTCTTGACCCCGGCACGATCCGCCACAGCTTTGATCACCTGCCGCAAGGTATCGGGCGTGAAAGCCCGATCTTCCTGGGAGAGAAATATCGGGTCGTCCGGGGTGAGATCGCCCTCGCGGTCAGCCAGGTAACGCCAAATCACCCGCCGGGCCGCTTTCCCCAGGAAAACCGTGCGCCCTTTTCCGCCTTTTGCGCCGCCAGTCACGCCATGTTTGACTTCGACGCGCCCGGTTTTGCTGTCAATATCGCCGATGCGCAGCTTGCACAATTCTCCCGCTCGCAGGCCGGTATCTACCAAAACCATGATGAGCGCCTGGTCGCGTTTGGCGTGGGGCAGGCGCATGGTGAAACTTTTGCGGTTGCCTGGCCGCGCTTCACGAGAATAGGTGCAGGCTTTGAGCATCGCCTGGACCTCATCTTGGGTAAAGGGTTCGATAGGGGGCTTTTTGTACCTGGGCGATGGCACATCTTTCATCGGGTTAGCGATGTGCAACTCTTTGGATGCCCACGTGTAGAACGACGAAAGCCCAACCCAGATATTGCGCAGCGTTTTTGGGGAAAGGGAATGGGTTTTGCCATTGAACCGCTTCGGCGTGTAATCGGTGCGCAGCCAGCTCAGGTAAGCGATGATTTCCTGGCTGGTGATCGCTGCCACATCCTTATCCCCCTGGTATGCCAGCCATTGTTGTAGGATGTACTCGTGCGAAGCGATGGTACGGTCGGACAAACCTTCCGCCGTTTTGAAGTGGATGAAGCCTGGAATGGCTTTACTCAAAAGTAGCAAGCCCGACGATGGGTGGTTCATGAGATTTACCTCCGTTGAAAAGGGTTTGGCAATCTCTCATCGTCGGGTTAAGCAGAAAACCATAGCCTTACGAGCTATGGTTTTCGAGTTCGGCGCTGCCGACCTTCAAGAGTAGCGGGGAGTGGATTCGAACCACTGACCTTTGGGTTATGAGCCCAACGAGCTGCCACTGCTCCACCCCGCAATGGGTTATCGAGCGGGCGGATTATAGCACGCCGATCAGGCACCGTCAAGCAGCGGTTCTTTAGAATTTTCTCACTTTGGGCGTGTAAGCGTAGGAACGGGAATGGTATAACGGTCCGCTTTGCGCTACATGGCAAACGTTTTCAGCAGACACTTACTTAATCCGCGTTCCTAACCTTTTGCCCAGGCCAATGCGATACGCCCGCGCTCAACTTCCACGCGCTGAATCTCGACTTCGATAATATCGCCCACCTGCAAGGCCGTGCCTTGTGGCATTTGTGTGCGGTGCAGCAAGCCATCCTGCTTGACGCCAATGTCTACGAATGCGCCAAAATCTACCACGTTGCGCACGGTGCCTTTCAGCCTCATGCCGGGGGTCAGGTCTTCCATTTTGAGTACGTCGGAGCGCAGGATGGGGGCAGGGGTATCGGTACGGGGGTCGCGGCCGGGGCGGACGAGTTGCTCGAAGATGTCGGTGAGGGTGGGGACGCCGCAGCCCAGTTCGGCGGCGAGTTGGGCGATGGATTGCTGCTTGAGCAGGGCGTCGAGGGCGGGTTTGCGTTCGGCAGGCGGGGTGCGCGGTGTCAGGCCAGCCTTTTTCAGCACAGCTTCGGCTACGCTGTAACTTTCAGGGTGAATGGCGCTGGCATCAAGCGGATTCTTGCCTGCGCGGATCCGCAAAAACCCGGCCGACTGCTCGAACGCCTTCGGCCCCAGCCCGGCCACTTTCTTGATGGCCACGCGACTGTCGAACGGGCCGTTCGCCTCACGGTGGGTGACAATTTTTTCGGCCAGCTTGGGGCCGATGCCCGCTACGTGCGTCAGCAGCGCCGGGCTGGCCGTGTTGACATCCACCCCCACGGCATTGACGACGCTCTCTACCACACCATCCAGGCTGGCGGTGAGCTGCTTCTGATCCACATCGTGCTGATACATGCCCACGCCGATGGACTTGGGATCAATTTTGACCAGTTCGGCCAGCGGGTCTTGCGCCCGGCGGGCGATGGAGACGGCGCCGCGGATCGAAACGTCGAGATCGGGCAGTTCGGCGCGGGCGAGTGGGCTAGCCGAATACACACTGGCCCCCGCCTCGTTTACGATCAAATAACGAATTTCGCTTTTCAAATTACGAATAACTTCTGTTCGAAGCAATTCCGCCACCATTTGTTCGGTTTCGCGGGAGGCAGTGCCGTTGCCGATGGTGATCAGGCTGACTTTGTGTTTGATCACCAGGGCAGCCAGGATTTTGAGAGCGCGCTCTTTTTCGCGCTGCGGCTCGTGGGGGTAGATGGTGGCGGTGTCGAGCAGTTTGCCGGTGGGGTCTACCACGGCCAATTTGCAGCCGGTGCGGAAGCCGGGGTCGAGGCCGAGGACGGTGTGACCGGCCAGCGGCGGCTGGCCGAGCAGGGCGCGCAAGTTGCTGGCGAAAACGTTGATGGCGTGGGTATCGGCTTTTTCGCCCAATTCGCGGCGCACGTCGCGCTCGATGGTGGGCAGCAGCAGACGTTCGGCGGCGTCGGTGATGGTGGCTTCCATCTGGGCCGCCAGTGGCGAGAGGCGGTTGGGGCGAAAGATGCTCTCGATGGCGTTGCGCCAGTCGCGTTCGGCCACTTCCACCTTCACCCGCAGCACCTTTTCAGCTTCGCCGCGGTTGATGGCGAGGGCCTGATGCGGGCGCAGCCGGTCAACGCCGCATTCAAATTCGTAATAGGTTTCGTAAACGGATTTTTCATCTACCGCATCGGCGATCTTTTCAACCTTGATCTTGCCCCACTTCAGCGCTTTTTCACGCGTCTGGCGGCGCACTTCGGCGTGATCGCTGATGGCTTCGGCCACGATGTCGCGCGCCCCGGCCCAGGCGTCTTCGAGCGTGGGAACCTGGTCGTTCAGGAAGGGTTTGGCGATCTGGTCGAGCGGGGTTTTGGTTTGCGGCTGCTGCAAAATCCAGTCGGCCAGGCCCTGCAGCCCGCGCTCTTTGGCAATGATGGCGCGCGTGCGGCGCCTGGGCTTGTAGGGGGCGTAGAGGTCTTCCAGGGCGGTCAGCGTGGCGGCGGCCTCGAATTGGGCCTTGAGCGCGGGGGTGAGTTTGCCCTGCTCTGCCACCGATTTTAGAATGGCGGCGCGGCGCTCGTCGAGGGCGCGCAGTTTTTCGAGCGTTTCGGCAATCTGGCGGATTTGTTCTTCATCCAGCCCGCCGGTGATTTCTTTGCGGTAGCGGGCGATGAAGGGCAGGGTGTTGTCAGCATCGAGCAGTTCGATGGTGGCTGTCACTTGCGCCAGCCGGATGTTGTGTTGGGAGGCGATTTGTTGTGCGTGAGTCATAGTGGAATTATAGCCGGAAACCATTCTCATCATCGGTAGCGGCGATAAGCCTGGCGGCTGATGGCCAGGGCAAGGGGGGCAAAAAAGCGGTTGAACAGCAGCACTGCCTGCAACCAGTGCGGGTACACGAGCCGGGTTTGCTCTTGGCGAATGGCCTGCAGAATGGCCTGAGCAGCCTGCCGGGGGTCAGCATCCAACCGGCGGTACCAGCCAGGCTGCCCGCCGGCCGGGTGGCGGATGGAGGCGGTAAAACGGGTGTTTTTCAACGCCCCCAGGATAACCAGCAAACTGAACTGCCCAGCGGCGCGCAGTTCGATGTCTATGGCGCGGCTGAAGGCGTGCAGGGCGGCCTTGCTGGCCGCGTAGGCGCTCATCGCTGGCGTGGGCAATTCGCCAGCCACAGACCCGATGAAAACCACGCCCGCCGGTTGACCTTTGGGCAGCAGTGGCAGCAGCTTGCTGGTCAGTTCGAGCGGCGCGACCGCGTTCACTTGCAACAGCAAATTGACTTCATCGGGCGTAAGCTGTTCGACCCGCGAATGACTGCCCACCCCGGCGCAGTGAATGAGAACATCCAGCCGCGTGGCCCGCCCCACAAGTGCGTCGCCCACCTGGGCGCGTTCGGCTGGCTGGCTGAGATCGCAGACAAAAAGCTGGGCCGGGCGGGTGAGCGCATTTTGCAGTTCGTTCAATCCGGCGGCGTCGCGGTCGGCCAGCAGCAGGCGGCAGCCGGCGCGGTCGAGTTGCAGGGCCAATTCACGCCCCAATCCCGAAGCAGCGCCAGTGAGAAAGGTGGTTTTTTCGTGAAGTTGCATAGGGTAGGGTCGGGCAAAATCAATTTTGCCCGACGGTATCTTTGAGCGATTGCTCCAACGAATAGGCGGGTTGCCAGCCCAGTTCGCGGCGGATTTTTTCCGTCGCGTAGACCTTATCCACATTGAGGGCCGAGATGGGGCGCAAACCGGGGTTGAGGCGCAGCCGCGTCAGCAGGGCGATCAGGCCGTCGGCCAGGCGGATGGCGGCGTCAGGCACGACCAGCACCGGGCGCTTCAGGCCAGTGGCAGCCAGGGCGGCACGCGCAAAAGTGGGCATGGCCACGTTGTGGCCGGTGACGATGTAGCGCTCGCCGCTGCGCCCGCGGGTCAACGCCAGCACCACTGCCTGGGCCACGTCGCGCACATCTACGAAGCTGTTGGTGGTGGGAATCATCGGCACCACGGGGGCGAATTTCAGAATGTGCAGGGCGCGTTCGATGCGCGGCGAGCCAGGGCCGATGATCACGCTGGGGTTGAGGAGGATGGCGCGGATTTGCCCGGCGCGCTGCTGCACTTCGATCTCGCCCAGGCGTTTGGAGTAGCCGTAGGGGTCGTGCAGACGTTTGTCATCGAGATCGGGCAGCAGGCTTTCATCGGCAGGCGAAATGGGATTTCGCCCTACGGCAGAAATGGAGCTGATGTAGATAAAATTCTTACACCCGTGGGCGATGGCAGCTTCGAGCAGATGCCGTGTGCCGATCACGTTCGATTGGTAGAGCGCCTCGGCGTCTTCCGGCTTGAACGAGATCAGCGCGGCGTTGTGGATCACCGTATCCACGCCAGCCAACTCGGCGGTGTAGGTTGCGGGCTGGGTCAGTTCGCCGCGGATCAGGCGCACGCGCGGCAGTTGATCAATTGGCAAGGCCGTCTGGCGCGGCGTGCGCACAAGCACGCGCAGTTCACTGGTCGGATCGTAATTGTGAAGCGCCTGGACGATATATTGGCCCAAAAAGCCGAAGCCGCCGGTGATGAACGTTATGGTCATGGCAGGTCGAGGGCGAAGTACACGTCGCCGTCTTTCGCGTGGGTGATGTGAAAACCGAAATTGAGGTAGAAGGCGATCACCTCACGCCAGGTGGCGGTCGTTTCGAGCGTGATCTGCCGCAAGCCCGCTCGCTCCACTAACCCACTCAAAATCAGGGCTTTGGCTTCGGCCTGGTCAGAAGGTTGAAAGGGGGCGAGGGTGATCATGCTTCGATGAAAATTCCTGGTGGTTCGGAAACGACTTCGATGTGGAGGGCGCGGGTGATGCTTTTCAGGTCGTCGCTGGCGTCGAGCAGCCATTGACGCTCTTCCGGCGTCTCAGCCGCCCATTGTACCCGCTTAATCTCGCTGCCGAGGGCCAGGTTGTGTTCGCTCTTGTAGCGGCGCACAGCCGTGGCGAGGGCGACCTGAGAGGGCATGAAAGATGAGAGTAAGATTAAAACAACTTGACTTTCCTCGTCCCCTTGTGCTATTCTTCACAGAGTTTTGGGCCGCCTGGCCTGGTGGGAAAACCGTGTCGGCAAAGCCTGAGCCATATCATTTTTACGGAAGGTTTGTTATGCAACGCGAGCGCGTAGCGGAGAACGTTTATTATTTTCAGAGTGATGTCTATGCCCAGGTAACGGCAGGAGCGGTGATCGGGCCGAGTTGGGCGGTGGTGATTGATACCCTGGCGACCCCCGATGAAGCCATCGGCATTCGCACATTTATCGAGCAAGAACTGGAAGTGCCGGTGCGCTATGTGATCAACACCCACTATCACGCCGATCACAGTTGGGGCAACTGCTTCTTCCCTGGGGCCATGGTCATGGCGCATCAAAAATGCTATGATCTGCTGGCGCAAAAAGGGGTGCCGTCGTTGCAAGAAGCACGCAAACAAAACCAGGTCTTCCGCCAGGTCAAAATTGTGCTGCCGCATCTGACTTTTAACGAAAGCCAGGTGACGTTGCGTGTGGGTAAGAAAAACCTGATCCTCTACGCCCTGCCAGGCCCATCGCCCGATAACGTTGGCGTACTGATCGAAGAAGACCGCATCCTCTTCGCTGGTGACGCGTTCATGCCCCTGCCCTACCTGGTAGATGGCGACATCGAAGATTTGGTCAGTTCATTGAAGAAGATCGGCAAAATGGGCCTGGAAAATGTCGTTCCCGGCCACGGCGACATCATCCTGCGCGGCGAAATTGACAACGCCATCCAGGAAAATCAGGCCTACCTTTCAGCCATTCGCAAAGTTGTGCGCCGGGCCAACCGGCGCAAATATCCGCTGGATTTGTTGGCTGAAACAACCGTCGAATCGTGCGGCAAAAGTCACGTGTTGATCGGAGGGTTGGCGCAAGAATTACACCGGCGCAACCTGAAGGCGCTCTATCAGCAATTTTACGGCGAAGCCCCACTCGCCTCGCCCGATGATTACGATGACTACGACGAAGAAGAACCCGAAGACAATGACAATGAATGAAAAAGCGGCCTTTCGCAGGTGTTTGCGAAAGGCCGCTTTTTTTAGCCGATTCGACGGGTCAGCCAGCCTTCTTTTTTCGCGCCCGATACCCCACCACGCGCTCCGTACCATTCAAAAGACGTTTGATATTGGGACGTAAGGCCCACATGAGCAGGATTTCAGCCAGGATGCCATATAAAATGATCTCCCACGGCCCCACCCCCTGCACGGCGCGGATCAGGAAAAGGACAAATGCCGTCACCGCCACGCTCATCGTGCCAACCGAGGCATACCCAATGAACCAGAAGATCAGCCCGCCAACTGGCACGACCACCAGCAGGCTGGGCGGCCACAATGCAAAGGCCCCGCCAACGGCGGTCGCCCCGCCGGCCCCGCCGCGCAGTCGCCATTGGCCGGCCTCGTTCTTTTCGGCCAGGAAGATCGAGTAATTGTGGCCCAAAATGGCCGCCGCGCCAGCCAGTACCATCACCCAATAATTGGGGCCGCCCGGCGATTGCGTCAGCCATTGCGCCAGCCAGACCGCCACGGACCCTTTTAGCCCATCCAACCCGGCGGTTGCCAGGCCAGCCAGCCAACCCGCCGCGCGCATCACATTGGTTCCGCCGGTACGCCCGCTTTCCACCTTACGAACATCTTGCCCGGTTTTCAGCCGCACAATGATCAGGCCAGTGGGGATTGAACCGATCAGATAGGCCAGGATTACAATCAGAAGGGCTACAACAAGTTGCATAGGTCACTCCATCACACACAAAGATTGAAAACACACACTGAAAACACGCAAACGAAAACAAGGTTGCTCATCAATTGGGCAACCAGATCGCCGCCAGAATAGCCGCCGCCAGCCCCATCACGGGTTCCAGCAATGACTGGCGGATACTGCGCCCTTCGGCCAGATTGCCGATCAAACTGCTCAGGCTATAAAACACCCCGGTCAGTAGCACACCAAACTGGATCGGCGTCAACGGCCAATAATGCAGCCCGGCGGCAGCCTGCACCAGCAGAAAAGCCGCCAGCAGCGCTTCGGCGGGCAGCCACTCGCCATGCAGCCGCAAATGCAGCACCCGCAAACTACCCAGCACACAAGCCAGCCCCAGGCCAGTTGCCATCACCAGCAGGCGCGAATTAGCCCAGCGCAGGGCCACAGCCAAAACCAGAAACAACACCAACGACACCGCACTCAACCAGGCCGCCGCCAACGGATAGCGCATGTCTTGTGGGTCGAAGGTGATATATTCCCCCACGACCACCCCAATCAGGGCCAGGCTGGCCGCGAACAAGCCCACCCACCACGCCGCGCCATACGGAAGTTGTGCCAACGGCAGGCCGAGAACCCAGGCCGCCAGAGCGGGCAGCAAGGTATACGGCCACACCGCCTGGCGGGCAGCGTAGGGATGGCCGCGCAAGAGCCAATCGCTGCCGGTAGCGGCCAACCCGGCCACCAGCAGCGCCAGCAGGGTATTCGCCCCCACCTGCGCCGAAAGGTAAAACCCCGGCAATTGGATGTCAAATTCCCTCACTGGCAGTACAATAAAGCGTGTCATCCCATAAGCCAGGATGAAAGTGGCCGCCAGGACGCTCAAATGGTTGGCATCTGGAATATGGCGTGTGGCATTCATAGCTGAGATTTTACCTGTGTGTGGCAAAAGTGCGTAGAGAAATGAGGCAAACCCCATGAATAGAATCCTGCCCACCACCCTCTGGTTTTTCTGCCTGGCGTTGCTTGCCGCTTCGTGCAGCAGCGGGCCAGGCGCAGCCCCCACAATAGACCGCAACGCCGTGCAAACGTATGTCGTGCAAACGGCAGGCGTGGCGGCCACCCAAACAGCCAACGCCGCTTCACCCACCCCACCGCCAACCACCCGCCCCAGCGAAACCCCCGAACCAGCCAGCGCTACCCCATCCCCGCTGCCCGAATCGAGCAGCGCTACCGCAACGCCACCCGCCACCCCACGGGTTGCGCCAACCGGCCAGGCCGCACCCGGCCCCTTGATCGAACGGGACGATTTCGAGCAGGCCCAATTTTGGTACACCGCCGAAGCCGACAACTACCGCCTGTTTTACGACCAGGGCGGCTATCGCCTGCGCAGCCGCATGTCGGCGATGATCTTGCACAGCGTTCGTTCGCGCAGCGTAGAAGATACGGCTATCGAAGTAGACGCCAATCCGCTGGGTGCGCCCGATGGCTCCTATTGGGGAGTGGTCTGCCGCTATGTGGATGATAAAAATTATTACGCCCTGCTGGTCGGCGTAGACGGGCTGTATGGCATTGGCAAGATGGCTGGCGGAGATTTTCAGTTCATCGAAAAAGACACCTCTGCCGACGAATCGATCTTCAAAGCCGATAGCAACGGCTTTATGCGCGTGCGCGGTGACTGCGTGGGTGAAACGCTCACCCTGTATGTCAACGGCTTTCGCCTGTTGCAGGTCGAAGATGATCAGTTCACATCTGGCCTGGTGGGCCTGGCCATTCGCCGCGCCGTTGCCGATGATTGGCTGGATGTCTTGTTCGACAATTACACCTTATCCCAACCAGGAGCAACCAATGAGTGACCCCACGGTTCAACAGATATTTGCCAACATGCCCACCGCCTTTTTGCCTGCGCGCGCCAACGGCCTGAGCGCGGTGGTGCAATTTCTGATCAGCGGCGAGGGTGGCGGCGATTGGGTGGTGACGATTGCCAACCAACAATGCCAGGTCGTCCCCGGCCAAACGGCCAAACCCCAATTGACCATCGCCGCCCCTGCCGACCTGCTGCCCGATCTGCTGATGGGGCGGCAAAATGGCATGATGGCCTTCATGCAAGGCAAATTACGCATCCAGGGCGACCTGACCCTGGCACAAAAATTGATCAGTTTATTCGCCATGCCATCCTAAGTGGCGTCACGAAGTTCAACCAAAAAATTGCATCCCCAGGAGGTTCCCATGACGAGCGCAGCCTATGTCACCATTGGTGACCCGCGATATTTTTCAATTAAATATGAAGATAATGGCCAGCCCGCCCGAAAAGCGCAACTGGAGGCGCAATGGAAGCGCTTCACCCGTCCTGATCCGGCCACCGCGCAGGAATATCACATCCTGTACCGACCCTCCAGCCGCGCCAAAGATGTGCAGGTAGATTGGCTGATGCCGCCTTCAGCCCCCCTGGGCATTTACCGGGTCGAGGTGTTCATCCCCGGCAAACACGCCACCACCAAGCAGGCCATTTTCACCGTGGCGCACAACTTCCGCGTCGAAAACGGCCAGCCCGCCTTCGACGATCAGTTGGTGATCGTCAATATGTATGATCAATACGACACCTGGTATTCCCTGGGCGATTTTATCCTCAACCCTGGCGGCCATCCCTGGAGTGGACGGGTGCGCCAGTATGACATGAGCCTGGAGTCGCCGCCCACCGAAATCTCCTTTGGGCCAGTGCGCTGGGTGCCAATGCTGCCCAAGCCGCAAAACCAGGTGCAATTCGACTCCCCCGTTGGCAGCGAAGCCGAACGCAACGGGCCCTTTTCCACGCAGCGCTGGAAGTGGGTGGGCAACTGGTTCGATTCAACACCCTTCTTATGCTGGTATTTCCTCGGCTACCACACCGGGGCCGACCTCAACCTCTCGCAAAGCACCGACGCCGACCGCGACGCCCCCGTGTATGCCGTCTCTGATGGCACGGTCATCTTCGCCGGGCAGGGACGCGGCAAATGGGGCAACATCGCCGTCGTCGAACACCCCGATGCCCTGGTGACATTGCCCAACGGCCAAACCCGGCGGCAAACCGTCTGGTCGCGCTATGGGCATATCTCCAACGACATCCGCGTCAAAACCGGGCAGACGGTCAAACGGGGAGACCTGATCGGCTTCATCGGCCTGGCGTTAGATGCCAAAACCGGCTGGCATCTCCATTTCGACATCGCCTACGACGAGCGCATTCGCGCCAACCCATCCCACTGGCCCGATCTGCGCACCATGCAGCGCCTCGAAGCCGAGAAGAAAACAGAAACCCAGGAATACAAAAATGTCCAGGCCGCCATCCTGCGCGAAGTGGTTGCCACCTACGTAGACCCGCTCAACTTCTTGAAGGCCAATCACGGCTGACGCCCTCTTTGTTCTCCGTTGACACCGCCCGGTGATAAATCGCCGGGCATCCCCCCCAGACACCGCCAGCGCGGTGTCTGGGGCTTTAACCAGCGGAGATCGGCTTCTGTGCATCAAGCCAACTTTGCGTTACAATCTCCCCGCTATGACCAACCCAGCCTACCAACAAGCCCTCGATTACCTGTATCGCTTTGTAGATTTCAGCCAGGTGCGCCTGGGACGCGAATCGGTGAAGCGTTTTGACCTGGGGCGTGTTCACGCCTTGGCCGAAGCCCTGGGCAGCCCACATCAGCAGTATCCCATCCTCCACATCGCCGGCACAAAAGGCAAGGGATCGGTGGCGGCTTTGTGCGCCAGCGCATTGCAGGCCGCCGGGCTGCGCACCGGGCTATACACCTCGCCGCATCTGGTAGATTTTACCGAACGCTTTCAAATAGATGGACAACCCCTGGCAGAAGCGCAATTGGTTGAACTGGTCGAAGCGATCAAGCCCCACGTTGCGGCGATCCCCGGCCTGACGCTTTTTGAAATCATCACCGTCCTGGGGTTCTGGCACTTTGCCCGCAGCGGCGTACAGGCGGGCGTGATTGAAGTGGGCCTGGGCGGGCGGCTCGATGCCACCAACATCGTCCAGCCGCAGGTCGCCGTGATTACCTCCATCTCCTACGACCACACCGCCATGCTCGGCGACACGTTGAGCGAAATCGCCGCCGAAAAATCGGGCATCATCAAGGCTGGCCTGCCGCTCGTGCTGGCCCCGCAGCTCGAAGAAGCCCGGCAGGTTGTTGTGCGCCTGGCCGCCGAACGCCAGGCGCCGCTGACCTCGGTGAGCGAGGCCGTGCGCTGGCAGCCCATTTCGCACAACCTGGATGGGCAATTTTTCCGCCTGGCCGGGGCCGACGGCCTGTGGCAGGAATTGTTCATCCCCCTGCTGGGAAGCCATCAACTCGAAAACGCCGCCACCGCCTACGCCGCCCTCAAAATTTGGCAGGCGCGCCGGCTGCCACTCACCCAGGCCGCCATCGCAGCCGGTTTTGCCGCGGTGCGCTGGCCCTGCCGCTTCGAGGTGCTGCAACGCACACCACCGCTGGTGGTCGATTCAGCCCACAACCGCGACTCAGCTCGCCGCCTGGCGCAAACGGTCGCCGAGTACTTCCCCGGTCATGCGCTGATCCTGATCTTCGGTTCGTCAGAAGATAAAGATATTGAGGGGATGTTTGCCGAATTATTGCCCACCACCAACCAGGTGATTGTCACCCGCTCCATCCACCCACGGGCCGCCAGCCCCGAACGCCTGGCCGAACTGGCCCGCCCATACACGCACCAGGTGCAAGTGGCCGCCAGCATCGAAGAAGCGCTGCCAGCCGCTTTCCGCCTGGCCCAACCCAACACACTCGTTCTCGCCGCCGGCAGCCTGTTCGTGGCCGCAGCGGTGAAAGAAATCTGGAAAAAGACACAAGGATAACCATGCGCGAACCTTACTGGAGTTTTGACGACGATGTCGAAGATGATTTCCGCGATGCCATGCACCGCCGCACCGAAGAACTGTACAGCGTGCCAGACGCCGAACCCGACGCCGACGGCCTGATCGAATGTCCGGTGCTTCCCTTGCGCGACCTGGTGGTTTACCCGCACATGGTTTCGCCCGTTTTCGTCAGCAGCAACGTGGCGCTGTTTGCCATCGAAGAAGCGCAAATGGAAGACATGACGGTGATCGCCCTGACGCAGCGCGACCCCGACCAGGATACGCCCGGCCCACAAGATTACCTGCCCATCGGGGTGGAGATGGCTGTCGGGCGGCTGCTCTCGATGCCCGATGGCTCCAGTTCGGCCCTGGTGCAGGCCCGCCGCCGGGTGGAACTGGTCGAATTTACGCAGATTGACCCCTTCATGGTGGCGCGTGTCCGCCCGATCAACGAAAAATATAAGGTGGACAAACAGCTTGAGGCCTCCATGCGCACGGCCCGCGAGATGTTCCAGCGCTGCGTGCAGATGAACCGCAGCCTGCCCGAGGAATCGTACCTGTATGCCCTGAACATCGAAGACCCCGGTTGGCTGGCCGATATGATTTCGACCGCCATCGCGCCGCCGTTCAACGAGCGCCAGGAATTGCTGCAAAACATCTCGCCGACCTCACGTCTCAAACGGGTGATCAAGTTGCTGGCCGACGAAATTGACGTTCTCGAACTCGAAGACCAGATTCAAACGCGGGCGCAAAGCGAGGTAGACCGCTCGCAGCGTGAGTTTTACCTGCGCGAGCAATTGAAAGCGATCCAAACTGAGTTGAGCGATGGCGACCCGTGGACGCGCGAAATGGCCGAACTGCGCAGCCGCATCGAGGGCCTCAGCCTGCCCGAAGAGGTGATGGCACGCGCCTTGAAAGAGATCGAGCGCCTGGCGCAGATGCCGCCGATGTCGCCGGAAGTGACCATCCTGCGCACGTATGTAGATTGGATCGCCGAACTGCCCTGGATGACGGCCACCGATGACAACCTGGATGTGACCCATGCCGCCAAAGTGCTGGAGCAAAACCACTACGGCCTGCCGCGCGCCAAAGAGCGCATCCTCGAATATATTGCCGTGCGCAGCCTGCGCCCCAAGCGTTCACGCCAGCCCATCTTGTGCTTCGTCGGGCCGCCTGGCACAGGCAAGACTTCGCTGGGGCGTTCGATTGCCGAGGCGCTGGGGCGCAAGTTCGTGCGCGTGTCGTTGGGCGGCGTGCGCGACGAGGCCGAAATCCGCGGCCACCGGCGCACCTACATTGGCTCGCTGCCGGGGCGCATCTTACAAACCATGCGCCGCGCCGGCACGATCAACCCGCTGTTCATGCTCGACGAAATTGACAAGCTCGGACAGGATTACCGCGGCGACCCGGCCTCGGCCATGCTCGAAGTTCTCGACCCTGAGCAAAACGCCGCCTTTTCCGATCACTACCTGGAACTGCCCTATGACCTTTCCAGGGTAATGTTCATCACCACGGCCAATTCCACCGGGCCAATCCCTTCGGCTTTGCTCGACCGCATGGAAGTGATCGAATTTCCCGGCTACATCGAGGAAGATAAGCTGGCCATTGCCCACCAATTCTTGCTGCCGCGCCAACTCGAAGAGGCCGGGCTGGATGAAGACGCCATTCACTTTGCCGACCCGGCTTTGCAGCGCCTGGTGCGCGAATACACCTACGAAGCCGGTGTGCGCAACCTGGAACGGGAGATTGGCCGTTGCTTGCGCAAGGTGTCGCGTAAAAAGGCCGAGGGCAAGCCCTATCCACACCGCATCACCCCCGGCATGGTGGAGACCTTCCTCGGCCCGCCGCAGTTCTTTAGCCTGGAAGCAGAAATGAAGGACGAGATCGGTGTGGCGACGGCGGTGGCCTGGACCGAAAACGGCGGCGAGATTATGCCGGTGGAAGTGATGCTGACCGAAGGCAAGGCCAACTTGCAGATCACCGGACAGATCGGCAATGTGATGCAGGAATCGGCCCAGGCAGCCCTGACCTACCTCAAATCGCGCTCCGACATCTTCCAGATTGAAGCGGAAGTGTACGAAAATGTGGATATTCACATCCACATCCCTGAAGGCTCGATCCCCAAGGATGGCCCATCGGCGGGCATCACCATCTGCACAGCGCTGGTGAGCGCTTTCACCGGGCGCGCCGTGCACAAAGACGTGGGCATGACCGGCGAGATCACGCTGCGCGGGCGGGTGCTGCCGATTGGCGGCCTGCGCGAGAAGATTTTGGCCGCCCACCGCGCCGGCCTGAAGACCGTCATCATCCCGCGCAAAAACACCAAAGACCTGGTAGATGTACCCAAGAAAGCCCGCAACGACCTGAACATCGTCCCGGTCGAACACATGGACGAAGTGCTAGAACTGGCCCTGCTGCCCCTGCCCCCCGACCCCCAAAAACCGCGGCGGCGTAAGAAGAAGGAAGAACCAGACTCGGAAGCAGCAAAAGGCTCGTAGCGTTGTTTGAGGGTTTGTTAGGTGATGACCCGTTATTCGATAATTCGATAACTCGATAATTCGATAACTCGATAACTCGATAACTCGATAATTCGATAACTCGATAACTCGATAATTCGATAATTCGATAATTCGATAATTAGCGTTTTCTGAAGTCGAATACCGAATAACCAATAACGAATACCGAATAACCAATAACGAATACCGAATAACCAATAACCACATTACGAAAGGACTCCCCTATGACCACCCGTGTAACTGTCTGGAATGAAAATCGTCACGAAAAGAGCCACCCTGAGGTAGCGGCTGTTTACCCCAATGGCATCCACGAAGCGATTGCCGAAGGGCTGCGCCAGGCGGGCTTTGCCGTGCGCACGGCCACCCTCGATGAACCCGAACACGGCCTGACCACCGAAGTGCTGGCCGAAACCGACGTGCTGACCTGGTGGGGCCACATGGCCCACGGCGAAGTCAGCGATGAGATTGTCGAGCGCGTGCAGGCGCGCGTGCTGGAAGGCATGGGCCTGATCGTGCTGCATTCGGGCCACTTCTCGAAGATTTTCCGCAAATTGATGGGCAGCACCTGCAACCTGAAATGGCGCGAAGCCGACGAAAACGAGCGCCTGTGGGTGGCCGCGCCGGGGCATCCCATTGCCGCCGGGCTGGGCGAGTGGATTGATCTGCCGAAAGAAGAGATGTATGGCGAATTTTTCGACATCCCCCATCCTGAGGCGCTGGTATTCATCAGTTGGTTCAAAGGTGGTGAGGTGTTCCGCTCAGGCTGCTGCTACACGCGCGGCAAGGGGCGCATCTTCTACTTCCGCCCCGGCCACGAGACCTATCCCACCTATTTCAACCCCGAAATCCGCAAGGTGATCGCCAACGCTGCGGCGTGGGCGGCCCCGGCAGGCGGGCCGAATGTGTTCTTTGGCAATTTCAAGCCGCTGGAGAAGTTGGGGTAAGCCCGTAGAAGCAATACTTGATAGATGAACATGAGCGGGCTGCCGTGGCGCAAACCTTTGGTTTGCGAACGTGCGCAAGTCAGCGCTCGCAAGTCAGAGACTTGCGCCACGGTCTATTTTCAAAGCAATAGTGTTGCCCTTAGCGGGCGGCAGCATAAGCTGCCAGGGCGCGCTGGCGGGCGTGGGCATGGTTGACGATGGGCAGGGGGTAATGGATGCCGAGCAGACAACCCGATGATTTTTGCAATTCGAGGGGCATCAGCCAGGGCTGGTGGATGTATTCACCGGGAACGTTCGCCAGTTCGGGCAGCCAGTGACGCACATACGCCCCCTGGGGGTCGAACTTCTCGCCCTGGCTGACAGGGTTGAAGATGCGGAAATAGGGCGCGGCGTCTGTCCCCGTGCCGGCCGTCCACTGCCAGCCGCCATTGTTCGCGGCTGGGTCGCCATCGAGAAGGTGCTGCATGAACCAGCGCTCGCCCCAGCGCCAATCCACCAGTAAATCTTTCACCAAAAACGAAGCCGTGATCATGCGCGCCCGGTTGTGCATCCAGCCGCTGGCAAGCAGTTGACGCATGGCCGCATCTACCACCGGGTAGCCGGTTTGCCCGTGGCACCAGGCGGCGAAGTGGGCGGGATCGTTCTGCCAGGCAATGCGGCGCAGGCCGGGGCGGAAGCTGTGGCGCAAAACGTGGGGGAAGTGGTACAGGATGTTGGCGAAAAACTCACGCCAGATCAACTCGTTGAGCCAGGTTTCGGCAGATTGGCGGGCGAGGGTATCAGGAGCGGTTTCGATAGCCTGCCGGGCAGCGTGGGCGGACTGGCGGGCGGAGATCATGCCGAAGCGCAGATAGGGGGAGAGCAGTGATGTATCCGTGGGATGGAGCGTGTTGCGGGTTGCTTGGTAGCGATAGATGAGGGCGTTGGGGCCAGCCGTGAAGGCGCGCAGGCGGGCCAGGGCGTGGGCTTCGCCGGGGGGAAAGAGCAGGCTGGAGGTTTGCGGGGCGGGGATTTCGAGCGAGGCGGCGGCGGGTTGTTGGCCGAATGCGCCGGGAGGCGGCAAGGGTGCGCCCGGAAAAGGCAGGGCTTTCCAGGCTTTGGCGAAGGGCGTGAAGACGGTGTAGGGGCTGCCATCGGCCTTGACCACGCTTCCGGGCGGGAAGACCAGCGGACTGCCAACGAGCCGCAACGGCAAACGGGCGGCAACCGCAGCATCGCGGCGGCGGGCGAAGGGAGAAACATCGGCCTCGGCCACGATCAGGGTGGATTCGCTTTCGGCAAACAGGCAGGCCAGCTCTTCCAGCGGGTCGCCCTGGCGGATGAGCAGGTGTGAATGGCGCTCGCGCAGGTCAGCATTGAGGGCGCGCAGGCCAGCGAAGAGAAAATCGAGCCGGGCGGCGGCGGTGTTGACCGCATAGGCCAGTTTGGGGTCGAGGATGAAGACGGGGAGCAGGCAATCGCCGGGCTGCTGGAGTTCGGCCAGGGCGGCTTGCAGGGCCGGGTTATCGCTCAGGCGCAGGTCGCGGCGAATCCACCAGAGAACATTCATGCAGTAGAGACCTGGTCACTGGCGGCGTCGAGGGCGGCCACCTGTTCATCTGTCAGACGCCAACCGAGCGCCCCGGCGTTGGCCTCGGCCTGGGCGGCGTTCTTGGCTCCTGGAATGGGCACCGCCCCCTTGCAGATCAGCCAGTTGAGCGCGACCTGGGCGGCGGTCTTGCCGCAATCTTGAGCGGTCTGATGCAGCAGGCGAATCAATGGCTGGACTTTGCTGAGATAGGCGGCGTTGTATAGGCGGGCGCGCATGCCAGTGGGCGGGTTTTCGGGGGTGTATTTGCCGGTGAGAATGCCTTTTTCGAGCGGGCTGTAGGCGATGACGGTGATGCCGCGTTCCTGGCAGAGCTTGAGCAGGCCATCGCGCTCGATCTTGCGGTTGAGCAGGCTGTACGGCACCTGGTTGGAGGCCAGCGGAACGCCGCGCTTGCCCAGGGCGATGTCGGCGCGCAGCATCTGGTCGGCGTTGTAGTTGGAGACGCCCACGGTGCGCGTCAGACCAGATTGCACGGCGTCGGCCAGGGCGTCGGCCCAGGTCTCGATGGCGACGGGCGGCAGGGGCATGTGAACCTGGTAGAGATCAACACGCTCCAGGCCCAGGCGGCGCAGGCTGCCGCGCAGGGCACGCGTGAGTTGTCCTTTGAAGAGCCGCCAGGGGAAGGGAAAGAACTTGGTGGCGATGAGCGGCCTGTTTTCGGCAGGGACGCCGCGCAGTCCTTCGCCGAGCAGTTGTTCCGAACAGCCCAGGCCGTAGACTTCGGCAGTATCGAACCAGTTGACGCCGGCTGCCAGGGTCGCTTTGAAGGCAGCGAAAATGTCGTCATCGGTGTGCGTTTTGCCGTAAGCCCACATCACGCGGTCGCCCCACTGCCAGGCGCCGATGCCGAGCGGGGTAATTTGCAGGTCGGTTTTGCCGAGGGAGATCAGGTCGGACATGGTTGCTCCGGTTATTCGACAAACTTGTAGCCTTTGGCGGCGAGGTATTGCTGTTCTTTCTGGCGGTGAACTTCGGCCAGGCAGCCCTTGATTTGCTCCCATTCACTGCCCGCCAGCGGATACCCGTGCAGCGCCAGGTAGGAGAGGAACATGAGGATGCCTGTCACCAGCGTCCAACCGACCAGGATGCCGGTTTCGGCCTGGGGGGATTGCATCCCTTTGGCGAGGGTGGCATCGAAGCCGTAAGCGGCCATCAGCGCCCCCATGGACCACTGCGCCAGGCTGACCGCCGGTTTGGTGACGAAGCTGTTGACGCCGGCGTACATGCCTTCGCGCCGCAGGCCGGTGCGGTGTTCGTCCATATCTACCACGTCGCCGTTCATCAGCGGGATCAGGTACATGCCGCCCGAAAAGCCGATGCCAAACAGGAAAAAGGCCAGGGTGGCGGCGAAGACGTTGCGCCCGCCGAGCAGCATGACGAAGCAGCCCACGGCAAAGAGCAGGGCAAACCAGCGGGTGCAGGTTTTCACGCCCCAGGTATCGCGATATTTGATCCAAAAGACCACGCCGCCAATGATGCCGGTTGCCAGGGCAATGTAAATGGGGAGGCGCGGCACATCAATCTCGTCGAAGTAGAACCACAGGCCGGTCATCAGCGCCGTTTGGGCGAAGATGATGCTGAAGCTGATCACCTCGTAAACGACGAAGGCGCGGTTGCGAAAGCATTCCCTGAGCGAGGCGAAAAACGGCGGCTGCTCTTCTTCCTGGAGATAATGCTTTTCGTGGAAAAACCAGGTGCTGGCAAAAATGATGGCGCACATCCCCATCCCGAAGGCGATCATGAACCAACGGAAGAAGGCGATGCCGGCGGCGTCGCCCACATCGGGTTTGATCGTGCCGTCAATCACCAGCGGGACGACGATGGTAAACACCATGAACAGGATTTTCCACACATAAATGGTGCTGCGGGCCTTGTTCGAGACGGCTACCTCGTAGGGCATGATGAACAGGCTGGTAGCAATGGCGGTGTAGAGCGAATCGAAGATGAACAGCGCCAGGGTCATTTGCACAAACAGCGCCACCTGGCTCTCCCCCAGGCCGGGAATGACCACCCAAAACAAGATGAACCCCAGGGCAAAGATCGGCGCGCCATAGCGAATGTAGGGCTTGCGGCGGCCCAGCGCGCTCTTGGTGCGGTCGCTGATGTAGCCAAACAGGGGGTCGTTGACGGCATTCCAGATGCCGAAGAGCAGCCAGGCCAGGCCGCTCCATTGCAAATCGAGGCCGCGCAGCTTGGTGAAATAGTAGGTCATTGCCCCGGCCACGACCAGCGTGTTGAGGATGGCCGTGACGGCATCGGCGGCGGAAATCCAGATGCGGGCGGGGAGGGGGACGTGTTCTTCTTGCAGTGTGGGGGTTGGGGGCATGAGGTGGTCTCCGGGGATAGGAATATAGGGATATTTTATCGCAGCACGCCCCTGGATGTATGGAAATAAGAAAAAGCCTGGCAGGCTCTTCAACCTGCCAGGCTTCCCTTGAAAACGCACTGCTTACGGGGCTTTGGTGGGTTCGGGCGTGGGGACGATGGTCATGTACTCGGTGAGGATGGCGTTGGCTTCCTCGTTGAGCGCATCCAGCAATTCCTGGACGTTGCCGCCGTCTACGATGGCAGCCATCACTTCGACCACCCTGTCACGCACGAAGTCATACCCTACCGTGGGGGGTTCGAACTTGCCATTGCCAAGCTGGCTGAAGGCAAAGGCATAGGTCGGGTTTTGGGCGAAGTAATCGGCCAGGGCGTTGGCTGAACTCTTGCGCACGGGGAAGTAGTTGCTGACAACGGCCCACTTGGCATTGACCTCGGCGCTGGTGTAATACTTGATGAACAGCCAGGCAGCCAGTTCGCGTTCGGGCGTGGTCTTGGGGATGCTGACGCTGGCGCCGTAGATGTTGACGGGGGCTTTCTCCAGCGTGGAGGCAATGGGTGCAACCGACCATTCAAACTGAGCACCTTCATTGACAGCCGAGCCATAGAAGGGCAGGCCCGAAGTGGAACCGATAGAGAACAACAGTTTACCGGCACCGAAATCGGTTTGGTCGCCATATCGTTCGGTGACGAGGGTGGCGCAGCCGCTGGTGAACAGGTCTTGCAGGAAGGTCATGGCGGCCACGGCGGCTTCGCTGTTGTAGGTGTAGGCGCCGGCTTTGTAGTCGAACACGTCACCGCCAAAGGCGAAAGTCCAACTGGCGAAGCGGGAGGCATCCAGGCTCAGTTCGTACCCGATGCTGCCTTCGCCGGTATATTTGCTGAACGGCTGCTCCACGGCCTTGCAAGCCATCTCTTTGAACTGTTCCGGCGTGGCGGGCGGGGCGTCGTAACCGAGTTCCTTGAGCCAGTCCATGTTGTAGTACATCATTTCGGCAGAGCGGTTGGGCGGGAAGCCCAGGCGAGCGCCGCCGAAGTTGGGGAAGACATCCTGGTTGTAGAAACCGGTGACGAAATCGCGCTGGTCATTGGGGTCAATGCCATATTTCGGGCTGGCGATCAGCGATTTCATATCCACCAGGGCTTCGGCCACCTGGTAGGTGGCGGCCTGGTTCTGGTAAGCGACGACGATGTCGGGGGCGTCGGTGGTGTTCAGCACGCCAAGCATCTTGTTGAAGATGTCGCCATAGCTACCCTGGTATTCACCTTTGACGGTGATGCCCCATTTATTGGTCTTGTTGAACTCGTCAATGATCTCGTTGAGGGCGGTTTCGCGCTCTTTGGAATGGTTGTGCCAGAAGACAATCGTCTGTCCACTGGGGTCAACATTTTTCCAGTCGTCCTTGGCTTCGGGCAGCATGGCAATCTGCTCTTGCAGGAGTGCGTTAGCTTCCTCGTTCAACGGGGCCAGGGTTCCAGCCACATCGCCGCCATCGGCAATAGCGGCCATCGCTTCCTGAACTTTGCTGCGCACAAAGTCATACCCCGGCACAGGCGGCTCGAAGATGCCATATTGCAACAGGTCGAAGGCGGCTTTGTAGGCGGGGTTCTTGGCAAAGTAATCGGTCAGGTTCGCAGCGGCACTGGCGCGCACGGGGAAGTAATTGCTGGCAAGCGCCCATTTGGTGTTAACTTCAGCGCTGGTGTAATACTTGACGAACAACCAGGCGGCCAATTCGGCTGCGGGCGTGGTCTTGGGGATGCTGACGCTGGCGCCATAGACGTTCATCACCGGGTTGGGGGTGGTGTGCGGGATAGCCGCAACCGACCATGCGAACTTTGCGCCGCTTTCTACGGCAGAACCATAGAAGGGCAGGCCCGAGCTGGAGCCGACGGAGAACAACAGCTTGCCGGTGCCGAAGTCGGTCTGATCGCCGTATTGTTCGGTGACAAGGGTGGCGCAGCCTTCGTTGAACAGGCTCTGCAGGAAACCCATCGCTTCCTGGGCGGCGGGGCTGTCATAGGTGAAGCCGCGTTCCTGATAATCGAACACGTCACCGCCAAAGGCAAACGTCCAACTGGCGAAGCGGGAGGCGTCCAGGCTCAGTTCGTAACCCACGCTGCCCTCGGCAACCGATTTGCTGAATGGCTGCTGGGCAGCTTTGCAGGCCATTTCTTTGAACTGTTCGGGGGTGGCGGGCGGGGCGTCGTAACCGAGTTCCTTCAGCCAGTCCATGTTGTAGTACATCACTTCCATCGAACGGTTGGGCGGGAAGCCCAGGCGCTGACCGTTGTAGATGGCGAAAACGTCCTGGCCCATGAAGCCGGGGAAGTAATCGGCCTGCTCTTCAGCGGTGAGGCCCCATTTGGCGCTGTTGACCAGGCTGTTCATGTCCACCAGGGTGTCGGCCACCTGGTAGGTGGCGGCCTGGTTCTGGTAAGCGACAACCAGTTGGGCCACATCGGGCGTACCCATGAAAGTCAGCATTTTGTTGAAGATGTCGCCATAGCTGCCCTGGTACTCACCCTTGACCGTAATGCCCCATTCATTGGTTTTGTTGAACTCGTCAATGATTTCGTTGAGGGCGGTTTCGCGCTCGCGGGTGTGGTTGTGCCAGAAGACAACGGTCTGACCGCTGGGGTCAACGCTGTCGTAAGGGCTTTCCACCACAGCGGGGGCTTCGGTGGCAGCAGGGGACTCGGTTGCCGCAGGCGCTTCGGTGGCAGCAGCTTCTTTGGTGGGTTCATCGGCCTTGGCAGCGGTGGTAGCGGTTGGCTCAGCCTGCTCAGCTGCCTGGGTGGGGGCTACCGTGGTGGCCTGCGAACAAGCCGACAGGATCATCGAGACCACCATGAGGATGGTCATCAGACGAAACAAGGTGGTTTTCATAACAATACTCCTCCAGAAAGAAAATTAGGTTGAACATCAACTTGATCAAACGTTGAAATATTCAGTTGTACACACTCGTTTTAGCAACACCTCCTGTACAGTTCAACCTTTCAAACCTGTGGTAGCGATCCCTTCGGTGAACTGTTTTTGGGTCAAGAAGTAAAGGATCAAGATTGGCACCAGGGCAATCACAGCCCCGGCCATCAACAACTGCGTTTCCGCCCCGGCCTCATTGACGAACGTCCACAGGCCAACCATCAGCGGGCGCCAGCGTTCCGTTGTCGTTACCAGCAACGGCCACAAGAAAGCGTTCCACGAACCGATAAAAGAAAACAAGGTTACGGTCATCATGGGCGCTTTGCTGAGCGGCAGCACGATTTGTAAGAGAAAACGGATATGCCCGGCGCCATCGATCCGAGCGGCATCCCATAACTCATCGGGAATTTTGGCGAAGAATTGGCGCAGCAAAAAGATGCTGAACGCGTTGGCCATAAACGGCACCGTCAGGGCAGGAAGCTGGTTGAGCCACGAGCCTTTCCACTCTGCCGGGCCGGGCAGCGGCACAATCGCGCCGCGCACCATCAAAAAATTGGGGATCATCGTCACCGATTCGGGGATCATCATCGTCGCCAGCAGCAACGCGAAGATCAGGTCGCGGCCCAAGAAGCGGATGCGGGCAAAGGCATACCCCGCCAACGTCGAAGTGATCAGCAGCCCCAGCAAGGTGGTCACCGAGATGATGACCGTGTTGAAAAAGTATTTGGCGAATTGGGCCTCTTCCCAGGCTTCCAGGTAATTGCCCCACTGCGGCGATTTCGGCAGCCATTGGCGCAAGATCGTCTCCCCCAGGGTCATCAGCGAGGTCGAGATCATCCAGAAAAAGGGCAAAATCGCCACCAGCGTACCCAGGATCAAAACCAGGTAAATAAGCACCGTTGTCCAATGCAAACGGGTAGGCGCTGGAACGGGTTTCTTTTGCTGAACCGGGGCAGACATTTCATCCATAGAACACCTTCTCGCCAAAAACCTTGTTTTGCACCTGGGTCAACGCCAGAATGAGCAAAAAGAGCAAAATGGCCTGCGCTGCGGCGTAGCCGTATTGGTTGGCTTTATAAAAGGTATCGAAAATGGTCACGCTGGTAACATTGATGGTAGATTGCGCCGCCGGCGTGCGCATCACATACAAATGGTTGAACGCCTTGAACGTGCCGATGAACGCCACCAGCGCCAGGTAAAACGTGACCGGCGAAAGCAGCGGGATGGTAATGTGGCGAAAGGCCTGGACTTTATTGGCCCCATCAATTTCGGCGGCCTCGTAGAGTTCGCCAGGAATAGAACCCAAGCCGGCCAGGAAAATGACTGTGTTGTAGCCCACAAAAGTCCAGATGCCGAAGATCATCACCGACACCAACGCCATACTCGGCCCGGCCCAGAAACCTTCCAAATCGAGACCCCACACCACCTGGTTGAACGGCTTCGGCTCGAACAGCCACTTGAACGGCCCCCAGTTGAACAGACCGATGAATTGATTGGCCAGGGAAGTATCCCGCGGATTAAAAATGGTGCGAAAGACAACCCCCGTGGCTACCAACGGCGTGATGTAGGGCAAGAAATAGATCATGCGGAAAAACTCTTTGCCGCGAATCTTCTGATAGAGCAAATAGGCCAGCACCAACGCCAGGGCCAATTCCAAAGGCACGGTGCCCAGGGAATAGTAAAGTGTGATCGGCAGTGAATTGAGAAAATACTTATCGCCCTCCACCAGCATCATCCCCCAGCCGCGGCCCATCACCACGCCGCCGACCACCAGCACGATCAACGCTGCCGCCCGCCAGACCCACAACAGCCGCGAACCCGATTTACCGCGCTGCCACAACAGATAGGCCACCACGAACAACGCAGCCCCGGCCACAAACCAACCCAGGCCAGCCCAATCACCAATCGCTTTGGTGTAATTCTCCAGCGCAACAAATGGCCCCTTGCGCACACGCCAGTTATACAGGCTCATATAAAAGGCATAGCCAATGGGGAAGAAACCAAACAAGGTGATAATCAACACCGCTGGCAATACGAAGAGATAACCCGTCAACTGCTCTTTGACATCAATCCAACGGAAGTGTGGGCGGGAAAAACGAGGTGTAGGCGAAACGGTTGCAGCCAAGGTGCATCTCCTTACAAAATTGCAAGACAGCGAGAATTGTTAACGCCAGCCGGATTTATATCACCGTTTCCACGATTCTGGAAGCGGTCTGGAAGATTTCTGGCAAGGCTTTACACGACCTTAACAGAAGCCGCCAAATCAGACCGTTTCAGGCAGAATTTTTACAAATCGTATACAAAATTGCATTCCCCCGCTTCCCGGCCACTTCGAGCAGACCCATCTCACGCAAGGCATAGGCCATCTTCCCGGCCAGGCGGTGCGGCCCGCCCACTTGCGCCGCCAACTGCCGCACGGTGAAAGGCTGCGGCAATGCGGCTGGCAGCAGGGCCAGGTAATCGTGTGGACGGGTAAACACCTGGCTGCGCAACACCGCCAGCAATTTGCGATCCACAATGCTCACCCCCTTGCGCCGCCAACTGCCTTTTCCATCATCCAGCCAGATTTCTTCTTCGCACACCAAAACCACTTCCAGACTGAATCCAGGCAAACGAGCCAGGCTGGCTATCCGCACCATCTCAGCAAACAAATCCACCACACGTTCACGCTTCGGCGATTTGCGCCGTGCAATTTCCTTGCGTTCGCCATCCACCACGCCTACGCGCAAAATATACTTCTCCTCCGCCAGCGGCAGCACCACACGCACGGCATGGGTCGGCAAAAAATGGGTCAGCTTGCGTTTGAGCGCCGAAAAATTGCCAGTCTGGATTTCGATCAATTGCTCGCCGCGGGCAATATCCACCCAATAGCCATCGAGCTGCGCTTCGATGTGATCGCCGGGTTGGGCGTAATACGCTTTCAACGCCGCATGGAGCGACGACTCCTGTAACGTTCCGACAGTAGCGGCCATAGCGCCGATTATAATCGTCGCCATGCTGCAAAAACTTCGCCATGCCTATCAAAACTCGTCGCTCACCGCCCTGCTGCGTCAGCCGCCCCAACGCAATGAGCTGCGCCGCCTGCTGCAATTCCAGCGACCCTATCGGGCGCGCCTTGCCATGGCGTTCATCGCCCTATTTTTCTACGCCGCCCTGAACCTGGTCTTCCCCTGGATGCTGCAAAACCTGATCAATGCCGTGCTGCTCCGCCAGGATATGAACGGCCTGAACCACATCGCCATCACCCTGCTGGGAGTGTTCTTGCTGCGCGCCGCCTTCGGCTACCTGGAAAGCTACGAACTGGCCTTCGCCGGCGAAGCGATTGTCCGCGACATCCGCCTGACCGTCTACACGCACCTGAACCACCTGGGCCTGCGCTTTTACGCCGACCGGCGGGTGGGCGAACTGCTTTCACGCTTATCCTCCGATGTCACCCTGGTACGCACGGCGCTTACCGTCACCATCGCCGGGTTCTTCTACCAGGCGCTCAATTTCGTCGGCTCGCTGGCCTTAATGGTGTGGTTAAACCCGCGCCTGGCCTGGTTCATTTTCGCGCTGGCGCCCTTCTTGATCGTCATTGGCAAGGTTTTTGGCCGACAATTGCAGCATATCGCCACCACCGTGCAAGATAACCTGGCCGAAAGCGCAGCCCTGGCCGAGCAAAGCCTGGGCGCCATGCGCCTGGTCAAAGCCTTCGGGCGCGAAGCCTACGAGATCGAGCGCTACCGCACGAAAATTACGACCGCCTTCAATCTGACCATGCGCCTGGCCATCACCCGCTCGATCTTGGGGTCGGTTATCGGCTTTCTGGCGTTCAGCGCCCTGGCAGGGGTGTTGTGGTTTGGCGGGCGCGAAGTGCTGCTGGGCAACCTGACCGTGGGCGAATTGGTGGCCTTTCTGGTGTACGGCCTGACAGTTGCCACAGCGATGAGCGCCTTCACCACCATCTACACCAGCCTGCAAGAAGCCATCGGCGCAGCCCGGCGGCTGTTCGAACTGCTCGACGAGCAGCCCGAAATCACCGATGCACCCGGCGCACTGCCGCTGGTCAGCCCCGCCGGGCGCATCACGTTTGAGGGCGTCAGCTTCGCCTACGAGGGCGACGAACACGTCTTGCACGCGATCAACCTCGATATTCGTCCCGGCGAGGTGTTGGCGTTGGTCGGGCCGTCGGGCGCGGGCAAATCCACCGTATTCAACCTGATTCCACGCTTCTACGACCCCACCGCCGGCCAGGTGTTGCTCGACGGCGTGGATGTGCGCCAGTTCACCATCGCCTCGCTGCGTCAACAGATTGGCCTGGTGCCGCAAGATACGCAGCTCTTCGCCGACACGGTGCGCGAAAACCTGCGCTACGGCAAACTCGACGCCACCGACACCGAGATCGAAGCCGCCGCACGGGCCGCCAACGCCGACGAGTTCATCAGCCGCCTGTCCAACGGCTACGACACGCTGGTGGGCGAGCGCGGCGTCAAACTGTCGGGCGGGCAGCGCCAGCGCATTGCCATCGCCCGCGCCCTGCTCAAAAACCCACCCATTTTGCTGCTCGATGAAGCCACCTCCAGCCTCGATTCTGAATCTGAGGGTTTGGTGCAAAAAGCGCTCGAACAATTGATGCAAGGCCGCTCTGAGGGCGAGCAGCGCACCACCATCATCATCGCCCACCGCCTGTCCACCATCCAACGCGCCGACCGCATTGCTGTTTTGCAAGAAGGGAAATTGGTAGAAGTGGGGAAACATGCTGAACTGCTCTCGAAAAACGGCCTCTACGCCCACCTCTACCACCTGCAATTTGATCCCCAACGCCATGCGGTATAATCTTGCCGTACTTTCACTGCTGAAAGGCCCTATTTTCTTTTGGAGGATCAGATGTTGATTATCGCAGAACTCAAAAATGACAAAGGTGAAGTGGTTGGCATCATGACCGCCCAGCCCAAAGTCTTCAAAACCGGTTCGCGCGGCTTTTACACCAATGGCAAAGTCGAAATAGACGGCAAACGCTACCAAACCCAAATTCAACTCGTCGAGATCGGCAGCAAACAAGAAGCCGCCGCCGAATAAGGAAACCGACCTCATGCAAGACCTGATCGAACGTCTCCGCGCCAGCCAGGCGAAAATCCAGCACCTCCTGGTGCGTCTTTGACTACGCCAACAAAGAAACCCTCCTGCACACCTTACAGACCCAGGCCGAAGTCCCCGGTTTTTGGGATGACCCGGCAGCCGCCCAACGCCTGATGAAACAAATCAACACGCTGCGCGAAGACGTGGAAGACTGGCAGCAGATCACCCAGCGCATTCACGACACGCTCGAACTGGCCGAAATGGACGACGAAGCGCTGCGGCCCGACCTGGCCGCCGAAACCGACGCCATCGAAACCGAAACCATCCAGCGCGAAAAAACCGCCATGCTCTCTGGCCGGCACGACCGCAGCAACGCCCTGCTCGCCATCAACGCCGGCGCCGGCGGAGTAGATGCCCAGGATTGGGCGCAAATGCTGCAACGGATGTATTTGCGCTGGTGCGAAAATAGCGGCTTCAAGGCCGAAATCCTCGACTCGACCGACGGCGAAGAAGCCGGCATCAAAAGCGTAACCATTTCGGTGGAAGGGCGCTTCGCTTACGGATACCTGCGCGCCGAAAAAGGCGTCCACCGCCTGGTGCGCCTCTCACCCTTCGACGCCGCCCACCGCCGCCATACATCCTTTGCCCTGGTGGAAGTGCTGCCCCAGGTAGAAGATGCCGCCGAAATTCAGATCAACCCCGACGACTTGCGCATTGATGTCTACCGCTCCTCCGGCGCCGGCGGCCAGAACGTACAGAAGAACTCCACAGCCGTGCGCCTGCTGCACATCCCCACCGGCATCATCGTCACCTGCCAGAACGAGCGCTCGCAACTACAAAACCGCGAAAACGCCATGCGCGTGCTGCGCGCCCGCCTGCTGGCCATCCAGGAAGCCGAACGGGCCGAGGAATTGGCCGCCATCAAAGGCGACTTTCAGAAGATCGAATGGGGCAGCCAGATCCGCTCGTATGTGCTGCACCCCTACCAACTGGTCAAAGATCACCGCACCGAGTTTGAAATGGGCAATGCCCAGGGCGTGCTGGATGGCAACCTGGATGGCTTCATCGAAGCCTATTTGCGCGACAATGTAGGAGCATAATTTTCAACATGGAAGCAATCCTCGATTTCGGAATTCTGGTGACCTTGTGGGTGCAGGGCCTGGGCAACTGGCTGGCTGGCCCCATGACGGCGGTTTCGTTCCTCGGCACCGAGCAGTTTTTCCTGGTTTTGCTTCCACCCTTGTACTGGTGCATTGACCCCGTCCTGGGGATGCGCTTTGGTCTGGCGCTGGTCTTTAGCAGCTATACCAATGGCCTGTTCAAGCTGCTCTGGCGCGGCCCGCGGCCCTATTGGTATGATAGCCGCGTGATCGCGTACAGCGGCGAAACCAGCTTTGGCATCCCCTCTGGGCATTCGCAAAATGCCGCCGTGGTGTGGGGGCTGTTTGCCGCCACGCTGCGGCGCAACTGGGCCTGGGGCGGCGCGGTCATCCTGACGGTGCTGATCGGCTTTTCACGCCTCTTCCTGGGCGTCCACTTCATTACCGATGTGCTGACCGGCTGGCTGCTTGGCGCGCTGCTGCTGTGGGCGCTGTTCAAATTGGAAAAGCCCGCCGTGCAATGGATGAAAAGCCACCCCATCGGCCAACAAAAATTGGCGTTGACGCTCAATTCGGCGGCCATGCTGCTGGCAGGGTTTGTCATCCACTGGAGCCAGGGAGATTGGGCCATGCCTGCCGCATGGCAGGCGAACGCCCTGGCAGCCTTGCCCGATGGCGAGCCACTTGAACCGCGCAGCCTGTCCACGTTCATCTCGATGGCTGGCACCTTCCTGGGGATGACCCTGGCAGCCATCTGGCTGGAACGGCGCGGCGGTTACAGCGCTCACGGCAGCCCGGCGCAACAGGCGGCGCGCCTGGCAATTGGGCTGGTGGGCGTGCTCATTTTGTGGATGGGCCTGGGCGAAATCTTCCCGCGCGGTGAAGATGCGCTCGCCTACGCGCTGCGCTATCTGCGCTACGGGCTGACCGGCGCCTGGGTGACGGGCATCGCCCCGTGGGTATTTCAACAACTCAAACTCGCCCAAACTCGTACAGAAGATGCGGCCGTGAGCAACCCATGAAACTTTTAGGGGGCGGCCCGGTCTAACCAAAGGAGTGTCGCATGACAAATCTGATTGCAATTGTTGAAAACTTCTGGGTGGCCCTGCAAACCGGCCATTTACCCCACCTGGGTATGTGGAATTATATCTTGTTGGTTTTTCTCGTCATTATCGAAGGGCCTATCGCCACCGTCCTGGCGGCGGCAGCCGCAGCGGCAGGGTATCTCAACATCAAAGTAGTGCTGGTCGTGGCTGGCTTCAGCAATCTGCTGGCCGACCTGCTGTGGTATTCGGTCGGGTACGCCGGGAAAATCGAGTGGGCGCTGCGCCTGGGGCGTCCGTTTGGCTTGCGCCGCCAGCATCTTTTCCAGGCCCAACAAGATTTCGCCGAACAAGCGCCGCGTTTATTGATCCTGGCTAAACTCACTTCAGCCTTCACCGTGCCGATGTTGATGGCCGCCGGGCTGGCAAAACTGTCTTTCCGCCGCTGGCTGCCTGGCTACATCGTGGCCGAAGCCGTTTGGACCGGGGCGCTGGTCGTGTTAGGCTATCACGCCACCGAAACCTTGACCAACCTCGACCGCAACATGGAAAGCGCCGGGCTGGCCTTGATGGCCGTATTCGTGATCGCCGCCATTCTGATCTACCGCCGCACACTGCAAAACCGGCAGGCAGCCGCCATCACGCCAACCACCGACCCCGATGCCTGATCCCATCCGTCACCCACAAAGGAAATCCTGAATATGCGGATTTTGATCGCCGGACAAACCTATACGCCCGCCCGCAACGGCCAGGCCGTCTTCACCACCAACCTGGCCGAAGGATTGGCCCGCCACGGCAACGAGGTGGTGATGCTTGGCCCTTCCAAAAGCCTGCAATGGCAAACGCACCAGCAAAACGGGGTGCGCATCGAGGCCATTTCATCCATCAACCCCACGCATATCAACCCCAACGCCAACGCCAGCCTGCCGGGGATTGTCGAAATGGCGGCAGATAAAATCATCCGCACCTTTCGCCCCGATATTATTCATATTCAAGACCACTACATGCTCAGCTACGCCGCCCTGCGAACCGGACGGCGTTACCGCATTCGGGTGGTTGGCACCAACCACTTCATGCCCGAAAATGTCACCCCCTATCTGCCGATCAAACTTCCGCAGAACTGGTATCCTGATCTGAATCGGCTCTTCTGGCAGTGGATGTTGCACACCTACAACCAGCTCGATTCCGTCACCGGCCCCTCACGCACCGCCGTGAAGATCATGGTTCAAAACGGCCTGAGCGTTCCGGCGCAGCCGATTTCGTGCGGCGTGGACTTACAACGCTTCCATCCCATTCCTGGCCTCGACCGCGCCGCCATCCTTCAGCAATATCCCCTCGACCCGCATAAGACCACCTTCCTCTATGTCGGACGGATTGACAACGAGAAGCGCCTCGACCTGGTCTTGCGCGCCTTTGCCGAACTGCGCCGCGACGACATCCAACTGGCCCTGGCCGGGCGCGGCTCAGTGCTGCCAGAATTGATTTCCCTGGCGAACACACTGCACATCAACCACCAGGTGCATTTCCTCGGCTACGTGGCCGATGCCGACCTGCCCCTGCTGCTCAACAGCGCCGATGTCTTCGTGATGCCCAGCGAAGCCGAGCTGCTCAGCATTGCCTCGCTCGAAGCAATGGCCTGCGGCCTGCCGATGCTGCTGGCACGCGCACAGGCATTGCCCGAATTAGTCACCGAAGGCTTCAATGGCTATCTCTTTGAACCCGGCAGCCAGAGCGATTTGATGCAAAAATTGACCATCCTGGCCGATCATCCCGAACGGCTGGCCCGCCTGGGCGCTGGCAGCCTGAAAAAAGTGGCCCCCCACAGCCTGCAAAACACCATTCATTCTTACGAAAACCTGTACGAACACGTTTTAGCCAGTTCGGCTGTGCAACCGCGTTTTCGCCACGCCATGCCGCTGCGCTGGCTGTTCAAACGGCAATAAGGCCCCCACCCAGGCACACATCCCCTTCATAGAAAACGACCGCCTGACCCGGCGTAATATCCCGCAACGGCTGATCGAAAGCCACACGCACACGCCCCTCATCCAGGGGCGTGATGATTCCCGGCGTTTCGATGGCCTTGTAGCGAATTTTGACGCTGGCCCGCAAAGGCATGGCGGGCGCTTCGCCGCTGACCCACTGCACCTGCACCGCCGTCAACGCCTGCCCGCCCAGTTCGGCGGCTTCACCAACGATCAGCGCATTGCGGGCGAGGTCTTTTTCCAGAACGTATAACGGCACCGGCGAAGCCACGTTCAGGCCCTTGCGCTGGCCGATGGTATAGAACGCCAGGCCGCCATGCTCACCCACCGGCTGCCCGGCGCGTGTCAGAATGGGACCGGGCGTTTGCACCTGTGGCGCGTGGCGCAGCAAGAACTGGCGGTAATCGCCATCGCCGAGGAAGCATAAATCCTGGCTGTCAGAGCGTTCGGCCACGGGCAGGTCGAAGTCGCGGGCCAGTTGGCGCACCTGGGGCTTGATGTATTCGCCGAGGGGGAATAACGCGTGGCGCAGCTTCTCCTGCGTCAGCACGCTCAACACGTAGGATTGATCCTTCTTCTCGTCTAGCCCCTTCAACAACTGAATTTTGCCCTCCACGGTGCGCAGCCGGGCGTAGTGGCCGGTTGCCAGGTAATCGGCGCCGAGGGCGAGGGCGTGCTTGAGCAGAAATTCCCAGCGGATGTGCCGGTTGCACGCCAGGCAGGGGTTAGGCGTCTCGCCGCGAATGTAACCCTCCAAAAAGTATTCGACCACCGTGTCGCGAAAAATCTGCTGGGCATCCACCGCATAGAAGGGGATGGATAACCTGGCCGCCACACGCCGCGCCAACGCCATGGCATCGGGCGTACAGCAGCGGTTGGCGGTCTCGCTGCCGGGTTCACTCCACAGGCGCATCATCATGCCGATCACCGTGTAGCCCTGCTGTTGCAGCAGCGCCGCGGCAACCGAGCTATCTACCCCGCCCGACATGGCAACGACAACCCGCGGCATGATCAGCGCCCATCCTGCCGAAAATCGGCAAAGGTCTTGCCTTCCAGGTAGTCGGGGAAGGTGTAAACGGCATTCAGTTGCAGATAGCAGCGGTCGGGAAACTTCTTCCAGCCGCGCGCCAGGCCCACTCGCAGGTAAACCTGTCGGGTGGTGAGCAACGCCGTCATCGTTTGGGCCACCTCCGCTGGCGTTGCGCCTTGCCCCCGCAAATGAGCGCGATAAGTTTGCCAGGTGAAATCGGTGATTTTCAAGCGATAGGATGCGCCCGCCGCATCGCTGAATAACAGGCGATAATCCCAATTGCCCAATTCGCCCGCTTCGTAGGCCACCTTTTCGATGGCTTTCGGCTGGATCGTGCCAAGTGAACGCGGGCCAGCGCAATCCATGACGTAATAGCCAAAGTCAGCAGCAATCGGCTGCTCGAAAATGGCCGCCACATGCGCAAAGAGCGACCACGCCAGCACTTCCTGGCGGCTTTGCACCGTGCGGGCAAATTGCACGCTGGTCAGGTCGAAGGTCCAATCTTCGGTATGCGGCGGCTGCGGGTTGGGCAGCAGAAAGACCAGCGAAACCAGCGCAAACGGGTAGATGACCGGCAACCCATCTGGGCCACACAGCGCCGCTTCAGGAATGCCGCCCGGCACAACAGGCCGGGAAGCCTGGCGTTGACCGTCGTAACCGGCGATACACACCCGCCCACCATACATGCGTGTCAGATCGGTGATGACGATTTTCGTTTTCATAGGTGAACGATGGCGACCTCCGGCCAATGACGGGCCAGGCGTTCGGCCACCAAGCGGCGGTGACACTGCGCGGCGGTCGGTTCGCTGCACAGCAGGCAGGCATCCACGAATTGGGCAGCATCCAGGCTGGCCGGGATATTACGCGCATCCAGCAATGCCTCGAAGCGTTCGACATAGTGCCGCCAGTTTTTGTCGTCGCGGTAGGCGCTCAAAATTTCTTGGGTGGGGGCAAGGTCGGGCAGCCAGGCGTAGTCGCAGCCATCGGCCAGGTGACGCAGAAAATAGGGCAGGTCAGCTTGTTTGGTAAAACCAGCCAACTGCCCATCGGGGTTGAGGCGAATATCTATCAGGCGTTTAACGCCCGGCTGCCGCAGCAAGCGAAAGAAGGTTTCGGCGCGCTTTTGGGTGAATCCAATGGTGTAGAGGTTCATGGTTGTGCAAGAGATGACTCAAAACAGGGTGGGCTGAACCGCCTTCGGGCGTTCAACGGTCACATGCAGCGAACGGGCATTAAAGACCGCGCCATCACCGCGAATGTGTTGGATTTCAAGCTCGGGGTAGTGTTGCATCAGATATTTGGCGATCAGGTGGTGGCGGTGGCATTCGGCGGGGTTTTCTTCGCTGCACATCACCGCCGTCAACTGCGCTTCGGCCAATTGCAGCAGGCGGGTGATGCCCTTGCGAAACCAATCCCGTTCCATCACAGCGGGGTAATCCACCTCGTGCAGAAAATCCACTTCGTCGCCTTCGGCAGGCAGGGCGCGGCTTTTGTAGCAGGTGGGGTCCGTGGGACGCCCGCCCAGCCATTTGCCGGCGAAGGCGTATGTGATGTCATAGAGGGGCAGGGAATGTTCGAGGCTGGGTTTGTTGAATTGGGGGTTGAACTTGCTATATGGGGCAGTGCGCACGTCCACCAACTGCGTGATGTCGTTATCCATCAGCAGTTGCACCAGTTTTTCGAGGGCGTGATTGCCGTGACCGATGGTGTAGAGCTTCATAAGCGGCGGCACCTTTCCACCAGGCCCGGCAGAACAGACAAGAAGGCATCTACCTCGGCGGGGGTGGTGGGGGTTCCCAGGGTGACGCGCAGCGAGCCGAGGGCCAACTGCGGCGAGAGGCCGAGCGCCAACAGCACGCCCGACGGCCTGGGGTCGCCGCTCTTGCAGGCCGACCCCGACGAACAGGCGAAGCCTTCGACATCGAGCAGGCGCAGCAGGGTGTTGCCATCTACCCCCTCGAAGACGAAGCTGGCATGGTTGGGCAGGCGATGTTCCGGCGAGCCAGTTAACCGGGCAGCAGGGATTGTTTCTAGCACCTGGCCGATCAGGTGGTTGCGCAGCGGGAGGACATGGGCCGTGCGCGGCGTGCGCTCGGCATCGGCCAGATGCAGCGCCTCGGCCAGGCCGACGAGGTAGGGGACGTTGTGCGTCCCGGCGCGCAGGCCGCCTTCCTGGCTGCCGCCCGTTTGCATAGCGAAGAGGGGCGTGCCTTTGCGCACATACAGCGCGCCCACGCCCTTTGGCCCGTAGAATTTGTGCGCACCGAGGGCCAGCAAATCCACCTGGAGGGCGTCCACGTCTACGGGCAGCCAGGCGGCAGCCTGCACGGCGTCGGTGTGGAAGGGGACGCCCGCCGCCCGGCAGATGCCGCCGAGCGCGGCGATGGGGTTGACCGTGCCGATCTCGTTGTTGGCGTACATCACCGAAACCAGCGCCGTATCCGGTCGGATGCGCTCGGCCACGGCCTGCGGAGAGACCCGGCCCTGGGCATCGAGCGGGATGATTTCGAGGTTGAAACCGAACACGGCTTGCAGTTGTTCGGCGGTGTGCAGCACGGCATGATGCTCCCCGGCGGCGATCAAGAGGTGGTTGGCGTGGCGTTTTTGGCGTTGGGCCAGGGCCACGCCGCGCAGGGCCAGGTTGTCGCTTTCTGAGCCGCAGGAGGTGAAGATCACTTCAGCGGGTGCGCAGCCCAGCACATCGGCCACATGCTCGCGGGCCTGTTCCACGGCGGCTTCGGCCTGCTGCCCGAAGGTGTGCGTGGACGATGGGTTGCCAAACGCCTGGCCGAAATAGGGCAGCATGGCTTCCAGTACGCGCCGGTCAACGGGCGTGGTGGCAGCATAGTCAAGATAGGTGGGCATCAGTCCTCCTCGAACAGTTCTGCCAGGGGCAGGGCAAAGCCAGCCAGCGCGCCTTCGCCTGGCAGGGTATCGCCCATTTTCAGTTCGGTCAATTCAACCGGTGAGCGAAAAATCAGCACTTTTTGGTCTTCGGGTTCCACCACCCACACCCGCTCGACGCCAATCGAAAAATACTCTTCAATTTTGCGGCGCACCTCGCTCCAGCGATCATCGGGCGACATCACCTCGACCACCAGTTCGGGGGCAACCGTCAGAAAACCCGGCGGGATGCGCGCCGCCCGCTGGCGCGAAATAAACGCCACATCGGCTCCGCGCACCCGGTCGGGGTTGCGCTGGGTATAGATGCCCACTTCGCCGCCCAACACACGGCCCAATTGATGTGCTTTCACAAAAGTTTTCAACGCGGCCCCCAATGTGATCTCGATTTCACCATGACTTCCACCGGTTGGAGACATCATCACAATCCTCCCATCTATTAATTCACAACGGCCAATATCGCCCAGGGCAAGCAGTTCTTCGCCAGTGATGGGCGCTTCTGGTTGGCGCGGCAAGTTTTCGGCCTCAACCAGGATAGTTTCTTGAAGTGACGTGTAGGCTACAGCCATAATCGGACTCCTTTGGTAGGCTTCGATTATACCCCGCCGCCAACTTCTCCTGCCGACGCCCCCCGCCCTTGATATAATACTCCGTCGTGACCAGTACTCTCTTTCGCTTAATGACCTACAATATCGGCGGCGGGCGGCGGGATTTTGGCACCGTCTTGGATAGCGTGTTGGATGTGGTGCGCCAGACCCAACCCGATGTGCTGGCCTTGCAGGAGGCCACCCGTTGGCTCGACGCCGATGGACACTGGCACAGCAGTGTCAATTTCCTGGCCGACGTGCTGGGCAATGGCTACCAGAGCTTTTTCGGGCCAACCATTACCTTGCAGCAACATTTCTCCAGCGAGAAAAGCAATTTTTTGCGGGCGATCTTTGATGACCTGCAAGATTGGCAGTTTGGCAACGCCCTGCTGGTGCGCGGCGGTTTCGCCCAACTGAGCGACCCCACCCGCCCCGGCCAACCCTACAACCTGCCCATCTTTCGCCCGGCGCAATACCTGGGCAACCGCGACACCGATCCGCGCCACATTCTTTTGACCCGCATCGCCGGGAAGGACGTCTCCCCGCTCGTCGTTGCCACCCATCTGACCACCCTGCTGGGCGAACGCGGCGGGCCAGAGCGCCTCCTGCCGGGTAAAACCGAACAGGCCGAACAGATGCGCTGCCAACAAACTCACAGCCTGCTCAATATCTTGCAGCCCTACGCCATGCAAAAAGGCGAGTTGATCTTCCTGCTCGGCGATTTGAACGCCACCGAAGATGAGGCGTGTATGGCAAACTTGCGCCAGGCCGGTTTCACCCACCTGCACCCCGAGAATGACGGCATCGCCACACACACAAAATTGTGCTGCCCGGTGGATCACATCCTGGTTTACCCGGCGGCGCGCCTGAAAAACTATCAATGCCGGGTGATTGACACCCCCATTGCCCGGCAGGCCTCCGACCATCTGCCTGTTGTGGCCGATGTGTGGGTGGAATAAACCATTCGAGGAAAACCTATGCCCAACCAATTTTTCGGCACCGACGGCATCCGCGGCAAAGTCGGCATCCACCCCTTGACCCCTGAATTTGCGCTCAAACTCGGCCAGGCCGCTGGCGAAGTGCTGGGCAAAACAGAAGGGGGCAAAACGATCATCATCGGGCGCGACACGCGCGGCTCAGGCCCCATGCTGCAAAGCGCCCTCACCGCTGGCCTGCTCGCCAGCGGCATGACCGTGGTAGATGTGGGCGTGATCACGACGCCCGGCGTGGCTTACCTGGTGCGGCGCATGGGGGCAGTGGCGGGCGTGGTCATTTCGGCTTCACACAACCCGGTGAAAGAAAATGGGATTAAATTTTTCGATCAGAGCGGCTTCAAACTGCCCGAAGCCGTCGAAGCGCAAATCGAAAGCCTGCTGCTGGCTGCCCACTGGCAGCCGGCGATAGCTGAGGCCGCCGGACGTATGATGGATGGCCGCCAGATGCAGGAGTTTTACATCGAAAGCCTGACGGCTGAACATCCCGACCTGCGCTTGAATCCCTTGAACATCGTCCTCGATTGCGCCAACGGTGCAGCTTTCTGGATCGGCCCGGAGACGATCAGCCGCCTGGGGGCGCGTCTCGTCACCATGCACGCCTCGCCCACCGGCCTGAACATCAACGATGCCTGCGGCTCCGAATTTGCCCGCAAACACCCGCAAGACGTGGGCCGCCTGATCCAGGAAACCAACGCCAACTTCGCCATCGCCTTCGACGGCGACGCCGACCGGGTGGTCTTCGTGGACGAACTGGGCAACCTGGTGGATGGCGACGCCATGCTGGCCTTGCTGGCACGCTATTTCGACCAGAAAGGCCAACTCGTCGCCCGCAGCCTTGTCACCACGCCCATGCGTAACCAGGGCATGTACGATTTCGCCGTGCAGAATGGCCTGACCGTCCACGAAGTGCCCGTAGGCGACCGTAACGTGGTCGAAAAACTGCTCGAACTGCGCCAGGCTGACCCGAACCAGTTCGCCCTCGGCGCTGAGCAGGCCGGGCATGTGGCCATCGTGGATGCCGCTCCTGATGGGAGCGGAGGCCACACCACCGGCGACGGTATCCGCACGGCGCTGTTCGTGATGCGTGTGTACGTCGAATCGGGCGCGAAAACTTTCTCCGAGTTCACGTCCATCATCCACAAAACGCCCCAAGTGATCGCCTCGGCGTTTGTGGGGGCTGGGCCGCGGTTGAGCAAAGATGAATTGGCCGTGATGCGTGATGCGTGCATGGCGCGCAACCCGTCGCTGACGCGGGTGAACCTGCGCTATTCTGGCACCGAACCGCTCTTCCGCGCCATGCTCGAAGGCGATCTCACCATGACCGAACAGCAGTTGGCCGACATCGCCGGTGAAATCTGCCGCACGGTGCAGGCCAAAGCCGGCGTGGAAAACGGCAAGCTGGAAATCCTCAACACCACGCGAGGCGGGATTTTGCAGCCGAAGGATGCGCCCGCCGTATGAGCCCGACCCGCCTGGCAAAAGTCGAATCATCGCTGCGGGTGGTGTTGGCGTTCAACGAGGCCTTCAACCGCCACGATGTAGCCGGGATGATGGCGTTGATGAGCGATGGCTGTATCTTCGAGAACACCACCCCCGCACCCGACGGCACGCGCATCACCGGTAGAGCAGCCGTGACCCAATTCTGGCAGGACTTTTTCCGCCAGTCGCCCCAGGCGCAGATCAAAATCGAGGAGATTTTTGGCCTGGGCATGCACTGCATCATGCGCTGGCGCTATGAATGGGTTGCTGAGACTGGTATGGCTGGTCATGTGCGCGGCGTGGATATTTTTCGGGTCGAGGATGATTTGATCTGCGAGAAGTTTTCGTATGTGAAAGGGTAGCTCGACTACAAGCCAAGGATGCCAGGAATGGAAAAAATCCATATTCGCAATTTTATGGCAATCGAAGAAGCCGATATCGAGATCAACCAGGCGGTTCTTTTAATCGGTGAACAGGCAAGTGGTAAAAGCACTATTGCAAAACTGGTGTATTTCTTTAAAACATTGCGTGACGAATACATCAAAAATCTGGACAAACTTCAGTCTTCCAAAACCTTACAACCTGATTTATGGGCAGAAATCGGCCATAAGTTTTATCGTTTTTTTGGCTCCATTCAACACCTTTCCGACTTCACCATCGAATACTGGTATTCCAGCACAAAGTCTGTGATGCTGTACACAGAGAAGGGGACTGGCGGCCGCAAGCAGTTGAGAATTGAATTCAAACCCTATGCCTTTTATACCGATGCCACCCAGGGTGCAATCCCTTATCTAAAACGTTTGGAAAACCTTTCTGCAAATCGAGATATTTTTGAAAGCAGTGTGTATCGAAGTGCGTTGGAAGAGCTCAATATCTACATCAACCGCTTATTCGGTGATGAGCGTCGTCCGGTATTTATTCCTGCCGGACGCAATATGGCCGTCACCTATGCTGATTTCTTTCGGCAAAATTTCTATGGCAGCCTGACCAGCAACCTGGCATTGGCACAAGATGAACAATCGCCACAACCACGCTTCATCGGTGACACCTATATCATGGTGCAGTTTTTGCAACGTGTCCAGACGATTATGGATAGTTTCAAGGGGAATACGTTTGAAACTATGGTTGAACGCATTTCTAGCCCGCAGGCTTTACAAAACAGCCTGCTTCTTCAGAAAATTGCCGCCATCCTGAAAGGTCAATACCGCCATGATGAAAGTAGAGGAGAAATCATTCTGGTCAATGACACAGAATATGTTTTTCTCAACAACGCATCTACCGGGCAACAAGAAAGCATTCGCGTCTTGCAAGATGTCTTTTTAGCCATCCTCCATCATGAAAATGTTTTTCGGGTGATTGAGGAACCGGAGGCGCACTTGTTCCCCATGTCCCAAAAACATCTGCTTGAATTATTCACTTTACTTTTGCAACAAACCGACAGCCAGGTCATTTTTACGACCCATAGTCCCTACATTCTCAGCGTAACCAATAATCTCTTGCTGGCCGATGCTGTGCCAACCCCGAAAAGCAACCCCTTTTACCTGGATCGGGCCAAAACAAATGTGTACACCATCCAGAATGGCAAAGTAGAGTCAATTATCAATCCTCAAACCGGGCTGATTGACCAAAATGTGTTAGATGGTATTTCAGAAACATTAGCCGATGAATTGGAAGAAATTTACGAGCAGTTATTACAATCTACACCGGTCTAATAATGATGTCATTCGATGCTATCTTGCTCACTGTCCTGAAAAATATCTTTTCAACGGCCAGGGTTGATCGGTGTTATTGTTGTGAATCAGGCGCAGCGTTTGGCATTGTGGAACAGAACCATCGAGCGTGTATAGTTGCCTCAATCAATGGGTCATCAACACCTTGCTTTTGGGTTTCAAATCCCTCAAAAACGCCTGCCCACTTTATCGCCCTGGATGGCTGCTTTTTTACAGATGCCGATGTATCCGTTGGTAAAAGAGCCGACTGTATCCTTTTTGATGCTGCCGACTTTTGCTTTATCGAACTCAAGTTGAATGTTACCTCCCATAAACAACGCAGCGCGAGGACAAACGAAGCGCTGGAACAATTGGGAAATACGATTGAGTATTTCAAAACTCAATTCAAAAAAGCCCAACTAGCGTTTCTGAAACTGGGTTTTCGCTACGAAGCATACATTGTTTTTCGCACACCTATCTACCCTCGAACATCGGCGCAATCCACGCAACGGGCCACGCAGTTTTTACTGCAACATGGTGTCAGGTTACACGAAAGCAACCAAAAAGTATTGAATGGCACAACCAATCAACCCACTCACCCTTGAGCTTTTGCGCCATGAAGCCGCCGCGTTTTCTGCCGCTGAATCGCGCCATGCTGAAAAGTCGCTTTATGGTGTAACTGATGCAACGACGCAGCCAGCCAAACGGCATCTTTGAACATCCGGCACACCATTTTTATTGATGCGGAGCGAACCGCCGATTTTCAGATGACACAAGGAATAGCGCAAATTTTGGGATGAAAAACGCCCCATCAAAAGTAGCATATTGAACAGTTTGAACCTGCAACAGTTTAATCACAAACAACCAGTACTCAGATTGTTCTAACCCCCTTCCCCAGGAGAACTTATCATGACTCGTTCCCCCAACCCCTTTGCCACCGGCTTCGCCAACGCCTTTGTAGCTGCCTCACGCGCCCTCGCTGCTGCCAACAGCCTGGCCGAGTTTCAGGCCGCCGCCCCCGCAATCTATTCTCTGCTCGATGAAATCGAAACCGGTCTCAAAACCGGCGAAAGCACCATCTGGAGCGCCCCCGACTCGGCCCGCATCTTCAGCGCCCTGCTGACCCTGATGGCCGAATGCCCGCAGTACCGCCACGAGACGGTAGTTCCCCGCCACGAGATCATCGCCCCGATGACCGACCTGCGCGTGCGCGTGATCAACCTGGGCAAAGCCTACCTTTCGCAGCCCATCTTCGCCCCGCTGGCCGAAGACCTGAACAACGAAATCTTCCCCATCCTCGACCAGATGCTGCCCAACGTGGCCCCCGACCGCTACATGCCCTTCCGTGTCATCCACGTCGGCAACGTGGCCGAGCGCATCATCGGCTTCAAGGTGCGCACCTCCGACCCGGCGCTCAAGGCGCTCATCCAGGCCATCTACGACCGCAAGTATCTGCGCTTCGGCACGTCGGGCGTGCGCGGGCGCTACGGGCGTGATTTCACCGAACGGCGTGCCAAACAGGTTGTCCAGGCGGTGTGCGAGTACCTGCAAGACCTCGATACCCCCGCCCACGCCAAAGGCGAAAACCTGGCTGGCAAGACCATCATCATCGGCTACGACAGCCGCCGCAATGCCGACAAGGTAGCCGGATGGGTGGCCGAAGTCTGCCTGGCGAACGGCTTCAAAGTAGATTTGACAACCCGCGACACGCCCACCCCCGCCAGCGTCTTCTACGAAACCGACTACCTCGACCCCGCCGAAGTAGCCGGGCTGATCAACTGCACCGCCAGCCACAACCCGCCCGAATGGCAGGGCCTCAAGTTCAACCCCCGCCTGGGCTACCCCGCCCCCACCAACGTCACCGACTTCATCGCCGCCCGCATCAACGAAATCCAAATGCTCGACCGCCACATCCCGACGGTGAGCCTGGAAGAAGGCGAACGGCAGGGCCGGCTGCGCGGCTTCGACCCCATTCAAAGCTACACCCAATGGATCATGCAGGCCGGCGAAGGCAACCAGCGCCTCAAACTCGATTTCGAGCGCATGCGCCGCTACTTTGCCGATAAATTCGTCTATGTGGATGAAATGCACGGCGCGTCGCGCGGCTACCTGCCGCGCCTGCTGGGCGAGATCGGCATCCGCCACAAAGTGCTGCACCCCGAAACCGACCCCACCCTGCCCGGCCTCGATTACGCCAACCCCGAAGAACCCTACATCAACCAGCTTAAGGCCGCCGTCCAATCCAGCGGCGCACACCTGGGCGTAGGCATGGATACCGACTCCGACCGCTTCGGCGTGGTAGATGTGGGCGGCGAATACTTCCGCCCCAACCAGATTTTGCCCATTCTCATCCGCTACCTGGGCGTAGACCGCGGCCTGAGCGGGCGCATCATCGCCACGCAAACCGGCTCACCGCTGATCGAAGTCCTCGCCGCCATGATGCCCAATAACGCCGATTTCAAACCCGCCGCCGATGTCATCCCCGCCTACATTGACCACCCCTTCTACCACCGCAAGGTGGGCAAGCGTGAAGACCGCGTGTTCAAGCACACCTTCATGGTGCCGGTGGGCATCAAATACATCGAAGAGCAGCGCCGCACCGACAATAAATACAAGGGCATCAAAGATAATGCCCTGCCCGCCAACTGGCGCGATAGTATCCTGATCGGCGGTGAAGAATCGTCGGGCCTGACCACACGCGGCCATGTGACCGATAAAGACGGCATTTGGGCCAACCTGCTGATTATGGACATGCTCGCCTACTACGGCACACGCCCCAAAAACCCGCTCACTTCCGTGCGGGCTATCTGGGAAGAGACCTGCTCCCTGCCCGGCTGCTGGCTCTCCTACGGCGGGCGCGAACCGGAATCGAACACCGGGCGCAGCGACGTAGACGCCGTCCTCGAAGCCAAAGAAGCCCTCATCAACGACTACCTCGAAGCCTTCGGCCCCGGCAAGGAAAACAAGCTCGAAGGGCTGGACGTGATCTACGCCGGCGGCGTGCGCTACGACATCGCCGAGATGCAACTGCGCGACGCCTCCGGCGATGACCGCCACTACCTGCGTGTGCGCTCCTCCGGCACCGAGCCAATCAACCGCATCTACGTCGAATCCTCCAACCCGGAGATTGCCAGGAAACTGATGGGCAGCGTCCTCGCCCACCTGGAAAGCCTGATCACCCGCGAATTGGTCGAAGCCCCCACCGAATGGCGCTTCGTAGATGTCCTCACCGTCACCAAACTGACCGACTCCGCCCTGGCCGCCGCCAAAGACGCCATCGCCCAACACGGCTGGGACAAAACCAGCGTCCTCGCCAAACTGGCCGCCGTCGTCGCCGACACCGAATACCTCGAAGGCCGCAACCGCCGCATGACGGCGCGCTGGCTGGAGGCGTTGCAGGGTTGAAAGTGAAAGGGGCAAGGTGCAGGTAGCAGGTAGCAAGTGGCAGCTAAAATCTTCAACCTGCCCCTTGCTCCCCGCTCCCCGCCCCCTGCCACCTGCCCCATGCCCCCCCGCTATGTATACCGACACCCACTGCCACCTCAATTTCCATGCCTTCGATGAAGATCGCGAAGCCGTGTTGGAGCGCGCCCGGCGGTTGGGCGTAACGCGCATCCTCATCCCCGCCATTGACGTGGAAACCTGCCAGCAGGCCATCGAATTGGCTACGCGCTATCCAGAAGTCTACGTGGCCCTCGGCGTCCACCCCAACGATGCCAGCACCTGGAACGAACATACCGAGGCCGATCTGCGCGCCCTGGCGCAGCACCCAAAATTCGTCGCCGTCGGCGAAATTGGGCTGGATTATTACCACCAGAACACCACGCACCCGGTTCAGCAAGCTGTCTTTCGCACCCAGCTCAGCCTGGCTGCCAGCATCGCCAAACCCATCGTCGTCCACTGCCGCCAGGCCGATGCCGATCTTCTGGCGATCCTGACCGATTGGTGCGCCGGTTTGCGGGCGCAACCGTCAGCCCTGGCGCAACATCCTGGCGTGTTGCACTCCTTTTCAGGCGATACGGCAATGGCCCAGGCCGCCATTGCGTTGGGCTTTTTCATCGGCATCACCGGGCCAGTGACCTTTCGCAATGCCGAGCAGCTGCAACAGGTGGTCAACGCCTGCCCCCTGGAAAAGCTGCTCATCGAAACGGACGCACCCTTTCTGACACCGCATCCGCACCGCGGTCAGCGCAACGAACCCAGCTATGTTCGCCTGGTAGCCGAAAAAATAGCCGAGATCAAAAATGTACCCATTGAGGCGGTTGCCCAGGCAACCAGCCTGAATGCGCATATCTTGTTCAATTGGAGTTAATCACTGCGTGGAATCGTTCTTTGAATTGGTTCGCCAACCCTTACAGTTGGTTGAACAAAAAATCCTCATTCAGGCAGAAGGGTATCACCCCGAGCTACGCGCGGCCCTGGTACATTTATTGGCTTCTGGCGGCAAACGCATTCGCCCCATCCTGGTTTTGCTGGCCGGGAAAATGGTCGGGGCACAGCCAGATCACCTGAACACCCTCGCTGCGGCGGTCGAACTGCTGCACACAGCCACCCTCGTTCACGACGATTTAATTGATGGCTCACTGCTGCGCCGCGGCAACCCGACGCTCAATGCGCGCTGGTCGCCTGCGGCCACCGTCCTCACCGGCGATTTTCTATTCGCCCGCGCGGCGAAATTAGCCGCCGAACTGGATTCTCCCCCCGCCTTGCGTGTTTTCTCCAATGCGCTGGCAACGATTGTGGATGGCGAAGTGCGCCAGATGTTCACCAGCCGCGGCCAGGCCAGCCGCGAGGATTATTACCAACGCATTTATGCCAAGACCGCTTCCTTGTTCGAGGCCTCCACCGTGACCGTGGGCATTCTGAGCCAAGCGGACGAAAGCACCCAGGCCAACCTGAAGGCATTCGGCTACGAATTGGGCATGGCGTTTCAAATCGTAGATGACATCCTCGATTTCACCGGCGAACAGGCCACCGTAGGCAAACCAGTTGCCAGCGATCTGCGCCAGGGATTGATCACATTGCCGGCGCTCTATTTTATCGAGAACAACCCCGACAACCCGGAAATGCAAGCCATCCTCAGGCATGAAGAATGCAGCGAAGCCTGCTTTGAACGCCTGCTGGAGCAAATTCGCCACAGCGGGGCGGTGGAACAGGCCGCCAACGAAGCTCGCCAGCATACCCGGCGAGCGCTGGACGCGCTCAACACCCTGCCTGGCGGCCCAGAGCAACAGGCGCTCGAAGAAATGACGCACTACATCGTCAGCCGTCGCTTATAAAAAAAGCCCCCGCAGTTTGCTGCGGGGGCTTTTCGATCAGGCAGGCGCTTCAACCTAACTTTTCCCACAAAAAATCATACGCCCGGCGTCCGCTGATCTGGTGACGGCCCTCGAAAATATCCGTCTCCACCTGCGCGGCGGCTTCCCACACCGCGTACACTTGTGACCGAGCCATGTCCACCGACCGCTGCACCGCCTCGAGTGGGAAGATCGGGTCGTAGGTGCCGGCTTCCACCAGCAGGGGGCGCGGTGCGATCAGGCCGACAATGTCGTACATCTCGCCAAATTGCGCCAGGCCGGGGACAAAATTGCAGGCGCAGTGGTGCATCGCCAGGATGCTGTCTTTGAAAGTGGAATAGTAGCCGCTGATCACACATGCTTTGATGCGTTCATCGAGCGCGGTGGAAAAGAAAGTGTGCATCCCGCCGCCCGAAATACCCATCGCACCCAGGCGAGCAGTATCCAGGTCGGCACGCGTCTCCAGGTAATCCACCAGCCGCCGGGCATCGAAGATGCGCAAGCCAACCACTGAGCCGCCCAGGTGAAAGGCCAGGCGGGCCGTGTGATCGCACGTGCCGGGGATTTCCTGGCCGATGGTGGTGTTCAGATACGAAAAATCGGTCTGGCGTTCACCAAAACAGGAAATTTCGGGGCAGGCCACGGCAAACCCACGCCGACACAGGGCCACGCCGAAATCCTTGTGATAGCCATCGGGCGTATCGCGTTCGTTGCCATCTTCCCACAGGCCGACAATATCTTTGACGCCATAGCCATGCCCGTGGAAGGCCACCACCACCGGCAAGGGCCGCGGGCCATCTTTGGGCAAGAGCAGATAAACCGGCATCTGCGCGCCAGGCCAGGTTTGCAACAACCATTTTTCACGGTAATAATCCCCTTTGTCCACCGTTTCGACCAGATGCGGTGCGAACGGGGCAGCGGGTAAATCCTGAAAGCCAATGACCCGCTGCAATTGCGCACGCACCTGTCTCTGCCAGGCCAATGCTTCGGGCTGCGAGGCCGCCTGGAAGCGATAGAGCGCCTGTTCCGGCTGATAGTGCGTCCAAAGCCCGTATGCCGGTTGCAGGGCGGGATATTCTTTGGGTGTCAAAAGCTTGGTAGACATGCCCTGCTCCTTGATGGGGTAAAAAAGCCTCCAGATAATGCTACCTGGAGGCTGATAGATATTGCGGGGGGAGTTATGGTGCTGGCACCGGGGTCGAAAGTTTCTTGGAACGCGAGTGATAAAGTTCGATAGTCAGGTCGTTTTCATCACGCAAAGTACCCGGCCCAGAGGGGTCTACGGTCAGGGTAAGACCGAGGTTGTGATAGCCTGTCATGGGGTCCCACAGCCCATCATTGGCCAGGCGGATGGCGTATTCAGGACGGCCATACAGTTCATTCTTGGGGTCAGGCAGATACAGGTACACTTCATACTCACCCACCTGCATGCCCTTGGGCAGGGCGGCGTAGATATTCAAGGTCTGTTCGCCTTCGCCGGGGCCGGGCAAGAACAGGCGGTTGCCGTTGTCTTCTTCCTCGATCTCGTAGACTTCGCGAATATATTCAACCTGGGTCACTTTATTTTTCAAGACCACCTCAAAGCCATGCCCGTTGATTGGGCGGGCGTAGCCATCATTGATCATCGTCAATGTCACCGACATCATCGCCCCCGGTTTCAGCACTTCGGGCAGCGTAGCGTCAATCAGACGATAACGATAGCCCAGGTTTACGCTCAAAGCCTCAGCGGTGCCATCTTGCTGCCAGGCAGCGTATACATCTGCCGCGGCGGGGTAATTTCGGCCCATGGCACTCCAATGGTTGGCAACCATCTCAGCTAACACGGCATCTTTGCCAGCCTCGTCAGCGCAAAAAGCCATCGGCATACCCACCTGCAGGGTGTAGGCGCTGATTTCCTGAACATAAGTTTTCAGGGCGGCCGCGTCGCCGCCAGCGTAAAAATCACCCATTTGACAGCTTGAAAAGGCCATGCCATTGCTGAAACCGGTGCGAACGGTGTCTGGAGAGTATTTGAGATAGGCCTGTTCAAGCGGGATGGCCTCGCTGCCCAACAGGCTGACACGCGTGGCGGCGAAGGGCAGGGCCAACATGCGATCCCATGCCCAGTATTTGCGCCACTTTTCGATCACGGCCTTGCCATCCTCTTGCATGGCCAGGGTGTTGGGGTCAAGGTAATTGTAGGCTGAGCCAGACCAGGTGCCTTCAATACCCACGAAGCCCGGCTCCAGCCAGGGGATGATGTCATTGTTCAGTTCAATCGTGCGGCCAACCTGATCGATGTGCTGCAAAACGATATCCACCGGGGCATCGGCATTCGCTTCGCTGGTGTAATAGAAAAGCGGGATCAATTTGAAACCGGTCGTGCGGGCCACTTCGAGGTCGCCTTTCAGTCGCTCAATCACCGCCTCGGCCATGGCCGCATCCTTATAATCCGCCAGGTTGTAATAAACCTTGACCAGGCTCAACCCCTCGGCAGCATAGCCAAAGAGCTGCGCCTCGGTCAGCGGCTCGCCAGACATCACCACCTCGTACCAACCGCGTTCGGGGTTGCGAAAATTGCTGGTATCTGGCTGATAGGTCGTGGTTTGATAGACTGGCGGAATAGGCTTGTTGTTCATCATCACGATGACAATCACCACCACCAATACCACGACCGCAACAATTCCAGCGATGATGAAGGGGGTGTAAGTGCGCTTTTTGAATGTCTTCTCTTCGATTGGCTTGAACATGATTTTCTCCTCGAATGTTGTTTGAAAGACCAAAAGACTTTTATAATTATACTCAGGCATGAAAATTTTGGTGAAATTTTTAGCACCACTGATATTCAAGTGCTTCACGCACCCCTACGGAGGTACCATGAACCCTGCCATGTGGATCAAAGCCCTGCAAATCATCCCCCGTATCGAGCAACATGAATGGAAACGGCTCGATATTTTCGCCCGCTGGCTGATCGCCACGCGTGCCGCGGTGTTGATCATGACCTTTCTCTCGGCAGCTTGCGCGGGCATCTTTGCTTTTCGGGCAACCGGATTTGCCTTTGGTCCCTGGCTGCTGGTGGCCTGTGGACTGATTTTGGCCCACGCCACCAACAACTTGCTCAATGACTACACCGATTTTACCCGCGGCGTCGACCAGGATAATTACTACCGCGCGCAATACGGCCCACAGCCGCTCGTTCACGGCCTGCTGAGCAAGAACGAACTCCTGGCCTACGCTGCTGTCACCGGGCTGCTGGCGGGGGTCTGCGGGCTGGCGCTAACCTGGTATCGCGGCGGTTATACGCTGCTGTTCATGGCATTGGGTGCATTCTTCGTACTCTTCTACACCTGGCCTTTGAAATACATCGCCCTGGGCGAGATCGCCGTGTTGCTTGTCTGGGGACCGTTGATGATCGGCGGGGGCTACTATGCCATTACGGGCCAGTGGGATTGGAACGTGGTGCTGGCCAGTCTGCCCTATGCCCTGGGCGTGACCACCGTCATCTTTGGCAAGCACATTGATAAAGCCGAGATAGATCGTCAAAAGCGCATCTTCACCCTGCCGGTGATCATCGGCGAGAAGGCCGGGCGTACCAGCGTGGTAACGATGTTCGTCCTGCAATACGTTCTGACAGGCGTCCTCATCCTAACTGGCTTCTTTACCCCGGTGATGCTGGTTGTGCTATGGGCTTTGCGCACCTTCGCCCAGGTGTGGCCAATGTTCAAAGCCCCCAAACCTGATGAAAAGCCTGCCAATTACCCCGATGTATGGCCGAATTACTTCGTAGCCGCCGCTTTCGTGCATAATCGCGCTTTTGGGGTCGTTTTTTTGTTGGGACTGCTGATCGACTCGGCCATCCAGGCCTTTATCTAGCGCTTACCCATCTATTTGCAAACCATCCCTCTGCGATGCGACAATCCCAATGCATCAAATTTTCGGCGCACTTCCTGAATATCGTCCCACATCAGCGCTTTGGGCGAGCCGGGGTTGCGTGAGGGGTTGCGCAGCAGATAAGATGGGTGGAAGATCGGCATCAGCCAGCGCTCGCCCTGCTGAACCCATTGGCCGCGCAATTTGGTGATGCCGGTTTGCCGCAGCAGCGATTCGCAGGCCACGTTGCCCGTTAGCAGCAGAATGTGCGGGCTGACCAGGCGGATGATCTCCTGCACATAGGGGCGGTAAAAGTCAATTTCGAGCGTGGTTGGCTTGCGGAAAGTATCGCCAGCCTCGCCGGGGGGCATGCGAAAGACCGAATTGGTGATGAAGACATCCTGTTCGGGGTCGAACTGGGCGGCCGCAAGGATTTTGTCGAGCATCTGCCCGGCCTTGCCAACAAAGGGCTTACCCTGGATATTTTCCTGTGGGCCAGGCGCTTCACCGACGATCATCAGGCGGGCCTGCGGGTTGCCGCGGCAGATGACCACGTTCGTACCGGCGTTGGCCAGCGGGTCGTGGGTCATGCCCATCATTTTGGCGATCAGTTCGTCGAGCGTGGCG
>CAZSFD010000011.1:0-85102 GCA_964606085.1 uncultured Anaerolineaceae bacterium
ACCCCCACCGCAGAAGAGAACGCCCAGGAAGACCTCGGCCTGGCGCTGGGTGGCGAAGACCTTTCTGACCTGTTCGAGAATGCCCTCGATGACATCTGGACGGAGTGAACCATGTACATCAACTGGCAGTTACGCGAATTAAATCTCAAAGTGGTCTATTACGGCCCGGCGTTGAGCGGCAAAACCACCAACCTGGAGCAAATCCACCAGCGCGTACCCGCCAAGCAGCGCAGCGATATGGTTTCGCTCAAGACCAGCGAAGACCGCACGCTCTACTTCGACTTCTTGCAACTGGAATTGGGCAAGGTCAGCGGGCTGACGCCGAAAATCCAACTCTACACCGTGCCGGGCCAGGCCTATTACGAGGCCAGCCGCCGGTTGGTGCTGCGCGGCGCCGATGGCGTGGTGTTCGTGGTCGACTCGGCGGCCAACCGCTTGCGCGATAACGCCCTGGCCTGGCAAAACATGCACGCCCACCTGGCTTCCTTTCCGGTGCCGCTCACCGATATCCCCATCGTGGTGCAGTTGAACAAACGCGACCTGCCCGATGCCCTGCCCACCGACCTGCTGAAGCGCATCCTCAAAGTAAATGGCAGCCCCACCTTCGAGGCGGTTGCCAAAGATGGGCAGGGTGTGTTCGATACCTTGAAATCAATCACCCGCGAGGTGATGCAAACGGTGCAAAAAAGCACCGCCTGAATTTTCTTTGCGAGGTAAGTCACCGTGACAACGACAATCTCCAATTCTGGCTCGACACAACTGGCAGGCGTGCTTGCCACCATGAACGAACAAGGCGATTTCCCCATTGCCGTGATCACGGATATGGAAGGCTTTCCCATTGCCTGGGCGGCCGGGGGCGATCACAACCCCGACCTGCAATCGGCGGTGGTGGCGCTGATCCAGAAGACCGCCACACAGGTGCGCGAGCAGTTGGGCATGGCGCAAACGGACGAAATTTCGGTCTTCGATAAGCAGGGCCAACGCCTGGTGTGCCGCCCCTTCGAGGCCAACCAATACAGCCTGATTTTGGCGGTGCTGGTTCCTGATAAAAAGAAGCCCTACCGCCAACTGACCAACGTGGCAATTCGCGAAATTCAACGGCTATGGAAACTCTGACCCGAAGGAGAAAACCCTATGCAAGGCAAACTCAACGATATGGCCGTAGCCGATCTCATCCAGCATACCTGTATGGACGGGAAGACCGCCCGGCTGACCCTCGAACATGCCGGCCAGCAGGCGATGGTCTTCTTCGATGCTGGCGAAGCCGTTCATGCCGTTCTCGGCAAAGCGCAAGGCGAGGAGGTAATTTTTGAAATATTGGCATGGAATGATGGCTTATTCACCCTCGAGGCCGGGGTGCGCCCGCCCTCGAAAACGATCACCCGTAATTGGACGGGATTAATCCTCGAAGGGGCGCATCGTTTCGATGAAGCCCAACAAGCAACCCAAACCAAACAAATGGAGGCACCTAAAATGGCAAAGACACGTGGCGAAAGACTGGCAGATGCGCTGAGTGAGTTGTTGGCTGATTCATCCGACATCAACGGCGCGGCGATTGTGGGGCATGATGGCCTGGTTTTCTCGGCCAATGTTCCGCAGAAGACGTTGAACGAAGAAATGGTGGGTGCGGTCTCGGCATCCATCTTTGGGCTGGGCCGCCGCAGCGCTGACCAGTTACAGCGCGGCAGCCTGGTGCGGGCGATGATCCAGGGCAGCAATGGCAATATCATCGTATCGGCCATCAATGACGATACGCTGCTGGTGGCCCTGACCGCCAACGATGTGAACCTGGGCATGGCATTCATGGAAATCCGCTCCATGTCGCAATCACTGGCCGCCCTGCTGTAAGTCAACCCATACCATTCTCAAGAAAGGAAAACCACCATGGCTACCGAAGACCAGAAAAAAGAAAATCGTCTGCGCCTGACCAACCTGGCATTGTTGAGCCTGTCATCCAGCACCTGGAACATGCTCGGCGACACGGCCTTCTCGTTCAGCGGCCCGATGGGAACGCAAATTTTGAACGTAATGGAAAAGGAGATGGGCCTGGAAATTGCCGGTGAAACCCCCAAAGACGTGATGATGGAAATCAACCGCATCTTTGTGGATGAATTTGGTTTCGCTGGCGCGATTGACATTGTCGAGCGCGGCGAAGGCGAATACGAACTGCGTGTGAAAAACTGCATCAACCGTTCCTTCACCGATAAACTGATGGCCGCCGGCGTCGAAAAGCCCTTCATCTGCCCCATCCTCAATGCCAACCAGGCCGCCCTGCGGCGCATGGGCTTCAAGATGCACGAAAACGTCGAAAAGTGGGTGGATGGCAACGGTTCAATCATCACCTTCAAGCAGATTTGACACCGTTTGCATGTCGTAGGGGCGACCCGCCTGAGCAGACTTGGGCCTGATCTGGCAAGGCTGTAAGCCAGATCAGGCTCGGTCGAGCAACAAAGGGGTCGCCCATACCAATCGGTCAGGAATATTTGCAGATGAAAGACCCTATCGTCTTACGCCGCCTGGATACGCTTTCGCCGGATGAGGCCAGCTATTGGAAAGACCTGCTCTACCGCACGATCAAGATCGGCACCGAGTTGGAAGTAGCCACGCCCAAAGGCAAGGCGCGGCCCGATTTCGAGGCCGAGGTCAACCAGGCATTGGCGCCTTCAGGCAGCCTGGAGCGCCTGGGCGAAAATGGGGTGCTGGATATTCAAACCGAACACTGCGGCATCGAAATTCGCATCATCGGGCGGCATCCCCATTTCCGCGTCCTGCATCAGCAATATCACAGCATTCTGAAAACCCTGCTCAATATGGGCGGGCGAGCGCGGCCAACCTGCGGCCTGCATTTTCACGTCCTCACCCCCACCCTGGCCGAACCGCTCCCCGAAATCATCCTGGCCAACATCTGGAACCTGACCCGCCGCTACGCTCCTGAGCTGAAGTTCATCACCAGCGGCGGCGACAGCCGTAATGCCCTCTGCCGACGGCGCAACCATAACAGCCACATGGAGATGATCCTGCACTCGCCAGCCACCATGCAGATGGCCGAGATCAAAGCACTGCTCAAAAACAGCCGCCGCGTGCCAGAACACCAGAACTTTTTGAACCTGGAACACCTCGAATTTACCCCCACAGGCGCGGTATCGTGCTTTCACCTCGAATTTCGCTTTCCCGATGCTGATCTGTGTGCCATCTCGGTCACGGCCAAAACCTTCCTGCTGCTGGCGCTGATCTTGAAAGCGGTGGATTTGAGCCAATATGGCGTCATTCACGTCGGCAAGATCGAAACCTGGCAGCGCAAAATCGAGCTATTGCACCGCCTGAACAACAACGACGGCAACCTTGCCACCAGCGACACCACCTGCATTGACGATGACATCCTCGAAGAACTGCGCCAGGGCTGTTATGAACTGCTAGATTTGTGCGCTCCCATTTTCGAGCGCTTCGCTGAAAACCCCGCCCTCGATGTGTTGCTGGCGTTGGCCGAAAACCCCATCTCACTCATGCGTTGCGCGGGCTACTCGTGGGAGCAGATCGAAGCCAACCTGTGCCAACGCGCCGTCCGCGACGAAATCGGCCTCGACCGCACCGACCAACGCCTGATGCGCGGCATCGAACTGTGCGAATGGTCGGGCCAACCTTCGTTCGAGGCCTGGCAGTGGCAGGCCGCCCGCGAACTCTGCCTCACCCCGCACGAACTGGAGCGCCGCTTGCAGCAGTTGGAACTGCTGCGCGGGCTGCGCTGGCATGTTCGCCAGGGGACGATGGTCTTCACGAGTTAAACCATGTGTGGCATCGCCGCCGTTTTACTCTATCCGCAGGAACGCAGCCCCGACGATTGGCGGGAAATCCGTGCCATTTTTAGCCGCAACCTGGTCTTCAACGAAGAACGTGGCCGCGCCGCCACCGGCCTGGCCGTGATCCGCACCGATGGGCAGGTGACGCTGCACAAAGCCGCCCTGCCCGCCTCGCAGTTCGTCGAAACCGCCGCCTATACCAACCTGCTGACCGCGCTGGACGAGCAAACCACCCTGCTGCTTGGTCACACCCGTAGGCCCACCAAAGGTTCACCAGAGTTCGAGGAAAACAATCATCCCCTGCAAGCCGGCACCGTTTTTGGCGTGCATAACGGCCACATTGACAACGACGATGCCTTATTTCAGGAATACGCTTATCCTCGCGACGGGCAGGTGGATAGCGAGATCATCTTCCGCTTGCTCGAACCGATTTCTCCGGTAAAATTGAACGGCAGCTACCTGCCAACTGTATGCCGACAGTTACGACGCTTACAGGGGCAGTTCACATTCCTGGCTGGCGACCAACGCGCTCCCAACAAACTTCTGGTATTGAAGCACAACAACCCGCTTTGCCTGCACTTCCACGCCCGCTGGAACGCCCTGATCTTTTCCTCCCGCTATATCTTCTTGCGCAAAGCCTTTGGCCATGCCGTCCTTACCGAGGCCCTGCCGCATGACCAACTGATGCTCTTCGATGCCACACAACTGCCGCACCTGCAAGAATGCCCCGCAGCAACCTGCGACTTTACGGCGTAACCCATCACAAGAGCTATATTAAGATGTCTGGCGAAACGATTCTACTCGTTGATGATAACGCCCCGATGGTCCTGCTGCTCAAGAAAAAGCTGCTCGAACCATTGGGCTATCGCGTGCTGATCGCCTGGGATGGTCGCCAGGGGGTAGAACTGGCCTTGCAAGAACAGCCCGATTTGATCCTGCTCGATATGAACATGCCGCAGATGACCGGCCTCGAAATGCTGACGGTGCTGCGCCAGACCGCCTGCACCGCCCCCGTCATCTTTATGACCGCCGAGTCATCGCTTCCAATAGCCGTTGAAGCCTTTCGGCTGGGCGTGCGTAATTACATTTCCAAGCCCTTTTCCCTCGATGAAGTGGAGCAGGCCATCAACCAGGCATTGGAAGAGAAACGCCTGCGCCTGAAGAACGAGGCCATGCAGCAAAACCTGCTCAAAGCCAATACCATCCAGCAAACCATCGTCACCCTATCCCATTACATGAACAACGACCTGATGGCGCTGGAATTAAACCTGCAAATGCTTGCAGAGAACCCGGACAAAGACACCGCTGAGGCACAGCAACACCTGGATGAAAGCTGGCTATGCTTAAAACGCATCCAGGCGGTGATGGGCGTGCTGCACGACATCACCGATGTCAAACTCGCCGCCTACTACGAATCGCTTTCGATGATTGATATCGAAGCCGCCTTGAAAGCGGCGCTGGCAAAATAACAAGCTAATTTGGCCGTGACGGCATCAGCCGTCATGGCATATTGCCTGGCGTATGGGGTATTGGTTCGATGGCTGAACAATCAGTGAACGGGATGCAAACAACGGAAGGCGTATGGGGGAATAGTGACTTCTCTGCCATCTACGCTAACTTGCCATGGATGATTTTGCTGCTCGATGAGAATTTGTGCGTGGTGAAGGCCAACCACGCCGCCGCCAACTTCCTGCGCAGCACACCCAACGCCCTGGCCGGAATGCCCTGCCAGGCGGCCCTGGGATGTTCCCCCGCACAGACCCATACAGATGGCGTTTCCCCGCTGGTTGATGGTGGGGACTGCCAGATTTTATCGCTGGTGCGTGATACCTTACACACCGGCGTCGCCCATTCGCGCCACGATGCACAGCTCCGGCGTGCCAACGCCAGGCCATCGTTGGCGCTGGTTCAGGTCTCCACCCAACGATTGATCATGGCCGGGCAGCCGCACGTTTTGCTGACCCTCGAAGACATCACCGAACGCATCCAAACCTGGGACGCCCTGGTGCGCGAAGCCGTGATCAATGCGCAAATGGCCGAAGTAGCCAAGTTGATGTTGATGGTTGAATCCATCGCCGATGCCGCGCACATCATTTTGCAGGCTGCGCTCCACCTGACACATAGTGCTATTGGGTTGGTTGGACATGTCGAGTCTTTTGGGGGCAGATTGGTTTTTTCTGAAGTCACTGGCCTTGAACGTTGGCCGTATTTATGCAAAGACCCCATCGAAATCGGTTCTGAATGGATAGCCTGGAATCAATCGAACAAACGGGGGTTTTTCAGCAATGACCCACCTCACGATGTCATGCTCAACACCCTGCCCGCTGCATGCCGCGAACTGCATTCTTTTATGGCCTTACCGGCCTTGTATGGCGACACGTTGATCGGCATGATTCTGCTTGCCGAAGCCGAAAACGGCTATCGCGCAGAAGATCGGATGAACGTCGAAAACCTGGCTACATTATTAGCCCTGGGTTTGCAGCGCAAACTGGCCGAAGAAGAAACCAAACGTCACGTCAACGAACTCGCTACACTGCAACAAGTATCCAATGCCATGCGTGAAGCCAATTCACGGGAAGAAATTTTGCCAGTTATTTTGGCGCAGGTGGAATGTCTATTCCACACCGGCGGATCGGCGATTGGCCTGTATAACTATGAAAATGATGGCTTCGACTCACTCACCGGTAATGGGTTATGGCAAAATCAGAGCCACCTCGAACGCCTGAGCCAATCGCAGGTGAGCCATAAGGTGGCCTTGTCGAAGCGTCCCTATGTTTGCAACGCACCGGCCACGATACCAGATTGCCATCAGGCCAGTTTTCCTGGCCCGTCTTTTAACAGCACCTGCTGTCTGCCGCTAAAAACGCGCGATCTGCCCGTAGGTGTGCTGTGGTTGGGTCGCCAGGAACCCTTCGACGAAAATGAAATCCGCCTGCTCGAATCGCTTGGCGATATGACGGCCATTGCCCTGCACCGCCAAAGCCTGCATCAAGATTTACAGCAGCAATTGGTCATGCAGCAAAAGACACACGCCCGTCTGGTGCAAAGCGAGAAATTGGCTGCCCTGGGTGAACTGACCGCCGGTGTGGCTCACGAGTTAAACAACCCACTGACGGCCATCTTGCTCTATGCCGACTTGTTGCAGCAACGCCCTCTGGATGCGGAGACCACCGCCGATCTCGAAAAAATCGCTGTTGAAGCGCGCCGTTCGGCCAAAATTGTACGCGGCCTGCTCGATTTTTCGCACCAGCGCGCGCCTGAACGCAAACCCCTGCAAGTGAACGATATTCTGCGCCGCAGCCTGGAGTTGATCCGCTATGAGCTGAGTTCGCATGGCGTCGAATGGGTTTTCGACCTTTCCGCCGATATTCCCATGACCATGGCAGACCCTCACCAGTTGCAACAGGTATTTATCAATTTGCTGACCAACGCCTGGCACGCGCTGAATACCGTGGAAAGAAAAGGCCATCTGACCATACGCACACGCCTGGCTGCTCAAGCGGCTATCTCCCACGGTAAAGGCGGGCCAGCGGTGATCCAGATAGCCATCGAAGATAATGGCCCCGGAATCATGCCCGATGCGCAGAAACGAGTGTTTGATCCATTTTTCACCACCAAGCCGGAGGGTCAGGGCAGCGGGTTGGGGCTTTCGATTTGCCACGGGATCATTACTGAGCATGGCGGCAATATCTGGGTCGAAAGTCAACCGGGCCTGGGGGCCACATTCTTTATTGAACTACCCGTGGTGTTGCCGGTTACCAGGGAGCCAGCAGACAGGCCAGAGCAGCAGGAAGCGCGGCAGCACGAAAATACCGGCCGTATTTTGTTGATCGATGATGAGCCAATGGTTTTGGAGATCGTCGCCCGCATCATCCGGCGTGCCAACCACCGGGTAGATGTGGCCGACAGCGGGTTGAAGGGCCTCGAATGGTTGGCAAAGACCCCCTACGATCTGATTTTGTGTGATATTCACATGCCACAACTCAATGGGATCAAATTCTATCGCCTGATTGAGGCCGAATACCCACATTTGCGCCGGCGCATCGTTTTTACCACAGGCGATTCGATCAGCCATTCAACCCAGGCCTTTTTAGATGAAGTGGGGCTGCCATTTTTGCGCAAGCCATTTGAGAAAGAAGACCTTTTGGCGCTGATCGACAGACACCTGGCGCTTCTTTAGCCGATACAGCCTGGTTGCACCTCATCATTAATTTAAGGCGGCCCGATCGTCTCAAAGGAAATATGCTCACTCCTAAAACCATCCTGATCACCGGCGGCACTTCGGGGATTGGCCGCCAGACCGCCCTGCACCTGGCTGCCGAGGGCCACCGGGTCTTTGCCGCCAGCCGCAAGCCTCCTGCCGAAGCCATGCCCGGCGTGACGTATTTGGCGCTGAATCTACAAGCGCCAGAGACGATCCAGCAGTGCATTGCCAGCGTACTCGACCAGGCCGGGCAGATTGATGTGCTGATCAACAACGCCGGTTACGTTGGGCCGGCCGGGGCCAGCGAAGAAGTTTCTATGGCCGATGTGCGCGCCGTGTTCGAGACCAATTTCTTCGGCGCGGTGCAGATGGTCAATGCTGTGCTGCCCGCCATGCGCCAGCGCCGCCGCGGGCTGATCATCAACATCAGTTCGGCGGCCGGGCAAATTGCCTCGCCGCCGTTCGTGAGTTTTTACGTCGCCAGCAAGCACGCCCTGGAAGGTTACAGCAAGGCGCTGGCGGCTGATCTGCGCCCGTTGGGCATTCATGTGGCGGTGATCGAACCCGGCTTTTTCGTCAGCAACGTTCACAACACGTTCAATCACCCGACCAACCCGCAGGATGTGTATGACCAGGAGCGCCAACACGGCATGGCCGTAAATGGCTTCTGCATTCGCCACGGGCGCGACCCGCAGCAGGTGGCGGCGTGCATCAGCCAGTTGGTCAATGGCACGCCGCGCCGTCTGCACTACCCGGTGGGCCTGGATGTGAACTATATCTTTGCCCTGCGCAAATTGCTGCCCGACCGTCTTTTTGAAGCCCTTCAACGTTGGCTGTTGGTGGGCGGCCAACCGATCCAACTCGATGACGATGACGCTACGATCCGCCGCAAACTGGGCATCCGGCGCTATCTGCTCGATAGCCGCCTGGCCGACAGGTTGTGGAATGTTAGCTGGGGGTTGTTGGCCTTTTTTGGGGTAGCAGGGGTTTGGCTGGGGAGCAAAGCCTTTTGGAAAAACAAAAAACACGATTAGAAAGCATCAAGGGTCACAATTTTTGCAGGAAAAATCATAGGCGGTTGCTGGTTGGCGGGGTATGATGATGCTGACAAAATTTGCTCAGCAACAATGTGCAGGAGAAGCAGCCCAATGGACATACAACCCCTAGAAACGACTGACCCGCGCTGGAGAGACCTCTACCGCATCGGTGGGGTCGCTGTCATCGCCAACCTGGCCGTGATGCTGGTCTCGGTGGCGGGCTATATCGTCTGGCCGTATGCGGCTGGAACAACTCCCACCGAAGAAATCTTTGCCCTGATTCAAAATAACCCCTGGGCGGCGTTTATCGCCCTTGACCTGGGGGTTTCGGTTGGCAACCTGATTTCGATTTTCATATATCTGGCCCTCTACATTGCACTGCGGCAGGTAAAAGCCAGCACAGCCCTGATCGCCCTGACCTTGGGCCTGGTTGCGTTGGCTGCCATGATCGCCGCCCGGCCCGTCCTCGAGATTTTCACCCTCAGCAACGCATACGCCTCTGCCATTACGGAGGCGGATAAACGCCTCTATCTGACCGCCGGGGAGAGTTTACTGGTGCAATTCCACGGGGCCGCCTGGCATACTTCCATATTGTTTGGGTCGCTGGCTTCCCTGATCTTTGCAACCTTGATGCGGCACAGCCCACACTTTGGCCGGGCGCTGGCCTATATCGGGATGGTGGCCTTTGGCATCGGGGCCTTTTTTTGGCTTCCAGGGATCGGCCTGATATTTCTCTTCCTGAACATGCTGGGTTCCGTGCCCTGGAGTATCTTGCTGGGACGCGCTTTGTTCAGGCTGGCGAAAGGAAATTGACGTGAGCAAAGTTTTCGTGGTCTACGACTCGGTCTTTGGCAACACCGAAAAGATTGCTCAATCCATTGCGGCGGCCCTTGGCACACCGGCCATCCCTGTCGGCCAGGCGACGGCAGAGCAGCTACACGGCCTCACCCTGCTGGTGGTCGGCTCGCCCACGCGCGGCTTCCGCCCGACCGAGGGCATTGCCAAACTGCTCAATGCCCTGCCCAAGAATCACCTGGCGGGCGTGCGCGTGGCCGCCTTCGATACGCGCATCGTGCTGGAGACGATTGACTCCAAAGCCCTGCGTTTTCTCGTGGATAAGGGCGGGTACGCCGCCAGTACAATTGCCAAAACGCTTGCCAAGAAGGGGGGTGAGATAGCTGCCCCGCCCGAAGGCTTTTTCGTCACCGGCGAGCAAGGCCCGCTCAAAGACGGCGAACTGGAACGTGCCGCAGACTGGGCGGGTAAGCTGAACAATAAGAGTGCAATATGAGTGACAAAATTCTCGTTACATACGCCACCTGCACCGGCTCGACCGCCGGCGTGGCCGAAGCGATTGGCAAAACCCTGGCCGAAGGCGGCCTGGGGGTGGATGTCTTGCCAATGGCACAGGTCAAAGACCTGGGGGCGTACCGCGCCGTCGTGGCGGGCAGCGCCATCCAGGGCAAACAGTGGCTGCCCGAAGCGATGCGGTTCGTACGTGCCAACCAGACCGAACTCCGTCATAAGCCCTTTGCCGCCTTCTTGGTCTGCATGACGCTGGCCATGCGCAACGGCGAAAATTACCGCCCGCACGTGGCCGAGTTCCTGGCCCCGGTGCGGGCGTTGGTCAGGCCGGTCAGCGAGGGGCTGTTTGCCGGCGCACTCGACATCGCCAAAATCCCGTCGTTCAGCAAAAGGCTGCAATTTCGCCTGAGCGTGCTGTTGGGCGTCTGGACGGAAGGCGACCACCGCAATTGGAATGCCATCCGCGCCTGGGCCGAGGGCCTGCGCGGCAAACTTTGAAAAGCAACCTGTTATGACCCCTACACAACTTCCCATCACTCGCAATTTAGCCTCCGCTCACACACTCTCTCTCGTGGTGGCGCTGCTGCTGGCGGCGACCTCGTTCGCCGGCCTGCTGCTGCCTACAGCCATCTACCCCACCGACGAACTGCGCCGTGCCTTCCTTGCCAACGACGTGGTCAACCTGTTAATCGGCCTGCCGATCCTGCTCGGCTCGCTGTGGCTGACACGGCGTGAGCGGTTGCTCGGCCTGCTCTGCTGGCCGGGGGCGCTGTTTTATGTGACCTACAACGCCATCGCTTACGCCATCGCCATGCCCTGGACGGTTTCTTGCGTGGCGAACTTGTTCCTGGCGTTGCTGAGCGCCTTTGCCATCTTCAACCTGCTCGGCGGCGTGGAGGGGGCTGCGGTGCGGGCGCGGCTGACCGGTAAGGTCTCTGAGCGCCTGGCCGGCGGCGTGCTGGTGGGCTTTGGGGCGCTGTTCTTCCTGATGGCGGTGGGCGAGGTGGCCGGTTTTGCCAGCGGGGCATCTTCTACCCCCTGGGCCGAGGTGGCCGTGCGCATTACCGACCTGCTGGTGACGCCGCTCTGGGTGGCGGGCGGCCTGCTGCTCTGGCGTAAGCAGCCAATGGGCTACCTCGGTGGGGCGGGGCTGCTCTTCCAGGCCAGCATGTTGTTTGTGGGCCTGCTGGTCTTTTTTATCTTGCAGCCGTTTGTGGCCGGTGTACCATTCCCGGTGGGCGATTTTGTCGTGATCGCCGTGATGAGTTTGGTGTGTTTTATCCCATTTGGGCTTTTTGTGCGTGGCATACGGCAAGGTTAGTTGTTGAGCAGCTCGATCACTTTCACCGCCTGCCCAACGCCATCCTCGGCCCGAATTTTTGCCCCCAACGCCGCCGCGCGCTGGCGCATGGCTTGATCGCCCACCACCCCGCCGATGGCTTTCGCCAGGCGCGCCGCGCTCAATTGCTGGCGCGGGATCGGCTGCGGCCCCACGCCCAGGTCGGCCACGCGCTGCCCCCAAAAGGGTTGATCGCCAAAGAAGGGGATGACGATGCTCGGCACACCCGCTCGCAGCCCGGCGGCAGTCGTTCCAGCTCCGCCGTGATGGATAACCGCCGCCACGCGCTCGAACAACCAGTCGTGCGGCGCAGAATCAATCACCAGCACATGGTCGGGCAGTTTTTCCGCTTTCAGCCCGTTCCAGCCAGAGAGCAAGATGGCGCGCTGCCCGGTCTGCGCCAGCGCTTGCAAGATGAGCTGGGCTGTCTCTTCGGGCTTGCGGCTGCTCATACTGCCAAAACCGATGTAGAGCGGGGCCGGGCCGCGTTGTAAGAATTCTTCCAGGGTGGGGGGTGGCGACCAGTTCGCTTCCTGTTCCAAAAACCAGTAGCCGGTGATGTGGATGTCCTCGCCCCAGTCGGCGGGTTTGGCGATCACTGCCGGGCTGAAGCCGTACAAAACGGGCGTGTCGTTCAGGCGCGGCAAGCGGTATGGCCCGAAAAACGGCGCTGGCGGCAGCCCCAACACCTGCTGGCGCGCCGCCGCATCGGCCTGGCGGCCCTGCTGCCACATCATCTGCCGCGTGAGATGGTGTGAAAGCACATTGGCTGCCCGGCCCAACCGCGAAACGCCCGGTGCAACCAGCGCGCCGGCAAAGTGGCCGGTGGGCGTGAAGGGGACATAGTGCGCCTGGACGAGGGGGATATCCAGTTTTTCGGCCAACGCCAGGCCCACGAACAGCCCGCCAAAACCGGCTACGATCAAATCCACACCCCGGCAGGCGGCTAATCCTTCTCTGGCCCAATTCAATGCGGCAACTTTGGCGGCTTTGGCAGCATAGCCCATGATGGCGATGAAATTGCCTTTTTCAAGCAACGCCCGCATTTCGGCGCTTTCGGCAAATTCCTGCACGTTGCCGTGCATCGGCCAGAACTCCAGGCCATGAGATTGAACGAATTTTTCGTAATTTTCGTGGGTCAGCAGCCGCACCGCATGACCGGCTGCTTGCAGGCCCTTCCCCAGGGCGATATAGGGTTGTACGTCGCCCCGGCTGCCCAGGGCAAGGATGGCAATGTGCATGTGTGTCCTCTTGTCTTTTCAAAGCCCGAGAATGCGTTGCATGTTTTCGTCCAATTTTTTCTGCACGTGTGCGGTGGTGACGTATACACCGCAAGCGTGGCCGTGTGCGTCAATTCTCATGGTGAAATACCTCCGTCAAAAACGTGAAAGACCCCGGCGCGGCCTGCAACTGCGCCTCGATCAAGGCCGGAAAGGCTTGCACCCGGCGCAGTAAATCTGCCTGTGTCCACGGGTAGATGCCTACATCGGTGAGAAATTGCACCGCCGCCAGGATGAATTCGGCGCATTCCAACGGGTGTTCGGTGTGGAAGATGCCCTCGGCGCAGCCCTGGCGGATTACATCGGCGTAGAGGGGGGCCTGCTGGCTGAATGCGGCAGCCAGCAGGCGGGTGTGCATACCCAGGTTGGCTGGCTGGTGCAGGTGTTCGAGAATGACGCCATGCTCGGCGGCCAGGTTGGTGGCGGCGATCAGGGCGCGCAGTTTATCGAGGGCGCTGCCGGGCGTCTCGGCGGCGATGCGCTGCAGGGCAGGCAGGCTCTCGGTGACGATGGCCTCGACCACCGCGGCGAGCAGTTCTTCTTTGGATTTGAAGTAATGGTAGATCGTCCTAACGCAGGCTGGCAATGATCTCCGCGTACAGTGCGCTGATCAGCCTCACATCAATTCCCACTGCCGGGAAGGTGTACCCCGCCGCAAGGGCTTTTTGCGCCGCGGCCAGGCTGGGACAGAAGATGCTGGTGGGCATCTGATGGGCGTCACAGGCGGCCTTGACCGTGGCGATGGCCGCCTGCACTTCGGGATCGTCGATCTGCCCGGCCTTGCCCATGCTGGCCGAAAGGTCGAACGGGCCGATGAAGATGCCATCTATGCCGGGGACGGCGAGGATGGCCTCGATATTTTGCACCGCTTCAATATGTTCGGCCTGGATGATGACGGCGATCTGCTCGTTGGCGGTTTGCACGTATTCGTCGAAACCCGGCCCGTAGCGGTGACAGCGCGCCAGGCCCACGCTGCGCACGCCCTGCGGGGGGTACTTGGCCTGGCTGACGGCCCAGGCGGCCTGTGCAGGCGTGTTGACCTGGGGGATGATCAGCCCGGCTGCGCCGGCGTCGAGCGCTTTTTTGATCCACACGGCATCATGGGCGGGGATGCGCACGATACAGGGGGTTTCGCCAGCAGCCTGGAGCAGGATTTGAATGGTGGGGATGTCGAGGGTGCTGTGTTCCATATCGAGGAACAGCCAGTCGAAGCCGGCCCCGGCGGCAATCTCGGCCATTTCAGCCGCGGCCAGCGAGAGAATTGTGCCGATCAGCGCTTTGGGCTGGCGCAGTTGGGCTCTGAAGTTCATCGTTTACTCTTCGGTGATGGTGATGCTTTCGATCACATCGCCAGTGAAACTGGGGTTGGTTTGTGGGTCACGGCGGGTGATGCCGTTGACCACGTCCATGCCTTCGATCACCTGGCCGAAGATGGTGTACTCGCCGTTGAGTTGCTCGGTTGGGCCAAAGGTGATGAAGAACTGGCTGCCGTTGGTATCGCGCCCGGCGTTGGCCATGGCCACCACGCCGGCTTTATCGAAGGTCAGGTCGCTATCTTCGTTGACAAACTGATAGCCGGGGCCGCCGCTGCCCGTTCCGGTTGGGTCGCCGCCCTGGGCCATGAAGCCTTCCAGCACGCGGTGGAAGGTGACGCAATCGAAATAGCCTTCACGTGCCAGAAAAACAAAGCTATTGACCGTGATGGGGGCTTTATCGGGAAAGAGCTGCATGATGAACTCGCCACCCTTGGCCATCTTGACCGTGGCAAAGTATTGCTTCTCCAGGTCAATCGTCATGGCGGGCGCGGTGGCATATTGCTGACTGCTCGGAACGCATGTGGTGGCCGTTGTTTCTTGTCCACCCATTTGCGAGGCGACGACGACCGCCACAATGGCGATCAGCGCCACCACCATTACGATCACGGCTATGATCTGGATGATCTTTTGCTGGTTGGTTTTTTTCTGCTGTTTTTCTTTGGTCGCAAGGAATTTGGATTTGGTGTTTTGTCCTTTGGTTGGCATAGGTTTTGCCTCATGTATGAAAGATACCGCGTAATAACAACGCGGGTGTTGCCGGGGAAACTATCGTGCGGGAAATATCGCCTCGCGCAGCCAGGTCAGTGCGTCGCCAGGGGGGCCAATGCGTAATCCTGCCCGTTGGGGCAATTGCCCATCTTCCAAAAAATGCTTGCGGTTGTGGGTCACGAAAAAGTCAACGCCAGTTTGCATGGCTGCGACCAGAATTGGCACATCGGTGGGGTCAGGCAACCAGTCCAAGCGCGCCGATACATCCTGCGGCGATGGGTTTTTGACGATGCGGTAGACGGATTTGGCGATCACCTGGCGTACATCGGCTAAGGCTGTCGGGAGTTTACGCGCAATGGCGCGTTCGGTTTCGATCACCACTTGTTCAGAGATAACGATATGAATGCGTTGATTTTCTGCCAGTAGCAGCAAAACTCGCGCCCCGCCATCTGGCGAAACAATCCCCGCAAACAGGGCGCTGCTATCCAGAAAGAGTTGTACCTTGCTCATATTGTTGGCGGTAGTATTCTTGGCGTTCATCGTCCAGGGCGTTCAGCACATCGTCTAGCGAAACATTTTCTTGCGCCATGATTTGCGTGACGCGATTTGCATGGCGTTCCACCATGCTGACACCTGGCAGCATGACAAATGCGCCTTCCCCCAGGTCTACCAATGTGTAAACATCCCCATCGCTTAAGTGATACTTACGCCGCAGTTCTATGGGCAGGGTCAGACCGCCCTTGCCGCGAATCTGGATAGTGGTTGTAAAGCTCATCTTGGTATCCGTTTTTTGGAAAATCAGAATTTCTGCAACGGCGATTATAGCATCGTTTCGTTGATTTTCTCCACCAGCCCCCGCAACGCCAGCGTATACGAACGCCAGCCAAACCCGGCGATCTGTCCCACGCATACCGGCGCAATGTACGAATGATGGCGAAATTCCTCGCGGGCGTGGACGTTGGAAAGGTGTACTTCCACCGTCGGCAGGCCCACGGCCGCCACCGCGTCGCGAATGGCAACGGATGTGTGCGTGTACCCGCCCGGATTGATGATCACCCCGTTGGCCCAGCCGCGCGCTTCATGCAGCCGATCGATCAGCCCGCCCTCATGGTTCGACTGCGCACAGCGCACTTCCACGCCCAATTCCTTGCCCAGGGCTACCAGCCGCCGGTTGATCTCCTCCAGCGTCACGCTGCCATACACCCCCGGCTCACGCGTGCCGAGCAAATTCAGGTTGGGGCCATGTAATATGAGAATTTGTATCATGCGGGCTGCCTCGTCAGAAATTCCAGATAGTTTTGGCGGTTGATGGTCTGAAACGATGCCTGGGGGTAGGCGGTGAGCCAGCTGGCCGGAGGTGAAGCGAGGCGGTTACCCCATTTCATCTCGTATCCGAAGAAGCGGCCCTGGCGCTCTTCCACATAATCAATTTCGGCGCCGGTGTGGACGCGCCAAAAATAGCGCGCGGCGCTCGTTTGCAGATAAGCCAGTGATTTCAACCGTTCCAGAATTAGGAAATTTTCCCACAGTTGACCCTGATCATTGCGATTGCCCAGTGGCTTGAGAAAATCAATCACCACATTACGCACGCCCAGGTCGTAAAAGTAAATCTTGCTCATCTTGCTGACTTCTTTGCGCAGGTTGCGGTTCAAGCCGCGTAACCGAAAGATTACAAAGGATTGTTCCAGCAGATCAATATAGTGGGAGACGGTGTCTTTGCTCATCCCCAGGTTGCTGCCAAGTTCGCTCAACGAGACCTCGCTGCCAATCTGAAAAGCGAGCAATTTGACCATGTCGTGTAGCTTGGCTGCGTGTTTGATGCCCGCCAATTGAAGCACATCTTTGTAGAGATAGGCATTCATCAATTCTTCAAGATATTGCTGGCGCATGCGGTCGGAATCGAATGCAAAAATTTCCGGGTACATGCCATATACCAGCCGTTCTTCGATTTGCTGATCCAATTCAAAGGTGTTGTAGCTGGCCTGCAACTCTAAAAACGAAATCGGATACAGCCAATATGTCCACTTACGCCCGGTGAGTGGTTCAGAGACCTGGCTGGCCAGATCCAACGAAGACGAACCGGTCACCAGGATTTTGAGCTGCGGCAGGGCGTCGTGCAAGATTTTCAGGTTGATGCCAATTTCGGGGATACGTTGCGCTTCGTCTATGAACAGCATTTCATAACCACCGACCAGCCCTTGCAATTTGCGCAGGTCGCGGCTGGAAAGTACATCGGCGTAACGTAATTCATCGCCGTTGACGGAAAGTGTGCGATAACCGGTTTGCTCAATCACCCGCTTTGCCAGAGTCGTTTTCCCCACCTGCCGCGCCCCGAACAGGATGATGATTTTGTCTGAGCGGGTCAGTCTTTCGATGATGGATGTTTCGATGGTGCGCTGGATAAACATGCCCACCATTTTACTCGATTTGGGCTGGCCCAGTAGCGCAATTTGCGTGATTACCGCTACCTGCTTAGCTTACTTGAAGACCCCCTCCAGCACCATCTCGCCCTCGCGCAATTCCAACCGGGTGATCGTCATCGGCATCCGGTTGACGGCGTCGGCTTGTTGGTTTAATTCGCGCGTGATCGTTTCGAGCAAGAAGGATGGCGCGCTGGCCCCGGCCACGCCCAACTCGCCAATGGCAATCACCGGCAGGCCGTCGCGCAGCGTCACGCCGACTGTGCCGTAGACCTCGGTGCGCAGCCCCAGCAGGTGAATGATGCCGCGCCCGCAGATGCCATCGGGTGTGAAGTTCACCTGCGGATGGCTGAACGGGATTTCGGGCCGCTTTGCCAGGAACCACGCCACCGCTTCAGAAGCGCTCTGATCGGTGAAGGTGATGGCGAATGTTTGTCCTTTGTGCTTGCCCGACCACAGCTTTTCGCGCAACTCGGCAATCTCTGGGGCCAGCCGCGGCGTCACCTCGGGCAGCGCCGCCGCCGGGGCCGCTCCCAGCCACGCCCAACCGTTCCATGCCAGCAACAACACCGCAATCAAGCCATGCCGCCAGGAAGGAATTTTTTGCATGTCATCCTCATTCCATATCGAAGGTCGAAAGTCACCGACCTTTGACCTTTGACTTTCGACTTGCCTCACTCCCACGTCTCCAACCGCTTCCGCACCTCCGCCGAAAGCGCCATCACCTGCGCCAGCCGCCGCTCGATCAGAATCGCCAGCGTGACCAGGATGACGCCGCCGACGCCGAAGACCACCCAACGGTTGGCCGAAAGCAGCGGGTCAATCAGTTGTCCGAAGATGTCCAGCATCATGCCCACCACGCCAATGTAGAGAAAGCGCCGCAGCCGCCGGGCGCTGCCCCACCAGAGGATCAGCAGGCACTCCACGCCCATCAGCAGCGCATAGCCGCCACCGGCATCGCCCAACGACTGCCAGAAAGCGGAACCGAGCAGCAGCAGCAAGGCCGTCCGGTCAAGCCAGCGCGCCAGCGCCTTACCCGCCTCGCCGCCCACACGCCACTCGACGAAACTGATCGCCAGGATGTAGAGGCCGGTTGGCAGCACATACCACTGAATTTCACGCTGTCCCCACACCAGCAGCCATTCCAGGCTCCATGCCCCCAGCAGCAAGGCCACCGCACCGTAAGCCAGGGCGCGCCAGCGTTCGACCAGCGCCACGGTGAGATAGAAAATGCCTTGCACCGCCAGCACGCCTACGGTCATCTGCACCAGCCGGATGGTCGCGGCATCCAGCAGCGGTTGACCCAAAATGGCACGCACGATCAGCGCCGAAATGTTCAGGTTCATCACTCCCGCCAGCAGCAAACTCAACAATGACAGCGCCCAGCCTGCCAGGCACAGGGGCAATTCCCAAATTTGGTAAGGCGAAATTAATTTCGCCTTACCCCAACGCAGCAGATACCCGCCGACGCCATACGCCGCCGCCATCAGCGAGTACACCCACGGCCACATCAGCGCTTCAGCCTGCCCAAATAACAGCACCTGCCCGGCGGCCACGATGCCCCCGGTCAGCGCCACAAACGCCAGGTTTTGCGAATGCCACCAGAAAGCCAGCAGCACTGCCGCCAGCGCGTGCGAAAGCGTTATCCAGGCCGAAGCGTTCTGCAATTCTGACATCCCCGCCAGTTGCAGCAGGATGACATCGAGCAGTGCCAGCAGGTAGAGCGGGCGTGACCAGCCAACCAGCGCCTTTGCGCCAATCGGCGTGCCTTCTTTCAGGCGTTCTTCCAGCCACAGCCCGGCCAGCAGCGTCACCCACATCACTGGCGAGAAATACAGCGCCAGGTCAACGATCGTGCCGTCGCCGCCCAACGATAGCAGGCCGTTCAGCGCCGCCAGTTGCAGCGCCGCCGCGCCCGCCAACAGCCAATAGCGGCGGCGGAACAGGACGATGGCGATGCCATAGACCGCCCCCGCCAGCAGCCAATTGACCATGCCGGCGGTGTGGCTTTCCGACATGATCCCGCTCAACGCCGCGCCTGCGAACGCACCCACATAAAGTGGAAACGCCCACCACTTCCAGGCGTACTCGGCCAGCACCAGCGGCCAGCGCCACGGCTGCGCCCACGGAAAGGTCTGCCCGCCGCCGCGTTGCCCGTCCAGCCAGATGGCCGCCATCAGCAGAACACCCGTCCACGGCCACAACGCCAGGCCGGCATCGGCAGAGGGAAGCAGGCCAATCAGACCAGCATAGGAGGCCAGCGAGAGCAGCGTGGCCGGGGTCAGGAAGATTGGCAGGCGCAGCCAGAAGGCACAGAAAAGGCAGATTAGCGCGGCCCCGCCGTAGCCGATCAGCACTCCCAGGTTGTCGAAGCTAGAGGGGGGCAGGGCCAGGGCGGTCAGCGCCAGGGCCGAAATGATCAGCGGGGTGGCGTAGGCGTGTAAGGCGGTGCGCCGCTCAGCCAGCCAGCGCAGCAGCCAGGCGGTCAGCAAATAGGTGGCGGCCAGGGCCAGCAGACCCCATCCCAGGCGATCCAACTTGACATTCCATTCGTTAAGGGCAATCACCCAGGCCACCGTCAGGCTGCTCGCTGCGGCGTATAGCCACAATGGAAAAGCAAATTGCCAGGCCGAAAGCGCAAAAACCAACGTACACAGCAGCATGGCCGCGGCCAGCCCCCAGTTTGTATTGGCGGCCAGCAGCACGCCTGGCAGCAGGATAAGATAGGTCAGCCAGTAAAAAGGCATCCGATAGGCCGGTTGGCGGCGCGCCAGCCAGCGTCCGATGAACAGGGCGGGGAGGGAGAAGGCCAGCAGCAGCGCGGCATAATGACTTGGTGAAGCCGCGGGAGCGATGTTGGCGAGGATAGAACATGCCCACACCGGCGTGAGAAATAGCGCCGGATACAAAAATGCCGAACTGGGTGCGGCGCGGTTCATGCGCCAGCCCTGCCAGGCGTTGGCGGCGTAGAAAATGACGCCGACGCCAATCGTCAGCACCGCCGAATCTGCCGGGCTGACAAAGCCCAACACCAGGATCATCGGCATCACCGTCAGGGCCAGGTTTTGCAGCGGGGCGGCCAGTTTGCGCAGGCGTGGCCTTGCGCCCCAACCGGAAATCGCCATCAGCAGCGCGCCGATGATCCATTGCAGCAAGGCCAGCACGGCCCAACCTTCGGCGTGTTCGGCGTAGCCGTAATACGGCCACAGCAGCCAGATCATCAACGACCAGGGCAAATAAGCCAGCCCGCCGGCCAGGTAAAGAAAGCGCGGCGCGGCCCGCCAGCCGGCATACAAACGGCTGGAGGCCGCCAACAACCCCACCACCAGCCACAACGCCACCACCGCCCAGGTGATCGGCGTGCGCCCGCCCAGCAGCACGATGTTGCGAACCAGCGCCAGGCCCACCGTGCCAGCGGCGATCAGCCAGGCCGTGGTCAGCAGCGGCCAGCGAAAGAGTCTGAGCAGGCGGCGAACGCCGTTCGCAGCCGAATCTGCGCTTTGTGGTCTCGACAAGCTCGACCGACGAACGCTGGTTGAGCTTGTCGAAACCGAGCCTGTCGAAACCAGTGAGACATTCTGAAGGCGAGTTAAACCACGTTCGATCAGGATATACCCCCACGCCCCCAGGGCGGCCAAGGCCGTCGAACGCCCCGTTCCCTGGCTGAAGGCCAACGCCGCCAGCCCGCACGATGCCGCGCCGAGCCAGGCCGCCAGGTAGGCGTCGAAGCGGCTGCGTTGCCAGAGGGCGCGCAGCACAAAGGCCAGCCCCAAGAGCAGCGTCGTCCCTGCCGCCCACAGCAGATGGGCATCCAGAATTTTCCAGTGGCGCAGGGCAAAATTTGCCAGGAAGAAGAAGTTGAGCGCCAGCGCCGCCGGGCCAAGCAGGTAAAGCGAGCGATACAACGGCAGCAGGAAGGCCCGCGGCCAGTCACGTTTGCATTCGAGAAACTGGCCGATCAACAGATAGGCCAACGAAACCAGCGCCAGCACAATCGGCTGCGCCTCGGCGCGCAGGTCGGCCAGGTCGAGCGCCAGCGCCAGGCCGAGCGGCAAGAGCAGGCTGGCCGGCCATAGCAGCCACGCCTGCTTCTGCACGACCGCCGCGGTGAAATAGAAGGCCGCCAGCCCCAGGCTGAACGCGGCTCCCCAATTTTGCGGCTGCCCTGCCAATAGCAGCACCCCCAACGCTGCGCAAACATTGGCCGACCAATGCCACGGTCGGCGGTAGGCGGCCCGGACGCGCCCCAGCCATGCGCCCCAGCCGAGCAGCGCCCAGGCCAGCAGCAGCGCCACAAGCGGCAGGGGCAGCCAACTGGGGTGGCCGTTCAGCCAGGTTAGCCACGCCCAAATAGGCAGCGAGAAAGCTGCCAGCCATTGGAAGATCGTTGGTTGAGTGGCACGTTGATCGGGCCTGTCGAGACCCAAAGTGTTGGTCGAAACCCGTTTCCCCACCCAAAAGCGTCCTTCATGCGTCAGCAGCGCCAGCCAGCCATTGATTGCCGTCCATTGGCCCAGGGCATAGGCCAGCAGGTTGCGCTCGAAAAAGACGAGTGGCGGCATCAGCGCCAGCAGCGCCGCCAACCATCCTGAAACGAACCACTCCCGGCGGCTTGTCCGCACCCCTGCTGCCACGAACCCCACTGCCAGCAGCGCCCACGCCAGCCCAACCTGCCCCCAGGCCAGGCCGCGCCCGGCCACCAATCCGGCGCTGCCCGTCAACAGCAGCAGATTGCCCAGGTAGATCAGCCGCGGCTGCTGCCACCAGCGCGCCGCCAGAAAAACGGTGACGGCCAAAAACGGGTGAACGACAGCGGCGGCGTTGACATCGCCCAACGCCCACAGCGCCGGGATGATCACGAGCAGGGGGCCTATGGCAGCGGCGGTCTCCGCTGAAAATGTGCGTTTCTCGCCAGCGATAGGCCGGCCAAATTCGAGGTAGGGCAGCGCAAGCAACGCCGGGCCGAGGGCGTACCATGCCCAGCCCAGGCCAACCTGCGGGAAGATGTATGCTTCGCTGATCAGCACAGCAATGGGGTAGATGAGCGCGGCAGCCAGTGAGAAGGTGCGGCTGTTGGCCCGCCCGGCGGCGAAGCTGAACAGCAGGCCGCCGAGCCACCAGGTCAGCGCCAGGGGCAGGCGGAAGGCCACGTCGGCCTGCCAGCGTGTGAGCGCCAGGGCCAGGTTCCAGGGCAGCAGCACCGCCGCGGCCGTCAAGGCCAGCAGCCACAACGGCGAGGCCAGCACCTTCCAGCGTTCTGGCCCGCGGCGGAAGAGCAGTTCGCCGGCCAATCCGACCGCCAACGTATAAACGGTCAGCGCCGTCTGCCACCAGGAAACATCCACGCCGAGTAATTGCAGGCTGGCGCAAAGTAAACTGCCCCCGGCCAGCCCCACCAAATAGCCGAAAAACCCGGCCTGGATCAGGTAAGCGGTGAGCGTATAGGCCGCCAGGCAGAGCAGCGAAGCGCCCCACCACACTTCAGGCCAGCGTTCGGGCGGGAATCCCCCCGACAGGTAAATGGCGTACACTTCGAGCGGCACCAGCAGCGAGGCGAAAGCGCTCAGGGCAATGCCCGACCCGCGTAATTTGAGCTGCGTGCGCACATACCAGCCCAGGCCGTAGAAAATGGCCGTGAACAGGGTCAACACGCCCACCTGCACCAGCGGTGGGAAGGCGTTCCAATTCCACACGACCAGCGAAACGGCCGCGGCCACCAGCAGCGCCACGCCCAGGAAGAGCAGCGCGTGCAGCGTGCGCTCAGAGACGAGCGTATCCCACAGGCGATCCCACGTCCAGGGCTGGCGCGGCGCTGCGGCCGGGCGGGCGGGGGTGGGGGTTTGGATTTTGGCTGGAGGAGATTGGGCTGGCGTGTGTGCAGGGCGGGGCGACGGGGCGGCTACGGCCACGGGTTTTCCGCTCAGTCGGTTTTCCATGCTGTCGAGCGATTGCTGAATGGTCTGGCGGGCGCTGTTCAGCGCGTCGCCTTCGGCCAGCCGCCCCTGGGCGATCCATTCGTCCAGGCTGGTGATGAGATAGCGGTAACAGGCCAGGGTTAGCAGGTTTAGGTTTGTGGTGGGTTCGGGCGTGGGTGGGGCGTCTTGCAGGCGTTGGCGCAGATCGCCGATCTGGCTGGTGAGTTCGTGGGCGATTTCCGCCGGGATGTGGATGCCGCGCGGCTGGAAGAAGGCCGCGAAGGTGCGCAGGGCATACTCGCGCTGCCTGATCGCCAGGCGTACTTCGGCGGCCTCGCTTTCACTGAGCGTGGGGGGGCGCAGCCCCAACTGGCGTTCGAGGTCGCGGCGTTGGCGGTCGTAGCGTTGGTGCAGGTCGCCGCGTGACTTGATCGGCACATCTACCCAGCCGTTAATTTCCCCCAACAAAAAGATGATGTGCGAAAGGGCTTCGACCGGGCCCGCCTCCCCCGTAAATTGGCAGGTTGGGCAGGCTGAACCGATTTGGTAGGTTGGCTCGTGGCACTTTGGGCAGTTCATGGCAGTTGCCCTCCCCCTTTACTTTACAGCCATTTGCCCGGATTGGCAATCCATTGGGCCGCGGGAGGCCCACGCGGGCATGATGAAGATCAAGAATTGAATGCCGCCTTGGGGCTGTCGCCAAACAGGCGTGTTTGCCTGCCGGGCCCGCCCGGCGATTTATCGCCGGGCGAGAAAGCAGCGCCGGTTGAAACTGGCTTGAGGCCCGGTTGATCGGGCGCTGCGGATGGGCGAAGGTCGCGTTAGCCGGGCGATTGCGCCAGCACTTCAGCGACCAGCGCATCCGGCGCTTCGAGGCCCACCACCACCTGGCCAACCTGCACCGGCAGGGCAAATTTGACCTTGCCGCCCGCTTTTTTCTTGTCGGTGTACATCGTCTTGTGGATCGCCTGGCGATCCAGTTCAGGCGGGATTTCGGTCGGCAGCCCGACTGCCTGGCAAATCTCTGAGATGCGCGTAGCCAGATTGTCGTGCATCAGCCCCATTTTGACGGCCAGGCGTGCCTCGGCCACCATCCCGATAGCCACGGCCTCGCCATGCTTCAATGCAAAGCCCGATACCAACTCGACGGCGTGTCCGATGGTATGCCCCAGGTTGAGCGCCTGACGCCGCCCCTTCTCGTAGGGGTCATCCTGGATAACCTTGATTTTGACGGCCATCGAGCGGCTGACGAGTTCGTGCCAATCGTGCGTGAGGTTGCAGCACATCTCGATCAACCGCGCATCTTCGATGATGCCATGTTTGATCACCTCTGCCAGCCCGTTGCGGATTTCGGCTTCGGGCAGGGTCGCCAGCACATTCGGGTCGGCCAGCACCAGGGCGGGGGGGTGGAAGGCGCCGACCAGGTTCTTGCCTTCGGGCAGGTCGGCGCCGGTTTTGCCGCCCAGGGATGAATCGCACATCGCCAGCAGGGTGGTGGGGATGTTGACCCACGGCACGCCGCGCAGCCACATGGCGGCGGCAAAGCCGGCCAGGTCGCCCAGCACGCCGCCGCCCAGGGCGACGACGGTGCTGCCGCGTTCGATGCCCGCTGCCAAAAAGCCCGCCCACATCTGTTCGACGGTGTGCAGGGTCTTGTGCTGCTCCCCCGCCGGGACGAGGATGGTCTGCACGTCATACCCGGCAGCCGCAATGGATGCCGCGGCGCGTTCAGCGTACAGCTTGCCCGTGTTCTCGTCGCTGACCAGCGCCACCGGGCCCTTCAGCCCGCGGGCGGCTATTTCATTGCCAATGCGGTCAATCAAACCAGGGGCCACGCGCACATCGTACTCCTTGCCCATGCCGGTCACGCGGAACATGCCGAGCAAAATCTGCGCCTGCCAGGCGGCTTCGGCGGGGCTGATGTGGGTGGTATCGAGCTGCAAGGCAAACTCGGCATAATGCGGGCCGCGCCGTTCGAGCATGGCAGCGAGTTTGGCGTGCGGGTCTCCCTGTAGGAGCGGGCGCGGGTTGGATGTGTCGGCCTGCAGGCGGGCGATGATCACAGCCGGGTCGGCTTTGAGCAGCAGCACATGGCCGCCGGCGGCCTCGGCCAGGGCACGCGTGGGGGCGTGGGTGAGCGCGCCGCCGCCAAGCGAGATCACGCCACCGATCGCCAGCAGGCGCTCCAGCCCGGCGCTTTCCATCTCGCGGAAGGCGGCTTCGCCATCGCTGGCGAAAATTTCGGGGATTTTGCGGCCGCTGGTGGCTTCGATATCTACATCGAGATCGTTGAAAGGCAGAGCCAGGGCTTCGGCGAGTAGTTTGCCCATGCTGGTCTTGCCGGTGCCGGAGGGGCCGTAGAGGAGGATGGGGTGAGTGGGTGATGGGGTGAGTGGGTGATGGGGGAGCATGGGATTATGGAATGTAGGGCTGAATTTACTCCGGCCAAAACACATGCGGCTGCCCGCTCATCGGCACATCTTCCAGGCGGGCTTGCCGCAATGCTTCGAAGCGCGGCTTCATTTCGGCCAGCGAGTCGCCGCCGAGTTTTTCGAGCAGGGCTTCGGCCAGCACGTAGGCCAGCATGGCCTCGACGATGACGACGCCGCGCGGCACGGGGCAGAAGTCGGAGCGCTCGTATTGCGTGGGGGTGGGTTGGCCGGTGGCGAGGTCAACGGTCTGCTGGGGGGTGAGCGTGGTGGGGATCGGTTTCATGGCGGAGCGCACCACGATAGGTTGGCCGGTGCTGATGCCGGCTTCGGTGCCGCCGGAACGTGATGCGTGCCGGGTGATACGTGAGTCGCCATCGAGACCAATGCCATCGTGGACTTGCGTGCCGGGCAGACGCGTGTTGGCGAAGGCCGGGCCGATTTCGACGCCTTTCATGGCCTGGATGCTGAGAATGGCGGCGGCGATGCGGGAATCGAGGCGGCGATCCCATTGGGCATACGTCCCCAGGCCGGGCGGCACACCGAGGGCAACCACCTCGATCACGCCGCCGAGCGTGTCCTTTTCGTCCATCACCCGGCGGATGCGGGCGCGCATGGCTTCGGAGGCGGCGGGGTCGGGGCAGGTGACGTCGGATTGCAGAGCGTTGGCGATGCGGGTGGGATAGTCGAGGGCCTCCAGGTTGGCGTCAATCTCGCCAAGCGAGGCTACGTAGCCGCCCACGGTAATGCCAAATTCGCCCAGCAGCGCCCGGCAGATAGCGCCCACGGCCACACGGGCGGCGGTTTCGCGGGCGGAGGCGCGTTCGAGGGCGGGGCGCAGATCGTCGTAGCCATATTTGATTGCCGCGGCCAGGTCGGCGTGTCCGGGGCGGGGGGTGGTGAAGGCCTCCACGGCTTTGCCGCGCCATTTGACGTGGTCGCGGTTTTCGATCAGTAAGGCAATCGGTGCGCCGATGGTGCGGCCTTCCATCACGCCGCTGAGAATCTGGGCGGTGTCCTTTTCAATTTTCATGCGCGGGCCAGCGCCATAGCCGGTCTGACGGCGGGCCAGGTCGTGGGCGATCTGGTCTGGAGACAGCGAAAGGCCGGCCGGGATGCCGTCAAGAATGGCGGTGAGCGCCGGGCCGTGCGATTCGCCAGCGGTGAGGAAGCGGAGAGGGGGCATAGGTGATCAGGTGAGTGGGTGACTAGGTGACTAGGTGACTGAGCGCTTGCTGCATGGCGAGGGCAGATGGGAAACGTTTGTCGAGGTCTTTTTGCAGGGCTTTGAGCAGGATGCTCTCGAAGGCGGGGGTGATGTGGGGGTTGAGGGTGCGCAGGGGGACGGCGTCGAAGGTGAAGGGGGGCTGGGTGCGCGGGTCGCGGCGGGTGATCAGGTGGTGCAGGGTGGCGCCGAGGGCGTACAGGTCGCTTTGGGGGGTGACGTAGCCTTCGTATTGTTCGGGCGGGGAATAGCCAGCGGTGCCCATGTCGAGGCCGCGCCACAGGTGGGCGAAGTGGGGCTGCTCTTCCTCGAAGAAGCGCGGTGGGTAGGCGCGGGCCAGGCCGAAATCTACCAGGAAAACCTGGTTTTCGGGCGTGACCATGATGTTGTTGGGCTTGAGGTCGCGGAAGATGATCGGGTGGTAGGGGTGGGTGTGAAGGTAATGCAGGGTGGCGCAAATTTGCAAGCCCCAATTGGCGACGGTTTTTTCGGAGAGGAAGCCTTTTTGCCGGGCGAGGACGATTTCGAGATTCCAACCGGGGATCAGTTCTTGTACCAGGTAGGCGTGCGGCTCGGCGACGAAGTAGCCGAAGATGCGCGGGATGCCGGGGTGGTCGAGTGCGCCGCGCAGATCGGCCTGGCGCTCGCAATCTACAATCATTTGCATCGGCATCTCTTTCAACGCCACCTCGTTTACTCCGGCCAGGCGTCCCGTGCCATCAGACGGGCGGTGGTAGCTGGCGCGGTAGACTGTGCCAAAGTCGCCTTGCCCGATGGTGCTGATGATGCGGTAGCGGTCGTTGAGAAGCGTGCCGATTTCAAGGGCCATGATGTCGTTTTATCCTGCCCGGTTTACTCGCAGTAGTTTTCCTTTGAGTGAGAGGCCTGCCGATTGGTCTTGTATGGCCTGGTCAATGCGTTTTGCCAGGGCTTGAAAATCGGGATCGAACGAGCAGACGATGATCCCTGCATGTTCAGGCTGATCCTGGTGAAGGCGAATGAAATGGCGGCGATTGATGGTCAGTACGGCTCGGTTTTGATCAAATGCATAAGCCAGAACACTTTCATCATTCATCGAACGGTCTGCATTGCCAGTTTCCTGAATGATCAGTACATCATGCCCCATTTGTCGCAGGTGATAGACACATGGGATGGGGAAATTCTCGTTTGAATAGAGGCTGGCCACGCTCAAGCCTCCTCATTGAGCCGAATTTGTTCTTCGATTTCTTCGCGATGGCCGCGATAATAAGCCCAGGCGTTGACGACGTCTTCAGCTCGTAAGGTGGGATAACTTTGAAGAATCTCTGCTTCGTTCATACCCAGGTGACGGGCTTGTACAAGCACCCAGACGGGAATGCGGGTTCGCACAAGGCAAGGCTCGCCATCGCAAACCCCTTCGATGCTCTCCACGCCTGGGAAGGCATCGCCTAAATCTTGCACAACCCATTGAAGAAGTTGTGCTTTTTCGGCCCGGCTTAAATCAGAAAGCTGTTTTTCGGCTTCGAGCAAGCGGTTCATAACGAGCCTCCATCAAGCGAATGCCAACCTTTTCCGCCGATGAACTGCCCTAACTGCTCCACACTGGTTATCGAAGCATCCAGCGGCTGCGAGACCTTTCCGGCGAAGAAAACCAGCAGTCGGTCGCTGTATTGCAAGAGTTCATCGAGGTCTGCTGAAATGAAAATAATGGAGCTGCCTTCCTGGGCGCAGCGTTCTTTGAGTTTGCGCCAGATGTAAATGGTCGATTCGATGTCGAGGCCGCGGGTGGGGTGTTCGAGCAGGATCAGGGCGAGGGGTGTTTGCAGCAGGGCGAGCAGGGCGCGCTGCTGGTTGCCGCCCGAAAGCGCTTCAACGGTGGAGGCGGGGCGGCCGCGGATGTTAAATTCGGCGATGCGTTCGTTGGCCTGGGTTTCGCCGTGCTTCCAGTCCACGAAAAAGCCGCGTGCTTCTTCGGCGAGGATGAAATGCTCGGTCAGGGTCATGCCGGCGGCCAGGCCTTCTTCCAGGCGGGAGGCGGGCAGGTAGGCCACGCGGCGCTGCTGGAAGGTGTGGTAGGGCTTGCCGGTCAGGTTTTCGCCTTTCAGCAGGAGTGTGCCGCCCACGGGGCGCACCAACCCGGCGCAGGCCCGCAAGAAGAGCGCCTGCCCGCTGCCTTCCATGCCGGCCAGACCGATCACTTCACCGGCGCACACCTCCAGGTTGACGTTTTCGATGTGCAGCCGCGGGTCTTCGAGTTCGAGGCCGCGCAGGGTCAGGGTAGTATTTTCCTGTTGGCAGGAGACGCGGTCACCCAGGGTGATCACTTTGTTGAACATCCATTCGACCAGTTGGCTGGTGAGGTACGGCGGCGTCATCTCGCCGACCAGTTTGCCCTGGCGCAGCACGGCAATTTTGTCGCAAAGCTGCTCGACATCTTCGAGCTTGTGCGAGACGAAGATGATCGTCTTGCCTTCTTTGACGAGCACTTTGAGGGCGGCGAAGAGCTTGTCTTTCTGGATGGCGCTGATGCCGGTGGTGGGTTCGTCGAGGATCAGCACGCCGGCGCCCAGCCACAACAGGCGCAGAATTTCGAGCTGCTGGCGTTCGCCAACGGTCAAAGTGTCTACATAGGCGTTGGCGTCGAGCGAGAAGCCCAGCCGTTCTTGCAGCGCCCTTAGTTCAGATGCGCCGCGCCGTCGGTCGGGGAAAAGCCCGCCGGCGTGGCCGAGCAGGAAGTTATCTACTACCTGCATGGCGGGGAAATCGAGCGGGTCCTGGTGCAGCATCCCCACGCCGTGATGGATGGCGTCGGCAGGTGAGTGGATGGTGACCGGGTGGCCCTCCAGCACGATTTCGCCCGCGCTGGGCTGGTAGAAGCCGGAGAGAATCTTCATCAGGGTAGATTTTCCGGCGCCGTTTTCGCCCAAGATGCCCTGGATTGTCCCGGCGGGGATGCTCAGGTTGATGTCATCGTTGGCCTGGAGACTGCCGAAGGTTTTGTGGATGTGGCGTAATTCGACATTCATGGGTGGATTTATAAACTATCCCGGTCAATCCGTCAAACTCTGTTAAATAAAAAACTTCCGAAGTTGCGAACCGTAGGTTCGCAACTTCGGAAGTTTTCATGCTTTGGCTTACTCGCTGACGCTCTGGCCTTCCATGCCTTCGAGCAATTGCGGCAGGTACCACACTTCCTGGTCGGTGCCAACTTTGCCATCGGCCAGGTAGACCGTGCCATCTTGCAGGTTGATCGGCCCCGTCCACAGGTTGAGGCCGCCCGCCAGGGCTTTGATGAATGAGTCGACATCCACCGATGCTTCGCCGCTCAGGGCTGAACCTTTGACGAAGCCGATGGCGCTGGTGTCGTGGTTGTTGATGTCGGCCCAGTCGGGGCCATTCCACTGGAAGTTAGATGTCCAACTGCCATCTACGGCGGAACCGATCTGCTTCAGATAAGCCGGGCCCCAGTTGAAATAAGGCACGCCCAGGCAGATTTCTTTGCCTTCTTCGCACGAGCCGATGTAATCGTAGGGGATGGCCCACACTTTTTTGCCGGCTTCGCTGAGTTTCTTGGCTTCGACGACGGCTTCGGTGGTGTCAATGCCCGAAATGACCACATCATGGCCGCTGTTGAAGAAGTCGTTGGCAACCTGGGTGGGGTCGGAGGTCACGCCGGGGATGTTGAACCAGAAGCCGATCCAGGTGACTTTGAAATCGAGATCGTTGAAATCGCCTCCGGCATAGGTTTCATAGCAGTATTTGGCGCCCAGGTAAGCGGAGGCGGCCAGGCGGCGGGTTTCGTCGTTGATTAACGGGCCGAGGTAGCCAATTTTGCCGGTTTGGGTGGTCAGGGCGGCGGCGCAGCCAGCGATCATCTTGCCATATTCCATACGGCCCATGATATTGGTCATGTTGGCCATTTCGGTGTAGGCTTTGCCATCTTTCCAGACCTGATCGCCAGAGGCCATGATGACTTTGATGTCGGGGTGGGCTTTGGCAAACTCGGTGGAGCTGTCTTTCATGTCATCGGAGTTGAAGATGATCAATTTAGCGCCTTTGCCCATCAGTTCCTCGGCCAGTTGGGCGGGCGTGGTGCCGGGGCGGTCGGCGGGGTTGACCTTGTCAATGTAGATCATCTTGGCGCCAGGCAGTTTGCGCTCTACATATTGGCCGGCCTCATAGTGCGCCTGGCTCCAGCCGCGGTCGTTGTAGGGGCCAACGAGCAACATGCCGAAGATAAATTCTTCACCGCTGCTGGCGGGTGCGCTGCTGACCTGGGTTGGCGCGCTGGTAGCTGTCTGGCAGGCGGTGAAGAGCATGGTCATGATGACCAATAGGGAAGTGAGAAGCAGTAACTTGCGAGACATCGTTCCTCCTTAGCTGAGAACTGAGAATGGTTATGGTTGAAAGGGCGCTTCACAACACCTTTTCAACCAGCGTGATTAATTTTACACCACCTCCCTGGCAAGCTAAAAGGTAATTATTTACGTCGTCGCGGCGGGCAACTGAATTACATCGAGTGCCTGCCCCAGGTCAGCGATCAAATCATCTACATCTTCCAGGCCCACGGCCAGGCGCACCAGGCTGTCGGTGATGCCTACGGCCTGGCGTTCTGCGGATGAGAATTCGAAATGCGACATAAGCGCTGGTTGTTCGACCAGCGTTTCTGTGCCACCGAGCGAGGCCGCGATGAGCGGGATGCGCAGCGCGTCTACGAAGCGCTCAGTCTCTTCGAGCGATCCGGCCACCTCGAAGCTGACCACGCCGCCGAAGCCGCGCATCTGCGCTTTGGCTATGGCGTGATCGGGGTGCGAAGCCAGGCCGGGATACCACACACGCCGAATGGCGGGGTGGCCTTCCAGAAATTCGGCGATGCGTTGGGCGTTGTGGTTGTGGCGTTCCATGCGCACGGCTAACGTTTGTACGCCGCGCAACACCTGGCTGGCGGTGTGGGGCGCAGCAATGCCGCCCAACAACAGCAGGTGTGGCCGCCTGGCGCTGATCAATTCTGCACTGCCGATCAGCACGCCAGCCAACAGATCATTATGGCCTCCCAGGTATTTGGAAGCCGAGTGAATGACCAGGTCAATGCCGAAATCGAGTGGGTTTTGGTTGCAGGGGGTGGCGAAGGTGGCATCTATGAGCGTTTTCAGGCGATATTGCCGGGCCACGGCAACCAGCCTTTCCATGTCCAGCACGCGCAAATAGGGGTTCGTGGGCGATTCGCACAGGAGCAGCCGTGTGTTGGGGCGGATGGCGGTTTCGAGCGCGGCGAAATCGCCCATGGGCACGATACTCGTTTCGATGCCAAATTTTGGCAAGAACTCGAGGCAGAAATCTCGGGTATGGCGATAACTATCGTCACCGAGGAGCAGGTGTGAACCGCTCGAAAGCATCGAAAGCAAGGTGGTGGTGATGGCTGCCATGCCCGAGGCAAATAAGATGGCTGCCTCGCCATGTTCGAGGGCGGCCAGGGCTGTTTCGCAGGCGGTGACGGTGGGGTTGGCAAAGCGCCCATATTGCGTTCGATCACTGCCGCCCCACAGACGCGCTTCCTGGTAGGCGCGCAAATCTGCGCTGCTGTCAAACGTAAAGGTGGCCGATTCGACGATGGGGGTATGAATGGCGTGGTAGGGTTGTGGGTGTTCGCGCCCGGCGTGAACTGACTGCGTGGATGCGTGGGTCTTCATTGCAGAACCCAATTTTCAAACGTCCAGCCGGTAACCAACGCCACGGATTGTTTTCAAGAACTCTGGCGAGCGTGGGTTCTCCTCGATGGCATTGCGCAGCCAACTGATATGAACATCCAGGCTGCGCGTGTCGGCTGTGTATTCGGTTTGCCATACTTCGCGGAATAGCTTTTCCCGTTCATGCACTTCCCCCGGCTTTTTGAGAAAGATTTGCAGCAAGTGGGTCAGGCGAGGCGTCAGGCGCGCTTCGCGGTTATTGCAGGTGACACGTCGTTTTTCTACGTCCAGGCGGATTGCGCCAGCCTGTAAGAGCATTTTTCCCGCGCCGGGCAGCAGGTGGCTGATGTGGTTGAGCAGCTTGCGCTGTGAAAAGGGCGGTGTAAGGGTAGCGCTGGCGCAATGATCGTTTTCATCGAGGGGATGCTCCGGATTGGTTAGCAGCAGGATCGGCAACTCTTTCATCTGGTCATGCACATCACAGCAAATTCGTTTGCCGCTGCTGCGCATCGAAGCAGCATTGATGACGATCAGGTCAGGGGTAAATTCGGGCAGCCTGGCGATGGCAGCAACCCCGGTAGACACAACATCCACAATATAATCTTTCTTGCGTACAACAGGGACAAAAGACGGGCTATCAGCCCGTTTGCCTTCTACCCATAAAATTTTAGCTTTCATCGCAGCGCCCCTTTTCTGAAAGGCCCAAGTGGTGATGAGTGGTGCGGAATTATACCCCAATCTTAAAAGGATACAATAGAACTCGCGTACTGATTTTTTTAACATTGTGGGTTGGTTGCATCCCCGTAAAGCCCATGTTACAATCCATTCATCCATGCGTAAGTACGATGGAGCCGCATCGCTTTTTGTGGAGGCCACATGGCAACGATGGTTGAAGTTTCAATTGACAGCATTCGCGTCAGCCTGATGTCGCAGCAGCGCATTGTGATTTTGCGCGAGCGCGATGCCGAACGCTACCTGGCGATTTTTATTGGTGTTTTCGAGGCTGAAGCGATTACCCTGGCTTTACAGGATTTTGAAATTGCCCGGCCGCTGACCTGGGATTTACTGAAAAATTTAATCACCGAGTTAGGCGCGCGCGTGTTACGCGTCGAGGTTGTGACGCTGCGCGAGGATACCTTTTACGGCAACATCGTTTTGGAAACCAATACCGGGCGAATTATGAACGTTGATTCTCGCCCATCTGATGGGTTGGCGCTGGCGGTGCGAGCGCGTGTGCCGATTTTTGTAGCCCGTTCGGTGATGGATGCTGCCGGGATTACCCCAGAAGAAGACATGCAGGCCGCACCGCCTGCCCGGCCAAACACGCCAGAACCGAGCGAGGAACGCCTCTCGGTTTTTGAAGACTTCCTCGAATCATTGGATAAGGGGGATACGGAGGCCGATGATGACGAAGAGGATAGCCAGCGGCCATAGTTCCTGTTTGGATATTTCCCACAGACCATGTTTTCTTCGCTCTCGCCTGAACCGGTAGACTACCTGGTGATCGGCCATCTCACCTGTGATGTGACCCCGAACGGCTTGCAGGTGGGTGGTACGGCCTCCTATTCAGCACTGACGGCGCGAGCGTTAGGCTTGCGGGTAGGGATTGTGACCGCCTGGGCCAACGAGATTTCATTGGAACCGTTGAGCGGTATCCCGGTTGCCAGCTTTCCCACCGAAAAAAGCACCACATTTGAGAACCTCTATAACCCGGCTGGGCGGATTCAAATCCTCCACCATGTTGCTCCGCGGTTGGAATACTTCATGATTCCCTCGGCCTGGCGCAGCCCGGAGATCGTTCACCTGGGTCCGGTGGCGCAGGAAGTACAGCCATCGCTGGCGCGTCACTTTCCCAATGCCTTGCTGGCTGCCACGCCGCAAGGCTGGCTGCGCCAATGGGATGCCAACGGGCGCGTCTCGCCGGGCGAGTGGCCCGAAGCGACGGCGGTTTTGCCGCAATTGGGCGCCGCCGTGATCAGCGTGGAAGATGTGCAAGGCGACGAAACTCGCATCGAGGAGATGGCGGCTTGCTGTCCGATATTTGTGGTGACCGAAGGGGCCTGTGGGGCGCGGCTCTATTGGCATGGCGATGTGCGCCGTTTCCGCGCGCCTGAAATGGACACGCTGGATGCCACCGGCGCTGGCGACATCTTTGCCGCCTGTTTCTTCACCCGCCTATATCTCACCCGCGACCCATGGGAGGCGGCCCGCTTTGCCACGCAATTGGCCTCGCTCTCGGTGACGCGGGCCGGCTTACAGGGCATTCCAACGCCGCAGGAAATCGAATCTATGACTGTTGAGGTGTTGTAGGGATGGGAAAAATTTACACACTCGTCAACCAAAAGGGTGGGGTGGGAAAAACCACCACGGCGATCAACCTGGGGGCTTACCTGGCCTACTTTGGACAGCGTGTGCTGCTGATTGACCTCGACCCGCAGGCCAACGCTACCTCATGCCTGGGTGTGGATAAGCGCACGGTCAAAGGCGGCACGTATGAAGCGCTGATCGGTTCGGCGGCCGCATCCAGCCTGGTGCTGCTCAACCCACGGCTCAAGCTCTCGCTGCTGCCCTCCACGCAAGGCTTGGCCGGCGCTGAGGTGGAATTGGTGAGTGAGATGGCGCGCGAAACCCGCCTGCGCGAAGCGATCAAAACACTGTCTGATCGTTATGATTACATTCTGATAGATTGCCCCCCCTCCTTGGGTTTGCTGACGCTCAATGGCCTGGTGGCGGCGCAGCATGGCATCCTCATCCCGGTGCAGTGCGAGTATCTGGCACTCGAAGGCATTGGTCTGCTCACCAATACCATTCAGCGCGTACGCCAGGTGCTTTTCCCTGAATTGGCCATCCGCGGCGTGGTGATGACGATGTTCGACCACAACAACCTGAGCAAAGATGTCGTCAGCGAAGTGCAGCGTCACTTCCCATCCCAGGTTTTCCAGACCGTCATTCCCCGCAACGTGCGCCTGGCCGAAGCGCCCTCGTTTGGACAGCCCATCTCCGTTTATGCGCCCACGTCCACCGGCGCACAGGCTTATGAAGCCCTGGCGCGCGAAGTGCTGGCGGGCGATGGAATAACGATCCATGTCTAAACGCCCCGGCCTCGGACGAGGCCTCGACTCCCTGATCCCTGCGGGTGAAGCATCGGCATTGCCGGCCAGCAATATCACCCAACTGCCGGTCAGCGCCATCACGCGCAACCCCAGCCAACCGCGCACGCATTTCGACCCGAAGGATTTGGATGAACTGGCCGCTTCCATTCGGGAACATGGCATCATCCAACCACTGATCGTCACGCACGGCCCGACGCCCGAATTGTACACGTTGATTGCTGGCGAGCGGCGCTTGCTGGCGGCGCGCCAGGCCGGGCTGACCACCGTTCCCGTCATCGTACGGGATGCCACCCCGCAAGATTTACTCGAACTGGCGCTGGTCGAAAACGTGCAGCGCGCCGACCTGGGGGCGCTCGAAACCGCCGAAGCCTTCCGCCACCTGGCCGATGATTTCAAGCTGACCCACGAACAGATCGCCGTCCGCGTGGGCAAGAGTCGTGTGGCCGTCTCGAATACATTGCGTCTGCTCGACCTGCCGGAGGCCATCCGCAAAGCCCTGGCCAACGGCATGATCACCGAAGGCCACGCCCGCGCCCTGCTGGGGCTGAAGACGCCGCAATCGCAGGCCGCCGCCCTCGACCGCATCCTCAACGAAGACCTCAACGTGCGCCAGACCGAAGAACTGGTGCGCCGCCTGAGCGGCGAAAAGCGTCCCGGCAAGCCGCGTCCCGCCCCGCCGCCCGAACTGACCGACCTCGAAGAACGCCTGATGCAAAGCCTGCACACCAAAGTCAACCTTAAGCGCAGCCGCAAGGGGGGGACGATGGTGATCCACTATTACTCGGATGAAGAGTTGGATACGTTAGTCAGTCGGATTACGGGGGATGCGTAACGAAACAGCATGACCGGCGAATTCTTATGAATGATTTCCGAAAACTCCCCCGTTTTGCCCAATACACCTGGTTTGTCCTCCTCTACAACCTGATCGTCATCTTGTGGGGGGCGTATGTGCGCGCCACCGGCGCCGGCGCCGGCTGTGGCAGCCATTGGCCGCTGTGCAATGGCGAGATCATCCCGCGCGCCCCGCAGATCGAGACCGTGATCGAATTCACCCACCGCCTGAGCAGCGGCCTGGCGTTGATTTTGATCCTCGTGCTGCTGATCTGGGCGTGGCGGGCATTCCCGACGGGCCACCGCGTGCGCAAGGGCGCAACAGCCTGCGCGGTGTTGATCTTGCTCGAAGCGCTGTTTGGGGCGGGGCTGGTGCTGTTCGAGTGGGTGGCGCAGGATGCCTCGTTGGGACGGGTGATTTCGATGCCTGTTCACCTCGTGGTGACCTTTGTGCTGCTGGCGGCCCTCTCGCTCACCGGGTGGTGGGCGGCGGGCGGCAATGGACTGCGTTTGCAGGGCCGCGGCTGGCCGGCCTGGGGCTGGCTGCTGGGGCTGGCCGGCGTCCTCGTCATCGGCATGACCGGGGCGGTGACCGCCCTCGGCGACACGCTTTTCCCTGCTGAGACACTGGCCGAAGGCTTGCAGCAAGACCTCGACCCGCAGGCGCACTTCCTCCTTCGCCTACGCGTCTGGCATCCGCTCATTTCGGTGGGGGTGGGCTTTTTCCTGCTCTTCTACACCTATTTCTTCGGCCACACGCACGCCAGCCCGGCAGTGCGCTGGTTCTCGAAGGCCCTGTTCGCCCTGGTGATTGTGCAGTGGGTGGCCGGGATGGTCAACATCGCTTTGCTGGCCCCGGTGTGGATGCAACTGCTGCACCTGCTGCTGGCCGACCTGACCTGGATCGCCCTGGCTTTGTTGGGCGCAGCGGCCTTTGAAGGATGAAGCGCTACTCCACCCTGCTCTTCGACGCCGACGATACGCTGTTCGATTACAACCGCGCCGAAGCCGATGCCCTCCAAATAACCTTCGCGCAGCATGGCATCGCCTGGCAGCCTGATTTCCTCGCCACGTACCGCCAGATCAACCGCGAAATGTGGCAACAGCTCGAACAAGGCCGCCTCACCCCGCAAACGATCAACCACCAACGCTTTGTGCGCCTGCTGCAAACGCTCCAGCTTGACCCGCCCAGCGAAACTTTCGCAACCGGCTACCTTGCCAATATCGCCGCCTGCGCCGCTTTGCTGGAGGGCGCGCTGGATGTGGTGACGACCCTCGCGCCGCATTACCGCCTCGCCATCCTCACCAACGGCCTCCAAGCCGTGCAGTATTCCCGCCTGGCGCGTTCACCCCTGGCAGCCTACATCCCCCCCTCGCATTTGATCATCTCCGAAGAAGTTGGTGCAGCCAAGCCCGACCCGGCCATCTTCGCCATCGCCCTCGAACGCCTGGGCAGCCCGCCAAAGGATGAAGTCCTGATGATCGGCGACAGCCTGTCCTCCGATATCCGCGGCGCGGCCAACGCTGGCCTGGATAGCTGCTGGTACAACCCCGCGGCTGCCCTGCGCCCCGCCGACCTGCCGATCACCCACGAAATCCGCCATCTTTGCGACATCGTTCCCATCCTCATCCATTCACCCAACCGCTAAATTACCCATCTTTGGATATGCTGACCATTCATAACGCTCGTATCTACACCTTTGACCCTGCCTGCCCCATCGCCACCACGATCACCCTTCATGGTGGGCGGGTTGTTGCGCTCAACCGGCCTGCTGCCGATGGCGAACACCGCGATTCTGGCGGCAAGATCATCCTGCCCGGCCTGACCGACGCCCACTTTCACCTCGAACATTACGCCCTCGGTCTGCAAAAGGTGAACTGCGAGACAAGCACCCTCGATGAATGTCTGCGCGGCGTGTCCGACCGTGCCGCCATTACCCCGCCCGGCGAGTGGATTCTCGGCCACGGCTGGAATCAGAACAACTGGGGTGGCGCTTTCCCCACTGCCGCCCAACTCGATGCCGTTGCCTCGCACCACCCGGTTTACCTGACCGCCAAATCGCTGCATGCCGGTTGGGCCAACAGCGCTGCCCTCAGGCTGGCCGGCATCACCGACCGTACGCCCGACCCCGCCGATGGGCAGATCGGGCGCAGCGCCGATGGCAGGCCAAACGGGATGCTCTTCGAGAGCGCCATGCAGTTGGTGAACGCGGCCATCCCCGCGCCCTCGGAGGAGCAGGTGGCCGAGGCCATTCGGGCGGCCTTGCCCACGCTGTGGCAGGTGGGTCTCACCGGCGTCCACGATTTCGACCGTGCGCGCTGCTTTGCCGCTTTGCAGCGCTTACATGCGCATAGCCAGTTGAAGCTGCGCGTGGTCAAGAGCATTCCACTGGACGATTTGCCGCACGCCGCGGCCCTGGGGCTGCGTTCGGGCTTTGGCGATGACTGGCTGCGCCTGGGGGCGGTGAAGGTCTTTGCTGATGGGGCCTTGGGGCCGCGCACGGCGGCCATGCTGCAACCCTACGAGGGCGAACCCGATAACCGCGGCATGTTGTTCCTCGATGCCGAAGAGCTTTTCGAGCGGGGTAAGTTGGCCGTTGCCAGCGGTTTCCCCCTGGCCGTCCATGCCATTGGCGACCGTGCCAACCACGAGGTGTTGAACGCCTTCGAGCAGCTTCGCCCGCTTTCTGGCAATTTGCGCCACCGTATCGAACACGTCCAATTGATCCATCCCGATGATGCGGCGCGCCTGGCGCAACTGGGCGTGATCGCCTCGATGCAGCCGATCCACGCCACCTCCGATATGGCGATGGCCGACCGGCACTGGGGCGCACGCGTGGCTCTTGCGTATGCCTGGAAGACCCAACTTGACGCCGGGGCGGTGCTGGCCTTCGGCTCAGATGCGCCGGTGGAAGCGCCCAACCCGTGGTGGGGCATCTATGCCGCGGTCACGCGCCGCCGTCACGATGGCGCGCCCGGCCCAGAAGGGTGGATTCCGCAGCAGCGCCTGGCCGTGGCAGATGCTATTCGTGGGTTTACCACGGGTGCGGCGTTTGCGGCGGGTCTGGATGGCCGCCACGGCCAGTTATCTCCCGCTTCTCTGGCCGATTTACTCGTCCTCGATGTCGATCCTTTTGCCTGCGATCTGGGTGTGCTTAAAGACATCCGCCCCCGGGCGACGATGATCGGGGGCGAATGGGTGGTGGATGACCTGTAGCTGGCGGGTTATGGGGTGTTTTCGACCTGTGTGTTTTGCAGGGGCAGGGTATCTTTCAGGTCGGCGTAGACGACCAGCCGTTTGAGATAGCGCTTGAATTCGTCGTTCCAGTCGGTGCAGGTGATCAGGCTGATTTGGGGGTTTGTGGTGGGGTGGGTCACGGCTAAATCGCCTTCTTCAACGACAACTTGTTCGCGTACGGTGTAGGTGTACAGGTTTTCTGCAGTGTAGACCTGGATGACATCGCCGGTTTTGAGTTGGTCGAGATAGCGGAAGGGGCCGTTTTCGCCGACCAGGGTGACATGCCCGGCCAGCGCTGTGTTGCTGCCCAACCCCGGCCAGGAGGTATTGCCCAGCCAGGCGATCTCCTGTTTCAGGCCGGCGATCATCCAGCTTTCGCCGTCGAAAGGCACGTATTTGACGATAGTATCCACGTTTAGGGCGGGAATGGCCAGACGGGTGACGGGGCTGGTATCGAGGACGATGCCGGGTTCTGTTTCGGGCAGGGCGGTGGGGGAGGGGATGGGAAAATCGGGCAGTGCGCTGATTTCGGTGGGGGCAGTGAAGATGTACCCGGTGGTGTCTTCGGTGGGGAAGATGGGGGCGATGGCATAGCCGGCCATTTTTTCGGCGAGGTGGGTTGGGGCAATGGCGATGGGGAGGCGCGCCTCGGGCGAGCGCCAGAACCACCCACTGCCGGCCGCACCAACGACTGCCCCGGCGAGCAGTAAGGCGACTCCGGCAAGAAGGTAGCGGCCAATTTGGCTTTGTTCTTGTTGGCGCGCCCACAGGGCATACCAGATGGTGAAGAAGCCGGCCAGCGCCGCCGCGCCTGCCAGGAAGAGCAGCGACCAGTCTATGGGGTGGGTGGGATTTTCAAGCGGTTGGAGGCCGGTGCCAGGCAGCCCAGAGACGACGACGCGGTAGTTGGCGGTGGCGGTGCGGGTGTTGTTGGGGGCGTAGGTAAGGCTGATGCTGTTAACCAGGTTGACGGTTGCGTTGGCGGTGCTGTTGACGCTGGTTTCGATGGTGACGGTGACAATTTTACTCGGCAAGATTTCGCCGATCAGCACTGTTACGGCATGGTTCTGGCGGTTGATTGTTCCCTGGGTTGTTTTGGTGTTGCTGGTGATATCTATGGTGGTGGGGAAGGAATCGGTCAGGATGACATCTTGTGCGGGGGCCAGGCCGTTATTGGTGATTTTGACGATGAAGGTGATCTTTTGCCCGACGCGCGCTTCTGAGGGGTTGACGGTGATGGCGATGGTGGGGTTGGGGGTGATTGTTCCGGTGGCGGTGGGGGTGGGAGGGGTGCCGGTGGTTGTGCGGGTGGCCGTGGGTGTGGGTGTGGCGGTATCGGGTATTTGTTTGAAGATGAGCGGTAAGAATTTTCGAATGGCTGTGGCCGTGTGTGTGGGCGTTGCCGTGGGGGTGGCGGTCGTTGTGGCCGTCTGGGTGGCTGTGCCTGTTTCGGTGGGGGTGCTGGTAGATGTGGCCGTTCCGGTGGTGGTACCCGTGGATGTGGCGGTTTCGGTGGCCGTTGCCGTCGGCGTGCTGGTTTCGGTGGGGGTGGGGGTATCTGTGGCTGGTTCGGGTTGGCTGACGGCGCTGAATTGGGGGATGGCCGCGGCTGCGAACCAAAGCGCCAGGCCGAAGATCACCACGAATAAAAAACGGGCAATGCGTTGATGATTAAGGGGAAGCATGAAATTCTCCAGAAGGATGCGTTGGGCGTGCGAGCATTATACCGCGCTCATTGGGGGCGTTTTCCTGTCGGTTTGTAGCGCTGGTGATATACTGCCCACGGGGATAATCTGCACTTTTCCCCATCGCCCCACCCGGCTCACCTGGGCCCGACCAATTGCCCCTGTACGTTGAAAGCGAGACCTGCCATGACTCAACACACTGCCGTCTTTATCTTGGGTTTTACCCCGGAAGCCCTGAGCAGTAATCAGTTAGTTCAGATGATACGGGCGGCCGACACCGGCCTGAAAGTGAAATATCCCGCTTTCAGGCAGATTATGCGGCAGGCTGACGTCAGTCAGGCTGAGATCAACATTGCCAACCAATTGTTAGCGCCGCCCATGGATACCCTGCAAAACATGCAGGCAGCGTTAGGCGATTGGTTACAAATTGAAGAACTGCCCTTCCAACCCGTGCTTGGTGAAAACTTTTTTATCAGTGACTCGCGTAATGAACAGGGGCAAGGAAACTGCATGTTGTTTTACATTCATCGCACCGCATAGTGCGGTTTGCTGCTCTCCTTGCGTCTTTTCACTGGTATCTCTCGCTTGGTAGGTTTTGCTGATGGCATCTCAGATGGCGCAAATTTTAGACGAAGCCCGGCAGTTTTTGAACGAAAGTTTGCGTGGCAAGCAAAACGGCCGCGAGATGTTGCATCCCTGGCGTAAGAGCTGGAAATTCACCGTAGATCACTCCCTGCGAGTCGAAGCTATGACCGTGCAGATTCTGTCCCTGCAAATGCCCCCATTCCCCGAAAATGAAATCATTCAGCGAAAAACTGCTCTCTCTGATCGCCCATCACTCCGAAAAAGACATCCCCGGCCCCGATCTGTTGCACGGCATCCTCAAAGATACCGACACTCTCGACGAGATCGGCGCGGTCTCGATCTGGATGGCAACCAACTGGCTCGACCGCACCTCGCCCGATTTTTTGGCCGACTTGCTCGAACGTCTGCGGATGGTCGAAATCCCTTTCTGCGAACGCACCCTATCCCAACTCAACACCCCGGCAGCCCAGGGTATTCTGCGTCAGAAACAGCAATTCATCCAGACATTCATCGTGCAATTGGAAAGTGAACTGCAAACCATCACCAGGAGTTAACCATGCCCCGTAAACCAGCCATTCCCGAAGAAGTCAAAGAAGAAGTACTCAAAATCGTGGCAGATTTCAACGCCAAAAACTTCACGCCCGCTCACCCACTGGCAAAGGCCCTTTTTGGAGGCCGCGATGTCGGATATGTGGCGCGTTTCAAAGGGAAATTCCTCTACCTCGATAATGCCGCCCGCAAACATGCCGCTGAAATCTGCCGCTTGACGTGGACCGGCAGCATGGACAACTGGGAATTTGCCATCTACCGCCACAGCCGCAACGCTTACGATCCGCATGAATGGATGTTCCCCGGCGCACGTGAAGTCAATGGCACTGTCGAAGGCGCCATGCGCGCCGGTATGCAAGCCTACCCCATGTAACCGCCCCCAACCTTCAACCCGCAACTTTCAACCTTCAACCTTCAAACCTTCCCCCCTATGACCCCCACTCCCTACCCCTCCCCCGTCCACATCTGGCAAGAACTTGTCACCATCCCCACCTACCCCGTCCCCTCGCCCGACCCCAACCCGATGTTCTTCGAGAAGCGCGTCAACCAGGGGGCCAGCGGGCGCATCTACCCCAACCCGCTCACCGACCATGTCAACCACGAGACGAAGGAAGACCGCGCCTACCAGGCCGTCTTCCTGGAAAACGAATACATCCAGATCATGGTCATGCCGCAGTTTGGCGGGCGCATTCACGCTGCCCTCGACAAAACCAACGGCTACGACTTCGTCTATCGCCAAAACGTGGTCAAACCAGCATTGATTGGCCTGTTCGGCTCGTGGGTTTCTGGCGGCATGGAGTTCAACTGGCCGCTGCACCACCGCCCATCCACCTTTATGCCGGTGGAATACACCATCGAGCATGGCGAAGATGGCTCGGCCACGGTCTGGCTCAGCGAACACGAGCCGATGAACCGCATGAAAGGCATGTTGGGCGTGTGCGTCTACCCCGGCAAAGCCTATTTCGAACTCAAAGTGCAGCTATACAACCGCACGCCGCTGCCGCAGCCCTTCCTGTGGTGGATCAACTGTGCTGTGCGTGTCAACGAGAATTATCAGATCATCTTCCCGCCCGATGTCGAGAGCGTCACCTTCCACTCACGCGCCGACATGGCCTCCTACCCCATCGCTCGCCAGTTCTTCGCCGGCTGCGACTGGCGCGACGGTGTGGACATTTCCTTCCCCAACAACGTCGGCCCGGCCACCTCGTACTTCGCCAACCCGTCTGGCTATGATTTCTTCGGCGGGTTCGACCACGGCAAGCAGGGCGGCATCATCCATGTGGCCAACCACCACGTCTCGCCGGGCAAAAAATGCTTCACCTGGGGCACCGGCGATTTCGGCACCGCCTGGCAAGGTTCGCTCACCGACGCCGACGGCCCTTACATCGAACTGATGGCCTCCAGCTACTCCGACAACCAACCCGATTTTTCCTGGCTGCAGCCCTACGAAACCAAGCGCTTCAGCCACCTCTGGTACCCCATCCAGCAGATCGGCTCGGTCAAAAACGCCAACCGCCAACTCGCCGTCAACCTCACCGACGACTTCGTCGGCGTCTGCGCCACCGAAATCATCCCCGAAGCCCGCATCCTCGTCACCGCCACCTCCCCCCACGGCGACGAAATCACCCTCTTCGACTGGCAAGGCGACCTCATCCCCGGCCAACCCCTCACCGCCCACCAGACCTTCGACCTTCGACCTGCAACCTTGCGCGTCCTCGACTCCTCCGGCTCCGAGTTAATCTCCTACACCCCGCAGCCTCGCCGTGACGATCCCCTGCCTCCCACCGCCAAACCGCCCACGCTGCCGCACAAAATTGACAACCTCGAAGAACTCTACCTCACCGGCCTGCACGTCGAGCAATATCTCCATTTCAGCCTCGACCCCGCCCCCTATTGGGAACGCGCCCTCACGCTCGATTCCGGCGACTCGCGCAGCAACACCGCCCTCGGACGCCTGAAACTGCGCCGCGGCGATTTTGCCGCCGCCGAAGCGCACTTCCGCGCCGCCATCGCCACCCTCACGCGCTACAATTTCAACCCCTACGACGGCGAACCCTATTACCAGCTTGGCCTGGCGTTGGTTTACCAGGCGCGCTACGCCGAAGCCTACGACGCCTTCTACAAGGGTATCTGGTCGTATGCCTGGCGCAGCGCTGGCTATTACGCCCTCGCCCAAATTGACGTGCGCCGCGGCGACTACGCCCGCGCTCTCGACCACATCGAACGCGCTCTCGTCACCAACGCCCATCACAACCAGGCGCGCGCCCTCAAAGCCGCCGTGCTGCGCCGCATGGGGCGCGTCGAAGTGGCCCTGCAAACCGCCCGCGCCGCTCTGGCGCTCGACCCGCTCAACCTGTGGGCGCGCGCTGAGATGGTGCTGGCGTTGGATGAACTGGGTGATCCTGCCGATTTCCAGCAATCTGAGTTAACCCGCCTGCTGCGCGGCAGCGCCCAAAACTACCTCGACCTGGCCCTCGATTACGGCAACAGCGCCCTCTACCCCGAAGCGTTGGATGTGCTGTTGAGCTTCCTCGAACTCGAAAACGCCAGCGAAGCTCCCCAGGCCGGGGCCAGTTATCCGATGATCCCCTACGCCCTCGGCTACTTCGCCACCCGCGTCGGCGACACGGCTTCGGCGCTCGAATGGTTCCGGCAGGCCGCCAGCCAACCACCCGATTGGTGCTTCCCGCACCGCCTCGAAGAGCAGATCATCCTTGAAGCCGCCCGCGCCGCCAACCCGTCGGATGGGCGCGCCGCCTATTACCTGGGCAACCTCTATTACGATAAGAAGCAGTACGAAAAAGCCATCGCTGCCTGGGAAACCGCCACGCACCTCGAACCGGGCTTCGCCACCGCCTGGCGCAACCTGAGCATCGCGCGCTACAACAAGCGCGGCGACAAAGATGGGGCCAAACTTGCTTACCAGCAGGCCCTCGTTGCCAACCCACACGACCCGCGCCAGATCATGGAGCACGACCAACTGGCCCGCCGCCTGGGGGCTGCCCCCGCCGACCGCATCTTCGCCTTCGAGCATCACCTGGCCGAAGTGGCCCAACGCGACGACCTCACCGTTGACCTGGCCGCTCTCTACAACCAGACCGGCCAGCCGCAAAAAGCGCTCGACCTGCTGCTCAATCACATTTTCCACCCCTGGGAAGGCGGCGAAGGCCAGGCGGCCACGCAGTATTCGCTGGCGCACCTGTTACTTGGCGAAGCGGCCATCGGCACCAACCCGCACGCCGCCCTCGAACACTTCGCCGCCGCCCGCCAGCATCCCGCCAACCTGGGCGTGGGGCGCGCCATGCAGGGTGTCCATGCCGTGGTGGATTTCCACACCGCGCAAGCTTATGCCGCCCTCGGTCAGCCCGATGTTGCTGCTGAACACTACCGCAAGGTTGCCGATGACGAGGCTGCTGCTCCCGCCTGGCAGAATTTCTCCCCGTTGACCTATTACGCTGCCCTGGCCCTGCGTCAACTGGGCGATGAAGCCGCCGCGCAGTCCAAATTGCAAGCCCTCCTCGACCACGCCACCGAACAACTCAACGCCGACGATCAAGGCGGCTTCTATACATCTATCCCTGCCACTGTCATCTTCGAGGAAGAACCCGGCCGCGCCGCCAAAATAACCAATCACTACCTGATCGGCCTGGCGCACAAGGGCCTGGGTCACGCCGCCGAAGCGCGTGCCGCTTTCGAGGCTGTGCTGGCCCTCGACCCGCACCATTGGGAAGCGCAGCGCGAGATGAAATCGCTTTAACCACGAAGGACACAAAGGATTCAAGGATTTCCTTCGTGAACCTTCGTGCCCTTTGTGGTGAATCATTTTATGCCCACCATCGAAGTTCGTCACCTCACCAAAACCTTCACCGCCAAGCAAAAGGCCGCCGGGCTGGGCGGCAGCCTGCGCTCGTTGTTCCGCCCGCAGATGCGCACGGTGGAAGCGGTGCGCGGCCTGTCGTTTGAGATGGAGCCGGGCGAACTGCTCGGCTTCATCGGGCCAAACGGGGCCGGCAAATCCACCACGATCAAGATGCTGACGGGCATTTTGCATCCCACCAGCGGCGAGGCCAGCGTGTTGGGCTTCACCCCCTGGAAGCAGCGCCAGCAACTGGCCTACCAGATCGGCACCGTCTTCGGGCAGCGCCCGCAACTGTGGTATCACCTGCCCGCCATAGATACCTTCCACCTGTTCGGCAAAATCTACGAACTCGCCGACGCCGAGACCAAAAAGCGCATCGCCTTCCTTTCTGAAGCCTTCGAGATTGAAGACCTGCTGCAAACCCCGGTGCGCAAGCTCTCGCTCGGACAGCGGATGCGCTGCGAAGTGGCCGCCTCGCTGCTGCACCGCCCCAGGCTGCTACTGCTCGACGAACCCTCCATCGGCCTGGATGTGGTCGCCAAGCAACACATCCGCGATACCATCCGGCGCATGAACCAGGAGGAAGGCGTGGGTGTGTTGCTCACCTCGCACGACGCGGGCGACCTCGAGGCGTTGTGCAAGCGTGTCATCGTCATCAATCACGGCCAGATTGTCTATCACGACAAGGTATCCAATCTCAAGCGCAATTACCTGACCTCGAAGGTGATTGACGTGCGCTACGCCGAACAAATTCCCGATGACTTCAATATCGCAGGCACCGAAACGATCAAGGTTGCTAAAACGCACTACGCCGCCAAATTGCGCTTCGACACACGCACCACCGCCATCGCCGCCGTCATCAGCCGCCTGGCCGAGGCCGGTAACATGCTCGACGTGACCATCTCCGACCCGTCGTTGGAGGAAGTGATCCGTTCGATTTATCAGGAAGTGGCAGGGAGCAAGTAGCAGGGAGCAAGTTTGCCTCCTGCCATCTGCTACCTGCCACTTGCCCCTTGCCCCCTGTCGCCTGCCATCTGCCACCTGCTACCTGCCCCATGAAATACCTCGCCATCTTTCGCATCCAGCTTTCCAACCGCCTGGCGTACGTGGGTGATCTGATCACGGGCAGCCTGTCCATTTTGATTTTCCTGTGGGTGTTCATCCAGTTGTGGGCAACCACGTACCGCGTGATGAATCAGGAAAATATCGGCGGGCTGACGCTGGCGAACACCCTGTGGTATCTGATGTTGACGGAGGCGATCCAGTTGAGCAAACCGCGCCTGACCAAAGGCATTTCCGATGCCGTCAAAGATGGCTCGATTGCTTACCTGCTCAACAAGCCCTACAACTTCCTGCTATACCAGCTGAGCGTGGCACTGGCCGATGGCGTCTCGCGTTTCGGGTTCAATCTGTTGACGGGCGGATTACTGCTGGTGCTGATGGTCAGCGCGCCGCCGAACCCCATGGGTTGGCCGCTCGTGCTGGTGGCGGTGTTTTTCGGTTGGGTGCTTGATTTTTGCATCCAGGCGCTGATCGGTCTGGCCGCCTTCGTCACCGAGGACGTTACCGCCTTCGATTGGATTTACCAGAAGCTCGTTTTCATCCTGGGTGGAATGTTGATCCCGCTCGATTTTTCCCCCGATTGGCTGCGCAATATCTCGCTGGCGCTGCCCTTCGCCTACACCATGTATGGCCCGGCGCGGCTCTTTGTCGAACCAGACCTGCTGCGCTTCGTCACCTTGCTGGCCGGTCAAACCATCTGGATCATCGTGCTGGGCGGCCTGCTGGCATTGGCCTATCAGCGCGGGTTGAAGTGGTTGGTGGTGAACGGCGGGTGATTGGGTTGGTATTTATCTTGTAAAGTGTTTGTAAGGTAAAACCGGGGGCTTTTGGGGGATAATCAGGACGTATTCGGTTGATGGAGAATTTTGAAAGAGCCGAACAGCCCCCTACACTCACTGAAATCCGTAGCTCATGTATTCCATACCTTATGTCGGGAAGGCCCGCTTGATAAAAGTTTTGATCATTGATGATGATGTAGATATGACCGATGTACTTAAATTGGTGCTGACCAGTGCCGGCTTTCATGTTGACGCGACCAGCGCCAGTACCCAGGCTGTCGAATTGACACAGCGTATCAATCCCGATGTGATCTTGCTGGACTTGCTGATGCCTGGTATGGATGGCTGGCAAGTTTGCAAGGCCATCCGCCAGTTTAGCCGGGTGCCGATCATTATCCTTTCGGTCTTCAATACCCCAGCGGTCTTACAGCAAGCTTTCGATGCCGGTGCAGATGATTACCTGACCAAGCCGGTCACCAGTGGGATGTTGATTGCCCACATCAACGGCCTGGTGCGTCGTTCGCGTGGCGAGATGAAAACCGGGCAACTGATGGTCAACGCGGAAACCTCGCGTCGCGAAATATCGGCGCAATCGTACCATTCTTGACCGACCCGGCTCGAATATAGACAGACACACAGCGCCCCTGGAGCAATTCCCAACCAATGGGATGCTCCAGGGGCGCTGTGTTTGCGGCGCAAGAGAAGTGCACTTAACCGATGGGGCGCTTCTGGCTTGTCTGGCGGGCGAAGATGAAAATCGTCAGCAGCACCAGCTGGCCGACGATCATCCCGGCCAGCTCGGGCAGCCTGACCGAGAGCATTTCGACCCAGGTGCGCCCGCCGACCGTGGCTGGCTGGCCGAACGAACGGATGAACGCGGCGATGGCGGCGGCATTTTCGATGAGATAAGCCGCGCCAATCAGGGCCGCCACGGTAAAGGGGATGGCCAGGGCCAGTGTCCAGAAAATTGCCGCCAGCGATAGCTTGAACATACGACCTCCTTTTTCGAGCACGTCGAGCGCAGTTAAGACGCATGCTGCTTCTTCAACTTTGCTCAACAATTACTTCAACGTGCTTGCGATGTACTCTCAGCGTATGAAAATTTGGGCGCGGCGTCAATAGGCTGGCAAAAGCATCTTGATATGGCGAGATAACCCTATGGGCTGATCAGGCCTTTGCGGATGGCATATTTGACCAATTCCCCCCGGCTGTGCAGGCCCAGCTTACGCATCAGGTTCTCGCGGTGGCGGGCCACGGTGTGCTTGCTGATCGAAAGCATCTCAGCGATCTCCTCGTTCGATTTGCCCTCGGCCAGCACGGCCAACACCTCCTGCTCGCGGGCGGTCAGGCCGTCCATTTGGGCGGGCGGCACGTCGGTGGCGCGGCTGAGAAAATCGCTGACGAGCAGCTTGGCTAACGATGGGTAGATGTAAACCTCGCCGCGATGCACCGATTCGATGGCGGCGATCAAGTCTTCAGGGGCGGCGCGCTTTGGCACATAGGCCGATGCCCCCGCTTGCAGCATCTCGAAGAAATACTGCTCATCTTCGTGGATGGTGAGGGCGATGATGGCGGTTTGCGGGAGGCGCTGCTTGAGCCGCCGGGTGGCCTCGATGCCTGAAATATCGGGCAGGGTGATGTCCATGATGACGATATCGGGTTGAAGCTGCCCGGTCATGTGGATGGCTTGTTCACCGGTGGCCGCCTCGCCGATGATCTTCAAATTGGGCTGGCTTTCCAGCAGCATACGCAGCCCGGTGCGCACCACGGCGTGGTCATCTACCAACAACAGGCGAATTTCATCCATGTTTTTCTCCGTTTTCTCCCAGGGCGACGGTCACTTCGACCAGGGTGCCATGCCCCGGCGACGAGGCGAGCAGGCATTGGCCGCCGATCAATTCGGCGCGTTCGATCATCCCGAGCAAGCCCCAGCAAGGTTGATTTTTTTTGTTGTAGCAGGTTTCATCCACGTCGAATCCGCAGCCGTTATCTTCGATGCGCAGGGTGATGTCGTGGTTGACCTGGATCAGCGTCACGCTGACGTGGCTGGCCTGGGCGTGACGGGCGGCATTGGTGAGGGCCTCTTGGGCGATGCGATACAGCGCTACGCGGATTTCCTCGGATAAGGCCGGGATATTGCCCCGGCTGCTGACCTGGATTTGCAGCCCCGAACGCTGCGAAAATTCGTTGGCATACCAGCGCAGGGCGGCCAGCAGGCCCAGGTCGTCGAGTTGGGGCGGGTGCAGGCCGGTAACGAGGTGCTGCAACTCGTCCAGGCCGGTTTTGACCAGTTTTTCGAGTTGGGCGGCCTGCTGCGCCACGCGTTCGGGGTGGGTGGGGATGTTTTCGGACACGCCGCGCAGTCCCATACCGAGGGCGGTGAGCGTCTGGCCGAGTTCATCGTGCAGTTCGCGGGCGATGCGCTGGCGTTCGTTCTCCTGTGCTTTGACGGTCTGGTGCAGCAGGGCAGCGCGCAGTTCTTCCAGGCGGTGCTGTTCGGCGTTTTGCTCCTGGCGCATTTTTTCCAGTTTTTGGCTGGTTTCCACCTCGAAGGCGCGCAGCGAGCGGACGATGGCTGCCGCTGCCCATGCCGCTGTGACGGCACGGAACACTTGCACCGGAAAGCCAAACCAGGCCAGAAAGGTTGTCGTGTTGAGGTAGGACGAGGGGAACAGCGGCGACGGCGCGGTGAATAACTGTCCGAGGCACCCATAGAGCAAGAATGCCAGCGCCGCCAGCGTGACATCGCGCCGGATGCTCTGCATCCCGCTGGCCGCGAACTGATCGCGTTGGACGATCAGCCCCCGCGCGACCAGCAATCCGCCAGGGATGGCCAGGGCGTAGCGCGTGTAGACATCGGCTGTCACCACCCAATCGGCCCGGCCCTGCAAACTCCAGAAAATCCACCCCAGGCCAACCAGCCAGATCGCCGTTACGACGCCAAGCATGATCGTCCGGCGTTTCAGGTGGGCGGGGCCGATCAGCAGGCGCACGCCGAACGTGACCAATAATAAAAACGAGACCGCTAACAGAATGACGCGCAGGGGGGCGATCCAGGCGATGGCCGGTTCGACTTCGCGGTGATCGTGGATCAGCACGAACATCTCCAGCCACTCGTGGCCGCCGTGGATCAGGCCAAACCAGGCCAACGGGCGCAATGCCTGGGCATATTCGAGTGACGAAGTACGGCCTGTCTCGATCAGGATGGCGAAGCCCATGCTGAAGAAAGACAGGCCGTAGAGGAAGTAGACGAGGATGATATTTTGGGTGAAGAAATCAGCCATATCTGGCTTTATTTTTCAGGCGCGCCTGATTTAATCCATTCAATGACACTTTGCAGTTCTTCATCGGTCAGTTGGCCGGGGTGGCTGCCGGCCTGTTGAATTTGCACCAGGATGCTGTTATCGGGGTCGCCAGGGATGATGCCAGGGCCGCTGTTGCCTTCGGCCAGGGCATCCTGGTAGGTTGCCAGCGAATAGCCGCCAACCTTTGTCACGCCGTGGCAGGTGGAACAGCGGTTGCGGAACAGGCCCTCGTAGTTGCCCGCCCACGAGTTGGCTGAGACGCCCTCGCCGAGGGTGGGCGTGGGTGCAACTGTGATGGTGGGCCGCGGGCTGGGCGTGACCGGGGCAAATACCTGCGCCGTCTCGCCCTGCGGCACCGTGGTGATGGCGGTGCTTTCATAGCCGAGGAAGAAATAGCTGAAAATGCCAAAGCCGATCACGATCACCGCGGCGATGGGGGCGTAGATCATCTGGCGCTTGCGCAGCACCGCCGCAGGGATGGCTTCCTTGTGACTGGCCTCGATTTCGGCCAGTTGCGCCGGGTGCTCGTCTTCCATCTCGTGGCGGGTCATCTGGCCGGTGAAGATGCTCTTGTTGAACATCTTGATGTGGACGTGGTAGAAGTGCCACAGGATGATGGCTGCCACGGCCAGCACGGCCTCTGCTCCGTGGGCGGCTTTGGCCGCAGGGATGGCCTCGCCGGGCAGGAAGCGGGTGGACAGCACCGGGTTCCACATCAGGAAGCCCGTCAGCGCCATCAACACCGTTCCCCACACCACCGCCAGGTATTCAGCCTTTTCGGCGTAGTTGAACTGGCCGTATTGGGCGTGCTCTTTGCGGATGCCAAGATAATAGGCGATGTCCTGAAAAACATGCTTGATGTCATCCAGCCAGGGCATCATCGTCCAACGGGCGCGCAGCACGATGATGCGGTACAGCAATTCCAGCACATGATACAGGCTGACAATCAACATCACGATGGCAGCCCAGTGATGGATGACACGCGTCCCTTCGATGCCGCCGAACAGGCGCAGGAAGAACAGGCTGATGGGTGACTCGGCGAACTTCTGGATCAACCCGGTCAGGCCGAGCAGCGAGAACGAGACCAGGAACACGCCATGTTGGATGCGCTGGCTGAGGTCGAAGCGCTGGTAGGTTTGGGGCGAGGCGGCGTGATGCTCACTCATGGCGGGCCTCCTCGCCGAGTTGGGCGGGTTCGTCGGGTGGAACTGGGTCATCGCTGAGGGGGCTGGGTTTTTCTGGCGGGGATGCCTCTGTTGGGATTTCTGCAGGCGGTGTAGGGTTTTCCCTGGCCGTGTCAGGCGGCATGGCAGCCTGATCGGGTTCGAGTGGCCCGGTTGCATCTGCTTCGGTGGGAATGGCGTCGGGTTCGGGTTGCGGGGCGGCAGGCTCTTCAGAGGCCGGGGCGTGCGGCTTGCGTGGCAGGCGGTTGATCACCCGGCGGCTGGCATCCAGCACTACCATCACCCCCATGCCGCCCAACACCAGCGGGATGAAGAATTTGTAGAACAGGTCTACATAATAGACGATGGGGTATTTTTCGGGCGAGGGGTAGTAGTGCGACATCCACGAAGCGGGGAAATCGGACGTGGCATCGGGGTGGCAGGTCTGGCAGCGCGCCAGCAGGTTTTCGCGCACTTGCAGGCCCTTCTGCGGGTCATCGGTGCGCAGGATTTCGTGGACGCCGTGGCAGTCGTAGCAGACGGGCTTATTGGTTTCAGCGTCAGGCGACTGCTTCTCGAAGATCATCACTGTCGTGCCGTGAAAATCGGCCACATAAGTATCGAGGACTTCGGTGGTCAGGCCGTACTTCGCCATGCGCGTGGAGTCGGTGTGGCAGTTGGCGCAAATCTGCGGCGATTGCAGGCGGTAGGCGGCGGTGGTGGGGTCGCCAATGTTGTGGACGCCGTGACAGTCAATGCAGGTGGGCACGTCCAGGTTGCCTTCGGTGAGCGCCGCGCCATGCACGCTGGCGGCATATTTCTCGTAAATGGCGCTGTGGCATTTGGCGCAGGTTTGCGGTATCCACAGGTGCGCTTCGGGCAAAATTTCATTTGTTTCGGGGTTGGTAAGGCGCTGCACGGCATGGGCGCTGTGGCAGTCAGTGCAGGCGGCGGCCTCACGCTTTCCGGCGGCCAGGGCCTGGGCGTGGACGCTGTCGGCGGCCTGGCTGGCCTCGCCGCTGTGGCAGAAGGCGCAGCTTTCGTTCAGCTTCAGAGTCACTTCGCGCCCATCCTGGGCGCTGAAGGCCGGGTGCGGGTACGCCCCCACGTCGCGGTGGCACTGCACGCAGGCGTAGCCTAACGCACCGTGGACGGAATTGGTGTGTTCGAGCGGGTCTACGAACAGGTCGAGCGTGCTGCCATCGCCGAGCGGCATGGTCTGGCCAGGCTGGCCGTGGCAGCTCAGGCAGGTTTCGTCGCTAATCGAGAGTGGCGCGGGGGTCGGTTCGGCGGCCTGGGGCAGCGGTGCGGCACGAACAGGGATCGCCAGGATCAGCAGGCTGCTTGCCAGCAAGATCACGCCGGATAGGAGGGGGAAGAATTTGGGGATGGTGAGGTGCATATTCGATTTCCCTACTCGCTTTTCTCGCCGCTCAGGCGTTCATATTCTTTGGCGTGGAACTGGCGCATCTCTGCTTCGCTCAACTTGCCGGTGAACATGCTCAAATTCAGGCGTTCAATGTGGACGTGGTAGATATGCCACACCATGATGAAGATGGTCGCCACGATGGCTTCGGTGCTGTGGGCCAATTTCGCCGCTGGCACAATCCCGCCGGGGAAAAGCTGCGTGAACTGCACCGGGAACCAGATAATGAACCCCGAAATGACCATGATCCCGATGCCGAAGAACAGAAACCAATAGGTGATCTTCTGCTCGAAGTTGTAGCGGCCAAAGGCGGGGCGGTCTTTGCGCAGGAAGAGCAGGTACTTGAGCATCTGCCAGGCATCGCGCACGTCTTGCACCGTCGGCAGCATGTCGCCGGGCAGTTTGCGCCGCACCAACAGGATGATGATCACGGCCAGGTGGTAGATCACTTCGAGCGTCAGCACGATGGCGGCGACGTGGTGGATATTGCGGATCAGTTCCACCTGTTCGGGCGTGGCGAGCAATTGCTGGCTCCAGGCGGCCTCACGGTATTTTTGCGGCAGGCCGGTCAGCAGCAGCACCACGAAGCTCAGGATCAGCAGGGCGTGTTCCCAGCGCTGCGCCAGCGAGAAGCGCCAGAAGGTGCGTTCTTGCGTAATGGTTTTCATGGCAGGTTCCTCCGCACGCGCCCGGCCGTGTTGCGGACGATTTGCAGCAGCACATAAATGACCGAGGCCCACAGCACAACCGGCATGAACCAATCGTAGAACGATTTGACGTAAAACACGAACGGCGTGCGGGCCAGGCTGATCTCGTTGTGGCCTGTCCAGGCCGCGGTCCAGTTCGGGCCTGCGCCGGGGTGACACTCGGCGCAGGTGGCTTGCAGGTTGGCCGGGTTGACTTTCGAGGCCGGGTCGTCGGTCTGACGGATGTCGTGGATGCCGTGGCAGTCGGTACACACGGCGCTGTCGTGCCAGATGGCCGGCCAGCGTGCCTTGTAGACGGAAACATCCACGCCATGCCAGGAGAGCTTGTAGATGTCGTAAACATCGGCTGGCAGGCCATATTGGCTCATCATGACTTCATCGGCGTGACAGTTGGCGCACATTTCGGGGGTCTGCACGCGGAATTGCTCGGTGCGTGGGTCTTGAATATCATGCACGCCGTGACAATCGGTGCAGACGGGCACATCGGGGTTGTCCTCGCCGATCAGGGCCGCACCATGAATGCTCTGCTTGTAGGCATCCACGATCTCGCCGTGACATTGAGCGCACGTCTCCGAGATGTGGGCGCGCGGCTCGTTGGGCGGGCGCACGTCGTGTGCGCCGTGGCAATCGGTGCAGACCGGGGCTTCGGGGTGGCCGGAAGCGGCCATCTGGGTGTGGATGCTGTCCTGGGCCTTCTCGTAATTGTTGGAATGGCACTTCTGGCAGGTCTGGTAGTAACCGAGGGAGAGTTCGCGGCGGCTGGTGTAGGTCTGCGCCGGGTGCGGGTAGGTGGTGATGTTGTTGTGACACGCCTCGCATTCGATTCCGAGCGAACTATGGATGGAATGCTCGATCTCGTCGGCTGAGATCACCAGCGAAAGCGTCTCGCCGCTGGGCAGGGCGATGTCTTTGACCTTATCGGGGTTGCTGTGACAGCCCAGGCAGTATTTTTCGGTTTCCTGTGCGGCGGGGGCGGTCACATCGGCGGCGCGGGCGGGCGTGGAAATACCAAGCAAGACCGCGATCACAAGGAAGGTAAGACCGACAATTTGTGGCGCAAATCTCAGATTTGCGCTACGTTTGGCGGCAGCTGGAAACCGCGCTTTGGAGGGGTTACTTGCCATTCTTCTCTCCCGCGGGCGGTTCAGCCACCAGCCCCAGGCGGCGCAAAAGATACGAGATGCCGAACAAAATCCCCAACGGCACCGCGCAGCGCACCACAAACAGCAACCCGACGAAAATTGGGTTGGGATCGGCGTGTTCCATAAGTATTGATCTCCATTTTGCCACAAACTTCCGAAGTCTTTAAGACTTCGGAAGTCTCATCACTTCTCGCCATCGAACAATGGCAGCAGCTTGACGCCCAACGTCAGCAGCAGCAGCGCATAGCCGATGATCCCCACCGCCACGCCCCACTCCACCAGCGACGGCCAGTATTCCCCGGCGGGCAACTGGTACAACGTCCCCGGCGAATAGGCCACCGGCACGAACAACCCGCTGACCGTGATGTTCCAGCGGTGGGTGATGATGCCGAGCATGCCCGAAATGCCGCCGATGACGAGGAAAAGCGGCGAACGGTTGAAGCGCGGCGTCAGAAACAGCACCGCCGGGACGATGATGCCCAGGCCCACTTCGCCCACCCAAAAACTGAAATTGTAGGGCGTCTGCTGGTTCAAAATGAACAGCGACTCGCTCACCAGCGGCGTGCGGCCATAGTAGGCCACCGTGGCCAAATCCCAAAATTTGATGTAGCCGTAGGCCAAAAAGGCCAGCCCGCTGAATTTGGCAATCGTGCGCAGTACATCGTGCGGCACGCGGCGCTTGAGCGTGATCCATTCGACCACCAGGGCAATCGTCATCGTCAGCGCCGGGCCGGCCGCCACCGCCGACAGGATGAACATGATCGGCATCGAGGGCTTGAACCAGATCGGGCGCGACTTGACGATGCCGTAGGTGGCTCCGAGCGAAGATTGATGCAGCAGCGAAATGCCCAGCCCCAACACGGCCAGCGCCGGGGCCAGCTTGTGCAGCAGGTGAGCGGCTTTGCGGATGTAGTCAATGTAGCGCACCCGGTCGAAGATTTTGGCCTCGGCGATCACCGGCAAAAACTCCACCACCATGATCACGAGATAAATGGTGATGCACCAGGTAATTTCCCACAGCACCGAGTGGACGTTCCAGAACGCCCACGGATGCCAGAAGCGGTCGGGGCGGCCAATATCCATCACCAGCGTCAGCAGCGCCGACGTGTAGCCGATGAAGCCCACCAGCACGGCCAGGCGCACAATGGATTGGAAGTGTTTCAAGCCAAAGATGTAGACGATGGCCGAAAGCGTGAACGCGCCCGCCCCCAGGGCGATGGACGACAGATCAATGGTGATCCACAACCCCCAGGGGACGAGGTCGCTCATATTGGTGATCCATAGCCCCTGCCAGAACACATCCACGGCGGCCACCAACCCGATGGCCAGGCACAACCCGATGAAGGCCAGCCATGCCAGCATGGCCGGGCTGAGACGCGGCAGCGTGAAACCTTTGCGCGGCGCCAGGGTGGTCATAGGCCCTCCTTTGGCGGGATATAGTAGACGTTGGCCTCCGTCCCCAGGTCTTCGCGCAGGCGGATGGTGGCGTGGGCGCGGATGTACTCGGAAACCGGGCTTTGTTCGTCGTTCAGGTCGCCAAAGACGCGCGCCCCCACCGGGCAGACGTTGACGCAGGCGGGCGTGGCTTCGGCGTCTACGCCGGGCATCAGGCCGCTGCGCAGGCCGTCATCAATGCGGTGAATGCAGAAGGTACACTTTTCCACCACACCGCGCGGCCGGCGTTCGACCTCGGCGATGCCCCAGGTGGGGATGTAGGGATTTTCCTCGCTGCGTTCCTGCCAGTTGAAGCGGCGGGCGTCGTAGGGACAGGCCACCTGGCAGTAGCGGCAGCCGATACAGCGGTCGTAATTCATCACCACCAGCCCATCTTCGCGGTGGTAGGTAGCTTGCACGGGGCAGACCTCCACGCAGGGGGCGTTCTGGCAGTGCAGGCAGGGCCGGGTGAAGAAAAATTCGCGCCCGGTGGATGTTTTCTCGTTGACGATGATGTTCCAGGGTTCGCCAGAAAGGACATCGTTGGTAGCGCTGCACGCCCGCTGGCAGTAGCCGCAGCCGATACATTTATCCAGGTCAATTGCCATGCCCCAACGGAACGGGCCGTGGCCGTCGCCATGCCCGTCGCCGTTGATGGAAAGTTGCTCGCTCTTGAGTTGTCCGAACGGCGAGAGCGGCCCGGTGGTAACGACCTGCGCCAGCAGCACCGAACCCGCCGCGGCCACCCCCACTTTGAGAAAATCACGGCGGGTCAGATCGACGACGACTTTGGTCTTTTTCTTAGCCATTCTCTTCCACCTCCACCAGCCGGATACGCTTGCTGACTACCCAGGCTGCCGCGCCGCCGGTGATCAGGCCGACAATCGCGCCCTGCGCCAGGCCGGTATACAGCCGCACCGTGCCAGCCGCCTTCAATTCGGCAATCGCCTGCTCCTGCTCGCTGACTTTTTCTTCCAGCGAGAGCATTTCGGCGGTGTTGATGGTTTGCGTGATCTGCCCGGTCAGCTTGACGATCTCGTCGCGCGTGTGGACGGTATCCTGGTGGCAGCCGATACACGCATCCGAGCCGACGGTGAAGGTATGGCCGGTGGGGATCAGACCGCCGATGGGGTCATCCATACGCGGGCGGGTATACATGTGACAGTTGGAGCATTCCAGGCCGGCGTTGGCGTGCGTGCCGTGCGTAAAGGCCGTTCCGCTCTCTTTGTGGCAGTTGGTGCATAGCTCGGTGACGGTGGGCGCGACCGGCTTCTGGGCGTGCGGGTTGTGGCAGGCCTGGCACTGAATCCCTTGCTGGCCGTGAGCGCTGGCGCGCCATTCGTCGGTGGTGTTTTTGTGACAGGTGGCGCAAAGGTTCTCATCGGGGGTGAGCGGCATCTGCGTGGCGGGGTGGCCTGGTTGGAAAGGCCCGTGGCACGATTCGCACGTCACGCCCTCTTCGTTGTAAGCGCCGTTGGCGGGGTTGAAGCCGGTGGTGTGGCATTCCAGGCAGGCCACCTGCGAGCCGAGTTCGCTCCAATCGCGCTGGAAGATGGGTGAGGAGAAGGCATGGGCGTGGCGGGTTTCCTGCCAATCGGTGTACAAATCTTCGTGGCAACTCTTACAGGATTCTGACCCGGCGTAGGATGCGACCGTCGGCGTTGCATCGGCGGCCACATCTGCCGCCTGGGCAGGCTGCGCCTGGCTCAACATGGCTCCTGCCGCCACACAAACTGCAAAAACCAGCATAAATGCCAACCCGCTGCGTCCCCAAATTTTTGATAGCGTTAGCCATTTTCGATCCATATTTCGACCTCTTCACATTTCAAACTGGTAGGTTTACCCTATCGAACATTATTTTTATGGGAGATTCTTCCCATTCGATTGTAGGTGCGAATGGATGTCACTCACAGTTAGCAATGTCACGCCCCCTCTCGATAGATGTAACCAAAATGGATGCCACAGGCTTTTTTGCAAAAACCTGTGGCATCCATAATTCCTGTTATGGTTCTGGGGTTGGCTCGACCGGTTCGGGCGTGGGCGGCGTGTGGAAGCCGCTGGCCTCGGCGATCATCTCTTCGTCGGTGAAGTCGAAGCCGCCGGTGTGACAACTGCGGCAGGCAAAGTTCAGGCCGATTTGCGCGCCGCCGTTCTCGCTAAATTGTTCGATTTGGGTGGGGTTGATGGCAACCTGGTGGGTGCGCACGTCGCCGGTGAAGAGGGCGGCATTGCTCCAGGCGCTCTGGATGGCATAGGGCATGTGGCAGCTTTCGCAGGCCACATTCTTCATACTTTTGCGATATTGCGCCTCGCGCCAGTGACAATCGGCGCAGGCCGTGCGGGTGGCCGGCTGGCTGGCCTGGCGCAACTGCTCCACCCCGGCGTGCGGGTCGTGGCAGACCACACAGTCTATGACAGTGTGCTTGCCGGGAAAGAGATCACCGTAGGTATCCTGATGCTGAATGAAACCGTCGGCGATTTCGATCTCGCTGGAGCGGTGACATTGGTCGCACAGGGCGCTGCTGCGGTCAATGGTGGGATGCACCATGGTCGGCGCGGCGACGTGCAGGCTGCCCGGCCCGTGGCAGGCTTCGCATTGCACGCCTGCCTCGGCCCAGGTTCCGGTCACGCCAGGCAGGGCGGCCGGGTTGTTGCTGCTCGGCCAGGTGGTGTAGCCGGTGGCATGGCAACTGCCGCAGGTGTTCGAGAGATTCTCCTCGCCGCTATGAAAGGCTACCCAGCCAGCCTGCGCTTTGACTTTGGAATTGGCGTAGTTGTATTGGCTGTCACCCGCGGTGATGATGTAGCCATCGGCGTTGGTGAAGACGGCTTTCCATTTGTAGCCGCCGATCACGTAGCTGATGTTTTCCCAGGTGCTTCCGGCGGGCGGCTCGGTCAACTGCGTGAAGGGATAAGCCGGGGCCTGGCCGCCTTCTACCTTGACCATATTCCAGGCATGGCCCGATTTCATAAACATATCATACGTTTCTTGGTGGCATCCGGCGCAGGTTTGCGACCCCACGTATGTTGCGCCAACCGGGCCGGGTGGGCCAGCTTCGCCGGGCGCGCCGGCTGGCCCGGCGGGTCCTTCTTTGCCCTCTGGCCCTTGTGGGCCTTCCGGCCCAGCGGGTCCGGAAGGCCCCATTGGTCCCACAGGACCGGTCTCACCGGCGCAGGCGGCCAGCAGCAGCGCCGTAAGGATGAGCAGGATACCAAATAAGATTCTTTTCATGGGCATTCTCCTCGCACTCGTTGTGAGCGTATTATAGCAAAGATTAAAAGAAGATTAGGACGTTTCTCCTATCTGGAATATGGTGAATCTCCCATAACGCGGCCTCCAGCCGCAACCAAAGATTTCACCGCGAAGGGCGCGAAGAACGCGAAGAATGCAAAGGTTTTCTTCGCGCCCTTCGCGGCTTCGCGGTTCAAATATCTTCGCGGTCATGATAGTTTTTCAAGGGCAATTCTATACGGAATCGTTGGGTTAAGATTAACGTGCATTCCAGTTGATCAAAACCGTCTCATGGCGTAAACTATATCCATGACCCCCGGTGAACTGCTCCGAAGTATACGTCCCCAATGGCTTGAACGGGTTTCCGGCCACCTGGCGCGGGCTGACCGCGTGCGCGAGACCTTTCGCCAGCAATTAGCCATCTTTTTCGATGCCCTCGTCCGTTCGGTCGAGACGGGCGACCCGGCGTTGCTGACCCCGGCCATGCAAGGCTGGGGCGAAGACCGCACGCAAAGCGAACTGGAAAACCCGCGCAGCAGCCTGCCCATCGTCATCAACCAGATTTTGGTGGCCACCTTCAACCTGCTGCGCGAAGAATTGGCCGATGGCGACGCCATGCAGGTCATCGCGGCAATCCTGCCGGTCTATAGTTATGCCCTCGAACAATCCTCCATTGCTGAGACACAGATGCACGTGCGCCATGTCGCCCAGGAATTGGATCAGGTGCGGGCGATGTTGGAACGCCTCGAAAAGAGCAAATCTGATTTCATTGCCGTTGCCGCCCATGAGTTGAAAACCCCACTGACCTTGATCGAGGGCTATGCTTCGATGCTGCAAGAGAATCCACCGGAGAGCGATCCGATGGCAGGCATGTACCTGAAAGGGATCAACAGCGGCACGCGCCGTTTGCGCGAAATCGTAGACGATATGATTGATGTCTCGATGATTGACAACGATCTGCTCTCGTTGAGTTTTCAGCCGGTGTGGGTCAACCGCCTGATGGATACGGTGCGCCGCGAAGTCGCTGACAGTGTCAAAGAGCGGCAGCAAACCCTCAAGTATCGTCAGTTCCACGGTATAGACGAAATGACGTATGGCGACGGCGAGCGTTTGCTGCAAGCGTTCCGCAATGTGATTACCAACGCCATCAAATACACCCCCGATGGCGGCACAATCAGCGTGGATGGCCGGATGCTGCCCGGTTTCATCGAGATTATCGTCACCGACACCGGCATTGGCATTGATCCCGAACATCACGCCGTCATTTTCGAGAAATTCGGCCGCCTGGGTGATGTGCTGACGCATTCCAGCGGCAAAACCAAGTTCAAAGGCGGCGGCCCGGGGCTGGGGCTGCCGATCACCAAGGGGATCATCGAAGCGCACGGCGGCACAATTTGGGTCGAGTCGCCGGGATATGACGAAAAACGCTGCCCGGGTTCCACTTTTCACATCTTGTTGCCGATGCGTAAATCGGCCCCCGACGATAAAACCGATAAGCTGTTCAACCCCACCATAGACGCCAAAAAAACCGGGCGTTTCTGAACCGATTGTATGACCAAACATTCTCTCGAATCAACCGTCCTGCCTGCCGAGCGTGCCTTCGTTGTGGGCGTTGAACTGCGCGGGCGGGAGGGTTTGCTCTCCCTGGATGATTCCCTGGCCGAACTCGCCCTGCTGGCTGATACGGCTGGCCTGGAAGTGGTCGGCCAGACCTACCAACGCCTCGAAACGCCGCATTCGCAAACCTTCATCGGCCCTGGCAAGGTGGAAGAAGTACGCGCCCTGGCCGACGAGTTTCAGGCTGACGTGATCCTTTTCGACGATGAACTGCTGCCGCGTCATCAGCGCGAACTCGAAGCCATCTTTGGCGAAAAGCTGCGCGTCCTCGACCGCACCGCCCTCATCCTCGACATCTTCGCCCAGCACGCTCACACCAGCGAAGGCGCCTTGCAGGTGGAACTGGCGCAATACGAATACCGCCTGCCCCGCCTGACACGCGCCTGGACGCACCTGGCCCGCCAGGCCGGCGGCGGCGGTGGGCGCACCGGCAGCGTGGGCGGCGTGGGGCTGCGCGGCCCCGGTGAAACCCAGTTGGAAGTTGACCGCCGCGACATCCGGCGGCGCATCTCCCATCTCAAAGATCAGTTGGAAAAAGTGCGCACACAACGCGCCCAGCATCGGGTGCAGCGTAAACGCGCCCGGCTGCCGGTAGTGGCGCTGGTGGGCTACACCAACGCCGGCAAATCTACCCTGCTCAACCACCTGACCCATGCCGAAGTGTATGTGGCCGATCAACTCTTCGCCACGCTCGACCCCACCACCCGCCGTGTGGAACTGCCCGGCGGCAATGTGGCCCTCTTTACCGATACCGTGGGCTTCATCCAAAAGCTGCCCACCTCGCTCGTGGCCGCCTTCCGCGCCACCCTCGAAGAGATTGCCGAAGCCGACCTGCTCTTGCATGTGGTAGACATCACCCACCCCAACGCCCAGCAGCAAGCCGAGGCCGTCTATCAAACCCTGCGCGACATCGAAGCCGATCAAATCCCTGCCATAACGGTGCTCAACAAAATTGACCGCCTGACCGACCCCGCCGCGGCCCAACAGGCTGCCGCGGTTTTCCCCAACTCGCTGGCGGTTTCGGCGCTCAAGGGCCTGGGCATTGGCGAGATGCTGCAAAAGGTCAATCAACGCCTGTACGAAGCGCAATCGCTGATCACCGTGCGCCTGCCGTATGCCGAGGGCGGCCTGGTGTCGCTCTTCCACGAGCAGGGCCAGGTGACACGCATCGAACACGGCGAGGGGGGTGTCACCATCCAGGGGCGTTTGCCGGGGCGCTTGCTGGCCGCCTTTCGGGCTTATCTTGTGAAGTGAGGAAACCATGCTGCAAAAATTCAACAAATGGCTCGATGTACTCTCGAACTACTTCGCTCACCGCAAGGGCCTGCTGCCGCTGATTGGCCTGGGGCTGATCCTGTTCAACTGGTTTTTGCAGCTTTTCCCGTTTTTGGGGTGGATTGTAGATAGTCAGAGCTTTCTGCACCTGGGGTTGATCGTCACGATCATCGGTTTTATGCTGGCCTGGGTGCTTTAGGGGTAAGCACCTCACGAGAATGTCTGACAAAAATGTTGACCAAAAGGGCGTAAAGGGTGGGGATATAACAAAGTTGATAGGTGAATCCCTATCATTTCTTGCTAAAATTTTGTCAATTATAGGTGTTTTCAGGCTTCGATAATAGTAAACCTGCTGCGAAGCAGGGGCGAAAAGCCTAGGGTCTTGTGTGTGACACAAGACAGCCGGGTTACCGAAAAGCCTCGCCGTTGGCCTTTTTTCTCATCTTCAGGCCAAGCGGGGCTTTTTCGTTTTCTGTGAGGCATTATGTTCAAAAAAATCTTCTTTCTACTGCTTTCATTGCCTTTGGTCGTCGGGTTGATCATGCCACCCCAGGTTGGCCTGGCCGCTGAAGCGCGGCAGCAGGGCCAGCCGCCCGCCGACGATCTCAAGCGCGCCGACGCTGAAGCGCTCACCTTGCTGCCGCAGCCCGAGCCGCCCGCCGGCGGCGCTGAACCTTTGCTGGCGAAGGCGGCCCAAAATGGCAGCCTGCGCGTCATCGTGGGCCTGAAAACGGATCAACCGGGCCGGCCCTCGGTGGCCGCTAACCATGCCGCGCAAGAGCGCCTGCTGGCCGCCATGACTGACTATGCCTTGAAGCCCTACGTGGTGTACGATTTCATCCCCTTCCTGGCGCTGGAAGTTAACGCCGACACCTTGAAGGCCCTCATGGATCATCCCCTCGTCGCCAGCATCGAAGAAGATATCCCCGTGCCAGCCGATTTGGCAAGCAGTGTGCCGAGTATTGGCGCACCGGCGGTGTGGGATGCCGGGAATACCGGCGAAAATTGGGCCGTGGCCGTGCTGGATACCGGCGTGCAGTGGGATCACGAGTTTTTGGGCGGCAGCGCGAACAGCCGTGTCATTGCCGAAGCGTGTTATTCGCACGACCAGGGCAGCCAGCAAGACCCGCTTTGCCCCAACGGCACCACGCTGCAAGAGACCGGCCACGCTGCCAATCCGACAGTGGGCCGCTGTATCAATGGAACAACCAACCTGTGTACGCATGGGACGCATGTCGCCGGCATCGCCGCCGGGGCGGGCGCTTCGTTTTCGGGCGTCGCGCCGGGCGCCAATATCATCGCTATTCAGGTGTTCACCCGCTTTAATCGTTGGCAAGATTGTGGCATTGGCAATGCGCCTTGCATCATGTCGTACACGACCGACCAAATTTTGGGCTTGCAGCGTGTCTTGGCGTTGAGCGCCACCTATGACATCGCCGCGGTCAATATGAGCCTGGGCGGCGGGCGTTATTACGACCAGGCCACCTGCGATAACAGCGATCCTGCGCTGCGCGCTGCCGTGCAAGCACTCTATACCGCCGGGATTGTGACGGTCAGTTCGGCCGGCAACAGTGGCTACACCGACAGCATGGGCGCTCCCGGCTGCATTTCCGAGGTCGTCGGCGTGGGCGCTACCACCGATGGTTACTCGGTGGCGAGTTTTTCCAACAGCAGCAGCATGGTAGATTTGCTGGCCCCCGGCACCAGCATCACTTCAGCGGTGCCGCCGACCAACGCCTATGCCACATACCAGGGCACTTCCATGTCCACCGCACACGTCAGCGGGGCGTGGGCGCTGCTCAAAAGCGTCGCTCCCACGGCTACGATCACCCAGGTATTAGCCACCTTGCAATCTACCGGCATCCCCGTCACCGATGCGCGCAATGGGCTGACGCGTTCGCGCGTGCAGCTCGATGTGGCCGCGGCCGCCTTGCTGCCGCCCAACACCTGGCAAGGCGGCGTCTCCACTTCCTGGAATGATATAAGCAACTGGAGCGCCGGGCGGCTTCCGGGCCGCGCCGACAGCATCACCATCCCCGCCAGCCCCGTTGGCGGGCGCTTCCCGGTGATTGATGCGCCCGGCGCGACGGTCAATGACCTGACCATTGCCTCCGGCGCGACGGTCAGCATGTCGGCCAACATGCTGACCGTGTATGGCGATTGGTGGGTGCAGGGCACGGGTGCGTTCAACGCCACCGGCGGCAGTGTCATTTTTGCAGGCAGTAACAGCCACGCCATCACGCAAACCGCCAATACAGACGATCACTTCTATCATCTGCAAATTGGCACAGGCGCCGACCGCCCCCAGGTGGTGCTGCACAGCAACCTGGATGTAGATGGCGATCTGAGCATTCTGCCGGGTGGGCAGCTTGCGCCGGGCGCGTATTCGCTCGAACTCGCCGGAGATTGGCTCGATCACGCCGCCTCGTTCTTGCCCGCCGCCAGCACGATGATCTTGAATGGCGGCAGCCAGGTGGTTTCCTCCACGGCGCAAATGGTCTTGCTCGACGAAGATTTTTCCGCTTTCGACAGCACGCCCACTGGCACATGGTACTTCGCCGGGCCAGACGGCTGGAGCGTTTCGCAGGACATCAACCCCTCCACCAGCCTGCCGTGGCTGTTTGGCCGAACGACCAACGCCCCCAACACGCCCGACCAGGGCGGCCACGTCAGGCATGTCTGGAGTAATTCTTATACCGGCGATTTCGACACCTGGCTCTTCACCCCCGGCCTGACCCTGCACAGCAACGGCACTTACCGCCTCGAATTTGACTATGGGGCGCGTTCCGCCTCGTATCCCGAAAGCCTGGTCGTGCGTTATGGCAGTGGGCAAAGTTCCGGGCAGATGAGCGGCGATCTCTACCAAAACCTGAACATCGTCAACACGGCATGGAATACGGCAGTCGTCACGTTCACCGTTCCTGCCGATGGGCAATACTACCTCGGCTTCCGCACCGAGGGACCAGAAGCCACTACCTGGGAAATTGCCCTGGACAATATCAAAGTCACGCAGTGGGTAGATACCACCTTCGACGGCCTGACGGTTCTCAGCCATTCGGCGGGCGCAACGCTGGCTGCCGACCTGTTGGTGCGCGGCAACCTGGCCGTCAACGCCGCGGCCACGCTCAACCTGGCCGGCCACACCCTGCGGGTCAACGGTTCACTCGCCAACAATGGCACGCTGATTCAAAGCCTGCCGGCCCCCGCTGGCACAACCACCGAATTTCTCCATATCCAGAGCGAGGCAGGCGTTGATCGCTATCACGGCGTAGACATCACCCCCGCCGCTGACATGGGCCAGACGGTCGTTGCCATTCGCGGCAACCAGACCTCCGGCTGCACCACCAACCCTGCCGATGCGCTGATGTTCCGCTGCTTCGAGATCACGCCCGCCAGCCCGCAAGCGGCCACGCTGCGCCTGTGGTACACCGAGGCCGAACGCAACGGTCAGCTTGCCAACGACCTGGCGCTGTGGCATTTTGACGGGCCAGGAAGCTGGAGCCGCGCCGGCAGCGCGTATACCTATTCTGAGACAGGCACCGGGTGCGTTTCGGGCGGCGGCGCGGCGTGTTGGCTGCAGGCCAGCAACGTCAGCGCTTATTCACCTTTTGGCGTGGGCAATGACCTGCCCGATGCGCCGACGGCCATCCAATTGACGGCCTTTTCGGCCAGCGCCGCGCCGGCGGGCCTGCCGTGGGGGTGGGCGGGCGTACTGCTGCTTGCTGCGCTGATCCTGATCGGGCTTTATCGTTCCAGGGCTTAACCCAAAAGCCCGGTGAAGAAGACAAAACCTGCCTTCTTCACCGGGCTTTTTTGATTGATGCGGGCCGCTCAGCCTTTGCGCAGGCTGAATTTCACCGTGGCGCCCTGCTCATGCTCTTGCAGGAGAATTAACTCGCCTCCGTGTAAGTAAAGGATTTGCCGGGCGATAAACCCGTGCATGGTCAGGTCACATTCGGGGGGGGGAACTGCTTTCGTGCCTTCGCTGCGAATGGTGAACAGCAACTCGCTGGCGTGGTCTTCAGCTACCACGTGGATGGTGGCGGCATCCTGGACAAATTCGTTGACATACGAAATCCACTTGCCCAGGCCCTGGCGCAGCATCAGTTCATCGGCCATGACAGAAACATCGGGAACCTGGGGGATGATTTCGACCGTGTTTTCCTTGTGATATTGCCTTTTCCATTCGACGATGACTTGTTGGATGATCGGGGCGAGCGGGCGGGGCGTCAGCTTGGGGCTGCGCTCGCCGCGCCCCAGGCGGGCCATTTCGACCAGGCTGTTCATCATTGCCAGGGTGTACAGGATGTTTTGATGGGCGATGGTCAGATCGTCTTTGGCCTGATCGGTGATCGGGCCATCCATCCCTTTCATCACCAGCTTGAGAAACCCCAGGGCGCGGTTGAATGGCGACTTAAGGTCGTGCGCCTCTTGCGAAATGAACGCCGATAAATCTACTTGAGTGGGGATGTGCAATTCACCAGACATAGGCGCATTATACCCCGTTGTGTTTTGCCCGGTGCTTTGCTGTCTTGTTAGCCCCGGCGTTCAGGCAGATTTTGCGGGGCTTGTCTCCAAAACCACCAACTGCCACAACCCGCCGATCACCACATCGGCAGCTTTCAGCACGGCGGGCTTGCCAATGCCCACCACGCCCATCCCCGCACGCAACGCTGCCTCGACGCCTGCTTCGGCATCCTCAAACACGACACAACTGGCCGGTGGAATGCCCAGCGCCTCTGCGCCGCGCAAGAACACCTCAGGGTCGGGCTTGGCCTTGCTGACTGAGTTGCCATCTATGACGGCATCGAACAACGGGGCGATGCCCAGCCGTTCGAGGATCAGCGGGGCGTTCTTGGAGGCGCTGCCCAGGGCAGTTTTGACACCGCGCCCGCGCACCAGCCGGAGATATTCTGCTGCGCCCGGCAGGATTTCGCTGGCATCCATCTGCGTGATGTACTCGACATACCAGCTATTTTTTTTGGCGGCCATCTGTGCTTTGGCCTCGTCGTTGAAAGACAGGCCGCCGATTTCGAGCAAAATTTCTAGCGAACGCACCCGGCTGACGCCTTTCAAGCGCTCATTGTCGGTTTCGGTGAAGTCGAAGCCGAGTTCCTGGGCCAGGCGCTTCCAGGCCAGGTAGTGATATTTGGCGGTGTCTACGATGACACCATCGAGGTCAAAAATGGCTGCGCGCATTTCCTTAATCATGGGGATTTTCCTCTGTAGGGCAAACTTCAGTTTGACCATATTCCATGTTCGACTGTCTGTCTGACAGCCCCGTTTACGGGGCGCTGCTCCTAGCCCGGCGATGGATCGCCGGGCGGAATGTGGGTGATATCAATGCCGGAGGCCATGGATCATCTGCCACAACCGCGGCACCTGTTCGGCAATCACCCCCGCATCGCAATGCTCGCCGAAGAATTTACCCACCCCGCCATATTCGAACGCCAGCAGCCATGGCCGCGCCCATTCGCCGGTTTGGATGCGTTCCAGCACCCACGCCAGTGCGTCCCAATCGGCGGGTTGGGCAGAGAGATGATCTTGTGGCCGTTGGCCGATTTCGTGTATGCCGGTGAAGTGCATTTCGCGCAGCCGCTCGGTGGGCAATTGGCGCAGGTAGGTTTTTTCGTCCATGCCCAGGTAGCGGGCGGCAATACGGGCGTGCGAGATGTCGAGCAGCAATCCGCAGCCCGTTTCCTCGCATACCTGGCGGATCGTAGCGGGCAAAATGGCCGGGCGCAGGTAATTGCTCTGCCGTCCGTAATACATCACGTTTTCGGCAATCACATTTTCTGGCCCGAAGCGCTCGACCACCGCGCACACGTCGTTCAGCAGGGCATCCACCACCCGGCAGGCATCGGCGGGTTCCTGGGTATCGGCGGCCATGCCGGGAAAGTGATCGGTGAGGGCGGCCAGGTGCAGGTTGACATAGGGTGTGCCGGTGAGGGCCTGAAATTCGTCAATGACGGCCCATTCCGTTTCGTGCAGGCGGCCTGTGCCAGCCGTCAATTCGAAGTGGATGGCTACCGGGCAGAGTGCTTGGGCGGTGGCAATCATATCGGGCCAGGGCGGGCATTTGAAAAAGTCAATTTGGATTTTGCCAGCCTGGAAGAGCGCGGCGGCAGCAGGGGAGTAGTTGATGGCAAGTTTCATAGTTGGGCAGGGGGCAGGTAGCAGGGGGCAAGGGGCAGGAAATCAGGGGCAGGCGTTGGCCTGGTGTTCGGCAAAGGTGGCGGCGAAGTTGTGGCGGCCAGCGCCGTCGCAGGCGGCGCGGAAGTAGTAGTAGGGGCTGTCGTCTGGGTTGGCGGCGGCTTGCAGGGCGGCCTGGCCGGGGTTGCAGATGGGACCGGGCGGCAGGCCGGGGTTGCGGTAGGTGTTGTAGGGCGAGGCCACTTCCAGGTCGGCCAGGGAGAGTGGGTTGGTCCACCAGGTTTGTTGGGCGGTGTTGTAGCCCAGGGCATATTGCACGGTTGGGTCGGCGGCGAGATTCATCCCCGCGGCCAGGCGGTTGTGAAAGACCGAGGCGATCAGGGGCATTTCCTCATCCAAAATGGCCTCGCGTTCGATGATCGAAGCCAAGATCACCCCTTCGTGCAGGCTCAGGCCCTGGTGCAAAAAGCCCTGGCGCACGGCATCGTTGGCGTCGAAGGCGGAGAGCAGCGCCTGAAGCAGGTCATCGGCCTGGCTGGCGCGCGGCAGTTCATAGCTGCCGGGGGACAGGTAGCCTTCGGCCGTGCTGGCTGGCGTCAGGCCGTCGCTGAAGGCGTGGCCGCCTGGGAAACGCCGCGCTGCCTGCAAAAATTCATCAGGCGCAATCGCCAGGCCCGAAGTGGGCAGCGCCGCGGCGATCTCCTCCATCCGCCAGCCGGCCAACACGTTGAACAGCACATTCGTCGGCGTGGCATCTTGCATGGTGTGGGCCATTTCCACCGCCGTCATGCCAGATGAAAGCGGATATTCACCCGCCTGCAAGGAAACATCCAGGCCGCGGTAGACCAGGTAGGCCCGTAGAGCGGCTGCCTCGGCGATCAGGCCTTGCTGCTGCAAGCGGGCGGTCACGCTGGTTACGCTTTCGCCCAGTTCGACGCGGAAAATTTGCTCACTGCCCGGCGGGTTGAAGGGTGTGATCAGGTGTTGGCGTTGCTGCCAGATTTGCCAGAAAAGGGTCGCCTGCTGGAGCGGGCTTAACTGCGGCGAAGGCTGGCCGAACGTTTCGATCACCTGGGCCGGGATGGCGATGGCGATCACCGCGCCGATCACGATCAGCAAGGCCAGCGCAGTCAAGCCGAACAGCGCACAGCCGAAGGAGGGGGTTGAGGAGCGTTGGGGAGACATGCTGGTTGGGGCCGATGCCTGGGAACGGAACGGGGCGATTGTATCACCCCCGGTGGGTAAAATTCGTCCATCTTGCCCTGGTATAATTTTTCTATGAAATCTATCGGGAGTGTTTCATTTGAGTTGAAAAAGCCGGTTTCGACAAGGATTTCGGCAGGCTCAACCCAAGTCAATGGAATGCACCCGCTTCAAACAATGATTGACCCGCAAAAGATCGTGGCTGGTTTGGCCCTGGCCTCGTTGTTCCGTGGGCTGCGGAGAAAAAACAATGAGCGACCCGATTGCCGATTCGTACAACGCCAACCCTTCCCGCGAGTGGAATCGTCTGACGCAAGATGCTTACCACGCGCTCGAATCTACCATTACCTGGTATCACCTGCGCCAACACCTGCCTCCCACCGGCCACATCCTCGATGCCGGCGGCGGCCCAGGAAGGTACAGCCTCGACCTCTGCCGCGTCGGTTACGATGTGACGCTGCTGGATTTATCGGAAGGCAATATCGCCCTCGCCCGCCAGAATTTTGCTGCCGAACCGCCGGAAGTGCAATCCCACCTGAGCGCAGCCCTTCTTGGCGATGTTACCGACCTTTCGCGTTTTGCCGATGGCGGCTTTGATGCCGTGTTTTGCCTGGGAGCGGTGCTGTCGCATATCCAACCGGCGGCGGCGCGACAGCAGGCGGTGCGTGAACTGGCGCGGGTGGTCAGACCGGGCGGGGTGGTCGCATTATCGGTCGTCGGCTATTTCGCTGTGTTGCGTGTGATCTTGCTGGAATTCAGCCACGAGATACTCTGGCCCACCTGGCACGAGTTCTTACAAACCCATGACTCCGAAGGCCCCACTGGCACGCCCTGGCACTGGTTTACCGGCGCCGATTTGCGCGGTCTGGCAGAAAGCTGTGGGCTGCAAACGGTCACATTGGCGGGCTGTCATGGGCTTTCTTCCAATTTGATTGAAGCCACCAACCGCCTGGCCGAAGAACCTGAAAAATGGCAGCGCTGGTTTGATCTGTTGCTGCAAACCTCCACCGAACCGTCCATTGTGGATACATCCATGCACTTGTTGTACATCGGACGAAAATAAGGAATGAAACATCAGGAAACCGACCGCTCAATCTCCCAATTCTCCAATCCCATGCCTACCATCCAATCCATCATTCACACTATCCTCACCGCCATCCCTGGTTCGATCACCACCGATACCGTGGATACGGTGAAAACCGGTGACGCTTCGCACGAAGCCACCGGCATCGTCACCACCTTCCTGGCCAGCCAGTCGGTGCTGCAAAAGGCCGTCGCCCTGGGCGCCAACTTCATCATCACCCACGAGCCGACCTTTTATAACCACCTCGACCGCACCGACTGGCTGGAAAATGACCCCGTCTACCAGGCCAAGCGCCAATATATTGACGATCACGGCCTGGTGGTCTGGCGTTTTCACGACAACTGGCATACCCACCGGCCCGATGGTATCCTGCTGGGCGTGATGCGCCAACTGGCCTGGGAAGCCTATGCCGACCCCGACAACCCGCTGCTCTTCCATCTCCCGCCCACCACGCTCGGCAGCCTGGCACAAACCCTCAAGGCCGGCCTGGGTATCGCCACCTTACGGATGGTGGGTGATCCATCTATGCCTTGCCAAAGTGTGGGCTTTCTGATGGGCGCCTGGGGCGGTGAGAACCACATTCGCTATGCCGGTGAATGCAACCCCGATGTGCTGGTGGTCGGCGAGACGCCCGAATGGGAGACATCCGAATATATCCGCGACGCGGTGATCCAGGGCCGCGCCAGGGGGCTGATTGTCACCGGCCACGCCGCCAGCGAAGAGCCAGGCATGGCCTATCTCGTCGAGTGGCTGCGCCCCAAGTTTCCCGGCCTGCCCATCCAGCATGTGCCGGTAGGCGATGCCTTTGCCTTTGTTTGATGGAGAAGCGATGCCTCCCAGCCTGTTCAACCGCTTGTTTACCTATCTGTTTGTCGAACGCCCGGCACGCCAGCAATCGTTGGCCCAACTGGTTGCCCAATTGCAACAATCTACCCACGAACTGGCCTTGCGCCTGACGACCGTGCCAAACACCGCCGAAAATTACCATCAGATGGCGCACATCCTGACCCTGGAGCGCTGGGGGCAGAGCCGTTTACGCGTGGCGTTGGGCCAGCCCTTCGTGGCCGACGAATCGGATGCGTATGCGCCTTCTGCCGAACGCGTTTTTGTCGAACTGATCAACGATTTTCTCGCCGCCCGTGAGCAGACATTGGAGATTGCCCAGGCCATTCAGCAGGCTAACCCGCCCGCAGACCTGAAAATCCTGCACGATCAGTTTGGCCCGTTGAGCGTCAAAGGCTGGTTGCGCTATCTCACCGAACACGCCGACCTGGAGAGCGAACGCCTGCACACCAGCGTTTCTCGGTAATGTATAATCAGTGCCTAACCCAGGAACTCCTTGCACAAAAAGCAAGGAGTTCCTGGATTAGCGCCCTGGTCGTTCCGTTTTACACGGGTTAGGGCCTTGAATCTTGCTGATTGATGAAGGATTGCCATGTTTCCCCCCAGACGCCCCAAACCATCCAGACCGAAGAAAGAAAAACGCCGACCGGGCGTGGTCTTGCAGCCGCAGGTTTATCAGGCCATGCAGCGCGGCGTGACCACACTGGTCAATGCCATCCGGCCCACCCTGGGGCCGCTGCCGCGCACAGTGGTCAGCCAAAAGACCACCAGCGCCAACGCTTTGCCCGAAATCCTCGATGACGGTGGCACCATCGCCCGGCGCATGATCCAACTGCCCGACCGCGAAGCCGACATGGGCGCCATGTATTTGCGCCACTCGCTATGGCGCTTGCACGAAAGCGTGGGCGATGGCACCGCTACTGCGGCGGTGATTTTCGATGTCCTCTTCACCCAGGGCGTCAGGTACATGATCGCTGGCGGCAATGCCATGCGCATCCGGCGTTACCTCGAAGAGGGCTGTAAACTGATCGGGCAGGAATTGGCTGCCCAAACCCTGCAATTGCAAGGCAAAGAACGCCTGGCAGCCCTGGCCGAAAGCATCTGCTACGACCCTCCGTTGGCGCGGCTGCTGGGCGAAATCTTCGACATCATTGGCCCCTATGGGCAGTTGGATGTACGCCAGGGGCGCAGCCGCGAGTTGGAGCGTGAATACATCGAAGGCATGTATTGGGATGGCGCAATTTACTTGCGCACGATGATCGAAGACCTCAAATTGGGCCGCGCCACCCTCGAAAACCCGTCCATCTTCATCAGCGATCTGGAAGTGAAAGAGCCGCAAGACCTGCTGCCCGTGCTGGAAGCGGCGATACGCGGCGGGGTCAAGTCGCTGCTGCTGATTGTCAGCGCCCTGCCCGATAAAGTGATCGCCCTGCTGACTACGCCGCAAAACCGCCAGAAAATCCAGGTGGTGGCGGTCAAATCGCCAGCCATCCATGCCGACGTGCGCCGCCACGCCCTCGACGACATCGCCATCCTCACTGGCGGGCGCGTCTTCCACAAAGCGGCCGGCGATACCTTCGCGGCGGTCAAGGTGGATGATTTCGGCAAGGCCCGCCGCGCCTGGGCCGATACGTTTCATTTCGGCCTTTCGGGCGGGCGCGGCGACCCACGTCAATTTCGCCAGCACATCGCCGAACTGCGCGCCCAATTTCAACGCATGACCGAAAAAGACGAGCGCCAGCGCGCCCTGAAGCGCATCGGCGGGTTGATGGGCGGATCGGCGGTGCTGTGGGTGGGGGCCAATACCCCGCTCGAAGTGGATCAGCGCAAGGCCCTGGCCCAACGCACGGCCGATGCCATGCGCGGCGCCCTGCGCGATGGCGTGCTGCCCGGCGGCGGCGTGGCGCTGCTGGCCTGCAAACCCGCCCTCCACGCCCGCTATCAGCAGGCCGCCAACGACGATGAACGCGCCGCCTACGCCATGCTGTTGCAAGCGGTCGAAATCCCGGCGCGCACCCTGTGGGCCAACGCCGGCCTGGATGCCAGCGCAACCCTGGCCCAGGTGATCCAGGCCGGTGCGCCGCATAGCTACGATGTCATCCGACGGCAAATGGTCAATGCTGCCGAACAAGGCCCCTTCGACTCAGCCGCCGTCTTACAACAGGCACTCTTGACCGCCGTACATGGCGCCGCCCTGGCGCTGACCGTGGATGTTTTCATTCACCGCACCAATCCCCCCGAATCGATGGAGACCGGTTAATATGGACGAATCAGACGCTTTGGAGCAATTGCAAGATACCGTTTACCAACTGACCGGGGGCGGTGGCGTGTTGTTTGCCGCCCGCCAAACGGGCCTGTTCTGCTCGTTGGATGGCGGCCAAAGCTGGCAAGATGCCTTTGCCAGCCTCAACCTTACGGAACCATTGCCCACCGTGGCTGTGGCGCTGCCGCCCAATTTTGCCACTGGCGGGCCTGTTTTCGCCGGGCTGGCGGGTGGCATCCTGCGTTCGACCGATGGCGGCGCAACCTGGGAAACCCTGCCCCTGCCGCCGCCCCCGCCGATGATTGCCGCCCTGGCCTTCTCTCCCCACTACGAACAAGATGGCGTGATCTTCGCCGCCACCTTTGAAGATGGTGTGCTGTTTTCCTCCGACCGCGGCGGGCATTGGGTGGCGTGGAATTTTGGCCTGCTCGACCTGAACGCCCTGTGCCTGGCGGTCTCGCCCAACTTTGCCGCTGATGAAACCGTGTTCGTTGGCACGCAAAGTGGCATTTTCCGCAGCACCAATGGTGGGCGTGCCTGGCGCGAAGTGGAACTGCCCATTGGCTACGAGGCGGTGCTGAGCCTGGCCTGCTCGCCCAATTTCGCCACCGATCGCACGATTTGGGCTGGTACCGAGGCCCAGGGCCTGCTCGCCTCCTACGACGGCGGCGATACCTGGCAACGCCTCGCCGCCGATCAACTCCTCGACCCAATCAACCAGATCGTGATCGATCCGGGTTCTTCGCAAAATATCCTGCTCTTGCACAGCGGCAGCGTGCTTTTCTCATCTGATGGCGGCGCGAACTGGTCGCCGTGGCAGGCTGAAGCCCTGGCTGACCAGGATGTGAGCGCTATTATTGCCCCGCAAGGCGTCAGGCCGGGAGCGGTGGTTTGGCTGGGGACGGCCAATGGCATGGTTTACTGCACAGGCTGAGAGCTTGAATTGGTCGTCAAGTTCGATGTACAGATTTTTTAAGGAGCAGCCTGGATGAAAAATACCATCGCTCGTGTTGAGCAATTTCTCGAAAAAATTGTCTATTACCCCGTTTTGTTTGCGATTAACGACATATTGCTGCTCGCCGGGCCAAACATGGCAAGGGTGAAGCTGACAGATACGGCTGCGCCAATCTTGGTGTGGGGGGGCGTGGCCGCGGGGCTGCTCATCTTGTGGAGCCTGCTGTTTAAAAATCGTCATCGAGGCGGTCTGGTTACCCTGATCGCTTTGCTATGGTTTGGTAAGTATGGCCTTTTAGCGCAAACGTTGGATGCTTTGCCCTGGCTGGAAATGGCGGTGGCGCAGCACCTGGTGTTAATGGTGATGTGGAGTGCTTTTTGGGGACTGCTGATCAGCCCGTGGCTGTGGGAGAAAATCAAGAAGCCATCCACGCTTACGGTTTATTTCAACTTCCTGATGCCCATCCTGGTGGTTTTTTCTTTCTCGCGCATTGTGTGGTACCAGCTTGGCAAAGTTGCCCAGGAACCTGCCGATGAAAAGACCGCCGATCTGTTGAACCTGACTGCGGATGTTCAGCCAGATATTTATTACATCATCCCCGATGGGTATGGGCGGCAAGATGTCTTGCGCGAAGTTTACAGCCTGGATAACCAGGAATTTATTGATGCGCTGAAAGCGCGCGGTTTTTATGTGGCTGAACAAAGCCACGCCAATTATGTGCGCACCATGCTGGCGCTATCTGCCTCGCTAAACTATGCCTACTTGCCCGATTTACCCCCCGATTCTCCAGATATGCAGCCTCTGGAAGAACTGATGGCCCATAATCGGGTGGAGCGCTCGCTGGAAGCCAGCGGTTATCGTGTGTACGCCATCAACAGCGGCATTTTTGTTGCCCCCCAGAGGATATTGGAGAGTTTATTTTGGCTCAATTCGGTGGCTGCGCTGCCCATTGACGCCAATTGGGTTGCCTCGCCAATGCCCCGCAATCGGGACTTCCAGAGAATGTTTGATAGCCAGGTTGAACAGGTGAAAACCGTCGCGGCTTTACCTGGGCCGAAATACATTTTCGCGCATCTGTTGCTGCCGCATCCGCCGTTTATTTTCGACCGTAATGGCCCGATAGCACCAGAACGAGTATACCGCTTAACCGATGGCGAAATATTCCCTGGCACACCCGAAGAGTATATCCAGGGCTATCGTGAACAGGTGCTGTATGTCAATGACCTCCTGATCGAGATTATTGATTCGATCCTGGCAAATAATCCAACGCCGCCAGCGATCATCATCCAGGGGGATCATGGCGGCGGGGCCTATTTGGATGAAAGCGGGCCAGAAAAAAGCTGCATGCGCGAGCGCTTCTCCATTCTGAGCGCCTATTACCTGCCCAACGCCAGGCAGAATCAGCTTTATGCTTCCATCACACCCGTCAATAGCTTCCGTGTTGTCTTCAATGCCTATTTTGATACGCAGCTCGAATTACTCCCCGATGAAAGCTACTACTCTCCCATACCTCTGCCCTATCAATTAACTCGTGTGACCGATTGGCTCGATCAGCCCTGCCAGGTTCCATAATGTGTTGTGATTGCTTAACACTTGATGAAAATATACATTGATTGCGGTGGGATGATTATAATTGGATAAATAATATCTGAATATAATCCTGGAGGTTTTATGGAACGACGTATATCAAAATCGGTTTTCGTCCTGGCGCTGGTTGTGGTGATGCTGGCGCTCTCAGCCTGCGCGGCGCAAAACACGCCGATGCCCGCAACCGCTATACTGAAACCTGCTGATGCCACTGAGCCCGTTGCCGCCACCGATGAGCCAACGGCACTCCCCGAAGCCGAGCCTACCGCCGCCCCGGTGGATGCTGACCTGGTCAGCTTTGCCAGCGACGTGATGCCCATTTTGCAGAATAGCTGCTGGAAATGTCATGGCGGTGATAAGACCGAGAAGGGCTTTGATGTCGGCAGTTATGCCACGCTGATGGCTGGTTCTGAAAAGGGTGCGATGGTCGTGCCGGGGGATGCCGCCAATAGTAAGTTTTACACATTAATCGAGCAAGGCAAGATGCCGAAGCGAGCCGATAAACTGCCCGATGATCAAATCCAGTTGATACGCGATTGGGTCAACCAGGGCGCTTTGGATAACTAACCCAACGGAATAGCTGATCCAGGGTGCGAAGAGCAATCTTCGCACCCTTTTTGTTTAAGCGGGACGATATGACCGTCATGCTGCGAATGTGACCGGTCATGGTGACTGCTGGCACATGCGCTCCATGCGTTGTGGGGGTATCCTATGGACGGTCAGAATGAAATTCTGCAGGAGTGCGAAATGGATGGTTTACTGCTCGGTTTAGCCAACGGAATAACCTGCGTGGCCTCGTGCGCCCCGGTGATGATCCCGCTCTTTCTGGGCGAGGGGCGGCGTGTGCAGCAAAACGGCTGGCTGCTGGCCCAGTTTTTGCTCGGACGCCTGGCGGGGTATCTGCTCTTCGGGGCGCTGGCCTGGGTCACCGGGCGGCTGATCTTCCAGGGCAGTGGGCCATCGGCGGTGGTGTTGGGCGGCGTCTCGCTGCTGATGGGCGGATTGCTGCTGCTCTACGGGTTGAGTGAATTTATCGGGCTGCCACAACCCCTGAAGTTTGCGCTGGCCGGTGTGCCACAAGATTTATCGGCGGGGCATTCACCGTTGGCCTGCCCGGTTCCGCCGCGCCAGGTGCGCCAATGGCTGCGCTTCGCCCCGGCGCTGTTCCCGCTGGCGCTCGGCTTCCTCACCGGGCTGAATCTGTGCCTGCCGTTCATCGTCGCCTTCACCGGGGCCGCCGGGCAAGCATCGCTGCTGGGCAGTTTGTTGTTCTTTGCTTCGTTTTTTGTTGGGACGGCGGTCTTTTTCCTGCCGATCCCGTTTGTGGGCGCTTTCCGACGCGTGCAGGGGTTACGCACCATTGGCAAGTTCGCCGCTATTTTTGTGGCCGTGTACTATCTCTACACCGGCCTGATGACCTTGATGGGAGGGTTGATTTCATGACCACGCTCGCGCAAAATTTTCCCCGTTTCTGGGGCAAGGGCAAACCCAACCGCAGCCCGTATAAGCTCGGTTGGGGCAAATCTATCGTTCTGGCGCTGCCCATGCTGCTGCTGACGGCGCTGCTGACCTTCGGCCAGATCATGCAGCCGGGCAGCACGCCCGACCCGCTGGTGCTGCTGGCAACCACGCTCACCTGGCTGCTCTTCAATGGCATCTTCTTCGCCATGCTCAAAACCGGCCAGACCGACCGCTATCGGGCGTTCTTGTTCGTTTCGATGGCTGTGGCGTTCATCATTTTCTTCATGAGCACCATCATCGAGACACGCGGCAGCCTGGCGCTGACTGGGGCCAATATGGTCGAAGGCGAGACGCCTTTCTGCCACCTGGTCATCCCGATGGTACTCGTGCCGGCCGCCGTGACGCGCACGATCATCTTCCCCGGATCGCTGATGGAAGGCTTTGCCAGCGTGGCCGGCATGATCGTGCTGTGGACGGGCGCTTCGCTGGTCTTGGGACGGGCCTGGTGCAGTTGGGGCTGCTTCTATGGCGGGCTGGATGAAGGCTTTGCGCGTCTGCTCAAGAAGCCGCGCATCACCCACATTGACCGCCGCTGGACGCTGCTGCCGTGGGCGGTGCTGCTGGGCGTGGTGCTGGTTTCGGCCATCACGCTCTCGCCGGCCTACTGCGAGTGGCTGTGCCCCTTCAAGGCCGTGACGGAGTTCGAGGCCATCACCTCGTTCAAGGTGGTGATCCAGACCATCATCTTCGTCTCGCTCTTCATCGGCACCGTGGTGGTGTTACCGCTGCTGACCAAGAAGCGCACGCAATGTGGCCTGTTCTGCCCGATGGGTGCGCTGCAAGGAGCCACCAACAAAATCAACGTTTACGACATCCGCATTGACCCGGCCAAATGCACCGAATGCGGCCATTGCGAAAAGAACTGCCCCACCTTCTCGCTCGATGCCACCAGCTACAAAAGCGGCCAACCGCTGATGAGCTGCACCAAATGCGGCAAGTGCGTGGACGTTTGCCCCAACCATGCCATCTCCTATCACATCAAAGGCACGCAGCCCGGCGCACATCCATTGGCCGCCCGCCTGCTCTTCCTCTACCCGGCCTTCCTCTTCCTGGCAACCTTTGGCGGCGGGATGTTCATCTCGGCTATCTGGCGCATTTTGCGACTGGTGACAACGGGAAGCATGATCTGACCCCCAAAAGAAAAGGAACACACCATGAACAAGCTCAAATCTTTCTTCGGATATTTCCTGGCCGCTCTGGGCGTGCCAGCACTTCTGGTCATGTTTATGGGCACAGCCGCCTGGATGGAACTGCTCGTTTCGACCACCGGACTCAAGATCAACCCGCTCTATACCGGCGGCGAGGTGGCAAGGGCCTACTCGCAAGATGGGATGCGCATCGAAATCCATGAACCCGTTTTCGCAGCGTTGATCGGTGAGTCGAAAGAAGGTTTCGTGCAGGTGACATTTGGCCCGAAAGTGGCCGCCCGGCAGATTGACGCCGATATTGACTACGACAACAATGGCGCGGCCGATTTCCGCCTGCAATGGGATACCGCTTCTGGCGAACCCATCATCCATTCGTATGCGCCGCACGTGGTTGGCCTGGAAGCATCGTATGAATTGCAAGACACCTACGCCATCCGCGTTCACCTGCTCAATCAAAAAGGAAAGTAACCTATGTCTCTCATCGTTCAAATCAACGACCTCGTCAAACAATATCCCGGTGCGCCGGAACCCGCCGTCAAGGGCATCAGCTTTGGCATTTTGCAAGGCGAGATTTTCAGCCTGCTCGGGCCAAACGGGGCCGGCAAAACGACCACCATCTCCATGCTATGCACCCTGCTGCAACCCACGCGCGGTGATGCCGAGATCGGCGGGCATTCGGTGGTCAAAGACCCTATGGCTGTCAAAAAATTGATCGGCATCGTGCCGCAAGACCTGGCGCTCTATGGGCAGCTTACCGCCCGGCAAAATCTCACCTTTTGGGGTGAAATGTATGGCCTGACCGGCAAGGCGCTCAAGGCCCGCATCGAAGAAGTGCTGGCCCAGGTCAACCTGGCCGACCGCGGCAACGACAAGGTGGATAAATACTCTGGCGGCATGAAGCGCCGCCTGAACATCGCCATCGGCCTGCTGCACAAGCCCAAATTGGTCTTCATGGATGAACCCACCGTCGGCATTGACCCGCAATCGCGTCGCAGCATCCTCGACATGGTCAAAGACCTGCGCGCCCAGGGCATGACGGTGCTGTACACCACGCACTACATGGAAGAAGCCGCCGAACTCTCCGACCGGGTGGGCATCATTGACCACGGCAAGCTGATCGCCCTCGGCACACAGAAGGAACTGACCAAAGTGGTCGGCCAGCAGGAGACCCTGCGCCTGCACTTCGGCGAGGAAGAATCCACCGAAAGCCTGCTGCCGCACTTCGAGAAAGTACACGGCGTGCTGGCGGCATCAGCCACCGATCATCAAATTGTCCTCTCCGTGGCCGAGGCCGCAGACAGCCTGCCCGCCATCATCGCTGCCGCCACCCACGCCAGTGTGCGCGTGCGCTCGATTGACATCGAAGAACCCAACCTCGAAGCGGTGTTTCTGCACCTGACGGGGAGAGGGTTGCGGGATGCGTAATGCGTGGAACGTGATACGTGAAACGTGAAATGAAACGCATCACGTCTCACGATAAAGGAAATCCTATGAACAAAGCTTTTTCCATCTGTTGGAAAGATATTCTGTTGATTTTGAGCGACCGCGCCGCCCTGATCTTCATGCTGCTGGCCCCGTTTTTATTGACGATGGGCATGGGGGCGGTGACGGGGGCGTTTTCGACGAACGCCAACTCGTCGGGGATTGCCGATTTGCCTGTGATTGTGGTCAATGGCGATGAAGGCGAGTTGGGCCAGGTGTTGGCCGATGTCTTCTTCGACGAGGCGATCTTCGCCGCCGAGGAGAGCGCCGATGCCGCCGCCGCCCGCCAGGCCGTGGACGACGATAGCGTCGCGGCGGTGGTGATCATCCCGGCGCAGTTTTCCGCAAGCCTGCTGGCCGAAAATCCCCCCGCAGCGCCGGTTGAGGTGTATACCAACCCCAACCGACCGATCAGCGCTGGCATTGTGCGCTCGGTGACGGCAAGTGTGATCAACCAGTTGGAGATCGCCCCGGTCAGCATCCAGGTGACGCTCAAGCAGTTGACCGAAGGCGGCCTGCTGGCCCCCCAGGATGTGCCGCAGACCGTGGGCCAACTGGCCCAACGCCTGGCCGATGAACCCGCTCCGGCGCTGATCAGCCTGTCGAAAAGTGAAGCGCAGGCGAACGGCGACGATGTCAACGTGATGGCGTACCTGGCCCCCGGCCTGGCGATCTTCTTCCTGATGTACACGGTAACGCAGGGCGCACGCAGCATCCTGGCCGAACGCGAGGAAGGCACGCTGGCGCGCATGATGGTTTCGCCGTCGAGCAGTGCGGCCATTTTGGGCGGCAAGCTGTTGGGAATTTTCATCATCGGTTTTGGGCAGGTGATGATTTTGATCTACATTTCGGCGAGTATTTTCGGCCTGGATTGGGGCCAGCCCCTGGCGGTGGTGCTGATCGTGGCGGCCACGGTGTTGGGGGCTACCGGTTGGGGGCTGCTGGTGGCGGCTTTCGCCCGGCAGTCGTGGCAGGTTTCAACCTTTGGCTCGGCGCTGATGCTGTTGTTCGGCATCCTGGGCGGCTCGTTCATTCCGGTCAATCAGTTTGGTGACTGGATGCGCGTAGCCAGTAAGATCACCCCGCACGCCTGGGCTTCGGATGCCTTTCTGACCCTCAGCACTGGCGGTACGTTCAATATGGTGCTGCCCAATCTACTGGCGCTGCTGGTTATGGCCGTCATTCTCTTCAGCGTTTCGGCGCTTGTCGCCCGCAAGCGTTGGGTTCTGTAGGACGAAATTCATTTCGTTCAAGTGGGGCGAAATGAATTTCGCCCTACCTGGAGGTATTTATGTCAAAAATCTTCGCCATTGCCTGGAAAGATACCCTGGTGCGTTTTACCGATGCCAGCGAGTTGCTCTTCTTCCTCGTGCTGCCGTTGATCTTCACCTTTTTGCTCGGCGGGGCGGGCGTGGGCGGGGCGAGTGCGATCCACATCGCCGTCGTAGACCTGGATAACACGCCACTCGCGCAGCAGCTTACCGATGCGCTGCTGGCCGACGATGCCCTGCAAATTTCAGCCGTAGGGCAAACCGAGGCCGAGAAGCTGTTCAACAATCGCGAGGCCTCGGCCTGGCTGACCATCCCCGAAGGATACGCCGCCAGCCTGCTGGCCGGTGAACCGGTCTCGCTCGAACTGCGCCGCCAGCCCAACGATACATCTGCCGATGGGGCCGAGCGCGCCATTGCTGCTGCCGTCAGCGCTGCCAACCGCTCGCTGGCTGTGGCGCACACCAGCCTGCAAGCCGCCCAAGACCTTTCCGACGATTTCGACCCAACTGCCTACCTGAGCGCCGGCCTCACCGAAGCCGACCAGTTCTTTGCCGAAGCGCCAGCCCGTCTGATGGTCACACGCCCGGCAGTGGAAACTGAAGGCGTATATAACCAGGGTACCCAGGCTTCCAACGGGCAGTTGGTCACCTGGGTCTTCATCCCTCTGGTAGGTATTTCGGGTCTGCTGGCGTTTGAACGGCGCGGCAAAACCCTCGAACGCCTGGTGATCTCACCGACGCGACGCGCCACTTACCTGGCCGGGATGCTGGTGGGGCAGGTGGGCGCGGCCCTGGTGCAAATGGCAATTTTGATTGGCTTTGGCGTGTATGTGCTGGGGATCAATTGGGGAAGTTCGCTGCCAGCTTTGGCCCTGCTCTTGCTGGCTTTTGCGCTGGCGGCGGCGGCGTTGGGCGTGATGATGGGAACGTTCATCAAAAGCGAAAAGCAGGCCAGCAACCTGAGCATCATGATCGGCATGGTGCTTGCCCTGCTGGGCGGCTGCTGGTGGCCGATGGAACTTTTCCCCCCGGTCATGCAGAGCGTTGCCCGCATCCTGCCGACTTACTGGGCCGTGCAGGGCATGAACAACCTTTCGATGCGTGGGTTGGGCGCGGAATCGGTGCTGCTGCCAGCGCTGGTGCTGGTTGGCTGTGCGGCGCTGTTTTTCACCGTTGGCGTTGCCCGTTTTCGGTACGAATGATGCCGCAAAATTCGGTTGACGCTGTTTTGGGGGCGTGGTAGAATACGGCCCGCTCAAACAGCCAACCGGCGAGGTAGCTCAATGGCGGAGCAGTGGCATCATAATCCATCGGTTGTGGGTTCAAGTCCCACCCTCGCCACCACCAAAACAAAACACTCACGCAATTGCGTGAGTGTTTTGTTTTATGGCCGAAAAGAATTGCCGACATCGAGCATTGCTTGGATAATACAGGCTGTGTGTGAGCATAGTTCATATTTCAACAGGAGGTAACCCAATGGCTCTCAATCGTGAAGGTAATCAGGCAGTTCTTTTGATCGTTGACGTGCAGGTTGGCGTGGTGCAAAATGCTTGGGATGCGCCCCGCATTATCAAGAACATCGCCGTTGCCCTCGAAAAAGCACGCAACCAGGGCGTGCCGGTGATTTGGGTGCAGCATTCAGACGACGAGTTGGTCTATGGCAGCCCTGAGTGGCAGTTGCCGCCCGAACTGGTGCCTGCCGATGGCGAAGTGCGAATTGACAAACATTTCAATTCTTCGTTTGAGCAAACATCTTTGGAAGACGTGTTGATCCAGTTTGGCGCAAACCCATGTCGTGCTGGCCGGCGCGGCCACCAACTGGTGTATCCGGGCCATAGCTTATGGCACACTGGAGCGCGGCTATGATCTTACGCTGCTCAAAGACGCCCATACCACCGAAGCGATGGAATTCGATGATGGCGTTATCATCAAGGCCGAGGACATCATCC
>CAZSFD010000012.1:0-78934 GCA_964606085.1 uncultured Anaerolineaceae bacterium
AATTGCGCACGCTGAATTGCGCACGCTCGCAAACCAAAGGTTTGCGCCACGACAGCCAGCCCATTTTCATCCATTGAAAGCGCGGGCGAATGCCCGGCAGAGCGAACTGTCGCCAAGCGATGCCCTGGGAAAACGCGGTACAATCGGCCTGGCCTTTGGAGCCTGCCATAATGCCCAATCCACCTCACTTGCCCCTCCCCGAAACTGCCGCCCGCCTCGACTTTGAAGATGTAGCCGTTGGGTATAACGGACGCCCGGTGCTGCACGACATTACTTTCCAGGTGCCGCATGGCGCACGCGTGGCCGTCGTTGGGCCAAACGGGGCCGGGAAATCCACGCTGTTCAAGGCTCTTGTAGGATTGCTGCCGCTGCGGGCCGGGCGTATCCTCATTCACGGGCAATCGCGTGGCAGCCACACAGACTGCGTGGCCTATGTACCGCAGCGCGGCGAGGTGGATTGGCGCTTCCCGGTGACGGTGGAAGATGTGGTGATGATGGGCCGCTATGGCCGCCAGGGCTGGCTGCGCCGGGCTTCCAAAGAGGACCATCAGGTGGTGGCGCGCTGCCTGGAGCAGATGAACATCGCCGACCTCGCCAAACGCCCCATCAGCGATCTTTCCGGCGGGCAGCAGCAACGCGTCTTTCTGGCACGGGCGCTGGCGCAGGAACCGCACATCCTTCTCATGGATGAGCCTTTTACCGGGGTGGACATTTCTACCCAGGAGACTACGCTCAATTTGCTCGATCAATTACAATCGCAAGAAGTGACGATGATGATCTCCACCCACGATCTGCACCTGGCCGCCGAACGCTTCGACCGGGTGGTGCTGCTCAACCATCACCTGATCGCCTGCGGCACGCCGGGCGAAGTGTTCACCACCGAACGCCTGGCCGAGGCCTTCGGCGGGCGCATTTTGGTGCTGCCCAACGGCGGCGTGTTGGTGGATGATTGCTGCCCCAAGGAAGACCTATGATTGCCTGGCTTTTGGCCCCCTTTTCGTATGCCTTCATGCAGCGCGGTTTCCTGGCGGCGGTGATGGTGGGCATTTTGTGCGCGGTGGTAGGCTGCTACGTGGTACTGCGCTCGATGGCCTTCCTGGGCGATGCCCTGGCGCACGCCATTTTGCCCGGCGTGGCAGTGGCTTATTTGCTCGGCGGCAACCTGATGCTTGGCGCGTTGGTGGCGGCGGTGTTGGTGGCATTGGGGATTGGGGCGCTCTCGCGGCAAGGTACGCTCAAAGAAGATACCGCCATCGGCATCCTGTTCGCCGCGGCGCTGGCGCTGGGTGTGGCGCTGATCAGCAGCATCCAGACCTATGCCGTGGATTTGACGCATATTCTCTTCGGCAACGTGCTGGGGGTCAGCCCGACCGATTTATGGGTGACGTTTGGCCTGGGCGGTGGGGTGTTGATCACGCTGCTGCTGCTATACAAACCCTTCCTGGTTTTCTCGTTCGACCCGGTGCTGGCAGCCACCCTGCGCCTACCCGCCGAACTGTTGCGCTACACCATGCTGGTGCTGCTGGCGCTGACGGTGGTCGTCTCGCTGCAAACGGTGGGCGTGGGGCTGGTGGCGGCCATGCTGGTCATCCCTGGCGCGGCGGCCTACCTGCTCACCCGGCGGCTGGCGGCCATGATGGGCGTGGCGGCGCTGATCGGCGTGATTGCGAGCGTGGTGGGGCTGTATTTGAGTTATTATGCCAACATCGTCTCTGGCGCGGCCATTGTGCTGGTGGCGGCGAGTATTTTTTTAGTGGTGTTTCTATTGGCCCCGGGGCGCGGTGCATTGTGGCAGGCGCTGCGGCGGCATGTTTCATAGGACGCGGATGGCCGCGGACGAACGCGGAGAAAAACTGCATTCATCGGCGGCTATCCGCATAAGATGTGGCTTTCCTGGTAGAAAGTGTGGAGGTGCGAGATGTGTATGTTTTGTGCAGCGATCCCGGCGGCGGTGGCGGTTGGCGCGGCCGCCCATGTTCGCCAGAACAACGAAAAACAACAGGCTGAAATGAATGGGGAAACAGCCGAGAAGGCGAAAATCCCTGCCGGGCCGGTCACGGCGGTCGTGGTGGCCGGGCTGGTCGTGGGGTCGGTAATCTACCACTCGCAGTGGAGTGGCTGAAAGCTGTGCCGGGGTACCTCGTTTTCGCCATGCTATAATCGTTTTATGACCCTAAAACAGGATATTCAAGCCTATCAAGTGCGTTGGCAAGCCGTTGAAGCCATTCAACAGATGGAACATAGGTCTGCTCCGATTGAGTTGCGCTGGCGGCAGTTGAATGCTGCCTACGCAATGGCAAAGGGCTTAGGGTTGCTTCAACCGGATGCAACGGAAATGGAAGTTTTCTCGCGATGGGCAAAGCTCAAAGAGAAGATGATCTCAATAACATAACTCCTCTCGTTGCGCCGCTTCAAGCGCTGCAAAACCTTTTGGCCGCCTTTGACAACCGAGGCGTGATCATTGGTGGTATTGCGGCCAGCTTACTCGGCACGCCACGTTACACCGGTGACCTCGATGCGGTGTTCTTACTCGGCGTGGCCGATCTACCCCAATTACTTCGTACCGCGGCAGAATAAGGCATTGAGCCACGCATCCCAGATGCAGAGGCCTTCGCTCGCCAGAATCGTGTGCTGTTATTGCGGCATAGCGCCAGTGGAACAGACATTGACCTTTCCCTGGGCATTCTCCCTTTTGAAATCGAAATGGTCAAACGCAGCATGGTTGTAGAGATGGGGTCAATCCAACTGCATTTACCCACTCCCGAAGACTTGATCATTCTCAAAGCGGTGGCGCACCGACCGAAGGATTTGGCCGATATTCAAGGGATCGCCGCTAGCCACCCCAACTTAGATCGCGAACGGATTCGTTTTTGGGTCGAACAGTTTGGTGACGCTTTGGAACTACCCGCTCTTTTTGGAATGCCATTGCTCGCTTGCTTTGATGTGTTGATGTTACCGAATCCGTTCGCTGGCATCCCAAATCCGCTGCAAAACATCAGTGGCTTCAGCTTCGTCGGCGATGTGGACGGTGCCATCGCCATCTACGTGGGTGGGGATCAATTCGTAGCCGACCAGCTGCGTGCCTTCGTAGGTGATGCGCAGGATCACCCCCTGCTGGTGCGCCAAATCCCAGGTCTGGTCGAAGACAAAATTGCCCAGGCCATAAAACACTGGCACGCCGTCAATCTCCTGGGTAGCCTGGACGACGTGGGTGTGGTTGCCCACCACCAGGTCGGCCCCGGCTTCGACGGCGATGCGGGCGAAATCGAGCTGATAGCTGTTGGGGTCGGGGCTGTCTTCTGGCCCCCAGTGCGGCATGGCAATGACGACATCCGATACGGCGCGGGCGTCGGCGATGGCCTGGCGCAGGTTGGCCTCGGTCAGGACGGCAATGCCGGGCGTATCTGCGCTGGCAAACACCAGCGGCTCCACCATCCCCAACGAGACAATCCCAAAGCGCACGCCATTGACGGTCACGACGACCGGCTGCATGGCCTCGGCCAGGTCGTTGCCTGCGCCCACGGGCGTGATGCCCACCCGGCGCAGGTTATCGAGCGTGTCGAAGAAGGCGCGGTCGCCGCAATCGCCGATGCCGCAGTTTTTGATGTGGTTGGTGGCCACGCTCATCACATCGAAGCCGGCGCGCTGCAGGGCGTCAGCGTTGGATGAGCCGCCGACCAACACGTAGGTGAACACGCAGCCGGTATGCGGGGGGTAGTCGCTCATGGTGGCGTTGAACGTGCCAATGGACACATCGGCGCTTTGGATCAAATCTCGCACATTGTCGAAGATGTAATCGGCGTTGCCATCGTTGGCATCTATGGCGGCCTGCACGCAGCGGGCGGGGACGATCACGCCGGTGAAGAGCAGGGTGGTTTGCGGGATAGGCGTGGGGGTGGCGGTTTCGGTGGGCGGGGGCAAAGGTGTGGCGGTTTCGGCTGGCGCGGGGATCAGGCTGGCCGTCGGCGGCAAGGGCGAGGCCGTGAAGGTGTTCGTTGGGGCCGGGGTGGCGGAAATATCTGGCTGAAAGGGGGTAAAGGTGATGGTAGCAGCCGGCTGCGCCGCGGCGGGTTGGCAGGCGGCAAGGCAAAAGGCAAGCAGGGTAATGAAAAGGATGTGTCGAGACATGCGGGCGATTATACTCGCCTTGTCAAACGTGACCATTATGGCGACAGGCTTGTTCGTCGCCCATGATCCCCGTCCGGACATGAATGCCCGGGCTACGATGCAACGCCGGTTCAAACCGGCTCGAAGCCCGATTGATCGGGCGCTGTATCGTAGCCCGGCGATTGATCGCCGGGCGGGGTTAAGCAGCGAAAGAAAATCCCCATCGCTTTCCCTCATTGATTTGGTATGATTAAGCGCACTGGTTCGCCTGATTGGAAACAAATCCATGAAACTTACCCTCTCTCTCGCTCAAATCAACACCTGCCTCGGCGATGTGCCTGCCAACCTGGAAAAGCACCTGGCCCTGGTCAAAGAAGCGCGTGCCTGCGGCGCAGATTTGCTGATCTTCCCCGAACTCTCACTAACCGGCTACGTGCTGCAAGACCTGGCCTCCACCGTGGCCCACCGCCCCGCCGCCGATGACCCGATCTTTCGCCCGCTGCTGGAGGCCAGCCGCCATCTCGATCTGGTGGTGGGTTTTGTGGATGAGGACATCCGCAACCGCTTCTACATTGCCGCGGCCTATCTTTCGCAGGGCCAGGTGGTGCATGTCCATCACAAGGTATACCTGCCCACTTACGGTTTGTTCGACGAGGGACGCTTTTTCGCCCTGGGCGATCATGTGCGCGCCTTCGACACCCGTTTTGGCCGCGTGGGTGTGCTGATCTGCGAGGACTTCTGGCACGCTTCGCCGCCGTATCTGCTCTGGCTCGATGGCGCAGACCTGTTCCTGTTCACCTCGGCCTCGCCGGGGCGCGGCATCAGCACGCAGCCGCAACTCGAATCGGCGCGCTGGGTGGAGCATATCAACCGCGCCTACGCCAGCCTGTTCACATCCTTCGTGGCGCACACCAACCGCGTCGGCTACGAAGACGGCCTCAACTTTTGGGGCGGCGCCACCGTGTTCGACCCCAATGGCGACCTGGTTGCCAAAGGCCCCTACCAGGAAGAGGGCCTGACGCTGGCCGAAATTGACCTGAACCAACTCCATCGCACGCGTGCCCGCCTGCCCCTGCTGCGCGACGAACGCACGGCCCTGGTGATGCGTGAGATGGCGCGCATTGTGGAGCGTTGAAATAAGATGCCTGCAATCACCCCCCTGCTTTGTTCGACCTGCGGCGGCCAACTCAAGCCCACTGCCGAACCCGACCGCTTCACGTGTCCGAACTGCGGCACGGAGCATTTGGTGGAGCGCAAAGCTGCATCAGGCCCGGCGGTTACTGCATCACCGGCGGCCAGCCCCAAACCCGCCGCGCCTGCCAGCAAACGCAGCGCCGCCAGCGCCCTGATCGAGCTATTCGACCGCGTGCCCGATAGCAAAGCGCTGGATGTGCTGCTCGAACCGGTCAACTTGTTGAAATTGATGCTGATCTACGGCTGGACGGAGCAAGAGATCAAACACCAGTTGGCCAACGGCAAAATCCCCGGCGAACTGCTGCTCGAATTGCTCGACCGCGAACCCGATGTCAACAAGCTGTTGGCTCGGCTGGGCCAACCGGCCATTGCGGCGCAAAAAGCCGCCCAACCATCCTCGGGCGGGCTTTTTGGGCGACTTGCCGGGATATTCGGCAAGAAGAAATCTTGAATTGATGGAGAATTTCGATGACAACCATGCCGTTAACGGTTTCTCGATTAGCTGAACAATTACACATGCCCGTAGAAGGTTTGGTTCAGCGCAGCTTACGGGCCTACCTGTTGCAGCAAATTCGGGCCACTCAAATGGATATCGCCGATTTTCAGGATCGTTACCGTGTGAACACATCGGCAGCACTTCGCCATACCATTGAACTTGGACAAATTTACAGCCACCCCGCCTGGGAAGATGCCATTGAATGGGAAACGTTAGAAAACCACCTGGCGCACCTCGAAACGTTGCTGCCCGAGGCCGAAGATGTATGATGCACTCGATCAAATCGCCAGGCAGGAGTTTGGCGATATTGTGGTTGAGTCAAAATTATTCTTTCGGCGAGCCGATGTGCCGCTGAAACTGCGCCTGTTAATCCGCGATGGCTCAATGGTAGATATTTGGCTCAACCCCACGGGCAGCGATTATTCGTATCACTGGGAACAACGTTCGGTGCGCGGCCAGATTCATCGCCATGACAATGCGCCGGATCACCCCGAAATCGCCACTTTCCCCAAACACTTTCACGATGGCCGTGAAGAAAATTTGCAACCCAGTGATATTTCGGATCAGTCAGAAACAGCTTTACGCCAATTTCTCGAATTTATCCGCCTTCGCTTGAGTTCAACCCCATGATCGATCTAACCCTCCACACCGACCTCACCCGCCAAATTCTCACCGGCTTCATCCGTTCAGAGATCACCCGCGTGGGCTACCAACGCGCCGTGATCGGCCTTTCGGGCGGCATTGATTCAGCGCTCTCGTGTTACCTGGCCGCCCTCGCCCTCGGGCCGCAGAACGTCCTCGCCGTGCGGATGCCCTACCGCACCTCGTCGCAGGAATCACTCGACGACGCCCAGGCCGTGATTGATGCGCTCGGCGTGCAGGCGCTGACCATCCCCATCACCGACATGGCCGACCCGCTGATCGCCCGCGAGCCGGAAATGAGTCGCATGAGAAAGGGCAACATTATGGCGCGCATGCGCATGATCACGCTCTACGACCAGTCCGAAGCCTTCAAGGGCCTGGTGGTGGGCACTGGCAATAAAACCGAAATTTTGCTCGGCTACACCACCCTTTACGGCGACTCAGCCTGCGCCCTCAACCCGATTGGCGATTTGTACAAAACCCAGGTGCGCCAACTTTCGCGCGACCTCGGCGTGCCTGAAGCCATCCTCACCAAAGCCCCCACCGCCGACCTGTGGACGGGCCAAACCGATGAGGGCGAATTGGGGTTTACCTACGACGAAGTAGATCGCCTGCTCTACCTGTTGGTGGATCAGCGCTACAGCCCGGCTGACTGCGTGGACGCCGGTTTCGCTGAAAAATTCGTCGAGACGGTCGTCACTCGCATCCGTCGTAACCACTTCAAACGCATTCTGCCACCCATCGCCAAGCTCACCAACCGCACCATCGGATATGATTTTCTATATTTGCGGGATTGGGGAACGTGAAAAAGGTCGCAAGTCAAAGGGCAAAAGTCGCAAGTCAAGACACTGGTTTTCGACCTTTGACTTGTGACTTTCGACTTTCGACCTTCGACACAGGAGTTGAACATGAAACGCGCCGTCAGCATCAGCATTGGTTCGTCGAAACGCAATAAGGCCGTCGAGATCGAATTACTCGGCGAGCAGGTCAGCATCGAGCGCATTGGCACCGATGGCGACCTGGAAAAGGCCGCCCAGCTTTACCGCGAGTTGGATGGCAAGGTGGATGCCTTCGGCATGGGCGGCACCGATATGGGCCTGTGGGTGGATAAACGCTGGTATAACCTGTATTCCGCACACAAAATCGCCCGCTTCATCCAAAAAACGCCGCTGGTAGATGGCGGCGGGATCAAGAACACGCTTGAAATGCGCATCGCCCGCTTTTTGGATGAACGCCTGGGCCATCTGATCCCGGAGAAGAAGGTTTTCATCGTCAGCGCCGTAGATCGCTGGGGCATGGCAAAATCGTTTCTCGATGCCGGCTACCAGTGCATCTTTGGCGACCTGATGTTCGCCCTCGGCCTGCCCATCCCCCTGCGCAGTGAACGCCAACTCAAGACCGCCGCGGCCTTTTTGATGCCCATCGTCGGGCGGCTGCCTTTTGAGTGGCTTTACCCCACCGGCGAAAAGCAGGAAGAACACACGCCAAAGTGGGAACAATACTATCAGTTCGGCCCGGTGGTTGCTGGCGATTGCCATTACATCAAGCGCCACCTGCCCGAAAAGCTGAACGCCAAAATCGTCGTCACCAACACCACCACAACCGAAGATGTGGAAATCTTCCGGCGTGCAGGCGTGAAACACCTCGTCACCAGCACGCCGGTCATTGACGGGCGCTCGTTTGGCACCAACATGCTCGAAGCCGCCCTGGTGGCCGTTGCAGGCAAGGGCCGCCCGCTCTCGATGGATGAAATCAGCCAGTTGATCGATCAACTCGGCCTTGAACCCCAATATCAGGAGTACCTCTGACATGGATGCTGTCATCATGGCGGGAGGCGTCCCGCAGCCTGACGAACCCCTTTACGCAGCCACGCAGGGCCGCTCGAAGGCGCTGCTCGATGTGGCTGGCAAACCGATGATCCAGTGGGTGGTAGATGCGCTCGAAGGGGCCACTTCCATCGAAAACGTGGTCATCATCGGCCTGAGCGAAGCAGAATTTCCTGCCAGCGGCAAAGTGCGCGCCCGGCTGCCCAACCAGGGCGAAATGATCGCCAACATTCAGAGCGGCATCGCCAAAGTGGTGGAACTCAACCCGGCTGCCGAATATATCCTGTTGGCTTCATCCGATATTCCCGGCATCACCCCGGCGATGGTAGATTGGGTGACACAGGCTGCCATCGCCAGCGGCGGCGATATTTGCTACAACATCATCACCCGGCAGACCATGGAAGCGCGCTTTCCAACCTCGCGCCGCACCTACGCCCGCCTGAAAGACCAGGAATTTTGCGGCGGCGATATGAACGTGGGCCGCGTTCGTGTTGCGACCACCCACAAAGAATTGTGGGCGAAGCTGATCCGCGCCCGCAAAAACCCCCTGCAACAAGCTGCCTTTTTCGGCCTCGACACGGTGGCGCTGCTGTTGCTGCGTCAACTTTCGCTGGAACAGGCCGCCGAACGCGTCAGCCAGCGCATGAACCTGAAGGCGTGTGCCATCGTTTGCCCCCACGCCGAGGTGGGCATGGATGTGGACAAACCGCACCAACTTGAAATCATGCGCGCTGACCTGGCTAAACGTGGATGAAAATGGTCGTGACGACGTTAGTCGTCAGTTGCCCCCACTAACGACTAACGTCGTCACTACGCAGCCCACCATCTCCATGAAAAACCTGCTCACCCTCGACGCCCAACTCTCCCAACGCCTGCGCCTGGCCGAAAAGCCCGGCCCGCTGCGCAACACCGCCATCATCCTGGCGCATTCGGGCGATTCGTGGTTCTGGCTGCTGGCTTTGGCCGGGGTGTGGCTGGCCGGCAACGCCGAGTGGAAGCGCCTGGCGTTGATTTTGGGCTTGGGAATCGTGATGACGGCGGGGATCGTGTTGGCGGTCAAGTTCACGGTGCGGCGGCAGCGCCCGGCAGGCGAATGGGGCGCCATCTATCGCAGCACCGATCCGCATTCGTTTCCATCGGGCCATGCCGCACGCGCCATCCTGCTGGGCATCCTTACGCTGATCGTCGGGCCAACCTGGCTGGGCTTGGCCCTGCTCGTTTGGGGGCCTTTGGTGGCGCTGGCACGCGTGGCCATGGGGGTACATTACGTTTCAGATATTGCCGCCGGCGCGCTGCTGGGCGGGCTGCTCGGTTGGGCGCTGGGGGCCTGGCTGCCGCTCATGGTAAAATAAAACCAATCCTGTCTGATTATTGCCACGAAAGAAATCCTTATGGCCTGCGTTTTATTTATAGATGATGAACCAGATACCCTGATGACGCTCAAAAAAGCGGTGGAGATGTTCGGCCACCAGGCCGACCTGGCGTACAGCGGCGAAGATGCCCTGGCAAAGCTGCAACAAAGCCTGCCCAACCTGGTGTTTGTAGATATGAACCTGGCCGACACCAGCGGGCTGGAGGTTGTGCGCCAACTGCGCGCCAACCCAACCACGGCCGCCTTGCCCATCATCGTTCTTTCGGCTGGCCCCGAACTCGATGCCGCCGATGCCGCCCTTGCCGCCGGAGCGCAGGCCTACATGCTCAAACCCGTCCGCTTGCAAGCGCTGTTGGATGTGATCGCCCAATATGCGCCAGGGGCCTGACCGGGTAGTCTCCATGCCAGCCTTCACAAGCCATCTCCGCCGGAATGTTCTGCCCGGCTTGCTGCTCTTGCTGATTTGCCTGCTTTGCCCCGCCTGTCAACCGACCCCACCGACCAGCGCCTTCCCCACGCCCTACCCAACCGAATACCTGCCCACCGTGATCGCCATGACGGCCGCGGCGCTGCGCCCACCCACCGACACGCCCACACTGCCGGCCACGGTTACGCCCGTGCCACCCACGCGCACCCGCACCACCACGCCCACGCCCGGCCCCACGGCCACCGCCACCACGCGCCCAACCATCACACCCACCGTCACGGTCACCCGCCGCCCGACGCGTACCCCCACCATCACACTCACGCCCGAAATCATCCCGGCGGCCATTCAACTGTTCGCGCCAGGGCCAATGTCGAAAGTTCTTTCGCCGTTGCGGATGTACGCCTATTTGAAGGCCAGCCCCACCTACCGCGTGCGCATTGAGTTGCTCGGCGAAGAAGGCCAACTGCTGGTGCGCCTGGTGCAAAACTATCCCGAAGATATTGGCCCGGTGATCGGTGTGTTGGAAGAGATTGACTTCGAGATCAAAGGCGTTTCAGAAAAAGCCCGTCTTGTGGTCAGCACCGATGATACTTTTGGGCGGTTGGTCTCGCTGGCCTCGGTGGAGGTGATTTTGCTCTCGCTCGGCGAAAACGATATTACCCCCAATGGCGATCTGCTCGAAAGCATCGTCATTCGCCAACCGGCGGTCAACTCGCTCATCCAGGGCGGCAAGATCACCGTCAGCGGCCAGGCGCGCCTCGAACGCGGCGACGTGCTGATCGAACTGACCGACGCCAAAGGCAAACTGGTTGGCTACCAAAACACCCCCGTTCACGCCGAGGGCGGCCAATTGCCGGGCTTCGGCGCTTTCTCGGTCGAAATGCCCTACCTGGTGGACTCACCCACCTGGGTACGCTTGAGCGTCAGTCAGCGTGGCACGCGTCCCGATGGGCTGACGCATCTTTCCAGCATCGAAGTGCTGGTCAGCCCGTAACCAGTTAACGCCGCTTGAGCGTCCGTTCGCAGAACGGCCTCGAAACCATGATCTTTGTGCATAAAGGAGTTTTTCCATGCCCACTCTCCCCTTTCCATCCAAGCGAGCCCCGGTTTATGCGGATATTCCCGATGACAAATGGTCGAGTTGGCGCTGGCAACTGTCCAACCGCCTCAACAGCGTCGAAGAGATCGAAAAGGTGTTTGCGCTGACCGAGAGCGAGCGCAAGGCACTCTCGGTCCCCGGCATCTTCCGTGTGGATATTACGCCCTACTTCATCTCGCTGATCGATCCCGACGACCCCGATGACCCCATTCGCAAGCAGGTCATCCCCACCGATGCCGAAATGGTGCCCTTCACCGCCATGATGGAAGACTCGCTGGCCGAAGACCACCACTCGCCGGTGCCGGGCCTGGTGCATCGCTACCCCGACCGGGTGCTGATGCTCGTCACCACACAGTGCGCCTCGTATTGCCGCTATTGCACGCGCTCGCGCATTGTTGGCGACCCCCTGGCGCAGTTTTCGCGGGCTGAGTTCGAGATGCAGATCGAGTATCTCAAACGTACACCCCAGGTGCGTGACGTGCTGCTTTCCGGTGGCGACCCGCTTGTGCTGGCGCCAAAAATTCTCGAGGAAATCATTGCCCGACTACGCGAAATCCCACATATCGAAATTATCCGCATTGGCAGCCGCGTGCCGGTCTTCCTGCCGATGCGGGTGACCGATGAACTGTGCGATATGCTGCAAAAATATCACCCGCTGTGGCTGAACATCCACGTCAACCATTCGAACGAGATCACCCGCGAACTGGCCGAAGCGTGCGACAAGCTCAGCCGCGCCGGTGTGCCGCTGGGCAACCAGGCCGTGCTGATGGCGGGGATCAACGACAACGTTCACATCCAGCGCCAACTGGTGCAAGATTTGGTGCGGATGCGGGTGCGGCCCTATTACCTTTACCAATGTGACCTGGTCGAAGGGGCCGGCCACTTCCGCACGCCGGTGGCCAAGGGCATCGAGATCATGGAAGGGCTGCGCGGCCACACATCGGGCTTTGCCGTGCCAACCTATGTGGTAGATGCCCCCGGCGGCGGCGGCAAAATCCCCGTCACGCCCAATTATTTGCTTTCGATGTCTGACCACAAAATTGTGCTGCGCAACTTCGAGGGCTTTATCACCACGTACGAAGAACCCACCGACTATCACCCCCGCGATGCCGCCCGCTACAAGGGCCAGAAGCGCCTCGAACCGGGCCAGAGCGGCCTCACCGGCCTGCTCGACGGCGATGAGATGTTCATCAAACCCGCCGGTTTCGAGGACATCCACGAGCGCGGCGGCGGGCAGCACCGCCTGAAAGACGAGAAGAAGTGGGTGCCGCTGGGCATTGGCAGCGGCGAGTAAACATAAAAAGAACGGCGGGTTGATACCCGCCGTTCTTTTTATGCTTGGAACTGGCAAAATCAATTAGAAATTGCCAACCACCTGGAAGCTATCCAAAATTTCAAACAAGGCTTCGATATCGCCATCTTTGACCAGGTAGACATCCACGATGATCAGGAAGGCGGTTTTGTCGTCCTTGGGCCGGGCGGCCAGCACGAGAACACTGGTATCTGTGCCGCCACAATCGGTCCAGAAGTCGAACTTGCCTTCGTAGTAGGGGTCATACCAATCGCCCTCGCCGTAGTCATAGGTGCCTTCCAGCTTGCAATCATCTTCGTGCCAGCCGCGCAGACCATCGAGCAGTTGCACAAAGCCGCCGATCTGTCCTAAGTCGTCGGAGGCGGCGAAGAAGATGCCCGATTCGTTGTATCCGTTGAGATAGGCATCTCTGTCTGCGGCAGCGGTGATGGCGGGGGCATCGAATTTGTAATTACCCCAGGTGCCGCTCCAGATGCCGCCGTTAATATCGCCCCAGGCAACGGGCACAGATACTTCGATGGTGCCGGTATCATCTTGCACGGCCATATATTCGGTGTATACCCCATTGGCGGCATCGTAACCGCCGCTGGCGTTGCCGTTGTCATTGCTGCCATTATCATCGCCGCCGCCATAGAGCAGACCGGTCACTTCCAGTTCGCGCCCATTGAGTTGCCCCGCCAGCACTTCCAGTGTATCGAAGCGGACAACTTCCATGTCTACGGTGTCGCCCGGGCCGTGGCTGCGCAGAATGTCGCAGTAATCGCCCAGGGTGCCATCGGTCGCCAGGACCTGACCGCTGAGGCTGTACAGGATGTCGCCGGGCAGGATGCGGGCTTTGTCGGCGGGCGAGCCTGGCTTGACGCTGCGTACCCACAGGCCATACAACGGGTTGCCGTTCGTATCCACATAATCTACCAGGGTGATGCCGTTGATGCCAATCGAGTCGACATCTTTGCCGACCTGCAATTGCTTGATGATCGGCAGCGCTTCATTGGGGGCAATCGAGAAGTTGCGATCAGCCGACGAAATGCTGGCGTAGTTGACGCCAATGACCTTGCCATCTTCCGTTACCAGCGGGCCGCCGGAATTGCCGGGGTTGATCTTGGCGGTGTGCTGCAGCACTTCATCTACCGATGACCAGACGGTACGGCCAGACACGTCTGTGGCCGAGATGATACCGTCGGTGAGGGTGTACAGTCCCCCAGGGAAGCCAACTGCATACACCTTGGTGCCGACTTTGACCGTTTCTTCCGACCACTCGAAATAGGTGAAATCATCACCTTCGATGTCAATGATGGCCAGGTCAGAGCATTCGGAAACGCCCAACACTCTGGCGCTGCGGGGCTTTTCTTCATCGCCAACATACACTTTCACCAGGGCCGCCCCGGTGACGACATGGTTGTTGGTGACGGCAATGCCCGAAGGATCAATGATAAAGCCCGAGCCAATGTAACCGACATTCACCTGAAAACCTTCTGGTTCGCGCCAGGTGCCTTCGACGTTGATGTAGACCATGGCATCTTTGACATTTTCAAGGCCAGTGACAACGTTCTTGGGCGTTTCCGGCTCAGGTTCCTGGGTGGGTTCCTCGACAACCTCCTTCGTCGGTTCAGGTTCGTCGGTGGGTTCGGGGGCCTGGGTGGGTTCTTGAACCACTTCTTTGGTGGGTTCGGGTGGGGGGGTGGCGGTGGGTGCGGCGGTAGCCAGGCTGCACGCCATACTGACGATTACCGCAAATGAGGCAATCATAAACAAAGGTCGAAAGAGTCTGATCTTCATAGCAAAATTCTCCTTCCAGTCCATTTCAAAATGATTGTCTTGCTGATATTAATTTTAGTTTATCACAATTCAGGTCTTAAGTATCTGAATTATGCGGACATTAACGATTACGAAAACAGCCCGTGGCGCAAGTCTCCGACTTGCGGTGTTCGCAAACCACAGGTTTACGCCACGACCATCACAAATCGCGCTGCGCGAAGCGCCGTATAGCCAGGGCAACGGCCACAAAAATGTAAAAGATGCTGTACCCCACGAATAACGAACTTGGCGCAGCTCCCAACGAAAACGGCGAGGTGAAGCTGCTGGTCAATTGCGCCAGGGTAGATTGAATTTCGCCAGCCGCCATACGCCACAAAGCCTCGGCTGGCATGATCAGGCTGCACACGATACCGATATTGATAGCCGTTTCATTTTCAAAGAACGTGCCAAACTGCTCGATCCACCCGCCGATAAAGGCCACGCTGTACAGGCCAAAGGCCAACACCCCGTTGGCAATGGTCGAAAAATAGGCCCCGCCCACGAAAGAGATGCTCAGAAACAAGGGCGTGTTTAGCCAGATGAAAAATAACCCACCCCATGGGTCAGAAAGGCTATACTCGCCAAAAATACGCATGATCACCAGCACCCCGCCTGCCATCAGGGCGAAATAGGCCGTCAGCATCAGCTCGAAGCCCAGCCACTTGCCCAACAAAATCTCCCAACGCCGCACCGGCTTGCTGACCAGGGCGTGGATCGTGCCGGAGTTGATCTCGCCCGACACCGTATCCACCGAGGTCAACACCGACATCATCAGCAGCAAAAAATTGACCACGTATAACCCCGCCTGCAAGAAAAAGTTCATCGCCTGGGCTTCGATCAGCGGGTTGGAAAAACCACTCGAGCCCATATCCAGGCGGATGGCGCGCACGCCAACCGCATAGATCACCAAAAAGGCCACGCCCAACGCCAGAGCCGCCCAGAGCACCCAACGCCGCGCAGCCTCGCGCACCGTCAACCGGATGATCACCCAGATACGCATCTTACAGCCCTCCATCCGTGCCCACGATTTGAATGAACAGGTCTTCCAGCGAGACCCGCTGCGGCGTTAAGGCGTACACGGCCAAACCTTGCGCCACCAGGTAACGGTTGACCTCGGGCAGGTCGGCCTCGCCAGCCAGCGTGAGCGAACAGGTTTCGCCATCCAGCCGGACGTTCTGCCCCCAGCGAGCCAGGCCAGCCACCATAGCGGGCGTCCAGCCTGTTGCGCGAATGCCAACGGAGACTTCACCCTCCACCAGCGCGTTCAGCACATCTACCCGCAGCACCTCGCCGTGTTTGACAAAGGCCACCCGGTCGCAGGTGATCTCCACCTCGCTGAGCAGGTGCGAATTGAGAAAAACCGCCGTGCCGCGTTGGCGCAGATCACGAATGATGTCGCGCACCATGCGCCGCCCAACCGGGTCGAGGCCCGAAGTGGGTTCATCAAGAAAGACCAGGGCCGGGTCGTCGAGCAGCGCCTGGGCCAGACCCACCCGCTGCAACATGCCCTTCGAGAAGGTGCGTAACTTCTGCCCGGCGTGTTCGGCCAGCCCCACCCGTTCGAGCAATTCGACGATGCGCTGGCGCGAACGCGCCGCCGGGATGCCATACAGATCGGCATGCAGGCGCAAAAACTCGCCCGCCGTCAGCCAATCGTGAAAGCGGAAATGTTCAGGCAGAAAGCCCACTTTTTTACGCGCCTGCACTTTGCTGATCGGCACCCCCAGCACCGTGGCGCTGCCCGAGGTCGGCTTCACCAGGCCCAGCAGCATCTTGATCGAGGTGGTTTTGCCGGCGCCATTGGGGCCGAGAAAGCCAAAAACTTCGCCGCGCTGCACGGTCAGCGTCAGGTCGCGCACGGCGGCCTTACCGTTGAACTCTTTGCGCAGCGATTCGGTTTGAATGGCGTGATCGTTCAAATTTTGACTCCATTCCATGCGGTGCAGGTCAACCCTGCCGGAGTGAACTGGGTCTCGATGATACACGTGTGATCATACCCGTAACGAGAACTGGTTTCGTAGCTTACATTGGAAAGAACGAGCGGCAACATGATGCCAAACAGCCCGCCGTGGGCAACACACAAAATAACCTCATCGGTTTCCTTGTATTGTCGTTCCAAATCTGCCAAAAACGGCATAAAACGTTGACGAACATCGTGCAGATTTTCGCCGCCTTCGGTGCGGCGATCCCAATCCTGTTCGGCAATCCAGGCATGAGAAGTTTCGTACATGATCTTCCAGGCGGCCTCGTCCGAACGGCCTTCCAGCGCCCCACGTTGGATTTCGCGCAGCGCCTCGGTGATCTCGTAGTCGAGGTCGAGCCGGTGGGCCACGATGATGGTCGTTTCGATGGCTCGCAGCGTGGGACTGGAGAAGATACGGGTAATGCCATACATCCCCAGACGTTCGGCCAGCGCATTCGCCTGCTGGCGGCCCGTGCGCGTCAACGGGTGCTTCAGGCCCATATCCGAAATTTCATGGATGACGTTGGCATAGCTCTCGCCATGCCGGGTAAAGATAATTTTCATCGGCGCACCACCTCAAAAACACCCGCCGCCCCCCAAAACGGACCGGCGCGTGAAATTTCCCCAATTGTTACACAAGCCTGCCGCGGCGACAAGTATTGACAATTCATCCAGCGCCGTCTAAACTAACGCCATGCTATCTCGTGTATATTCCTGCGCCGTAGTCGGATTGGATGGGGTCATCGTCGAAGTCGAGGTGGATACTGGCGATGGGCTGCCCAGCATGGTCATTGTCGGCCTGCCCGACGCCGCCGTGCAAGAAAGCCGCGAACGCGTGCAATCGGCGATCAAAAACGCCGGGCTGTACTTCCCCCGCAAACGCATTACCGTCAATTTAGCGCCCGCCTCGGTGCGCAAAGAAGGCCCCGCCTACGATCTGCCCATCGCCCTGGGCGTGCTGATCGCTGGCGGAGCGCTGCCGCCCAAAGCCGCCGACGGCTGCCTGGTGGTAGGCGAACTCTCGCTGGATGGACGTGTACGTCACGCCCGCGGCGTGCTGCCGATGGCCGCCACCGCCCGGCAGGCTGGCTTTCAGCGCGTCTTCGTCCCACTCGACGATGCCGCTGAAGCCGCCCTGATCCCCGATCTCGAAGTCATCCCCGTTGACTCGCTGGCCGCCCTTTACGCCCACCTGAACGGCGACCGCCTGATCCCCCCGAAGCCCAACATCAAACCCGAAGACATCCCCGTCATCACCGCCACCGATTTTCGCGAGATCAAAGGCCAGGAACACGTCAAACGGGCGCTCGAAGTGGCCGCGGCAGGCTCGCATAACTGCCTGATGTCTGGCCCGCCTGGCGCTGGCAAGACGCTGCTGGCGCGTGCCATGCCGGGCATCCTGCCCAAAATGACCATTGACGAGGCGCTCGACGTGACCCGCATCTACTCGGTGGCCGACCAACTGCCGCCCGACACGCCGCTGATCCAAAACCGCCCCTTCCGCTCGCCGCACCACACCATCAGCCATGCCGGGTTAGTCGGCGGCGGCAACGTGCCGCACCCCGGCGAGATTTCGCTGGCCCATCGCGGCGTACTCTTCCTCGATGAACTGCCCGAATTTGGCATGCGCGTACTCGAAGTGATGCGCCAACCGATGGAAGATAAGGTTGTCACCATCAGCCGGGCGCAGGGTTCGCTGACCTTCCCGGCCAGCTTTCAGTTGATAGCGGCGATGAATCCGTGTCCTTGCGGATATTTTTCAGATTCGGTGAAGCCGTGTACCTGCTCTGCCGGGGCGGTGACGAAGTATCAGAAACGCATCTCTGGCCCGCTGCTCGATCGGATTGACATCCACATCGAAGTGCCACGCGTGGAGTATGAGAAGCTCAGTGATCAGCGATTAGGGGAATCGTCAGAGATGGTGCGTCAACGGGTGGAGGCGGCGCGCGAACAGCAAAGGCAACGGTTTGCCATAGGGGCGATGGCTGTAGGAACGCAGCATGCTGAGTCCCTACAGCCATCGTGCAACGCCGACATGCGCCCGGCGGACGTACGCAAATACTGTGCTCTCGATGATGCCGGCAGTTCGCTGATGAAGGCGGCGATGAATCAGTTGCAGCTTTCGGCCAGGGCGTATCACCGGATACTCAAACTGGCGCGTACGATTGCCGATTTAGCGGGGAGCGAGGCAATCCAGCCGCCGCATCTGGCGGAGGCGCTGCAATACAGGCCGAGGCTTTTATCCACCTGAAAGGTAAACGCGGGCGAATCCAGCCTGGGTGAGTTTGCCTACCAGGCCGAACACCGCTTGCGCGATGGCTTGCGGGTTGGCGTCAGGCTGCGTCTCAAGTTTTTCTTGCGCTATGCCAATATCGCCATATTCCACCAAGGTTTGCCAGATCAACCGTTCAGATTCGTCCAGGTTCACGTGCTGCCGGGTTTCCCGGTTGAGCAGGGCCTGGCCGCTTTTCGCATCCAGCAACACAACCGAGGGCGCTTTCTCGATCTTGAGATCAACCAATCCATCGTACTGTGGCAGCAAAATTTCTTCGTTGATCATCAAACCAAATGGGGGACGAATTTTCCAGCGGGAGGCGAAAAAATCATACTCGCCAACGCTGAATTTCCCCAACTTGACTTCTAAGTGCAATCGGCCTTCGTCGAAAGATTGGCTCACCTGTGGGCGCAATCCCGGCGCTGCGAGCCGGCCCCGGGCCGAGCGTTGATGATACCAATTGGCGAGACCCTGGCGAACAGCCTGGCGGAGCGAGTACCATTGGCCCCAGGCGGAATTGACCAGCCGGAAGAGCTTCACCGTTGTGGATAAGCCCGGGCCATAATCCTGAATTTGTTGGGCGAACAATTCCTGGGCGTATGCATACAGCGCTGCATCCAGTTCATTCTCGGCGGCGATGCGCTGCAAAACGGCCGCGGGCAGGGCGTCTTTCTTGGGGCGGTTGGCGTTGACGTGTTTGCGCACGTAAAAGGGCCAGCGCCAGCCAAAGCGCCGTTTGAGCAGCAGGAGGGTTTCATCGAAGCGCTCCGTCAGCCCGACCACCGCGCAGGATTTCAGGTTGGCTTTGGCGCGCGCCAGCATCTCGTTGGGCGGGGGCAGCGGGCCAGCGCCGTGCGGCCCGGAGAGCATTTTGGTTTGCAGGTTGCCCTCGATGCGGGCCAGGAGATGCGCTTCCAGCCCGGCTTCGTCCAAACCATCGGGGACATCCACCGTGAAATAATAGTGGGAGAGCGCCCGCTCTACCGGGTGGCGCAGAAAGGTGAAGGTCTCTGACGGTTGGGAGATGTATTGCGCCAGGCCGTATTCGCAATGAAACCCGTAAATGGCGTGGATGGGGGAGGCCGCCTCACGCTGGAAAAACTCGTACCGATAGGCGATTTCACTCAGCAGCCCCGGATACCAGGTTTCGCCAGGCTTTTTATTGCCGGTGTAAATGCCAAACGGACGCTCGGCCAGCAAACGCTCGCCTGAATACCAGTTGGTTGCGAAAACCTGAGCTTCGCCATACTGCCGGTTGAGAATCTCGCGCAGGGTGGTGCCGGCGGTTTTGGGGATGTGGTGAAAAATGACCAGTTTCGAATCGTTCATGGCTGCTCGAACCTTAACAAGAACATTCCCGCCATCAGGCCGCGTGTCAGGATGGTCATAGACTGTGTGGTCGTTTTGTAGTTGACTTCGGCCTGCAGGGCAGCCAGGACGGATTGCATCTTGGGCAGGTCTAAGACGGTGCGGGCCAGTTCACAGGCTTCCAGTTGGGAGAGGAGGGCCTGCACCTGGGGCAGTTCAGCCAGCAGGCGGTGGCCCAGGTCGGCGGCCTGGCGGCCGCGGCGGGTGTTGAGGCGAACTTCGTCAGGCAGCAGGCCCATCATGGCGCGGCGGATCAGGGCGCGCTCTTGCCCATTCCGGCGGTATTGCTCCTGGGGGATCGCCATGCAGAATTCGGTCAGGCGTTTGTCCATGGTTGGGTCGCGTGCTTCCAGGTTGTAAGCAGCGCCCATTTCTGCCCAGAAGATGCCAACCAGGGTTGAATTCAGGCGAAACAATTGCCGTTGCGTCTGACGGGGATCGGCAGGCGGGGTGAAAAAGGGATCATGCCCGGCAACCTGCATTTGGCGCTGCAGGTCGAGAGCGCGGGCAAAATCCGGGTGGATGGCGGCGTAATCGGCCCAGGGCGGGCGGCCCACTTGCCGCAGGCGGGCAAACTGATTGCGGATGGGCTGCGCCAGGGGGCGCAGAAAATGGCTGCGAAGCGCCCTGGTGAGTGAGGGGTCATTTTTGGCTTTGTGCCGCAGTTCGCCCCAGCGCCCGGCTAGCAGCAGCGGCCAGTAATTCTCCGGGCCGCCGCCAGACCACGAAACTGAACCATTGCCCACCTGTCCGGTCAATAAAACGCCAAGCCCCTGCCGCCGGGCGGTTTGCAGGAGGTCGTAAACCCAGAACATATTGCCCCCGGCGTGCATGGGGCTGTCGTGCAATGCCAACGCGCGAGTTATTCCCGCCAGGGGGCCGAAATTCTCGGAGCGGATGTAATGCACATCCAGGTTGGGGATGAAGGCGCGGTTGATCTCAACCAGGGGGGCTTCATTGCCATACCAATTCTTCCCGGTCAAACCTGCGGTGGGGTAGATGGGGATGGATGTGAAGGCGGTCAGGCGTCCACCGCGGGCGCGCAGTTCGCGGGCAGCCAGGGCGCAGACCGAACCGGAATCGAGGCCGGAACTGAGGGTGGCACCGATTCTACCCCCCTCGGTCCCCCCGCCTGCGGGGGGAGGTGGCGTTCGTAAGCGGCAGCGCACGGCCTCGGTGTAGATTTCGAGGAAGGCTTCTACATAATCATCATCCGAAGCAAAGCGCAGCGGCGGGGTATCGGCGGGGTACCAGTAGCGCCGGGTTCGCGTTCCATCTGCGGTGATGGTCATCGTATGTGCATTGGGCAGTTGCAGGATGCCCTCGTAGCCAGTTAGGATGCCGTCTCCGGGCCAGGCGGTGAGCACCTGGGCGATGCGCAGCAGGTTGGGCTGTTGTGGCACTTGCGGCAGAGCCAACAGGCCCTTGATGGAGGAGGCAAAAGCCAGGAAACCCGCCCCCCGGTAATAGTACAGGCTGCTGATGCCAAAATGGTTGCAAGCCAGGAATAATTTTTGCTGGCGAGGATCCCACAGGGCAAAAGCCCAATCGCCCAGCAGATGGTGGACGCAGTCTTCGCCCCAGCGCAGGTAGGCGTGGAGGATCAGGTGGCTGTCGGGAATCAGGGATTGGGAATCAGGGAATGGTGATCGGGGATCAGGCTTCCAATCTTCAATCTCAAATCTCAAATCAGCAATCAGTTCATCCCGGTTATCAATGCGGGCGTGAGCGTTCAGAACGACACCGCTGGGCGGGTGGCGCAAGGGTTGGGAATCGCTAACGGATTCGGGGGTGTTGTGCAGCAACAGGTGGCCGAGGCCGATGTTCCCCTCCTGCCAGATGGCCGAACCGTGCGGCCCCCAATAGTCCATTGCCCGCTGCATGGCTTCCAGGTCGGCGCGGGGCACAGGTTTTCCGTCCAGATTGAAGATGCCGAAGATTCCGCTCATCCGTATTTTGATTCTCGCTAAAAGCCTTGAGTAGGCCGCGCACTACCAGCCCAATGATGGCCGTACATCGCAGGAATGTGTATGCCTTCAATATCCATCTCAGTGGTATTCACAATACACAAAGTGGTTTGCCTTCCTGCCATGGCGGCCTCCTTTCGTTACATTTGTTTTCGATGTGATGGGTCTTGCTCGCAATAACAAGACCCATCATAAATTACCTATATAACGCTAACTTTCTTGACCCACGGCATCCGTCCCAGCCCAGATCCAATTTAGCGCTTCGTTCAAAGGGACGCGCTCGAAGGAAGGCGTGACCCACGGGCGGGAGGGCTGGGATTCTTTGGGGTTGGTTTCAGGGGTTGGGGTTTCGATTGACTTGGTGTTCATTTTTTACTCCTTCAATGTGGTTGGTTCGTTGACCGTGGCAAGTGCCACGTGTCACGATTCGGGATACCGCGCCAGGATGTGGCAGGCTTCAGCGCTGTGATGCCCCACCACGCCTTGCGCACCATCCTGCACCCAAACATGGGCAACAGGGCTGCCTGCGGGCAGGCGCATAACGCCGTAGTACAGGGTCGTGGCCACACCGCGCCGCCGCAGCATGGCTTGCGCCACAATGCCGCGCGGGAAGCACACCGTCTTGCCGGGTAAAAATTCGGCGGTTCTACGGATGGCCCATACCACCTCCTTTTGCAGGCGCTGGCGCGCCGGCCCGTCCACTTCCGGCCCATGCACGGGCCGGTTGAAAAAGGGTTTCAAGCGCCGAAAGGGCAGCACCCGCAGCGCCAACCGCGCCAGAAGCAGCCCCAGGGCGGCCTCGATCAGCAGGCCGCGCCGCGGCGGGGTCTGGCGCAGGAATTGGATCAGGGCGTTTGTCATTCGGCGCATGATTTATCCATCGGTGTCATCGCGAGGAGTTTTTTTACGACGAAGCGATCTCCCCTCGCTGTGCAGAGATTGCTTCGCTCTGTAAACTCCGCTTCCAAGAAACTTACTTTCAGATGTCACTGCGAGCCGGTCTTTGGCGAAGCAGTCTCCTCGCAGGCCAGGGGATTGCTTCGTCGCAGGCGGATGCCGCATCCGCGCTCCTCGCAATGACATCATTCATCCATTTGAACAAGCCCGGCTTCGCGGAGACCATTCAGCAGGTGGATGACTTCGCGCTGGCAGGTCTCGGCATCCACGCTGAATTCCTGGCACAGGCGGGCGCAGATGGCCTCAACAGTGGCGGGCCTGCCCTGAGCCGTGTCGAAGGGTTCGGCGATCAGTTCCCAGATGCGGCTGGATGTCTCGTTCATGGCGTAGTAGTAGCCGGCCTGTTCATCAATGGCCAGCACCTCGTCATCGGCTTTGGTAAAGAAAATATCCACGGCGCGGCGGATGCGGGTTTGGGGGGTGATTGGTGTCATGTGGTTTCCTGTTTTCTCCAGTGTTCACGCAAATAGTGTACGGCCTGATCCATGCGCTCCAGGTCGCGGGGGCGCTGGAACTGCCAGACCGGGATGCGCTGGATCAGCGCCAGGCATTGGCGGTAATACCAGCCCAGCTTGCCCATCGGTTGCAGCAATTGGGCGCGGTAGGTGGCGGCGCGCACCAGCCCCTGCAGGGCGGCCTGGCCGGTCAGGCGGGTGAGCCCCAATTCCCCCCATTCCAAAATGTAGATAGCCCGCAAGGGCAGGGGTTGAACCTCGCCGTTGCCATCCAGCGGCAGGTGGAATTTCTCGCAGCGATAGTGGTCGCGTTCCATCACGGCGGAACCCCAGTCCAGGGCGTCCAGGGCGTCCTGCCACAGCTTCAAGCGACGGGCCGAGGGGTAAATCAGCGGCGATCCCTGGGCGGGGAGTTCGAGGCGGGTCAGGTCATCGCTGACCAGGGTGTGGCCGGCTTCCGTCAAATAAGCCGCCAGGGTAGATTTGCCCATCCCCGGATGAGCGCAAAAGGCCACCGCGTCCGCCTTGATGCGTACTACGCTGGCATGTAGCACCAGCAGATCACGCTGGTAACACAGTGCGCTCCAGGCCGAACCGAGCATGAACAGGCGCACTTCCCGCCAACCGGCTGCGGGGTTTGGGGCGACCCATATCTCGCGGCCATCCAACACCCGGTACGCGCCCACCTCCGGCACGCTGAAATGGTACACATCGGCGCGCACCACGGGCGCATCTGGGGCAGGCGTTTCCCAACCCTGGGAGCCGTTTTCCAGGTCAATGTGAACCTCGGCATCGTCAGAATCGGCACGCTCAAAGCCGGCCCATTCGGGGATTTCGATGGTTGAGTGGATGTGCAGTCCGGCGTAGGTGTAGGCGTAGTTCATGGGTTGATTGCTGGCTGAGAATCAAAACGCCAACGAAGGAAAGTTTCCAACGTTGGCGTGTGCGCGGTTACGAATGCGGCCTTCCAGCGCGTAAAGGCAATTATCTGTGAGTGAGTGAGTGAGTGAGTGAGTGAGTGAAGAACGCCTGGGAGAGGACATAGGGATTTTGGGTTTGGGCGTTATGGATACGAATCGGGCTGGTGTGGCGATGATTTTAACACATAAATTATGGGGAGAAGCAGAACAAACCTGCAAGTTTGCATCCCCCACCGATGTGTGAGCGCTTGCTTCCCCCAATGTGCTGCCCTGCAAGTACCAGAGTCTCGTTCGTTGAGACCCGCACCTCCGGCCCGCTGTTGGATCGGATTGACATCCACATCGAAGTGCCGCGGGTGGAGTATGAAAAGTTGAGCGATCAAAGATTGGGGGAGTCTTCGGAATCCGTGCGCCAGCGGGTGGAGGCAGCGCGCGAACGGCAGAGAAAACGCTTCGAGGGCGTGGATGGGGTGATGTGTAACGCCGACATGCGCCCGGCAGATGTGCGAAAATATTGCGCCCTGGACGATGCGGGCAGCTCGCTAATGAAGGCGGCGATGAATCAGTTGCAGCTTTCGGCGCGGGCGTATCATCGCATACTCAAGCTGGCACGCACAATTGCCGATTTAGCGGGGAACGAGGCAATCCAACCACCGCATCTAGCGGAGGCGCTACAATATCGGCCGCGCTTGTTGATGTCTTGACGGGGTATTGGGGGCGGGCACACACAGTTCAGTGGAATCAGAAAATCGGACGGCTGTTCCGTTTTTTTTTTTTTTGATAAAATCGGTCAGCTTATGGGTGGACATTCAAACATGCCCTATCCAAAATGTCTTTGCTGAGATGTGTATAAATGATGGCAGAACAAGAAACCATTCGCATTGTGTTAGCCGACGATCACGCCGTGACACGCGCCGGGATTCGCGAAATGCTGGAAGCCGTACCTGATTTGAAGGTGGTAGGCGAAGCCGCAGATGGCGATCAGGCGCAGGCGTTGGTGGCTGACTTGCGTCCGAATGTACTGCTGCTGGATGTGGACATGCGGGGTTGCAGCGCCTTTGAGATTGCCGCCTGGGTGCGGCTGAATTGTCCGGAGACGGTGGCTCTGATCCTGAGCGGGCATCAGGGCGGCAAATATCTGGCACAGGCGGTGAAGCAAGGGTTGCAAGGGTATTTGAGCAAGGATCAGGGGTTCCGCTATCTCATCCACGCCATTCGGCGGGCGGTGTGTGGCGAGTGCGTGTTCACCGATGAGCAGCGCGCCCGGGCAGAGCGATGGGAGCGTGAGGTGGGCCTGCCGTGGGGTTCGCTGACCGAGCGCGAACGCCAGGTGTTGGTGCTGTTTGCCCGCTGCCATGACAGTAGAGCGATTGCTGAAATGTTGGGTGTCAGCGTCAAGGGTGTGGAATACCATGCCGCCAATCTCTTTCGCAAATTAGGGGTAGAAACGCGGGTGCAGGCTGTCGTTTGGTACTGCACACACCGACCGGATGAACTGTTGCCAGGGGGAAACCCAAGTGGCGTTTGAGTTTTTCTAATTTGTTTTTAATCTAAGACTAGGGAAAACCCCAGGGACAAATGATTGCGAGCGGGGTAAGATGTGCTCCGCGTCGAAGATGGGATGCTTTGACGGTCACGGGCTGTTTTATTTTCTCCAGCCAATACCGAAAGCTAATGTTTTGTCAGGGTCGGCGGAAGCTTCATCCGCCTGTTTCGACGCGCCCTGGCGCAGGCGCTCATTGGATGAACTAACGTGATAGAAGGTTACGCCTTCGTTTTTTGCCGATGGGTGATCGGGATTGCCTTTGCCTGGTCATTTTTGGGCAAGGTGAGGGATTTGCCATCGTTTGTGGCGGCAATTGAGCGTTTTCGCTGGTGAGCATGCTGGTTGGCGGATTTCGACCGCGTACACTTGCCCCTTGGGATCCCACGTTGTTTTACAACGTATAATCTGCAAACGATCAATTCAGGAGTATAAAAATGTTGACAAAGAAGTTGAGCATTGCGATTGTTTTTGTTCTGCTGTTGACGGGTATTGTGACTACAGTAGCGGCAGCTGCGCCCACTCGAACGGGTATTTCGGATGGGTGGAAAGAGATCAGCGTTAGCCCGCCTGGCACAATCTACAATGGAGCGCATGAAAGTGAGTCTGACCTCACCGAAAACACTATCCAGGTTTCAGGGAAACTGCGTGTTGCGGGCTCACTGGTAGATACATGTAGTGACAATAACACCAATGACAATGGGGCTGGGTGCAATACCGATAAATCGTATGGCCCTTTTTGGTATTCCGCAAGAGTGGAATCTCATCATTACTTTAGCACACCGGGCTACAAGAATTCATCATTTGACACTTCAATGAATTATTAGGCTGTGCAGTCATAGAAATTTGCTTTTACGAAGGTGACGTCGGCAAATTTCTTGAACACATGGGCATTCAGCAACGTGGGAACCCGATCTTTATCGTAAATCCTCGATATAGTGTGACACGGCGTTTTACGAAATCCAGTTTATCTTTTTACGAGGAAGTCCATGAAATTTGCCCTGCAAAATATTACCATTTTCGTTATACGAAGGGTGAGTTGGCGCCTGTGGTTCATCAGGTGTGTGTTATTGCTCTCCCTGCTAAGTGCTTGTTCGTGGGGGGAAGCAAACAGTCCCAATGCAACCCTTGCAGATGTCATGGTTCACGCTAAGCTATCTGAACGCTCGGAGTATGTGCGTGAAGGAAATGTTTATTCGGCCTTGCAAATTGACGTCGGCCTGGTGCGCCCGGGTGAACGTTACCTTCCCTATGGACAGTTATCCCAAAATCTCGAGTTTCGTGTTGCCAATGGGCAGCCATTGGCACTCGATTTGGTTTTGATGAGCGGCGAAGATTCAACATTTTTGATCACCGCCCTGGTAGATTATCAACAGGTGCCTTTCACGCTTGATGGGCAAGAGGGTCTTTTGCACGAAATTGAAATTCAGCCGGGGAAAGATTTGTTCATCCCAACAACCCTGAATATCGCCGGAGCAAGCGCTCACGATGTGATGTTCCTGGTCTTCAAAGACCCCTATCTACGTCCAGATGACCTGGATGTGCGACAGGCCGATTCGTGTTTGATGAACGGCTTTCGCACGGTCGTTGTTGTTGGCGAGGATGACCATCCGGCTTACGCGGCTACCCCCGATGCCGTCGGCGCACCGCCGCCGCCTGGGGTAGATTGGGGGGCGCCGCTGCTGCTTGCTAATTTCAACGGGCCGCACCCTTCACAAGGCGCTGGGCAAATGTCGTTCCTTCAGGTCGGGCAACGAGGCCAGCAATTTCCTTACAAAATCTGGATGTCGAATTTGGGAGATGTGACGCCCAGGCCCTTCGATTATGCCCTGGTCAAGTTTCTCAATTACCGTCAGGCCCCTTTCAGCCAAAAGGATGCCCTGTTCGTTCACCTGGACGAGAAACAGGAAGTTTTGCTGGACGATGTTCTTCTACTGCCTGATGCCGGGGGCGCTGCCGAAGCGCAGCTACTGTATGTGGTTGACCCCTATCAGTCTCTGCTGCGCCAAGAAGTCCGCGACCCGTTTGTGCATGGATCGGGGTGTCTGGCGATCAAAATTCCGTAGAATGTTCAAGATGAATTCTTTTTCCTGGCGTCGTTTTTTGGGGGGCGCATTGGCATTGTGGTTGGTGTGTCATGCGGTGGCCTGTTCTTTTGCGGCCCAGACTGCCACGCCCGCGCGCAAAAACTACCCTACCCCGCTAAACCGCGTGGAGGTCGAAGTCGTTGGCGCGGAAGAAAGCGTCACCATTACCTTCCCGGCCAACGAAACTGAATGGCCGCGCTATCAGCCGCTCATCACCGAGTTTGAGCGCCAGCACCCCGAAATTCAGGTCGAACTGGTTGCCTGGCCTGAAGATTTATTTGGGGATGATCTCGCTTACAGCGAAAGCCTGTATCGTATGGCTGCTGTGGCCGACACCCTGTTGATTGGCGGTGGCGCTTTCAATGATGCTCCTGCTGCCTTTCAGGACCTTCAATCTCTGGCGGATGCTGACCCGGCTTTTGCCGCCGACGATTTCTGGCCCGGCGCCCTGGATGCCTGCCGCGACCCCAATGGCCGACTGCTGGGCTTGCCAATCGGTATTCGCTTCCAGGGCATCTTTTATGACGCGTCCGCCTACGATTCTGTCGGGTTGCCGCGCCCAACTCCAGGTTGGACCTGGGACGATTTTCGCGCTGCTGTGGATGTTTTGGCCCAGCCGAACGCGGACCCATCCCGATATGCATACGCCGAAAATTTCCCTACACTCCCCGTTCCACTGATTGCGGCGGCACTGGCGCAAGAAGGCGGGCAGGTGATCCCAGCCACCTTACAGCAAGCGGTGGGATGGTACATCCAGTTTATTCAGACCGGAAAAATCTACCTGCCCCCCGGAGGTGGGATCATCATCCAGGGGGATAGCCCCCTGCCCGATAGCGATTTCCCCACACTGTTTCAGGCCAAGACACACCCTTTGATGTGGCCCGGAACCCTCGAAGATTCCCTGCCCGGCACAGCGGATTCACCCCCGGCTTTCCTCAGCCAGGGTTTTGCCCCCTTCCCCTCCAGCGATGAGATGCCCCGTACGTCTCCAGCCTGGGCAGATTGCATCGCGGTAAGCGCCGGCAGCCGTGCTCCGCGTCAGGCCTGGCAATGGATCAACTTTTTGACGCAACACTGGCTGGGTGAGAATTCGCCCAGGGAATCGGAGCGTCTGGCTGTTCCGGGCTCTATTTCCGCTGCCGATGCCAGCGCCTATTGGCAGCAATTCCCGCCTGACCTTGCTCCCACCATTCGCTACATTCTTCAACATGCCTGGTATGGAAGCGATGACACGCTTGCTCAAAATGTTGTGACCAAAGCGGTATGGCGCGCGACCAGTGGGATGGATTTCACCGCCGCTCTGGGCGAAGCGCAAGATTATCTAGCCTCGCTACCGCCCACACCTACGCCGCCTGCCGCTGGCATGGTTGCCACGCCGCAGCCGACCCTGCCGCCTGGCGTGACCGCCGTGCGTTATTTTTACGATTCCTTCGGGGCTGAAAGCCAGGCCCTACAGATTGTCGCCGCTCATTACAACCGAGAACACCCAGAAGTCCAAATTCGTGTGACGACCGACTTTTCTTTCCCATCGGGCGCTGATCGCATGGCCCTCACTGCGGAGAATTTTGACTGCTTTACCGATATGGCCTGGGGTGGGCGGGAGCAGATACGCGATCACCTGCTTCTGCTGGATACCTTCTTCGACGCGCAACGCAACGATTTCACCCAGGACTTTGATCCGCTCCTGCTGGCGCTTTATGAAAATGAAGACAGCCTCTATGCGTTGCCTGCCCTGGCAGATGTTCAGGTGATGGCCTACAATGCCGATTTACTGGCCAAACGCGGCCTGAAACCTCCAAACCCCGATTGGAGCTTCGACGAATTTGTGGCGCTCGCCCAGGCCGCCACTTCTGATACGGCCAATGACCTGAGCTATGGCGTTCTCTTCAACCCGATGGATGATCTCTTCCTGGCCGGGCATAGCGCGCTGGCCGCCGATTTTCAATCGGACCCACCGATTCCTTTTTTCGACAGCCCCGCGTTTGCCAATACGCTGGATTGGCTGGCAGAACTCCATCGGGCGCAGGTTTTCTTGCCCTATACCAGCGAGTGGTCACAGCTTCAGCAGGCCATGATCAACGGAAAAGTGGCTTTTTGGACAGTGATGCTCAGCGACCCTGGCGATTGGTTCGATGGGCAAGCGCCGGGTTATCGGGTTGGGCTGGCCCCCTTGCCTGTGGTACCTGCCGCTCGTTTCGTTTCATGGGGCAGCAAAGGACATTTCATCTCCAGCCATGTAGATGACCCTCAGGCTTGTTGGGATTGGATCGCCTACCTTTCGCAACAGGCATCTGTCTTCAAAGGCATTCCAGCACGCCGCTCGGTGGCTCAATCGCCAGCGTGGGAAGCAGTGGTTGGCGCTCAACAGGCGGCCATCTACCACCTGGCGCTCCAAAACGCCCTGCAAACGAGCCAGAACGCGCGGCCTTACAGCCCGATCAGTTGGCCGCTTATTCAATGGCAAGCCCAGGCCGTAACCGCCATGCTCCAAAATGAAGATTACCGCACTCACCTGCCCATCCTGCAGCAACAGGCAACGGCTTACCTGGCCTGTATGGATGCCGTAGATCGTACTCACCTGGGGGAAGCTGAACTGCGCCAAGAAATTCGCTACTGCGCCCAAGAAGCTGATCCTGGTGGAAATTGGGGACGATAATTGTAGCCATTGTTAGCGTACACGATGACCTATGTGCCGCGGGCAGCACCTACGCCCGGCTGTACTACGGCGACCCGGTGAAACCCTGTTCCTGCTCATCGGGGGCGGTGACGAAATACCAGAGTCGTGTTCTTTACGACCCGCATCTCCGGCCCGCTGCTGGATCGGATTGACCTGAGCGTAGCTGCCACATCGAAGTGCCGCGGTGTGGAGGCGAACATAGTGCGTTCGTGCGGACACAGAACGTCCGTATGAAAAGTTGAGCGATCAAAGATTGGGGGAATCGTCGGAATCGGTGCGCCAGCGGGTGGAAGCGGCGCGCGAGAAGCAACGCAAACGCTTCGATGGCGTGGATGGGTTGCAACAGGATGTCGCCTGCAACGCCGACATGGGCGGTAAAGAACACCGCTACCGGCGGGTGTGCGTAAAGATTACACGTTTCTTAACCATCGCCACATGCTCAAAATTAAAAAGGGGGCGTGTTATACTCCAAAAGGCTTGACGCAAATAAACCCACGCCAATTTCTTACCTTCTGGCCCAATCGAAAAAGATATGAGCGATTCACCCCCTAACCCCTGCACTCAACCGGCTTTCCCCTGGAAACTGTGGCTGTATACCAATTATGACTGCAACCTGCGCTGCAGCTATTGTCTGGTGAAATCCAGCCCCAACGCGCCGCGGCGAACCCTGGGGCTGGAGAATGTCAGGCGCCTGGTCACAGAAGCCATCGAGATGGGCTTCTGCGACGTTTTTTTACCGGGGGCGAACCGTTTCTCCTGAAAGACATCTACGAAATGCTGAGTTATTCCTCGGCGCGGGTGAAAACCACCGTGCTGACGAATGCCATGATCCTGCAGGGCCAACGCCTGGATCGGCTGTGCGAAATTGCCAACGAGAACCTGATCATCCAGGTCAGCCTGGATGGGGGCAACGCCGACGATCACGACCATTATCGCGGGCGCGGCGCGTGGCAGAAAACGGTCGAGGCGATCCAACGCTTGCAGGGGCGCGGCTTTCGCGTGCGTTTAAGCACCACCGAGACGCCCGTTAACACCCACCGGCTGGAGGAAATCTGCGCTTTTCATCGCAGCCTGGGCATTCCCGATGAAGATCACTTCGTGCGCCCCCTGGCAAAACGCGGTTATTCCAAAGAAGGGCTGGATTTGAACATGACCAATGTCATCCCCGAAGTGACCGCCAACCTGGATGGCATTTTCTGGCACCCCTTCTCCACCGACGCCGATATGCAGGTCAGCCGCTCGCTCTTTCCGCTGGCTGAGGCCGTGAAACGCATTCAAGAGCAGCTCGAAGTGATCGCCCGCACCGGCAGCGCCGGGTTGAAGACATTTACCTGAGGGTGAAAACCGCGCTTCCGTTGGAAGCGCTAAACCTGTTGGATTGAAAAGGAGTGGACGATGATTCAAGCATTTGTATTTATCGAAGCAGAACCGGCCCGTACCCAGGAGTTGGTTCAAGAACTGGCCGGCATGCGCCTGGCGGCCTCGGTGATCAAGGAAGTCTATGCCGTCACGGGGCGTTGGGATTTGATCGCCCGCATCGAAAGCCCGGATGTCACCAGCCTGGGCGATTGAGTGGCCAATGGCATTGGCAACGCCGTGGGCGTTCGACACACCGAAACGAGCCTGATCATCTGGTCGGGCGAACCAGCGAAGAAAGCTGCCGAGATCAAAAAAGCTGACGCCACCCCGCTCTTCAACGCCGATCAGTTTTACGATGCCGGCGATCAGGGCTGCGCCGCCGGCCCGATGGATGAGATTGCCGGGATCATGCGCAAAATGGCTTCGGGGCAGTTATTGGAAATTCACGCCACCGACGCCGCCGTATCCATTGACATCGCCGCCTGGTGCCGCATGACCGGCCATCAATTACTCGAAGAGCGCGGCGGTCACTATCTTATTCAGCATAAATAAGGAGATTCCGATGGCAACTGTCATGATTCACAACACGCACGGCAAAGACGATGTTGAACGCGCTACCCTGGCTGTGGTGGTTGCGAATGCCGCCCTCACCGCCGGGCAAGAAGCAGTCCTGCTCCTGACGATTGACGGCGTGTGGATCGCCACGCGCGGCTATGCCGATGGCCTGCAAGCCGATGGCTTTGCGCCCCTGGCGGGCGTGCTGGATACCTTCGTCAAGAACGGCGGCCAGGTTTGGGTGTGCGGAACGTGCATCAAACCGCGCAACATCACTGCCGAACAGCTTATCGAAGGCTCAAAAGTGGTCGGCGCAGCCGTGGCGGTCGAAGCCCTGGTCAACGGCGCGCAGACCTTGAGTTTTTAGGTACGGCGAACTTAATTTCGCCGTACACGCCACGGAGGCTGATATGCTCACCCTGTTTGATTCTCACACCACCCGCTTCGATACCTGGCTGTACAAAATCGGCATGTTGATCGCCCGGTTGGGGCTGGCCTACCTGTTTTTCACCCAGCTTTTTTGGAAGCTGCCGCCCAACTTCGGCTGCGCCAACGACTTTGCCTTCCCAAAACCCGCCGAAAGCAACCACTGGACCGCCAACGGCAGCAGCGGCCTATGCTACTGGATGGGCCTGGAGTCCATCTTCGCCTCCAAGCCGCGCCAGGTGTTGATCGCCGACATGCGTCCGGCGGGCCTGCCTACGATCAGCCTCAACATCACCCCGCTGGCCCAACTTAACGGACTACTGCTGGATAACCTGTTTATCCCGCAAATTCGCCTGTTTGGCTGGTTGATCTGGCTGGCCGAGTTTTGGATCTTCCTCTCGATGCTGCTGGGCCTGTTCACCCGCCTGGGGGCGCTGGTTTCCATTGGCGTCTCGCTGCAACTCTACATCGGCCTGGCCAACATCCCGCGCCCGTTTGAATGGGAGTGGAGCTACGGCACGATGGTTGTGCTTTCGTTTGCCATGCTGGCCGCCGCTGCCGGGCGCACCCTGGGCGTAGATGCCTGGCTGCGCCGCAAGCTGGCCGGCCCCGCCGAGCGCGGCAACCGCCTGGCAAAAATCGGCCTCCTGCTTACCTGATATGCACCTTCCCCCAACGCTGCTGGTGGTCGCCAAGCAACCGGCCCCCGGCCAAACCAAAACCCGCCTGTGCCCGCCGCTGACCCCCGCCCAGGCAGCGGATTTATACGAGTGTTTCCTGCGCGACACGCTGGCCGTGATGCGCAAAGTGCCGGGCGTTCAACGCGCCATCGCCTTCCTGCCCGAAGACGCCGGCGGTTATTTCAACCAGCTTGCCCCGGATATGGTACTGACCCCTCAGCGCGGCGCGGCGTTGGGCGAGCGCCTCGATCATCTGTTGAGCGAGGCGCTCGCAAACGGCGCGCCGCGGGCGGTGGTGATGGATAGCGACAGCCCCACCCTGCCGCCCGATTATCTCGTCCAGGCATTCAAACGCCTCGATGAGGCTGATGTGGTTCTCGGCCCGACCCGCGACGGCGGCTACTACCTGATCGGCCTCAAGCAGCCCCAGCCGCATCTGCTGCGCCAGGTGCAGATGAGCACCCCGCACGTTCTGGCCGATACGCTGGCTCTGGCTGAAGCCACCGGCTTGACGGTTTCGCTGCTGCCCACCTGGTATGACGTGGACACCATCGCCGATCTGCACCAACTCGACAGCGAAATCACTGCCAACCCAAACGGAATCGCCCCCGCCACCCGTCGCTGGCTGGCCCAGGCAGCCTGGCGCACCCCATAAACCATGCGCGTCTCCCTGATCATCCCCGCCCTGAACGAAGCCGAATGTCTCGCACCGCTGCTGGCCGAAATCCCTGCCGGGCTGGTGGCGCAGGTGATCGTGGTGGATAACGGCTCCACCGACGCCACCGCCGAGGTCGCCCGGAAATGCGGCGTGCAGGTGGTGGCCGAACCCCGCCGCGGCTATGGGGCTGCCTGCGCCGCCGGGGTGGACGCCGCCGATGGGGATGTGCTGGCCTTCATGGATGGCGATGGCAGCTTCGCCCCCGCCGAACTGCCGCGCCTGCTGGCCCCGCTCGCCCAAAACCAGGCCGATCTGGCCCTGGGTGCGCGGCGACTGGATGCATCCAACCGCCGCGCCATGCCGCCGCACCAACGCCTGGGCAACCAGCTTTTCGTCGGGTTGCTGCGCCTGCGTTTTGGCCTGTCGTTGACCGATCTCGGCCCTTTCCGCGCCATCCGGCGCGACCTGCTGCTCGAACTGAAGATGCAGGAAGCCACTTACGGTTGGCCGTTAGAGATGATCGTCAAAACCGCCCGCCGCGGCCGCCCCATCGTCGAGCTGCCCGTCACCTACCGCCCACGTTTTGCCGGGCAATCCAAAGTCAGCGGCACGCTGCGGGGAACGATCCTGACCGCCTACCGCTTCACGCGTGTCATCCTGCGTTACGCCTACTGATCCCCATGTTCAACATCTCCCCTCACGCCCGCGCCCTCACCCGCAACGAACTGCCCACACAGGTCTACCTCGAAGTCACCAACTACTGCAACTCGCTGTGCATCTCCTGCCCGCTGACCTACAATCACTTCCTGCCCTACGAAGCCAAACACCACCTGGCGTGGGAAGATTTCTGCCGCATCGTGGATCAATTCCCCCGTCTGGAGCGCGTCGTCCTGCACGGCATTGGCGAGCCGCTGCTCAACAAAGACCTGCCGCGCTTCGTGGCCTATCTCAAGGAACGCAACGCCCACGTCATCTTCAACACCAACGCCATTCTGCTCAATCAAAAGCGTGGCGATGCCCTGGCCGCCGCCGGGCTGGATGAACTGCGCGTCTCGCTGGACGCCATCACCCCTGATCTGTACGCCCAACTGCGCGGCGTTGACCGCCTGCCACAGGTGATTGATAACCTCACGGCCTTCATCGCCCGCCATGGGGGACGCGAGCGCCCGAAGGTTTCGCTGTGGTGGGTGGCCATGCAGGCCAACCTGCCGCAACTGCCCGATTTTGTGCGCCTGGCAGCGCAAATCGGCGTTGCCGAAGTGTATCTGCAACGGCTGGTCTATTTTGGGGGTGGGGAGCAACTGGCCGACGATACGACCATGAAAGCGGAGCAATCGCTGTATGCCTCGTTGGAACAGCAGCAGGCAGCGATCATCCAAACCTGTGAAGCATTGGCCGCCGAATTGGGCCTGGCGTTTCGCGCTTCGGGGGCGGCCACACCCTCCGAGAGCGTCGCCCTCAACCGGGCGATCACCGCCACGGGGGATTACCCCTGGCAAGGCTGTATGCGCCCGTGGGTGCTGATGTACATCACCGCCAACGGCACGGCGCTGCCCTGTTGTATTTCCCCTTTTGCCACGCAAGATTATGCTCAAATCATCCTGGGAAATGTGATCGAACACCCGGTGGCAGAAATCTGGAATGGCGCACCCTACCAGGCGTTACGGTCTGCCGTGTTGGGTCAATCGCCTGCGCCGTGGCCGTGCCAGCACTGCGGGGTCAAGTGGAGCCTGTAAAAAACGTATGACGAAATTAATTTCGTCGTACACTGGGTGGATCAGTGGCCCCACGAGAAAAATCTTCTGGTTAGGGGGAATTGCCCTGGCCCTGGTGGGGTTGTGTACGCTGCTGGCCTGGCGTTACCCACTCGGCCCCAGCCTGGTTGATCCACGCGCCTCGTGGGTTACGCAGGTGGCCCCCACCCTCCCAAACGCTGCCTTGCACCTCGCCATTTACCTGGGCCTGACCCTGCTCTACCTCGCCGCCCTGCGCCTGCTGCGCCCATCCGAGCAGCAAACTGCCCATTTTCGCCGCGGATCGGTGGGGATCGTGGCCGCCACATGGCTGGCCTGTTCGGCGGCGCTGATGGCCGCCGCCCCGGCGGGCGAATCGCACGATATTTTTGATTATTTGTTTCGCGGGCGCATGATGGTGGAATATGGCGGCAACCCGCTGGTAGATGTGCCTGAAAAATATGGCCTGACCACCCCCTACACGCGCTTCCTGGCCTGGCGCAAAAACGTGGATACCTACGGCCCGCTGTGGGAGGCCGCCAGCGCCGCCGTGGCCGGCGGTGTGCGCCAGGTGACGCAAGGGCTGGGCTGGTGGCTTGACCGCCCGGCTTCCTGCCCGTGGTCGCCAGAATCATGCCGGCTATTGATCAGCTACATCAGCGGTTACCGCCTGCTGGCAATTCTGCTGACCGGGCTATCGGGCTGTTTCGTGTTCGAGAGGGTGCAACATGACCGCCCATCGTTTGCTCCGCTGGCGCTGGCGGCATGGCTGCTCAGCCCCATGACCTTGATCGCTACCGCCCTGGGCGGCCACAACGACGCGCTCATGATTGTCATCCTCCTGGCTGGCTGGTGGCTGTTGCAGCGCGCCCGCCTGTTTTGGGCAATCCTGGCGTTGATCCTGGCGGCGCACGTCAAGCTGACGGCGTTGATCTGGCTGCCAGCCTGTGCGTGGTGGATCATCTGGCGTTGGGGGTGGGTGCGAGCAATCAAGGTAGGTCTGGCGAGTGTGGTCAGCGGGGCGGCGCTTTCCTGGCTCTTGTATGCTCCCTTTGGCGGCTGGCAGACGCTGCCACCGATGCTGCAGGAACGGTCGGCCTATCTGGCGAACTCAGTGTGGCGCATCTTGAAATACCTGCTGACCGATTTGTGGGGCTGGCCCGCTGGGAACGCCCATCAACTCAGCATCGGCCTGGCAAACGGATTTTTTCTGGCTGGCGCGTTGCTGATCCCCTTATGGCTCTTCAATTTTCGGCCCAAACGCTGGCGCAGCGAGCCAATCCCACCCGAAGCAGGGGATCGAACCTTGTGGCGGTCGTTGGCTGCTGTCAGCCTGTGGTATTTGCTGGCGGGTTCCTTCTGGTTTCAGCACTGGTATCTCTTGTGGGTTTTAGCGCCCGCCGCCTTCCTGCCAGACAGCCGCTTAACCCGCACGCTGCTGCCGTGGCTGGCTTTCGGCGCGCTATCCTCCAATGCGGCGATGAGTTTCTTGCTGGCAACGACGCTCAAGGATGCGCCGCCTATAGCAGGCTATGTTTGGGTAGTAGCGATGATTTGGGGGCCAATGCTGCTGGCGGCTTTCATTTCACAAATTGTCCGCCGACGTGCCATGCCCGATCATCTGATGCAGTGACGCTCCCTGGCCGATGAATGGCTGGCCCAATTGCAGGCTGGCGGCTACCGGCTGACCACGCCGCTGCGTGTGCTGGTCGAGTTGCTCGTCAACACCACGCGCGCCCTCGGCCCGGTGGATCTCTACGACCTGGGGCGGCGCGAGTATCCCAAGATGGGCCTGGTGACGGTCTACCGCACGCTCGAAAAGCTGGAAGAACTCGGCCTGATCACCCGCGTTCATCAAGCCAACGGCTGCCACGCTTACCTGCGGGCCGCCAACGGCCACGAACACATTTTGCTGTGTACGCGCTGCGGGCGGGTGGAATACTTTGCTGGCGATGACCTGACCATGTTGATGACGCGCGTGGCCCAGCAAAGCGGGTTTGTCATTCAAGAACACTGGCTGCAACTGCAGTAACATCTCAATAAACTGGGGAGGTGCAACGCACTTGGGTATCAAACGAGTAATTTTCGGGCCAAAACCAAGTGCGTTGCACCTTATGCCCCGTTTTATTGAAAAGATACTCCGTTCATTTGTGTTCTTCGCGCACCTGGTGGTTCAAAACCCTTGCACAAACAGCAAGAACTTCATTGGTAAGATACGAATGCCGCCTGCACTGTCTGTTCCAGAGTCCAGGCGTTTCCTTCGCGCGCTAGCTTTTCAAAAGCCGCATCGCCCAGTTTGCGGCGCAGTTGGCGCATGGTCTGTTCAAAATCGGGGCGGCCCAGGGGGTGCATGGGCAGGTTCATGGCCTGGCGGTGTTGTTGCAAGGCGCCAACCAGGCGGGCCGCCTGTTGTGTCTGCCCTTTGAGGGTGGCAATGATCGTCAGACCCTCGATAAAGTCGAGAATGCTGCGCCATAGGCCATGCTCCAACGCGACCTGCAACCCGTTGCGAAAGCCCTGTGTGGCAATATCCAGGTTATTTTGCTTGAGTGCTATCAGGCCCAGGTTGAATTGGGCGCGGCTGCGGCTGGCGCGGTCATCTACCTGAATGGCTAATTTTTGCGCTTCATCGAACATGGCCGTGGCGCGAGCGTATTCCTGCCTTTCGAGGAACAAGCGTCCCAGGTTAAGCAGGGTGACAATGATGCCCTGTGCGTTTTCGCGATGCCGAAACAACGCCAGCGCCCGCTCATACATTTGGATGGCTGGCTGGATTTCTGACTTGAGCGAGGCCATGTTGGCCAGGTGACAAACCGACCACGCAATGCTGATCGGCTCGCCCAGTTCTTCGGCCAGCAGCAGGCTCTCGCGAAACATCGTCATGGCAGTGGCATCGTCGCCGCGGATGTGGGCCAGTTCGCCCGTGCCGTGCAGGGCGGCGCTAATGCTGCTGATGTTGTTTAGCTGGCGGGCCAAAGCCAAAGCTTCATCGAACAGGGCCGCTGCGCGTTCTAAATCAACCCGGTTGTAATAGAGCCAGCCCAGGCCCAAGAGGGCGTCAAGGCGTCGTTTGGTCATCATGTTCCGACAGTTGGCCAGCAAGGCTTCGCTCCAGGCAATTTCCTGTGGGTTGGCCAAAAATTCCCAATCGCGCCACAGATGAACGATAAACTGTAAAGCCTTTTCCTTTTCTTGTTGATCGATCATCCAGCGGAAAGCGGTACGCAGGTTGTCCCCTTCGGCAATCAATAGCCCGGGGCGGGCTGTGGGTTGAATATTTTCCAAACCATCCAGCCAGTGCAAGAAGTAGTGAGCATGGGCACGCCCGGCGTCTTCCCATTCGCCGCTCTCTTTCAAGCGTTCCAGCGCATACTCTCGGATGGTTTGCAACATGGCGAAGCGCACCTGGCGCGTGTCGGTTTGCAGCAGGCTCTTCTGTACCAGTCGCGTCAGGCCTGGGTTTACGCTTTCGGTGGGTGTGTCTGAGCGGGGTGAAAACGGGGAGGGATTGGCTTTATCGTGGGCCAGGCTGCCGGTCGGCAGGGCAATGGCGCCCACGATTGCGCCAGCTTCTGCTGTAAAGCCGTTCACAAAGACGGCCAGGCGGCGAAACAGGCGGCGTTCTTGCGCGTCAAGCAGGTGATAGCTCCATTCGATGGCGGCGCGCAGTGTGCGATGGCGGGTTGGCACATCGAGCGGGCCTTCGGTCAGCAGGCCCAGGCGGTTGTTGAGCAGGGCCAGGATTTGTTGCGGGGCGTATACCTGCATGCGGGCGGCGGCCAGTTCGATGGCCAGGGGCAGACCATCCAATTGGATGCAAATTTGGGCAATGATCGGCGCGTTGGCATCGGTGAGGCTGAAATCGGGCTGAACGGCCCGGGCGCGTTCGACAAACAGGCGCACGGCATCAGATTGCGCCAGTCGGGCGGCGGAAACGCCTTGCAGTGGATCGGGCAAGGTCAATGGGGGAATGCGGACTTCGTGTTCGCCATAGACGTGCATGGCGCTCTGGCTGGTCACCAGCGCTTTCACCTGCGGGGCGGCCATCAGCAAACCGGTGATCGCGGCTGCGGCAGCGGTGATTTGTTCAAAGTTATCGAACACCAGCAGCATTTGTGCCTCGTGCAGGTGCAACATCACCAGGTCGCGCAAAGGCTGGTTCTCTATTTGTTTGATGCGCAATTCCTGGGCCAAGCGCAGCAGCACGCCATCGGCGTGATCGAGGTGTTCCAGGGCGATGTTGAACACGCCATCGGGGAAATTCTCCTGCAATTGGGCCGCCGACTGCAAGGCCAGGCGGGTTTTGCCTACGCCGCCGGGGCCGGTCAGCGTCACCAGGCGGACATGCGGCTGCCGCAACAGATTACAAACTGCCTGCACCATTTTTTCTGCGCCGACGAAGGCATTGAGCGGAGCAGGCAGGTTTGAACGAAGGCGCTTTTGGGCCGGAGATGCTTCGGCTTGCCAGTCGTTCAGGTGGGTGAGCAAATCGGGGATCAGTTGGCGCAGGTAGGTGAAGTAGGTTGGCGCGCTGACGCCCAGGGCGTCGGCATATCCCTGGCTGCTGGAAAATTGGCGGGGCAGCAGCAGTTCGAGCAGGTTTTGCTGTGCGGAAGGCAAAAGGCAAGTGCGCAGGTAGGCGTAGATTTCTGACGTACCCCCGCGCTCGACGATCCAGGTTTGCCAGGGTTCTTGTTGCAGCAGGCGCGGCGGAAAACGGGGCAAGCGCAGCAGGGCTTTCAGGTGTTCTTCATCCCAATGAATTTTCATGCCAACTCCGCGATCATAGTCAAACGATAGTCAAACGATAGTGAAAAGCATAGCAAAACCATAGCGAATATGCAAGACTCTGGCCTACAATAAAAGTATAAACCCTCACCCCCACTTGTTCAAATAAGGAGAAAAAAATGAACCGGTTGGTTATTCTTCGAGTACTGTTGTTCTTTGTGATTGCGCTCGGTTTGTTCCCTTTGATTCCGGCGCAGCCGGCTGCCGCCGCTACCCCCTGGCTGATGGTAGAAGGCAATCGGATCAAAGACCCGAATGGGAATGTCGTCATTTTGCGCGGCGTTTCGCTGATTGACCTGGGCTTTCTCAAGACTTATCGCGGGGGGGTAGATGGCATCAAAGCGCAAATTGACCGCATCACCAACACGGGGGATAACAGTAACGGCGTCAATGGCTGGTATGCGCGCATGGTGCGCCTGCCCGTTTACCCGCCAATGGTCGAGACATACGCGTCTTCGTATCCATTCCCCTTCACACCCAGCGGCAACGATGCCTATTTCAATGACCTGCTCAAGCCGGTGGTAGATTACGCCACGTCGAAGGGCCTGTATGTGGTTATAGATTTTCACCAAATTTCGGATACCGACGGTGATCACAACCAGCAGGCCATTGATTTCTGGACCTACATGGCGCCCAAGTTCAAAGATTATTCCAACGTCATTTATGAAGTTTTCAACGAACCGATTGACGAGATCAGCACCGATGCCCTGGTGCGCTGGAACGATTACAAGCCACGCGCCCAAAACTGGGTAAATATCATTCGCCAGGCCGCCCCCAACAACCTGCTCTTCGTGGGCAGCCCGATCTGGTCGCAAAACCTGGGGCCGGCTGCCGATGATCCCATTAGCGGCGGCAATATCGTCTACGTGGCGCACGCCTACCCATCCAACTGGCACGATTGGTTCCGCGGCCAGGTCAGCCAGTGTGCGGCAGAGCATCCGGTGGTCTTCACCGAATGGGGCTATAACGCCGAAAACCCCAACGACAACTTCTACTCCACCACATTTGCGGGTGAATTGAAGACCTTTGTCGAAGATAAGGGCGCTTCGTGGACGGCCTGGGATTATGATTGGGAATGGAAGCCACCCATGCTCTCCAACTCCAATTACGAACTGACCACCTTTGGCGTCTTTGCCAAGCAGTGGCTCTACGACCGCCGCAACAGCGACCAGCCCGGCACTGGCCCCACCAGCACCCCACCGCCGCCAACGGCGACATCTTCTGGCGGCAGTGGCAACGCTCGCAGCGGAAGCTGGGCGGCGCGCCTGAGCAACTCGAATGGCGATTGGAAGAATCTCCACCAGCAGGTGTCGGTCTCGTCTAACACGACCTACAAGGCCGCCATCTGGATCAAAGGCAGCGGCCAGGTAGACCTGGTGATCCACGCCAATAGTTGGGGCGCAGAACTGAAATCCACGCGCTGCACAGCCAGCAGCAGCTATAGCGAATGTTCGCTCACGTTCAGCAGCGGCAGCAACACCAGCGTGGGCTATCGCCTGACCAACGGCACAGCGGGTCAAAATATGTACCTCGATGACGCCTTCCTGGGTGTTTCGGGCGGCAGCAATGTGCTGACCAATGCCAGCTTCGAGAGCGGCACGAGTAACTGGTATGTCGAAACGCCCTTCGCCATCGAAAACGTGGGCAGCGGGCCAACCAGCACCCCCGCGCCGGCCACCAGCACGCCGGTTCCACCCACAGCCACGCCAGTTGCCGCTACCAACACCCCCATCCCGCCCACAGCCACTTCGGCCCCGGTCAGTGGCGCGATCATTTACGATGACGCGACAACCTGGAGCCTCAGTGGATGGGGCAATTCATCGTGGAATGTGAACAACACCTCGCCAGTGTATGCGGGCAGCAAATCGTTGATGATAGATATTGGCGATGCGTGGAGCGGCGTGACCTTGAGTAAATCGGGCGGACTCAGCACCAGCGGTTACACCAAAATCACCTTCTGGGCGAATGGCGGCAGCAACCCTGTCAACAATGTGGCCCTGGTTGTCAATGATGACTACACCTACAAGCCGAAGTTCAATGTGTCCGCCAATACCTGGACGCAGATCACCATCAACCTGAGCAGCGTAGGCAGCCCATCGGCCATCACATCGCTCATCTTTCACGATCAATCTGGCGGCAACCTGCCAGCCTTTTATGTAGATAACCTGCAACTGGAGGGCAACACGTCATCGCCCACCAACACCCCTGCCCCGGCCACCAGCACCCCCATTCCACCGACCAACACGCCTGTCCCACCGACGGCTACACCCAGCAGCAGCCTGACCATCTACGCCGACACGACCTCCTGGGCTGTCAGCGGCTGGAGCGTAACCTACAACGTCAACAACACCAGCCCGGTCTATGCCGGCAGCAAATCCATCTCGGTTGATTTCACAGCCGCCTGGGCCGGGTTCAAACTGGCCCCTTCCAGCGCGATTGGCACCAGCGGGTATAGCAAAGTCACCTTCTGGGTGCGCAGCGCCAGTACGGTCAACAATGTGGCCCTGGTGGTCAACAACACTTACAGCAACCTGCCCAAGTTCAACATCCCCGCCAACACCTGGACACAGATCACCATTCCTCTGAGCCAGTTGGGCAGCCCATCCAGCATTACCGAAATGGTCTTCCACGATCAATCCGGTAGCAACCTGCCTGTGTTCTATGTGGACGAGCTCAAGCTCGTGCCATAAGAGCGACGTTGTTTACGCCTCCTTCCTGTTGTAGGGCGAGCAAATGCTCGCCCTACTTTTTTTGTAGATTTGCTGATATATTAACCGCCGGGATTTTCCCTACATATCAAAACTTTCTATCACCAAAGGAAATTACGATGAACACTACCCCCACCTTACACGACCTCGCCAAAATGATCGATCACTCCCTGCTCCATCCCACCATGACCGACGCCGACATCCTCGCCGGCTGCGACATTGCCCGCCGTTACCATGTTGCCACAGTGTGCGTCAAACCCTATGCCGTGGCGATGTGCAAAGCAGCGCTGGCCGGTTCAGATGTGGACATCTGCTCTGTCATCGGCTTTCCGCATGGCAACAACACTACGGCCATCAAAGTCGCTGAGACAGAACAGGCCATCCGCGATGGCGCCACCGAGATTGATATGGTGATCAATATCGGCAAGGCCCTCGGCGGGGATTGGGACTTCGTCCGCGCTGACATTGACGCGGTCAACCAGGCCTGCGTGCGACATGGCGCGATCCTCAAAGTCATCTTCGAGACGGACTATCTCAAAGATGAGCCTATCATCAAATTGTGCCAAATCTGCTCGGAACTGAAAGTGGCTTTCGTCAAGACATCCAGCGGCTATGGCTTTGTCAAGCAGCCCAGCGGCGATTACAACTACCAGGGCGCCACCGAGCATGTGCTGACGCTCATGCGCCAGCACAGCGCGCCCGAAGTGCAGTTGAAGGCCGCCGGCGGCGTGCGCACCCTCGACCAGCTTCTCAAAGTGCGCGAACTGGGCTGCACGCGCAGCGGCGCAACCGCCACCGAAGCGATGCTCGAAGAGGCGAAGAAACGCGGCTATGCCTAAGAGTCTATCTGAAAAGTTAAGCCCTGAGAGAAAAGCAATTTATCCTTATGTAGTGTATAGCCAGGTAATCATCCCCCATGGATGCGCTAAAACCGCCATAAGTACAGCTTATGGCGGTTTTTTTGTTTGGGGTGTGTGTTACTTGGAGGGCAAGTCTTGGGGCAGGTGATTCAGCATGGCAGGCAAGGCGTTCGGAGGTATGCACCTTGCACACTACCAACCAGTTCAGGCGGATGAACCACAGCAGCTTGACCTTATGGAAAAACCAGCCGCGGTGGGAAATTTTGCAGCCACCATTGCACCTGTTCCGCGCCCAGCCACAGCGCCCCCAGGTCGGGCGGCGAGCCATCGGGGTCGGCGGGCAGGGCCGGGTCGCCCATGTCAATGGCGTTGATCGAAAGGCCCGCTTGCAGCCAAAATTGGGCATTTTCGGGGTCAACAAAATGCGGGTCGCCAGCGCGGTCATTGCTTCCGCCAAAGGGCCAGGCCAGGTCGTAGGCATTGCCACCGCCGGCAATCACGGGGTATTGCACGTTGGTGGTCTGGTAGAACAGGTTGTAATCCAACACAATGTTGACCGCCGCCAACGCCTGCAACGGGTCGGCGTTCAGCTTCTTCCAATGGTCTTCACTGTATCCCACCTGAAAGGCGCAGTTTTCAGCGATGATATTGTTGCAAAGGTCTACATCGGTGACATTGGCAGAGAAAAAATAGACGCCGCCAGTGAGGTAGTAAAACTGCTTGCCCGAAATCGGCCAGCCGCAGCCGTTACGATAGATCGTATTGTGGTGAATTTGAATCTGGCTGCGCGGGCCATCTTCGCCAAAACGGGCAAAAATGACCCCCGTCCCCAGGTTGTCGAACACCAGGTTGTGGTGGAAGCGCACGTCGCGCACGAAATCGCCATTTTCCACCGAAATGGCAAAACCCGCCCCGCCGTTGTGTTCGATCACATTTTCATAGATTTCGATGTCCTCAATCGCCCCAAACCAGGCATCCACATAAATACCCTGGCGGTCGGCATCCACCACATAATTGTGGTGAACCTTGCCATGCTTGCTCACTTCCTTCACATCAATGCCTTCTTTATCGCAGGCGTAGACGTAGTTGTGCGAGACGTCAAAATGCTGCGCCCCAGCAATGCTGATCGCCTCGTGCGGCGGCTCGCCTTCTTTCACATAGCCCAGCGGCAGCATATCCCAGGTGTTGGCATTGGTGACGGTGTTGGCGGTAATGGTGATATATTCCGCGCCCACGCTGTCGAAGTTGGTATCCCAGGCGGCAATGCCAGGGCCAAACGTGCTATCCACCGTATTGTTGATGATTTCGACATGCTGTGCATCGCGCGCCAAAATGCCCATCTGGTGCGAGTTGCGCACGGTCAGGCCCATCACGCGGATGTAAGCCACCTCGCGGATGTAAAAACTGCCATCATCGTGCGAAAACGACCAGGAGCCATCGTTATCGAGAGCCGAAGCATCCAAAATGGGCTGCTCACCGGGATAGGCGGCGTAGGTGATCCAGGCGGCGGGCGTGCCACTGTTTTTCAGGCGCACCGCCGCCGCCAGCGTATACATCCCACCACGGATGTAGACCGTCTGCCCGGCGGTTAGCGTGTCAGCAGCGCGGTTCACGGTAGCCCAGGGCTGCTCGAACGTGCCAGGGTTGGCGTCATCGCCATCGGGGGCGACGAAGAAATCATCGGGCTGTGGCTCGAAGGCGGGGAGCTTGGGCCGCGTAGGGGTCGGTGGAAGGCGAGTTTGCGTTGGCGAGGGCGGCGTGGCAGACGGCAAGGCCGTCGAAGCCGGCGGAGTGGTTGGACTTGGCAACCGTTCAGGGGTAACAGCCGTGCAGGCTGCCAGAACCAGGCACAAAACCAGGGTAATTTTTTTCAACATTCGGGCAACCGTCCATTGTGAATCAATTCGGTCAGATGTTGGTGCCAGGCCACCTCCCGCCACATGCCCACAAACTGCGGGCCACAAAAATTACTGGTGGCAATAGCCGCCCAACGCCCACTGGCCGAGGCCCGGCGCACCCCCAGTTCGCACAATTCCTTGATCCACCCCCACGAAAGCAAAGGCCAATCTTTGTAATCCACAATCCCCCAGCATTCGGTGGTGATCAGCGGCTTTCTGGCTGCCTGCGACCAGCCCGCCGCCAGGTCAATGCCACGGCACAGCGCAGCCTGCCAATGAGCAGGGTGCTTCTGATAGAGCGCCTCACCATTCAACTGCAAGTTGTCATACCCAACCGACGAAAACAATTCGAAGCCATAGCCCACCTGCTGATAAAAATCACTGAACATGGTCATCCAGAGATGCAGTTCGAGAAAATCCAGGGCAGTCACATCAATTTCGCGCCAGCGTTCATAATCGGTGGTAAACGAAAAAGTGAATGGCAGGTCCGAAAAGCGCTGGCGTAAGGGCGTCAGCGCCTCGTTCATCCACTGGCGCACCAACGGGTCTGGCAAAGCCAGACGCGGCTGATCGGGCGTGCGGTATAAGAAGGGCGCCCACTCGCGCAGGGGGAACTCATTGCACAGGTCAACATAACCAATCGCGCCCAGCAAACCAGCCTCGTCAATCAGGTCGAGAGCGGTCTGCCAGGCGTTGGCAAGCGCCAGGGGCGTGGTGATGCGCATACGGGTATCGTCCACATCCTGGCGAAACCAGGATGAAAGCGCCACCTTCAGGCCACGCGCCGCACACTTCTCGATGAACTGGATCAACGCCGGGTATATCTGCACCCGGCAACGCGCCGCCGCCCCCCACATTTGCTGATCCCACTGCGGCAACAGTTCCCAGGTGCGGTAAGGGTCAGCGGTCAGCAGGTGAGGGTAGGCATCTATGCGCACGGCATCGTAGCCGCGCAGCAACAGCGCGTCGAGGGCTTCATCCCAGCTTTCGTAGCCAGCGCCAGGCCAGCGGCGTTCGAGCCAGGAAAAATCCCACATGGTAATTGCCAGGGGGTAGGTGAGTTTGAACATTGGTTTCATCAAATGAATACTTCAGACAATCTCGTTTTGCGAGCTGTCAACGCCATCAGCGGGCTAGTGGGCAGGGCCGGTTCGCCGGTGAGTGAAGGATGAAACTGCACCTGGGCAAAGCCGGCTTCGGTCAGCAATTGGCGGTACGCCTCCTCGGTGTAGGCCTGGTAGCTGGCGGCAAATTGGGTGAGGGCGGCATCGGCGGCGGTGACGACGTAATAGCGCGACGTTCCAGCCTGCGCGTCAGCATCCCAAAAATTCTCTTGCAGCACCAGGTGCGGCTCGGCGGCAAACAGGCCGCCCGGCGAGGTGAACCACACCGGCGCGGCCTGGGCCTGCCGACGCACGAACTCGAAGGTGTGCGGCTCGATGATGAGCAAACCGCCCGGCCGCAGCGCAGCGTGCGCCTTGGTCAGGATGCGCCGGGCAGTGGCAGGGGTGAAAACGTTAAATTCCCCATAGATAAACAGCGCCAGGTCGAAGTTTTCGCCAAAATCGGCCTGGCGCAAATCGGCCAGGTGATAGGTGCAGGGCAGGTTCTCGGCGGCGGCGAGTTGGCGGGCATGGCGGATGGAGGCAGGCGAGAAATCTATACCGGTGCAGGTGTGGCCGCGGCGGGCCAACTCGCTGGCGTAGAGGCCGGGGCCGCAGGCCAGGTCGAGGATATTCAGGCCCGCCGCGCCGCCAGTCTGCGACAAAATCCAATCCACCTGGCGCAGGATGATTTCCAGGCGGCGGCTGGCGGCATCGTGGGCCTGCGAAAGATGCTCACGCAACATGCGCTCGCTAAATTCGGGGTCGTTCCAGGGGATGTTGTCGCCCTCGGCCCACGGTTCGGGGGGTAAGGCGCGGTGGATGAGTTTATCGAGCAGCATCAGAACCCCGCAAAAGGTTTCGCAAAGGCCGAAAACCGATCATCTGAATTCCCTGTTGACGGGCAAATTGACGCGTTTCCTGGCACATCAGCGCTTCGTAGTTGGCCACGCGGCTGGGCCAATCGGGGGCGAGGGCGCGCAGTTCGGGCGTATCTTTGGCCGGGTGCGCCACCACCAGCGACAGGCTGCCCGGCGCAAGCCCTGCGAGGATGGCGCGCAGCCTTTCAGGCTGGCCGTGCGGGTTATCAAGCGGCAGGCCATAATCAGCGTCGAACAGGGCGAAACCGGCCTCGGCCACCCGGCGGCGCTGCTGGTGGGCCGTTTGCCACCACTCGTCACCACCATTTGAGGACGAGTCTTCTACCCAGCGAATGGGCAGGCGTTGTTGCAGGACGAAATCGGTGTAGGCGGGCAGCAGGCCGGGATGCGCCATGACGCCCATGTGTTCGTCGAGGTGGGTCACATCTACCCCGGCAGCCAGCGCCCGCGCCAGTTGCGCCCTGGCTTCATGCACGGCAGCCTGTGGGCTGACGTTTTCCCACAATAACCCCGGATGTAAGGGGCAATAGCCTTCCGAATCGACCAGCCCGGTGGCCGAATCATTGGTCGAAATGGGCCCCCAGCGGTAATCGCGCCATTCACAATTGAGCGTGATATGCACGCCCATATCTACGGCGTCATGTTCGCGGCAAAACCTGGCCGTGGCCGGAAACCACGGGCAAGGCACCATCAACGAGCCTGAAGAAACCAGGCCAAAATCTACCAAATCTACGAAAGCATCCAGCGATGCCTGGCACAGGCTGACATCGTCGGCATGGATAACGACCACCCGGTCGGTGGGGGCAAAGCCCAGGCGAGAGAGAATAGGGTTCAAAGCGGGCAATCCTTTTGCGATTCATCCCTGGCCGCCCAGGGTGCGGTTGAGCATGCGCGCCAATGGGGTGACATGCCGCGCCACGCAGTCGGCTACATCTGCATCGGGATGTTCGATCACATCCAGGGCCAGGCGGTCGAGCATGGAAGACAGGCGTTCCTGCATCAAACTGCCGAGCGGCCAGGCCCAAAAACCGCGCCCCTTGTGCAGGGTTTCGGCGATGGCGGCATAAATCGGATCGGTGGTGAAGGGCGGCGCGCCCAGGGTAGCCAGAGAGGAGGGAAAACTCTCGTAGCCAGAACAGATCACGTCCGTTGCTGCACGAGAGTTCAGGTAACGAATTAGATCGAGCGCGTCCTCTTCATGAACGGAGTGCGCCCAGATCACCAAATGCGCGCCGCCAACAAATGGCACGCCCGGCGGCGGGGCGAGGCGCACATGCGGCAGCAGTTCGGGCGGCATTTGTACCCTGGCAACGTCGTATACCCAACTACCCGAGATCGCCACCGCCGCCTTGCCTTCAATAAAGTGCCGCTCGTGGTCTACCATCACCTCCGAGGTCATATACCGATACAACCGAAAGAAGGCGGCCAGGCCTGCCTGCGCCAGGGGGTCATCGAAAGTCACCCGTTTGCGATAGACATCCGCATAATCACCTCCCAGGGCGCGCAGCCATGCCGCGGTTTTGAAAAACAGGTCACCGCCACGCGGAGAGACGACCAGGGGAATACACCCACCCACTTCCTGCAAGCGCTGGATGGTCTGTTCAAAGACCTCGACATTGATAAAAGCGGTGGCCGGATCAATCCCCGCCCGTTCGAGCAAATCCTGGCGATACAACACATAGCGCGAGCCAACCGTGTTGGGAATACTCCACACCCGGTCATCCCCCGGCATCGTACCCATTTGCCAGAAGGCGGGCAAAAAAGCCCCCGCCCCGCCCAATCGGTCAATTTCGGTTGGCCGAAAAGGTCTCAGCGCATTCATCCCCACAAAACTGCTGATCCATGTATCACCAATCATCGAAACATCAGCCCCGCCGCGGTTCTGCACCACGCGCATCAGTTCACCACGGGCCGTATCCCAGGTTTGGTAATGAATGGCAGGATTGTGCGAATATCCCCTGAAAACCCGTTCAGCCATTTCTGGCGACCAGGTGGTTGTAAATGCGATGGTCATCACCACCTCCTATCACCAATCACACGACTCAATCCACCACTTACCGAATGTTAACCCATTATATACCACGCCACCCGATCAGATGGCTTCGCCCTCACAGCAAACCGCCTTGCGCGGCCAGGGCCACCCCGCCCAAAATGCCCGCGCGCACGCCCAATTTCGACGGCACGATGCGCACGCCATCGGGCGGGAACATGTGAAAGCGGCGCTTGACGGTGGCGCGTACGGCCTCGAACAACAGGTCGCCGATCTCGGCCACGCCGCCGCCGAGGACAACCATTTCGGGGTGCAGCGTGCCGATGACGTTGGCCGTGGCAATGCCGATATACCCGGCGGCATCGCGGATGACTTCGGCCACGGCATGATCGCCGGCGGCGGCGGCCTGCGCCATGCTGCGCGGATTCACCTGCGCCAGGTCGCCGCCGGTCAGCTCGTGCAGGCGCGGGGCGTGGCCGAGCAACAACACGCGCACCCCGGCGGCGGTGATGGCCGGCCCCGAGGCCAGCGTCTCGAGGCAGCCACGGTTGCCGCACGAACACCACGGGCCATCGGGTACTACCGTCAAATGCCCCAACTCGCCCGCCGAGCCGAAGGCCCCCAGGCGCAGCTTGCCCTCTACCGCCACGCCGCCGCCAATGCCCGTGCCAATGGCGAAGAAAACCAGGGTCAGGGCGGGTTCGTCTTTGCCGTGGCCGTAAGTCAGTTCGGCCAGCGTGGCCATGCGCACATCGTTAAGCAGGTAAACGGGGCAGCCAATTTGTGGGCTGAGCAGGGCGCGCACCGGCACATCACGCCATTGGCCGAGCAGGTTGGGCATAAACTTGCTCACCCCGTGGGTGCGATCAACCCAGCCGGGCATGCCCATGCCGAGGGCAGCCGGGCGGCCGCCAGCCTGGGCAGACAGGTCGTTGATCAGCCCCGCCATGCGGTCGAGAACGGCTGGCGGGCCTTCGTGCGAATGGGTGGGAATGGTCTGCTCGGCAACGATTTGCCCCTCGGCAGTGGCGAGGGCGGCGGCGATCTTCGTGCCGCCGAGGTCAATGGAGGCGTAGAGGGGAGTGATCATAAGGGTTTTCCAAACTGGTGCGGGTTGGGAGAAGTCAACTTCGCCAGACGTGCAGTTCCAACAAGATGTCGGCCAGCGATTGCGCCTGCCCCTGGGCGACGGCCTGCTCAAACTCGGCCGCGGGCAGGTGGGCGCGCACCTGGTCGAGACGCTGTTGCAGCGGGGCGGTCAGCCAATTGCGGGATTCGTTGGCCGTCAGGAAGGCAAGCAGCCGGGCCGCGTGCACCCATTCGCCGCATTGGTACAGCAGACCACTCAAACTGTGCAGCGCCTCGTTAATCATGCGTGGGTTATCCGCTTCAACGGCGATTTCGAGGGCCTTACGCAGGTGCTGCTCGGCCAGGGTGAGATCGCCCAAGCGCAAAGCCAAATCACCCAGGCCCATCCAGACCAAGCCGATGCCAAAGGCTTCATCCAGGCTCTCGAAAATGGTCAAAGCCTCGGTGAACAGGGCTTGCGCACGCACGCTTTGCCCCGGTTCGGTCAGCAGACCAGCCCAGTCAGCCAGCGTGTAAGCGACGACCCGCCGCTCGCCAATTTCACGCCCGAGGGCAATACATTCTTCCAGGTAGGGTTCAGCCGTGGGCAGATCGCCCTGCATGGCAATAATGCCGCCCAGGTGGTTGGCCGTGTAGGCCTGGCTCAAGCGGGCATCGAGTTCTTTGAAGATCGGTAAGCTTTGCTCGAAATAGCGCTGCGCCAGGGCATAATCGCCCTGCTCACGCGCCACCACCCCCAGGTGATCGAGGGCGCTGGCAATGCCTTGCTGTAAATCGAGGGCACGGTAAGCAGCCAGCGCATGACCAAAATAGTCGCCAGCGCTGGCATAATCGCCCAAAGTCCAGCAGGCCGCACCGAGGGCATCCCAAACCCGGGCCTGCCCCCAGGCATCGTTGATCTGGGTATATTGCTCGAGGCTGTGCTGCAAATGCTGAATGGCTTCGGCATGATCGCCCGACAGGATGTCCAGGCGGCCCAGCAGGTAGTGAGCGAAGGCGGTTTCTTGCGGTGGGGGGTCGAGTTCAAGACAGGCCTGCACGCATTGACGGGCCATGCCATGCTCGGTCATTTCGAGGGCAAAAGCCGCCTGATACGCCAGGCAACGCGCCAAAAATTCGGGCGGGCAGTGGGGCGCCGTGCGCGTTACAAACTCAAAAATTTGTTGGCCCTGGCGCGCCCGCCCGCGTGTGGTGAAAAACAGGAATACGCCCTCGGCGCTGCGTTGCAGGGCGGCGAAATCGCGTTCGGCAGCCAAAAATTCCCAGGCCAGGTGAACATCCCCCACAATCGCGGCGATCTCCTGCAAGGCGCGGCGCTGCTGGCTGCTTTTGAGATCGCCTGTGCGCGCCTGCACAAAATCTACGAAATAGTGGGCGTGGCGCTGGCGGGCCTGGCGCGCTTCATCGGCATCTTGGGCCAGGCGGGCGGCAGCATATTGGCGCACCGTGGTTTGCAGGCGGTAGCGGCCATCTGGCTCGTGTTGTAACAGCGATTGCTTCACCAGGCTGGTCAAGGCCTCGCCGCTGGCGCCTGCCACCTGTTGGGCGGCCTCGCCGTCGAAGCGGTCGCCGAACACACTCAACTGGCGGCAGATGACCCGCTCGGCATAGGGCAAGATGCGCCACGACGAGTCGAAAATGGCCTTGAGGCTCTGGTGGCGTTCAGGCATCGAACGGAAGGGGGCGCGCAGGAAATCCATATCGCGCTCGATTTCAGCGGCTATTTGTTCACACGAAATGGCCCGCGTCCACGCCGCCGCCATCTGGATCGCCAGCGGCAGGCCACCGACCATCTCGCAAATGCGGCGCACGTGCGGGCGGTCGGCGGGTTGAATTTCGTAAAAGGGGTTGAGCAAGCGCGCATTTTGCACGAACAGGCGCACCGCCGGGGCTTCGTCGAAATCGTCGGCGGCGTTGGTTTGTGGCAGGCCCATGCCTTCGACAGTGAGCGTACGCTGCCCGGCGAGATCGGGCTGCTGGCGCGACGTGATCAGCACGATCACCTGCGGGGCGGCCTGGATCAGCGCTGCCACCCAGGAGGCCGCCGCCGGGGTTTGCTCGAAGCTATCCAGCACCAGTAAAAGCTGCTTGTGGCGCAGGTAATTGATTAACTGCCCGCCCTGGTCTTCACGCTCATAAAACGAGAACCCCAGGGCCTCGGCGATGGCCGGGAAAAGAAAATCGCCAGAGACGAGCGCCGCCAATGGCACAAAAGCCATGCCGTGGGCAAAGTTTGCCTCGGCCTGGGCAGCGGCCTGCTGCGCCAGGCGCGTTTTACCCATGCCGCCAGGCCCAACCAGCGTGATGACACGGCAGGCCGGGTCGGCCAGCCAGTCGGCAAGTTGCGCCAGTTCAGACTGGCGGCCAACGAAGGTGAGCGAGAGGGGAGTTGGCATGGTATTCGTTCAAGCAGGATTCAGGTAGGTCAGCGTCGGCAGAACCAGAGGCAGGTTATCGCCAATGGCTTTGGCCGCCCAACCGGGGCCTTCGAGGTCGCCAAATTCGTGCCAGTGCATGATGGCCGCCACCGTGCCGGTCGAGCCGGTCAAGACCCGCATCTATTCCTTCACCGGCAGCGGGCCAATCTTCCAGATATCTTCGCAATACTGCAGCATCGAACGATCCGATGAGAAGAATCCGCCGCGGGCCGTGTTGAGGATGGATTTGCGCGTCCAGGTTTCGACATCGCGATAGACCTGCTCAAGTTCGTCCTGTTTGGCGATGTAGGCGGCGTAATCGGCAGTGACCAGGTAATGATCGTGATGGAGCAGATTATCTACCAGCGGGCGGAAGAGGTTGGTATCGCCACGCGTGAAGTAGCCAGAGGTGAACTGGTTGATGGCCTGGCTGAGTTCGGGGTTGGCTTTGACCGTGTCGAAGGGGGAGTAACCGGTGGCGCGCAGGGCCAGCACTTCATCGGCGGTCATGCCGAAGAGGAAGAAGTTCTCGGCCCCCACGCGCTCGCGGATTTCGATGTTAGCGCCATCCAGCGTGCCAACGGTGAGCGCGCCGTTGAGGGCAAATTTCATGTTGCCTGTGCCAGAGGCTTCGAGGCCGGCCAGCGAAATCTGCTCCGAGAGTTCGGCGGCGGGGTAGATTTTCTCGCCGAGGGTGACGTTGAAGTTGGGCAGGTAGGCCACCTTCAGCCGTCCACGCAGCAAGGGATCGTAGTTGACCACTTCGGCCACCGAGTTGATCAGTTTGATGATCAACTTGGCGGCATGGTAGCCGGGCGCGGCCTTGGCGCCAAAGACGAACACACGCGGCACAATCTCCAGGTTGGGTTGGGCGCGCAAGCGGTTGTAGAGCGTGACGATGTGCAGCACCTTGAGCAGTTGGCGCTTGTACTCGTGCATACGCTTGACCATGATGTCGAACATCGAACTGGGGTCTACCGCCAGGCCAAGCTGCTGACGGATGACGGCGGCCAGTTCGGCCTTATTCTGGCGCTTGGCCTCGCGCCATTCCTGGCGGAAGGCGGCATCTTCGGCGTAGGGTTCGAGGCGGCGCAGTTGTTCGAGGTCTTTCAGCCAGGCGGGGCCAATGCGGCTGTCAATGATGCGCGAAAGGCGCGGGTTCGCCAGGCGCACGAAACGCCGCGGGGTGACGCCATTGGTCTTGTTGTTGAACTTTTCGGGCCACAGCTCGTAAAAATCGGGCAGGAGCAGTTCGCGGATCAGTTCGGAGTGCAGTTCGGCCACGCCATTGACCGAGAAGCTGCCCACCGTTGCCAGGTGTGCCATGCGCAATTGGCGCTCGCCGCCTTCTTCGATGATGGACATGCGGCGCATGCGGTCTACATCGCCAGGGAAGCGCTTTTCGATATCAAGCAGGAAGCGGCGGTTGATCTCATAGATGATCTCCATGTGGCGCGGCAGCAGACGCTCGACCAGGCTCACCGGCCATTTTTCGAGCGCTTCGGGCATCAGCGTGTGGCAGGTGTAGCCGAAGGATTGCTGGGTGAGTTCCCAGGCATGATCCCATTTCAGGCCGTAGAAATCCACCAGCAGGCGCATCAGTTCGGGGATGGCGACAACGGGGTGCGTGTCGTTGAGCTGGATGACCACCTTTTTGGGGAAATCGTCCCAATTCTGGTTGAAGGCGGTGAAACGGCGCAGAATGTCTTGCAGCGAACAGCAGGCGAAGAAGTATTCCTGTTTGAGGCGCAATTCGCGGCCTTGCAGGGTGTTGTCGTTGGGGTAAAGCACCTTGGTGATGTTTTCGGAGTAGATTTTGGACTCGGCGGCGCGGCTGTAATCGCCAACATCGAACAATTGAAAGTTGAACTCCTCGCTGGCGCGCGCCCGCCACAGGCGGATCATGTTGACGGTGCCGGTTTTGTAGCCGGGGATGAGCATGTGGCTGGGTTCGCCCATGATGGTTTCGCCAGGATGCCAGACCACCAGATATTGACCATCTTCTTCATCGGCAGCCGGGAGATACTCAGTATGACCGCCAAAGCCCACCTTCACGCGGTCATCGGGCTGCGGAAACTCCCACGGGTTGCCGTAGTACAGCCAGTCGTCGGGGCTTTCGGCCTGCCAGCCATCGCGAAAGGCTTGCTTGAAGATGCCAAATTCGTAGCGGATGCCATAGGCCATGCAGGGGATGTCGAGCGTCGCCAGCGAATCCATGAAACAGGCCGCCAGGCGTCCCAGGCCGCCATTGCCCAGGGCGGGTTCGGGTTCACGTTCGATCAATTCATCGAGGTCGAAGCCCAACTCGGCCACGGCCTGGCGGGCCAGGTCATACGTGCCAGTATAGAGCAGGTTTTGGGTGATCTGGCGGCCAAGCAGGTATTCGGCAGACAGGTAATAAACGAATTTGGGCGTTTCTGGCCCAACGGCATATTGAGCCACGGTTCGGTGCCAGCGGTCTACCAGGTAATCGCGCACGGTATAGACCAGGGCGGCGTATACATCGCCCGGGCCAGCCGTGGGCGCAGCCTGGCCGCGTACATAATGCAGGTTATTGGCCAAAGCCTGTTTGAATTCATCAACGCTGCTAAAATTGCGATTGCTGACCGCTTGGGCCGACAGATTGGGGTTATGCGAATAGGCGGGAATTTCTTTCACAAAATCCTCCAGAATATAAAAGGGACAGGGTTGACAGATTTTAACACTGCCAACCCTATTCTAACCCATCCAGAAGAGGATGTCAGACAAAATCAGGGTTTTAGAAATTTCCAGATCAACCGCCCAACGCATGAAACAGGCGCACACACGCACTCAACTCAGCCAACGCCTCGCGGCCAGGGATAAACGCCAACCCCCAAGAACCCGAACGACCTTGAATCTGGCCTGCCGCTGGATGAAGCCTGCGTCCGATTAACAAAGGCATTCCCCTCCGCTCACCTGGCGCAAGTGTTACAGGTCACTCAACAGCAACAGCAAACAGGCGGCAACCTGGCCTGGCTGCTCAAGCCCGTGGGCGAAAAGATACTCGAACAGGCTGGCAGCGATCCGGCTTTGTATGACGCGATGCGGGCGCAGGCCAGGCAGTTGGGGGCTGAAGTGCCTGCGCGGGCGCAGAAGAAACCAGAATGAGCTGGGCGTCATGGGCAACCTGGTTTTGAGAGAAATTGGGTAAAAGTTATACAATATATTGACAATAGGCTTACAAGAAAGTAGAATGCTCGCGTTTATCCACAAAAACACCCGGAGCATTTTTCTATGCAAACCTTACTTGGCAAGCACTGGCATCACCTTGCCAACGATGAAATCGTCGAACTGCTGTGCAGCAACCAGCAAACCGGTATAGACCTGTTCGAGGCGCGTCACCGCCTGGAGCGCTTTGGCCGCAACGTGCTGACCCCCAAAAAAGGCAAAAGCCCGTTGATGCGCTTCTTGCTCCAATTTCATAACCCACTCATTTACATCTTGCTGGCCTCCAGCGCCATCACGGCCATCATCAAAGACATTTCCGATGCCTTCGTCATCCTGGCAGTCGTGATCGTCAACGCCATCATCGGCTATGCGCAGGAAGCCAGGGCCGAAAAGGCCATCGAAGCCCTGGCGCACGCCATGACCACCGAAGCCAGCGTCCTGCGCGGCGGCAAGACCCAGCGCATTTCGGCTGCCGAACTCGTCCCCGGCGACATCGTGCAGCTCAAATCGGGCGATAAAGTGCCAGCCGACCTGCGCCTGCTGTCCGGGCGCGATTTGCAGGTGGCCGAGGCCGCCCTCACGGGCGAATCGGCCCCGGTGCAAAAAGACCCCGCCCTGCGCCTCGACCCCGAAACGATCCTGGCCGAACGGCGCAACATGGCTTACGCCTCGTCGCTCGTCACCTACGGGCAGGCCACCGGCATCGTCACTGCCACGGGCGATAACACCGAAGTCGGGCGCATCTCGCAACTGATCGCCAGCGCCGAAGCGCTCGAAACGCCGCTGACCAAAAAGATCGCCCAGTTCAGTAATGTGATCGTGTATGTGATCCTGTTTCTGGCCGCGGTCGCTTTCGTCATCGGCCTGTGGCGCGGCCAAAACGTGATCGAGACCTTCACGGCGGCCATCGCCATCGCCGTCGCCATGATCCCGGAGGGCCTGCCCGCCGCCCTGACGGTGACGCTCGCCATCGGCGTCTCACGCATGGCCAAACGCCGCGCCATCATCCGCAAATTGCCAGCCGTCGAAGCCCTCGGCAGCACCACCGTCATTTGCTCTGATAAAACCGGCACGCTGACGCAAAATCAGATGACCGTGCAGCAGATCATCACACAGCAAAACCGCTACCAGGTCAGCGGCGCGGGCTACAACCCCACCGGGCAGATCACCCGCGACGGCCAGGCGTTTCTGCCGCCCGCCAACAGCGCCCTGGCCGAGACGCTCACAGCCGGCCTGCTGTGCAACGACGCCGAACTACACGCCCAACCCGATGGTTCCTGGCAGACCAGCGGCGACCCAACCGAGATCGGGCTGGTTGTTTCGGCGTTCAAGGGTGGCTTCGACAACACCCTGCGCCAGTCTCAGCCCCGCCTGGATGCCATCCCCTTCGAGTCGCAGCATCAATACATGGGCACGCTGCATACCCTTGCCGATGGGCAGCGCGTCGTCTACGTCAAAGGGGCTGTCGAAGCCTTGCTCGAACGCTGCACCGGAGCCCTCGACGAAACAGGCCAGGTCATCCCCCTGGATGCCGATTTGATCCACCGCCAGGTGGATGAAATGGCCAGGCGCGGTCTGCGGGTGCTGGCCTTTGCCCGCCAACCCTTCGCCGCAGGCAACCAACTGTGCCACGAGCATATCGCCAGCGGCCTGACTTTCCTCGGCCTGCAAGCGATGATTGACCCGGCGCGCCCGGAGGCCATCGCGGCGGTGCAGGCGTGCCAGCGGGCGGGCATTCGCGTCAAGATGATCACCGGCGATCACGCCCTGACCGCATCGGCCATCGCCGCGCAAATCGGCTTGCAGGGCAATTTGCAGGCGATGACCGGCAAAGCGATGAGCGCCCTGACCGACGAGCAATTGATCCAGGCGGCGGAGGAGCGGGCGGTGTTTGCCCGCGTATCGCCAGAACAAAAACTGCGCCTGGTAGATGCGCTGCAATCGCTCGGCAACGTGGTCGCCATGACCGGCGACGGCGTCAACGATGGCCCGGCGCTGAAACAAGCGGATATCGGCGTGGCGATGGGCATCACCGGCACCGACGTGGCCAAAGAGGCCGCCGACATGGTGCTGACCGACGACAATTTTGCCACCATCGAGGCGGCTGTCGAAGAAGGCCGCGGCGTGTTCGACAACCTGACCAAAATCATCGCCTGGACGCTGCCGACCAACCTGGGGCAGGGCATGATCATTGTGCTGGCCCTGCTGCTTGGGGCGCAACTGCCGATCCTGCCGATCCAGATTTTGTGGATCAACCTGGTCAGCGTGGGGGCCTTGGGCATTGTGCTGGCGCTCGAAAACCGTGAGCCGGGCATTATGCTGCGCCCGCCGCGCCGTCCCGATTCGCCCATTTTGACCAACGAACTGCTGTGGCGTGTGCTGCTGGTGGGCATCCTGATTTTGGTTGGGGCGTTCGGCCTGTTCGAACTGACGCTGCTCAAAGGGGCGGGCATCGCTGAGGCGCGCACGGCCGCGGTCAATGCGGTCATGTTCATCGGCGCGTTTTATTTGCTCAACTGCCGCTCGCTGCGCTATTCGATGTTCCAGATCGGCGTGTTTGGCAACCGCTGGTTGTGGGTGAGTATGGCTGCCTTGATTTTGCTGCAATTGGCCTTTACCTACATGCCCGTGATGAACAGTTTCTTCTACTCCGCCCCGATCAGCGCCCTGGCCTGGCTGGAGATTTTGGGCATGGGCGTGCTGACGTATGCGATTGTCGAGGTGGAGAAGTGGTTACGCCGGCGAGGGGAAATGGGTTAAACAAACCTGACACCGCAGAGCGGTGTCAACAATAGACAACAAAAGAGCCACCCGACACGCGACGTTCAGAATATCGGGTGGCTCTTCTGCTTTTTTGCGCAAACGTCCGCTTATGCAAGCACTCCCCGCGCCCAGGCGATGAACTTGGGGAAAATTTCTTCTGGCTCGGGCAGTTCGGGATGCCAGCGTTTTTCATGCTCAAACTGCACCCAACCTTCGTAGCCATGCGCTTTGAGAATGCCCAATGATTCGGCCAACGGCAGTTGGCCCGTTCCCGGCGGCACGTAACGCCAACCATCGCCCATCGCCTGGGGATGCGTTGGCTCATACACGGCATCTTTGACGTGTGTGTACCCCACACGCCCCCGCAGCGCCTCGAAGGTGAATTGCGGCTGCTCCTCGCCCACGCGGTAGGTGTGGCCCATATCCCACAGTGCGCCGAAGGCCGGGTTGGGGATGGCATCGAGCAGCAGGCGGCAGTTGGCCGCCTTCACCCACAGGTCGTGGGTCTCGAACAGCCAGTGCAGGCTGGCGGCGCCATCGAGGGCTAAAATCTGTTCGATAGTGTCGCGGCCGATCTCGGCCAATTCTTCCTGGCGATGCGCAGAAAGGTCGCCCCCGCCGAAGATGCGCACATGCGGTGCGCCGAGAGCGGTGGCAACGGCAATGGTGCGACGCGCTTCGTCGAGGTTGGCTTGCAGCTTCTCTGGCACGCAGACCTGAATGGACGACGAAATGGCGCTGACAGCCAGGCCGGCGTCGTTCAGTTGGCGGCGGGTGGCGGCAGCGCCGGTGGTGAACTCGGGGCGCAGGGTGATGTCTACGGTATCGAGGTAGCCGCGAAAATCCACGCCGTCGAAGCCATATTGGCGGCCGCGGGCGCAGATGGTGTCCAAATCCCAGGCGGGGCAACCGAGGGTCATAAAAGCGAGTTTCATCTTGTAAGCTCCCAACCCGGACAAGCCGGAAAAGCAAAACCTTTAACCACAAAGGACTCAAAGGAACACGAAGGAAAACCCAAAGAAGCCTTCGTGAATCTTCGTGTCCTTTGTGGTTAAAAATCTTTGCACAAAAAGCAAGAACTTGACTCGTAAGGTACTAAAAAAACTAACCACGAATAACACCAATCTTCACAAATAAAAAAGTATTCGTGAAGATTGGTGTTATTCGTGGTTCAAAAGCTAGTGGAACGACTTATCCAAATCCGCTTCAACCTTGCGAACCACTTTTTGGAAGCGCGAGGTGGCGGCGAGTTCCTTGAGTTTGGCTTCGTAGAGGTCTTCGTCGAGGGGAACATCCACCGGCACACCGAGGAAAGACGAGAGCATGATGGCGTTGCCAATGGCCAGGCCGTTCAGCCCTTCGGGAGCGAAGGCCACCAGCGGCTCATCGGCCAAAATGGCGCGGGCGAAGGCCTCGGTCACGGCGGCGTGGGCGAAATGCGGCGCTTCGGGAAGTTCGACATCTTCTTGCGTCGTGGCAACGCGGCCAAAGGGTTCGTTGGAGGTGGCGATATAGTCCTTCGATGACATTTCGTTGCGCCAGAAGGTGAGTTTGCCGTTCTCAAAGACCAGTTTGCCCAACTCACCGGCAATCTCCAGGCGATTGGTGCCGGGGCTTTCGGCAGTGGTGGTGACAAAGTGGCCGACCATGCCATTCTCATGCTCGAAGTAACCGGTGACTTCATCTTCCACTTCGATGTTGTGGTACTTGCCGATGTGGGCAAAACCCGCCACGCGCTTCGGTGTGCCAAAGAACCACTGGTACAGGTCGAGGTTATGCGGGCATTGGTTGAGCAGCACACCGCCGCCTTCGCCGCTCCAGGTGGCGCGCCAGCCGCCGCCATCGTAATAGCACTGCGGGCGGAACCAATCGGTGATCAGCCAGGTGGCGCGCACCAGGCGGCCCAATTCGCCGCCGTCAATCATCGCCTTTACCTTGCGCCAGTAACCATGTGTGCGCTGCTGGAACATGATGGCAAACTTGAGACCGGGGAACTGCTGCACGGCGGTCTCGTAGGCGGCGATCATCTTACGGCCATCTTTGACGTGTACGGCCAGGGGCTTCTCGCATAACACGTGGATGCCCTGCCCCAGGGCGTCTATGGCGATGGGCGTGTGATCGTAGTGCGGCGTGGCGATCAGGATGGCATCCAGGCCGAGGCTGGCGGCCTGCGCCAGCAGGTCAGTGTGACTGTAAAACGCCGGGACGTTATACATTTCGGCAGCCTGATCAGCGTGAGCGGGATCAATATCACATACCGCGACCAGCTTGACGCTGGGCACGCGTTCGTTGGCGATATCGCGCAGATGCGAATTTCCCATACCGCCGGCCCCTACCAGGGCAAGACGAATTTGCTTGTTTTCGGTCATAAAATTTCTCCTTCGTTAGGGTTATGCCTGATTCTACCCCGCCCGGCGCGCAAAGGCAATGATCAAACGTTAGCGCTAACGGTGACAGATTTTGCGCCCATATCCCCGGCAGCATTCATTGACAGCCCCCTGCCGGTCGGTTATAAGTGCGGGCATGAAGAAAATCGCCACTTTCATCATCCTGGTCTGCCTGCTTGCCGCCTGCACGCGGGCCAATCAGCCTGCCCCCCAACCAACCATCCCGCCGCCGCCCACTTCGGCCGCGCTCCATACGCCCACCGCCGCCGAGCCAACCATTCCCCCGCCCGCGCCCTTGCCCACGGCCACCGCCGCCCCCACGCCCCCCCCCCTGAGCGCCCCCGCCGCCCCGCTGGCCGCCGCCGACCATGCCCTGTTCAATGGAGATTACCAGGCCGCCCTGGCCGCCTACCAGCAAGCCTGGAATGCCGCCCTGGGCAGCGGCGACCAAACCGCCCAAGCGGCCGCCCAACTCGGCATCGGACGCATCTATTTCCTCACCCGCGACTATCACAGCGCCCTCAAAACCTTGCGCGAACTGGTCGAGAACTTCCCCCAAGCGGCCGCCACACCCGCCGCTTACTTCTGCCTCGGCCAGACCTACGAAGCGCTCACCCGCTACCTCGAAGCCGCCGACGCTTACCTGAACTACCTGGCCTTACGCCCCGGCGTGATTGACGCTTACCTGTACGAACGGCGCGGCGACGCCCTCAGCGCCGCCGGCGATTACCCTTCCGCCCTCAAAGATTACCTGGCCGCTTTCAACAGCCCGCGCCTCACCAGCCCCCTGCCGCTCGAAATCAAAATCGCCCGCACCTACGCCATCCTCGGCGACATCCCCACCGCCCTGGTCATGTACACCGACCTCTACCAGCGCGCCGAAGATGGCTACACCAAAGCCCAGGTAGATTACCTGCGCGGCCAGGCCCACGCCGCCATCGGCGCAACCGACCAGGCCCACAGCTACTACCTCGACGCCGTCAACAACTACCCCTTCGCCTACAATTCCTACCTGGCGTTGATCGAACTGGTGGACGCCGAATATCCCGTAGATGAGCAGCAGCGCGGCATCGTGGACTATTACGCCGGTGAGTATGCCGTGGCCGGGCTGGCCTTCGACCGCTACCTCGAAACCAACCCCGCCGACCCTTCCACCACCTATTACTTCAAAGGCATGGCGCTCTACAACCTCGGCAATTATTACGAAGCCATCGCCTATTGGGATAAGCTGATCGAGGGCTTCGGCAATTCGGGCTATTGGGATGAAGCCTGGGAAATGAAAGCGTACACCCAATGGGCCTTCCTGGATGATTACGCCGCGGCCGAACAAACCCTGCTGGGCTTTGTCGCCAACCGCGCCGAACACCCCCGCTCCGCCGAATTTCTCTACGATGCCGCGGTTGTGGCCGAACGGGCGGGCAATTTGCCGGGGTTCATCATGATCCTGGATCGCCTGGCCAACGAATACCCCGGCTCAGCCTACCATTACAAAGGATTGTTTCAAAAAGGGATCACCTACTACCGCCTGGCCAACTACCGCGTCGCCCGCGACGCCTTCATCGCCGCCTTCCAGTTTGCCCCCACGATCAGCGATCAGGCCGCCGGGTATTTGTGGATCGGCAAGTGCTTCCAGGCCGAAGGGGATGAGAAATCGGCGCGCGCTTCGTGGGGACTGGCGGCCAACTTCGATCCCACCGGTTATTACAGCGAACGCGCCAGCGACCTGTTGGCCGGGCGTGTCACCCCCTTCACCCCACCCCCCGCCTTCGACCTCGGCATCGCCTGGCCCGCCGAACGGCAGCAGGCCGAAGCCTGGCTGCGCCAGACCTTCCAGGTTGACCCGGCTGCCAACCTGTCTGATCTCGGCGTGCTGGCCACCGACCCGCGTTTCATCCGCGGCAACGAGTATTGGCGGTTGGGCCTGTTCGACAACGCCAGCGCCGAGTTCGAGAGCCTGCGCGCCTCGGTAGAAAATGACCCCGCCAATACCTACCGCCTGATGAACTTCTTCTACGAATTGGGGCTGTACCGCTCGGCCATCTACGCCGCCCGCGGCGTGCTGACGCTGGCCGGCCTGGGCGACGCCGCCACCCTCGATGCGCCGCGCCTGTTCAATCACATCCGTTTCGGGCCCTATTTCGCCGATCTGGTCATCCCGCAAAGCCAGGAAAGCAACTTCAATCCCCTGTTTGCCTGGAGTGTGATGCGGCAGGAGAGCTTCTTCGAGCCGTTCATCGGGTCGAGCGCGGGCGCGCTGGGCCTGATGCAGATCATCCCCGAAACGGGGCAATCGCTGGCCACACAACTCAACTGGCCGCCCAACTACACCACCAACGACCTGTACCGTCCCTTCGTCAGCATCCGCCTCGGCCTGAACTACCTCGACCAGCAGCGCCAATACTTCAACGGCGATCTCTACGCCGCCCTGGCCGCCTACAACGCCGGGCCAGGCAACGCCGCCATCTGGAGCAACTTAGCCAACGGCGATCCCGACCTGCTGCTCGAAGTCATCCGCCTGGACGAGCCAAAACGCTATCTGCGCGGCATCTACGAGATTTTCGATATTTATAGTCGGTTGTACGAGCAGACACCGTAGTTTGGAGAGTGAAAATGCAGATCAAACTTACAGGAAGAACCCCACAAAGCAGTGCAGCCGCACAATCCTTGGTGAATTTCTTGGAAACTTATGGGGATGTACGGGAGGAAGGTGAAAGCATTTTTTCGGTAGATAACCGGGAAAAGCTGTTGGTGTCATTCAGTTCGCAAGCCTATTTTGAGCAAAAGGGCTATTACTGGTTCTCGTTAGCAAAAACGAAATACCAACAGATTGCCAATTGGCAGGAAGATCATGCCTGGATGGTACTTTTATGTGGATGGACAGCATTTTCTCCCCGGTTGAAAAACCAATGGTATTGTGAGGCTCATCATGTACAACCCTTGGGTAAAAAGTATGGAGGCCCAGATCATTCAAGCAATATCCTGGCATTATGTCCGACACATCACTGTATGATGGATTTGGGTATTCTCGCTATCGAGCCAACCAATCTCAAAATCGTTTCATCGAGTAAGGATGGACCGACCCATGATCAAACGCTCGTTTTAAAGCGCGAACATGGCCTAAATCAGAAATACCTGCAATATCATTTGGATAAGATTTTCATTGGAGTGTTGAGAGAAATACCCATTGCTGCTGACACACCATGACCACAGAATGGACTTTACGCAGTGATCGCGGCCAGAACGCCCGCACCGAAGCCTTGAACTTGATCCGCCACCGCAATCGAAAAAACAAAAACGGGCATTGTTGAGCAATGCCCGTTTTTGTTTAACGTGCTGAAAAGCAGCGCGAAAACTGCCCGCTTCAGTCGCCCTACTCAGGCAGCCACACTTTCATCGCACCGGGCTGGCGGTTATCCCAGGCATAGTAGGGGATGGCGGTGATGGCAACGTGGCGGTACGAGGGTGGCTGCGTGCGATACAGGCCATCCCAATCCGAGGGGTCGGCGGCCAGGGCTTCGCCGGTGATCACGACCACGCCGCCGAGCAAATCAGGCTCGAAATGGGCCGAAAGGGCCGCCTCGCCAGGCAGGACGAGATGCTCAAGGGGCGTGGCGTGGTCGGCCTGTTCCAGGCAGTAGACCAGCGGGCCACGCTGCAAGGCCACCAGGCCGGCATTTTGGCGCACGTTGGGGTGGGCGTACACCCGTTCAATCGGCATCGCCATCTCGAAACGGACGACATCCGTCGGCTGCCAGGCGCGTGGCAGGCAGAGATAGCCATTTTCGACGGGGGCTTGGACTGGCTGATCGTTGACGAACAGGTTGAACTGCTGGCACCAGCCAGGCAGGCGCAGCCGCAGGGTGAAGGCGGCGGTTTGCGCCATCTCGAATGAAATGGCTACCACGCCATCCCACGGGTAGCGCGTTTCCTGGCAAATCTTGATGAACTGACCATTGACGCTCGCCTGGGCTGCGCCTTGCACGTACAAATGAACGGCGATTTCGTTTTCGCCGGTTGAATAAATATACTCACCCAACGACGCCAAAATACGCGCCAGGTTGGGCGGGCAGCAGGCGCAGTCGAACCAGGGCTGGCGGTGGTGGTGGCCGATGGAAGCCAACGGGTTTTCGTAGAAGAATTTTTCACCATCCAACGAGACGCCGCTGAGGATGCCATTGTAGAGCGTGCGTTCGACCACATCGGCGTAGCGGCTGTCGCAGCTTTGCTGTAACAGGCGATGGTTCCAAAACGCCAGGCCGATGGCGGCGCAGGTTTCGGCATAGGCGGTTTCGTTGGGCAGATCGTAGGGGTGGGTGAAACCTTCGTTGTGGCGGGAGGGACCGATGCCGCCGGTGATGTACATCTTGCGGGTGCAAACATCTTCCCACAGGGCATCGAGGGCGGGCTGAAGCGTAGGGTCGCTGACGGCGAGGTCGGCCATGGCAGCGTAGAGGTACATGGCGCGCACGGCATGGCCGGTCACTTCGCGCTGTTCGCGCACCGGCTTGTGCGATTGGTTGTAGCCGTAATCGTAGGTTGCCGGGTTATGGAAGCCAAAGGGCAGGGGAATGTCGAGGCCGCCGGTGTGTTCGATGATGAAATAATTGGGCGATTGGCCGCGCTCATCTACAAAATAACGCGCCAGGTCGAGGTATTTTTGCTCGCCAGTGGCTTTCGCCAGCTTAACCAGGGCCAGTTCGATCTCCTCGTGGCCGCAGTAGCCGCGCTTTTGCCCTTCGCCGCGGCCAAAGACGCTGGCGATGTGATCGGCGTAGCGGCACAGCACATCGAGCAGGCTGCGTTTGCCAGTGGCCTGGAAGTGGGCCACTGCGGCCTCGATCAGATGCCCGGCGCAATAGAGCTCGTGGGCGTCGCGCAGGTTCATCCAGCGTTTGCCTGGTTCAACGACGGTGAAGTGGATGTTGAGATAGCCATCGGGCTGCTGTGCATCAGCGATCAGGGCGATCACTTCATCCATCAGGGCGTCGAGAGCGGGGTCGGGGTGGGTGGAGAGAGAATAGCTGGCGGCTTCGATCCACTTTGCTACGTCGGAATCCCAGAAGACATGCGGTGGGTTGGCATTGCCGGGCTTCCATTCAAGGCGGAAGGCATCGACGCGACCGGTGTCTTTGCATTGCTGATATTCGATGGGTAGGGTGGCTTCGCGGTTGACGCGCAACTTGGACGACCAGAAGGCGTCCGAGATGGATACGGAGGGGAAGGGGATGGGAGTGTACATGGGGGTTAGGGGATGGGGGTTAGGGATTGGGTGTAGATGCGGTGGGTTTTGTAGAAATCAATGCCGAGGTCGCGCAGTTCGCGCAGCATGTTGGCGTTGTCGGCGCCGATCTGGACGATTTCAGCGTGTTGGAAGTGAAATTCGGCCAGGCTTTTTTGCATCTCGCTGAACAAAATGGCCGTGCCGCCCTGGCCGCGGATTTCTTCGACAACGCCCGCGCCGTTGATGTTCACCCACGGCGTGCGGCGCATTTCGCGCAGCAACGTGAGCCAGCCCAAGGGGAAGAGCCGCCCACCGGTGCGCTGCAGGGCTGCCGAAATATCGGGATAGGCAAAAAGAAAGCCCACCGGCTGGTCACCTTTCCAGATGATTTTGATCAGGCGCGGGTCGGCGAACCAGAGCAGTTGGTTGGCAAGGGTATTCGCTTCAGCATCGGTGATGGGATAGGTGCTGGGGGTACCGCGGATGGCGTCGTTGTAGAGCGCCTTGAGTTGTGGCACGAGGGCGCGCAGGTCGCGGCGGGTGCGGTAGCGTTCGATACGCAGGCCGCGGCGCTTCTGGATTAACTCGGACGCACGGTGGATTTTTTCGGGAAAGCTGGCGTTGCCAGGCAGGTAGCCAGAGACGATGTCGGCAGATGGCCCCAACCCGTTGGCTTCGATCAGGTTGGCGTAATAGGGCGGGTTGTAGGGGATGCCAAAAGCGGGGCGATGCTCGAAACCTTTCACCAATAGGCCCATGCCATCCAGCACGGTGAAGCCTTTGGGGCCGTGCAGTTGCTTCAGGCAGCGCCCGGCGGCCCAATTTGCCGCGGCCTCGAACAGCCCGGCAGCGGCCTCGGGGTCGTCGGCGCACTCGAAGAGCCAGAAAAAGGCCGTTTGGGCGTGGTTGTGTTCGTTGTAACGGCGGTTGTCGGCTACGGCAATGCGCCCCACAGCCTGGCCAGATGCGTCAAGCGCCAGAAAGAAGGCGGCCTCAGAGTGCTGGTAAAAAGGGTACCTGCGGCGGTCGAGAATCTGCCCGGCCTCCAGGCGCAGCGGCGGCACCCATTGCGAAATGCCGCGATACAGGCGGAAAGGCAGCTCGAGGAAATCGCGGGCGTGGCGGGGGTTGGCGGGGTCGAGCGGGGTGATCTGCATGGGACAGGTGATCGGGGATCAGGGGATTGGGCCATCAGGGTCAGGCATGTTGGATGGTGAAAACGGCGGCATCGTTGGCAGGGATGGAGAGGCGACCGACATCATCGGACAAATCGCCATACCACTCGCTGCTGACGCGCCAGCCAGCCTGGATGGTGAGTGTAACCGGCTGCGCCTCGGGGCTATAGTTGACCAGCACGAGAACGCGGTGGGTCTCGTCGAGGGGATGTTCGGTGAGGCCGATGAGGGGGTTGTCTTTGGATATGGCGTAGCGGGTGTTGCCGGTGGTGTGAAAAATGTGACGATAGATTTGCCAAAACGGCTGGGCGGTGAAGCCGCCGGGCGTGGTGGAAAGGTGCTGTTCGATGGGGACGCTGAGGAAATCTATGCGCCCCTTGCCCCAGGGGTGGCTGGCGAAAGCGGGGTTGCCATCGGCTTCGTGGCCAAGGATGTTGGCCCCGGCGGCGGCCAGGCGGTATTGCGCTGGCGAGGCCACCTGGAAGTGGCTGTTTACGCCGGAAAGGGAGAGATACAGTTCGGCGGGGGCGGTACGCTTCTGGCGGGTCTGCACTTCGAGGCCAAAGGGTTCTTTGAACGGCGAGAGGATGCCATCGTTGAGCGAGAGGTAGAGCGCAGCACCAGCCTGTATCCTGGCATCCAGTTCATACCAGAAACGCCGCGAAAATGGGCTGCCGCCCGAAACCGACGGCATGAGGTAGCGTGCGGCATCTTTAAGCGGCTGGTCGGCATATTGGAAGGTGATCTCGAAACCGGCCTGCTTGGCGAGGATGAAGCTGGCGTAGGCGATGCCCCACTGCTCCTGCCCGTGGGTGAGAATGCAGACAGCTTCGGTGATGCGCGGCGGCAGGGGCTGGGGGAGGCTCTCCAGAAATTGACGGAATTTGCTGAACTCGGCCAGCACCGGCTTGGGGCTGCGGTCGGCGCGGATCAGGCCGAGCTCGCGCTCGATGGGCGTCCAATCATAGGGAGCGTGGACAAGGTGGCCCTGGTCGTAACCGCACCACCACAGCAGGCCGCGGCAATCGTTGGCCCACAGCGAGAAGAGCGCCATGCGCACGTAATCGGCGGCGATTTTTTCGCTGGCGAACATCGGGCCAAGCGTACCCACTTCCTCGGCCAGGGCGGCGGTGTTGCCCACGTCGCCATACCAGCGGGTTTGGGCGGTGGCGTGCAGGCCGTTGCGCAGCGTGTTGATCGGTTCCTGGTCGCAATGCGGGGTGAAGTAGGGGTAGGGGTGGGTGGTGAGAACGTCGGTCAGTTCAGATTGGTGGACGATGCGCCAGGGGCCGTTTTCGTCGGGTTCGTCGAGCGAGTGCATGCCCGAAACGACCGGGCGCGTGGCGTCTTCGGCGCGGATGGCGTTGCTGATGGCGGCTGTCCAGGCCCAGGCGGCCTCGGCGCTGGGGACGGGGGCCATGCAGTTACATTCGTTGCCCAAATCCCAGGCCAGGATGGCCGGGTGATCTTTGAACGAGCGCACGAAGGCCCTGACAAAGCGTGTTTCCCACAGCAACGCCAGGGGGTCGGTCAGTACGTTGCGGCCTTCGAGGGCGGGTGGCACGAACAGGCGTCCGCTCATCCAGCCGGTGAGCAGACCGACGATCAATTGCAGGCCGTTTTGTTGGGCGAGGTCGGCGAAATGGGCGAAGTGGATGAGGGCGGTGGGGGAAAGACCCGCTTGAGCGACGAGTGGATTGAAGATTGAAGGTTGAAGGTTTTCTAGCGGATCAACCTTCAACTTGTAACCTTCAACCTTCAACGGTTGCTCGCCGTGCCGAATTTCATAGGTTGAGCCGCCGCCGCCGTAAAGTTGGGTGATGGGTTGGAAATCGGGCCAGAGCGGAAAGACGCGCAGCACTTGCAGGCCCGCTTCGGCGAGTTGCTTGAAATCTGCGGCAACCACATCGGGCTGCCAGTCGCGCCACATGTGCGTGCCGGCGTGGGAGGCCCAGTAGTTGCAGCCGATGATGAAGGAACCGGGGGTGATGAGTTTGGGAAGCATCGTTTCGTAGGGAGCAGACAAGGTTTTGAGGATGGAATGGAACGCGTGCGATTCTACCCCCTAACCCGCATAAAGCGGAACGACCAGGCTGCTAATCCAGGAACTCGTTGGGCCACTGTGGCGCAAACCTTTGGTTTGCGAACACGCGCAAGTCAGAGACTTGCGCCACGGGCTATTTTCAAAGCAACATGAGTATAATTGCGCCCTGTTCGGCAAAAATAAATGGTCTCTGCGTCTAATGAATTATGCCCCTCCTCTCTGCTATCCCCTTCGCAATCAAACGCCTGTGGAGCCACCGCGGGCTGGCGTTGTGCCTGCTGGCCGGGTTGGCTGCGGCGGTGGCGCTGGCCGTGGCCGTGCCGCTCTATGCCGATGGCGTTAATTACAACCTGCTGCAGACAGCGCTGGTTAAATCTGCGGCGCAATCTCGGCGCGCGCCGTTCACGTTCATTTTTCATTATGTGGGCAGTTGGCATGTCCCGGTAGCGATTGCTGGCTACACGCCAGTAGATACCTACATGCAGGAACGCCTGGCCGGGACAATCGGCCTGCCGGTGGATCAATTCACCCGCTACATCTCCACCGACAACCTGCAACTTTACCCCGACATCGAAAAGATCAACAAAAACCGGCGGCTCGACCTGGTGAAACTGGCCTTCGTCAGTGAGATTTTCGACCACATCACGCTGGTTGATGGTTCTGCCCCCCTCCCGCCTTCCGGGGGAGGGGCCGGGGGTGAGGGTGCAATCCAGGCCCTCGCCCCGCTCAAACTGGCCAACGACCTCGGCCTGGAACTGAACACCCCCTACCTGCTCTACCAGCCGGCTGACGGCGCCGAAGAAGCCATCCGCATCAAGGTCATCTTCACCGGCTTCTGGACGCCCACCGACGCCAACGACGGGTTCTGGTTCTACCCGCCCGAAGCCTTCGACAAGCGCCTGTTGATCCCCGCCGAGACCTTCTTCGGCCCGGTGGCAGCGGCCATCCCGCTGCCCGTCAACGAGGCCGCCTGGCGCTTCGACTTCGATGGCCGCGGCGTCCATGCCGAGAGCGTGCCGGGCCTGCTGACCAACATCACCCAGGCGCAAACCCAGGTCAACGGCCTGCTGCCCAACACCGACCTGGAAACATCGCCCGTCCAACCGCTGCGCCAGTTCCGCCAGTCGTCTTCATCGCTGACCGGGCTGTTGTTCATTTTCAGCGCGCCGGTGCTGGGGCTTTCGATCTACTTCCTGGGGTTGGTAGCGGGGATGCTGATCCGCCGCCAACGCAACGAGATCGCCGTGCTGCGTTCGCGTGGCGCTTCGCGGCGGTGGGTGGTCAGCGTGTACCTGGTGGAATGGCTGCTGCTCGGCGGAGCGGCGCTGGGCCTGGGGCTGCTGGGCGGCGGGCAGTTGGCGTTGCTGGTCAGCCGCACGCAGTCATTTCTCGATTTTTCGCGGCTGGTGGATGTACCCATCCGCATCACCTGGAACGTGGTGGCAGCGGGGGCGGGGATCGCCGGGCTGGCGATCCTGTTCAGCCTGCTGCCGGCCTGGCAGGCGGGCAAATTTACGGTCGTTTCGTACAAGGTGGAACGCGCCCGGCAGATGCAGCGCCCGCTGTGGCAGCGTCTGTACCTGGATGTGATGCTGTTGGTACCTTCGCTGTATGGCCTGTACACGCTGCGGGCCGAGGGTTCGCTGCGCCTGATGGGGCGCACCCTGGGAACAAGTAACCCGTTCGAGAATCCACTGCTGTTTTTGCTGCCCACCTTCTTCATCATCTCGCTCAGCTTGCTGCTGGTGCGTTTTCTGCCGTTCGTGCTGTCCTTTTTGGCCTGGTTTGCCGCCCAACTGCCCTTCACGGTCGGGTTGATGGCGCTGCGCCAGTTGGCGCGTTCGGCGGGCAGTTATGTGGGGCCGCTGCTGCTGATGGTGATCACGCTCAGCATGGCAGGATTTGTGTCGTCTATGGCGCAGACGCTCGATAACTATCTGAAAGATAACGCCTACTACGAAGTGGGCGCTGACCTGAACCTGGCCGAAAGCGGCGAGTACACCGGCGAACGCCCGCAAGGCCCCAGCCAGCCCGGCGCACCCCGCCCCACCCCACCGCCCTCCACCAACGACGAACCCGCCGTATGGAACTTCCTGCCCGTCTCCGACCACCTGACCCTGCCCGGCGTAGAAGCCGCCGCCCGCGTGGGCCGCTACGAAGCCGAAATGGAAGCCGGCGGGCGGCGCGCCGGCGGCCAACTGGTGGGCATAGACCGCACCGAGTTCCCCTTCGTGGCCTTCTTCCGCGAGGATTTCGCCAGCGAACCCTTCATGGGCCTGCTCAACCGCCTGGCCTTCGACCCGGCCGCCATCATCGTAGACCGCGCCACGTGGGATCGCTTCAAGTTCAACACCGGCGACACGGTGCAGATCACGGTAGATTTGCAGGGCGAGAAAACCATCCCCTTCAAGGTGGCTGGCGTGACGAGCTACTTCCCCACGCTCTACCCCGAAGAAGGTCCGTTCTTCATCGGCAACCTGGAATACATCTTCGAGAGCGCCGGCGGCCTGCAACCCTACGACGTGTGGCTGCGCACCGCCCCCGGTTCAGACACCGACGCCATCATCAGCGGCATCAACGCCCTGGGCATCGGCGTGATCGCCTATCAGGATGCGCGCACCGCCCTCGAAGAAGCCTTCGGCGCGCCCAACCGCCAGGGCATGCTCGGCCTGCTCTCGGTGGGCTTCCTGGCGGCCTCGCTGCTGACGATTTTGGGCTTTTTGCTCTATGCGCTGTTCTCGTTCCAGGAGCGTTTCGTGCAACTGGGCGTGATGCGCGCCGTGGGCCTGGGGCGGCGGCAGATGGCGGCGGCGCTGGCGCTGGAGCAGTTTATTTTGATTGCGGTGGGGCTGGCGGCAGGCACGGGCATTTCGGTGCTGGCTTCCTACCTGTTCATCCCGCATCTTCCCGTAGCCATCGGCACGCACCCTGGCACGCCGCCCTACGTCGTCGCCATCGCCTGGGGCGACATCACCCGCGTCTACATCATTTTCGGCGTGATGCTCTTCGTGGGCATCAGCCTGACACTGATTTCACTATCCCGGATGAAAATTTTCCAGGCGGTGAAGTTGGGAGAGATTGTGTAGGAGAATGTCTATGCTGCGAAAATTGTTCGCTTTTACAATCATCGCCTCGCTGTTGGCGGCGTGTACCGTGGGCGGTGGCGGGCCAGCGCCCACGCCGACGATGGTGCCAACACCCATCGTGGCGCAGAAACCCACCTACACCGTCACGCGCGGTGATGTCTCGAAGGTGCTGGAACTGCGCGGGCGCGTGGTGCCGGTCAAACAGCAGGACGTGTTCTTCGGCGCTGAGGGCTTCGTGCAAGAGATTCTCTTCAGCCGCGGCGATATGGTCAAGGCCGGCGACGTGATCGCCCGCCTGGAAGAACCCGAAGAATACGAAACCAAGTTGGCCGCGGCCGAACTGGCCCTGACGCAGGCCAAAATCGATCTGGAAACGCTCAAGCTCGACATCCCCGTCAAAATCGCCGAAGCCGAACTGGAAGTGATCAAACAGAAAGAAGCCCTGGACAGCGCCCAAAAAGCGGTTGACCGCCTCGGCCAGCCGCGGGTGAGCGATCCCTTGCGCCTGGAGCAGGCCAAAGCCACCCTCGCCGGGGCAAAGACCGCCCTCGATGAAGCGCAAGAACTTTACGATGACACCCGCAGCCTTGATGAGACCGATCCAGAACGCATCTACGCCGTCAACACCCTGCTCAACGCCCAACGCGAATACTATGCCGCCGTGATCAACCTCAATTACATGCTTGGCGTCCCTACCGAAAGCGAAATCGCCAAAGCCAGTGTAGACCTGGCCCTGGCGCAGGCCAAATACGACCGCGCCCTGGCCACCGTCGAAAGCATGAAGCAGCCCGGCGGCCCCTTCGAACTGCTCCTGGCCGAAGCCAAAATCAACGACGCCGAAGCCAAAGTGGAAGAAATTAAGCAATCCAAAGAAAATGTCGAACTGCGCGCCCCCTTCGACGGGCAAATCATGTCGCTCAACATCGCCGTTGGCGATCAGGTAACCGCCCGCAAAGCCGCCGCCACCCTGGCCGACCCCAACGACCTCGAAATCTCCGTTATCCCCACCACGCAAGAACTGGCCGACATGGGCGTCGGCCAAAAGGTGCTGATCCGCCTGACCAGCCAGCAGGGCAAAGAAGTGACCGGCTCGGTGCGCCTGCTGCCCGATACCAGCACTGGCACGTCTGGCAGTCAAAAAGACCCCTCCGCCCGCATCGTCCCCGATCCCGAAACCGCCACGCTGACGCTCAACGAGGCCGTCACCGTCATCATTGACATCGAAACCCGCGCCGATGTGCTATGGCTGCCGCCCGCCGCGCTGCGCTCCTTCCAGGGCCGCGACTTCGTCCTGGTCGTTGAAGATGGCGTGCAGCGCCGCCTGGACGTGCGCCTGGGCCTCAAATCCGCCGACCGCATCGAAATCGTCAGCGGGCTGGAAGAAGGGCAGGTTGTGGTTGGCCCATAAATTCACGCATCACGTTTCATGGCCTCGTGATGCGTGAAACGTGATGGAGCTATCGTCATGATTACCTGCGAAAACCTCGTCAAAATATATTCGCTCTCCGGCGTCGAAGTGATGGCGCTGCAAGGGCTGGATTTGCACGTGGAAACCGGCGAAATGCTCGGCATCGTGGGCGCATCCGGTTCGGGCAAATCCACGCTGCTCAACGTGCTGGGCGGGCTGGATCGTCCCTCGGCGGGGCGGGTGGTGGTGGATGAACGCGACCTGCTCAAGCTAAGCGATGGCGAACTGGACACCTATCGCCGCACCGAGGTTGGCTTCGTCTGGCAGCAGGTGACGCGCAACCTGGTACCCTACCTGAACGCCCTCGAAAACGTGGAACTGCCCATGCGCCTGACGCGCCTCTCGCCGCGCAAACGCCGCCAGCGCGCCCTCGAACTGCTCGAAACCGTGGGCATGGCGCACCGCCTGAAACACACCTCGGCCCAGCTTTCGGGCGGCGAGCAGCAGCGCGTGGGCATCGCCGTGGCGCTGGCCAACCAGCCCAAAATCTTGCTGGCCGACGAACCCACCGGCGAAGTAGACACCGCCACCGCCCTCGACATCTACGCCGCCTTGCGCCGCATCAACGAGACCTACCAGACCACCACCATCATCGTTTCGCACGACCCCAACATCGGCCATCACACCGACCGCGTGGTGGCTATTCGTGACGGGAAGACGAGTTCGGAGACGGTGAGGGCGGGGGGGGCCGGGGAGCAGGGGGGCGAGGGGGAAATGAAAGATAAACCGGTCGAGGAAACGCCCATGGTTCATTTTGAAGAACTGATCGTCCTCGACAGCGCCGGGCGCTTGCAACTGCCACGCGGTTACCTCGAACACCTCAACATCGGCGACCGCGTGCGCGTGGAATTGACCGAGGGCAGCATCATCATCCACCCGGTGGCCGGGCGCGGCCGCACCGCCGCCCCCACCGAAGCCGCCCTGCCCAGCCCCGACGAACTCTACGTCGAACAGGAAGACGTGGCCCCCGAAACAGCACGCGTCCCCTGGTTTAGCCGCATCCGCAAGAAGACACAATGACAAGGTAAGTGGGTGACAAGGTGACCTGGTGAATATGACTCACCCGGTCACCGTGCCACCCCATCACCTTGCCACCCACTCACCGTTTCACCCATGCCCACTCCTATCCTCCGCACCGAAAACGTCACCCGCACCTATCACACCGGCAAGCAAGATGTTCAGGCCTTGCGCGGCGTCTCACTCGAAGTGCCGCGTGGCGTGCTGGCCGCCCTCAAGGGGCGCTCTGGCTCTGGCAAGACGACGCTGCTCAACCTGCTCGGCGGGTTAGACCGCCCGACCAGCGGCGAAGTGTATTTTGATGACCAGCCACTCTCAAAGCTCAAAGAAACGCAATTGACTCACCTGCGCCGTCACAAGATCGGGTTCATCTTCCAATCCTTTGCCTTGTTACCCACCTATTCGGCCTATGAAAATGTCGAATTTATGCTGCGCCTTGCGGGGCTGCGCATGAGAGAACGCGGCGAGCGCGTGCGGCGCTACCTGCACGTGGTCGGGCTGGCCAGGTGGGCCACGCACCGCCCGGATGAAATGTCGGGCGGGCAACAGCAACGCCTGGCCATCGCCCGCGCCCTGGTCACGCAGCCGACGCTGATCCTGGCCGACGAACCCACCGGCGAGTTAGATACCGTGACCACGCGTCAGATTTTGTCGCTGTTCAAGCACGTCATCGCCCGCGAAGGCGTCACCATCCTCACCACCACCCACGACCCCATCGTGGATGAGTATGCCGACATCATCTACACGCTGCAAGATGGACAATTGCTGACGCCCGAAACCAAAACGACCGTTGAAGAAAAAACATCCCAGGTCTAAACAGACCTGGGATGTTTTTCAACCTGCCAATAACAAATAAGGTTCTTCGACCATTCTCTTGATCGCCTGCAAGAACTTCGCCGCCGGCGCGCCATCTACCAGGCGGTGGTCGAAGGCCAGGCTGAGCGTGGTCATCTGGCGGATGGCGGCGTCCCCGTTGTAGGGAACGACCCGCGGCGCAATGCGCCCCACGCCGAGGATGGCCGCTTCGGGTAAATTGATCACCGGGGTAAAGTAGTCCACCTCGTACATGCCCAGGTTGGTGATGGTGAAGGTGCCGCCGGTGAGGTCATCGGGCAGGGCGCGGCCAGTGCGGGCTTTCTCAGCCAGCGAACGGAATTCCTCGCCGAGTTGGCGCAAGCCCTTGGCATCGGCGTTCTTGATCACCGGCACGAGCAGGCCGCGCTCGGTATCCACCGCCTGGCCGATGTGGATCGGGCGCAGAATTTCGATCACGTCCCCTGAGCCTGTCGAAGGGTTGATGCGGGCGTTCATGTAGGGGAATTGGCGCAGCGCAACCGTGACGATTTTGACCAGCAGGTCATTGTAGGAGGGTGCAAAGCCCCAATCTTTCTCCACGCGTTCTTTCAAGCGGGTGCGGGCGGCCACCAACTCGGTGGCATCGGCCTCGGCAAACAAGGTGACGCGCGCCCCGGTGTGAATGCTGGCCGCCATGCGTTCGGCGATGATGGCGCGGACGCCTTTGATGGGGATACGTTCGAGAATTTCTGATTGTTGAATGTTGATTTCTGATTGGAGGGTAGCTAACGGCTGGATGGCGCGGGTAACGTCATCTTTGACGATTTTGCCGCCGGGGCCGCTGCCGGTGACGGTGCGCAGGTCAACGCCGGTGTCGGCGGCCATGCGGGCGGCAACTGGGGTTGCCTTTCGCCGGTCGAGCTTGTCGAGACCTATCGGCGGGGTTTCGACTGCAAACGCTGTTTGCTGCTCAACCTGCGCCAGGTAAGCCACCACATCGCGCTCAGCAATGCGAATACCCTCGTAACCGGTAGGCGTCACCTGAGATAAATCCACACCTTTTTCGGCGGCGAGTTTGCGGGCGCGCGGGGAGGCGGGATGGTGAGAGGGTGAGGGGGTGAGAGGGTGAAGGGGTGAGGGGGTGACTTCCCCGTTCACCGTGTCATCTGTCACCTTGTCACCTTCTCCCCCTGTCACCTGGTCAAACACATCCTCCTGCTTGCCAATCACCGCCACCACAGTCAGCACCGGCAACACCTGGCCTTCGGTGAAGGGGCCGATGTGGATGTAGCCTTTGGCGGGCGATTCGACCGGGAAAATGGCCTTATCAGTTTCGACCTCGCAGATTTCCTGGCCCTGCGTCACTTTGGCGCCGTCTTCGACCAGCCATTTGACCAGCGTCACCTGCTCAACGGTCTGGCCCAACTTGGGGATGAAAAATTCTTCGGCCATACTAGCTCACAACCTTTCGGCAGGCCGCCATAATGCGGGAAACATTGGGGATGGCGCGGTCTTCGAGGACTTCGGCGCGTGGCACTGGCACATTGGCGGAGGCCACCCGGATCATCGGAGCATCGAGGTAGTCGAAGGCCTGCTCGTTGACCTGGGCCATCACTTCGTTGATGAAACTGGTGTTTTCGTAGGCTTCGGTCACGCCCACCAGCCGCCCGGTCTTCTTGACGGAGGCGACGATGGTGTTGATGTCGAGCGGTTTGAGCGTGCGCAGATCAATGACTTCGACATCAATGCCTTCTTCAGCCAGTTTCTTGGCAGCTTCGAGGGCGTTGAGTACCTGGCGGGAATAAGTGACGAGGGTGACATCTTTGCCGGGGCGTTTGATGTCGGCCACGCCGAAGGGGATGATGTACTCTTCTTCGGGGACGAAGCCCTTTTCTTTGTAGAGCATTTTGTGTTCGATGAACATGACCGGGTTATCGTCGCGGATGGCGGCTTTGAGCAGGCCCTTGGCGTCGTAGGGCGTAGAGGGCATCACCACGTAGATGCCGGGGAAGTGCGTCCACAGGCTTTCGAGGCTCTGCGAGTGGTGGGCGGCAATGGCCCGCCCAGCACCGCCCTCGGTGCGGATGACCATCGGCACGCTGGTTTTGCCGCCGAACATATAGCGGTTCTTGGCCCCCTGGTTGGCGATCTGATCCATCG
>CAZSFD010000013.1:0-78398 GCA_964606085.1 uncultured Anaerolineaceae bacterium
CTGCTTTGGCGTAGGGCAGGGTGTCATTGGCCGCCCCGACGGCAGATGTGTCCAGCGACCATTCCGCGCCGGTGGTGCTATCTTGCATCACCTGAACGACATGAACGCCGGCGGGAACGTAGAAAGCGACATTCCCGGCCTGTTCAACGGTTTTCTGGATCGTCTCTTCATTGACCAGGAATTGGTAACGACCGCTGCTGGCGTCGTAGTCGAAGGTGTACAGGCCGCTGGTCTGGAAGTTCAGGCGCACAAACGAATACCACGAGCCATTGGCATCGGAAACGCCGGCCCAATCGAAGGGGGCGTTGTCAATATCGTAGAGCCACAGCGCATACGAAATGCTGCTGCCGCCAGTATTTTCCAGGCTGAAGCTATTGTTGCCCGGCGTGATCTGGAAGCTGGCCCACAGCGTTTCGCCATCTAAGATGGTGCCGCTAAAGGCGTTGTTGCTGGCGCCGTCGGTGACGGTCAGGTTAACCGGGTTTTCGCCAGCGGCGGCGTTAACCTGCATTTTGAGATTGACGTATTTGGTTGTAAAGAAGGGGATGGAGAGGGATTGGGTTTCGCCAGCATTGAGGCTGCCGCTGGCTTGAAAAATTTGATCGCCGGGTGCTGTGGGGTTTTGCGAGCTGGCTGGTGGTGGCGCTGCCTTTGCAACGCCGGGAAACGAAATCAACAGCAGGGTCGCGATCATCAAAATAGACACACTGACCTTGAACATGGATTTCCAACGCATAGCGTCCTCCTTTGTCCTTTATGAAATTGGTGAAGAAAGAATGGGTGATGGATGTTGCATGATTTTGCCAGCACAAAATCCCACGAGTCTAATTGTGTTTGTTTTCAAGTCATTTGTCAAGCAGATAAATTCGAGCCAACAAATTTGGAAGTTGCTGGAGATTAAATAGTTGCACCTCATTCTCTTGTGTGGTAGAATTTTTCCGCTGGATCGCAAGAAAGCCCACTATTATAGGAATATGGCGAACGTATATGGGTAGGTGCCAGAGTGGCCGATTGGGCTCGCCTGCTAAGTGAGTGCGGGGGCTTTACCTCCGCCCAGGGTTCGAATCCCTGCCTACCCGCCTCCCCCAAGTTACAGCACAAAAGCAAAAACCCGCTCATCGCAGCGGGTTTTTGCTTTTGGTGGGAGATTAATTCAGCGGGGCGGGGGTGAAGCGTGCGCCGGGCGGTGTGGGCAGGGTGAGGTTGAAATCGTTATGGCCGGTGAAGGTGAAATAGGTGACCATGCCAGGATAAATTTGGAGGGTGGTGACGTAGAACACGCCGCCGTAGGATGTGTATAGGTCGTAGATGCCGGCCGGCAGATCGCCGATGACCAGGTTTTCGCGGTAGTAGGGGTCGCCGTTGACGGCTTCCAGCCCGTAGGAGCGTGCTGTCCACACGTCGCCGTTGGCGTTGGCGAGTTCGAACAGTTGGCCTGGCAGCAGTTGCCGCCCGCTATCGGTGACGCGCCCGGCCAGCACGCCCCAGCCCTGTGGCGGGGCGATCCATAATTCGGGGTTGCGTGTGGTGAAGTAGGTGTTATCGCCAATGCGTACTTCAAAGTGCAGGTGCGGGCCGGTCACTTTGCCGGTCTGCCCGGCCAGGCCGATCAGTTCGCCCGTTGCTACGTGTTGGGCTTCGAGGACGGCGATTTCGCTCAGGTGGCCGTAGACGGTGTACAGGTTTTCGCCGTCGTAGCCGAAATCGTGGCGGATGACGACGGTCAGGCCGTAGGGATCGGTGGGGTCGTTGATGCCGCGGTAAATGCCATAGCCGGCCCACACCACTTTGCCAGGGCCAGCAGCGATGATGGGGGTGCCTTCGGGAGCGGGGATATCTACGCCGGTGTGGACGATATTTTCAAAGAATACGCCGCCATAACGGTAATCGGCAGTGGGCCAGTTGCGCTTGTCGGCGGCGATGGGGCGGGCGAAGTAGAAGTGATCGTAGGGGGTGGGCGCCCAGGGGATGGGGTACAGCGGCGGCCTCCAGGCAGAGACGGCGGCGGCTACGGAACTGGGATATACGAGTTTGAGCGGATCAGGCAGGGCGGTTGGCGAAGGGGGCGGTGGCTGCGCCGGGTCGGGGGTGTCGAGGGAGAGGATGGCGGTGGCTGAGGGCGAGTTGGCGGCGGCGGTGGGGGCGGCTGGCAGGGTGGTGGGCGCGAGGGGCGAGGGGGGGGCGGCGGTGGCCTGAGAAACGCCGGGCAGTTCTTGTGAGGTGCGTGTCACCATGCCTGGCAGGGCCGTTGGCAGGGAATCGCAGGCGGCCAGCAGCCCTACGATCAGTGTTATTCTGATCAAAAGATGCGGGGGCTGTTTCATGGGGTTGGTGTTGGGGTGGGCCGTTGGGTGCGCGTTGCTGTGGCGCGGCGGGTGGGGGTGAGCGTGGCGGTGGGCGTTTGGCTGGGGATGGGCGTGAAGGTGGGCCGCGGGGTGCTGGTGAGGGTGGGCGTTTCGCTCTGGTAGTAGCGGCGGGTGGGGGTGGGGGTGCGCGTGGGGGGGATGATGGCGGTGGGCGTCAGCAGGGCTTCGGGGGGGTAGAGTTGCAGCATGGCGTCGTACCAGTTCAGGTCTTCGGTGAAGGCGAAGACGTTGTAGCGGCTGAGCGGCAGCGCCGATTGCCAGGTCAGCACGGCTGGCAGGCGCTGCCAGCCGTAGGCGGCGGCATACCCGGTCAGATCGATCCAATATCCGGCTGGGATTTGTGTTGCCAGCCGCCCGCCGGCTTCGAAGGCGGTGGGATCGCCTGAATAGCGCGGGTCGAAATCCCAGGGTGGGTCGTGCAGTGGCATACCCGATGAGCCATCCTGGAAGCGGCTGCGCACGTAGATGCGCCAGTAGGTTTCGGCGCCGAAATCTTGCCGCACGGCCTTGATCCAGCCGGCGTTGATCGGCAGGGTGTTGGCGGCGAAGGCGCGCCCGGTGTAGAGCCAGTCGTTTTGCATGCCGGGTTCGAGCGATGAGGTGAGTGGCACGTAGGCGTTTTCGAGCGTGTCGAGGTAATCCCAGCCGATCAGCCGGCCCAATGCCTGGCGCAGGGCGAGAAAGGATTCGTCGGTGCGGTCATGCAGGAAGGGGTAGGGGGCGGTGATCTCGGCTGAAATATCTACCAGAAAGGCGCGTTCGCCGGGTATGCCACTGGAGGGGGTGACGATGATGGGGTAGAGCGGCGTGGGGGTGATGGCGACGGCCTGGCGGTAGGCTTCGGGCAGCGGCCAGGGGAAAGGCACATCGGCCCAGGCCAGGCCATGCACGGGGGCGGGCAGTTGCAGCGGCGGCAGCGCCAGGCCGGGGCGGTTGAGTGGATAGGCGCTCAGGTAGGTGTGGTTGGCGGTCAGGATCACCGCCAGCAGGGTTTGTCCATCGCGGCTGAACAGGGGCAGGTCGCCGCTGCCGACGACCTGTGGGCGGGTTTGCGGATCGAGGGCATCTACCAGCAGGTTGTGATAGCCGCCCTGGACGGCGCTCCAGGCCAGTTGGCTGCCATCGGCGGCCCAGGCGGGGTGGGTATCGTGGCTGTGCGGGCTGCGGCTGAGGTTGCTGAAGCGGTTTTCGCCGGGTTGGTCGAGGTCGGCGAGCCAGATGTCGCTCTCACCCCCGCGATTGGATACGAAGGCGATCTGTCGTCCCTGCGGCGACCAGGCGGGGGAGTGTTCGGCGGCGGGGTCGTCGCTGAGGACGATGGGCGATTGCGCGCCATCGGCAGGGGAGATGAGCAGATCGAGGCTGTCGTTTTGGTAGCTTTCGTAGACCAGCCAGGCGCTATCTGGCGACCAGGAGGGGTGGGCGTCGTATTCGGGGGTGTCGGTGAGACGGGTGAGTTTGCCGGTGGCGAGTTCGAGCAGGTAGATATCCCAATAGCCGCTGCGGTTCGAGGCAAAGGCGGCCAGTCGTCCATCGGGGCTGATGGCGGGGGTGATGTCGTTCCAGGGGCCGTCGGTGAGGCGCGTGTAGGGAAGCTGTTCGGGCTGGTAGGCGAACAGGTGCGTGTGTGTGCCTTCTTGCAGGGCGAGCAGGATCAGGCCGTTTTTGAGCGAGAGTGTGGTGGGGGGGGCGGGTGTGCCAGCCAGGGTGGGCGTCGCGGGCAGGGGCGTGTCTGTGCCGGTTGGCGCAGGGGTGGGTGATGGGCTGGGAGCGGCTGTGGTGACTGTCGGCGGGTTGTTGGCTGGGGTAGCAGCCGCGCTGAGTTTGAGACGGGCTTGCAGCAAGGGCAGGCCAATTGCCACCAGAACCAGGGCATTGAGGGTCAGGAGCAGCAGCACACCCGAACAGGACAGGCTGACGCTCCAGCCCTTGCGTGCCCGGGGGCGTTTGGGTTGGGAGCGCTCAGGCGCAGGTGGGGGTTGTTGGGGTGCGGGGAAATTCGCCATGGATGGTGGGATTTTAGCATGTGGCGATAACTCGCGTCAATCATGCCGTAAGTCCCCCCGCTGCGATCACGACCAGGTGACGAACCCGGCGACCTCGATATCTTCCTCGCCCGGCAATGCGCCGCGCTGCAACAGATCGGCGATGCGCACGGCGATCAGCCGGCCATCGCGCAGCAGCGCCGCGCCCCAGTCGTCGGCGCTCACGGCGGCCGCGCCTGCCACGGCAATGCCGGCCCGCCGACGCGCTTCGGAGAAGGCCGCGTAGCCTTTTGTTTTGAGCGCGCTGGCTTCGAGCCAGCTTTGTTCGCGGTGGATGGCCTTGCCGTTATTGGTCACGACCAGCAGCGAGGGCTTCTCGCCGACCGTAAAGGCTGCTACCAGGTGATCGGTGATGGACAGGCGCAGGCTGTCTTCGATGGTGATGGGGATGTCGGCCACGTTCAGGCGGCTGAGGAAGCCTTCTTTGCTGACCAGCACGAGTGAATCGTTCGCCTGGCAGGGCAGCAGGCTGAAGGTGCGGTCGGGATGCGCTTTGACGCCCGTGCCGATGTAGGCTTTGGCGATGTAGCCTTTGAAGAGCGTTTCTTTGATTCGCTTCACACACGCTTTGCGGCTGACCTGCACCACGTTTTCGTATAATGGCAGGCGGGCAATCGGCAGCAGGTGAACCAGTTCTTCACTGCCGATGGGCAGTTGCACGTAGGCTTTTTGCCAATCCAGTTCCTTTTCGCTGCCGAAGGTGGCGATTTCATCCAGAGGCAGCGTCGCCGACCTGCCGGTGTCGAAGGCGAACAGCAGTTCTTCCATGGCCGCGGCTACTACCATGCGGATGGTTGGGCTGACTGATTCGGACGGCAGCCGTGCCAGCACCTGGCCCGTCTGCAAGGCGGTGGGCAGTTCCAGGCGGATAACCTGGCCCTGGGGGGTGTAGAGCAGCAGGCTGGCTGCTGTGGCAGGGGCGTCCAGTTCGGGTAGGGCCAGCAGCGCCTCGCCGCCCACCTGACGTTTGAGCAGGCCAAGCTGGTATTCGAGGGCGGCGATCTGGCGTTCGTATTCCTCCACTTTTTTCTCGCTGCGCAGGGCGATGTTTTCAGCCTGCAAGTCCTCGTTCCACTGGGTCAGTTCGTTGAGACGGTTGCTGATGTGGCGGATGAGCAGCGCCGCCGACCAGGGGCGTTCTTCGGCTTCTTTCAGCCATTGATCAATCGTTTCGGGAGGGATCATGGGGGAACTCCGCGTTGGAATTTTGGCTCTGTGGGATTTTCCGTGAGGCGCTGCAAGATGAACCACGAATAGCACGAATTTACACGAATAAAAGCCAAAAATTCGTGCAGATTAGTGTTATTCGTGGTTTGGAGCGCAAGTCGTGGGAAGAGATCACGCTAACTCCCAAAGACCCAGAATTTTCCTGGGGGATGAATGATAACGCTATAGGATCGTGCGGGCCTTTTTGTGACAGACCAGCCTGCCAAACGCTATGGGCGAGGGTGCTTATACGCCGCCAGCACCAAATTGCCGCTTTTGGCAATCTCGAAGGGCGATCCGTCCAGCCCGCCATAGGCGGTGATCGACGCGAATCCAGCCGCCGCCAACGCCGCAGACAGGTCAAGGTGCAGCAGCGGGCGCAGGCGTGTGCTGGCGACCGATTGCTCCCAGGGCAAACCGTTCGTTTGGCGCAGGGTGATGATATTGAAGGTGAGCAGCCCGTCGGCGTCGAAATCGTAGAAGCGCAGGAAGAGCCATTGACGTTCGCCTTCGCGGTGGGTTTGCGGCTCCATCCAGCGCTGACGGGCGGCCGTGACGGCGTCGAAGTTGCGGTTTTGGATCAGCAGCAGCCCGCCGGGGCGCAGGCAGGCGGCGAAATCGGTCAGGGCGTCGGCCAGGGCGGCGGGGGTGAGCAGGTGCGGCAGCGAGTTGCCCAGGCACAGCACGGCATCGAACGCGCCCGCGAACGCGCCGGCCAGCCCGCCAAAGCCCACCGCCGCAAACGGAATTGCCACGCCGGCCGCGGCGGCATTGACGCGGGCGCGCGCGATCATCGGCGCGGAAAGGTCAGCCCCGGCGCAGGTGTGGCCGCGCTGCGCCAGGGCGATGGCGTGCTTGCCCGTGCCGCAAGCCGCATCCAGCAGCCGTGCCGGGCCGCCGGCGGCCACTTCCGCCAGCAGGTGTTCGATGAATGGCAGTTCGCCGGCCAGGCGGTTATCCCAATTGACGAAGCGGTCGTAATCGTTGCTGAAGGTATCGTACATGTTATGGTTTCCTTATTTCCGCACACAGCCATCCGCCGGGCGGGTTCAAATTGTACTTGATTTGCGCCGCGAAAACCTTGTGCTACAATGCAGGCATGGAAAACAGCCAGTTCATGCACTACCATGACCCCGATTGCACGCGTTTTACCGCGTTCGTAACCGAAACCCTCACGCTGCCCGATGGCCGCCGGGGGGTCATCCTCGACCAGACCTACTTCTACGCCACCGGCGGCGGGCAGGAACATGATACCGGCACGCTCGATGCCGCCCGCGTGGTGGATGTTTTCAAAGACGAAGCCCGCGGCCGGGTCGTCCATGTCATCGAAGGCGTATCGCCTTCGGGCGTATCGCCTTCGGGCGTATCGCCTTCAGGCGACACGCTTTCAGGCCGCATCACCGGGCAGATAGACGCCGAGCGCCGCCTGCGTCACCGCCAGCACCACACTGCCCAACACCTGCTCACGCAGTGCTGCGCCGAATTGTTCGGCCTGGAAACGCTCTCCGCCAACATCAACGGCCACTCACCCTCCACGCTCGATCTCCCCTTCACCAACCTGGGCAAACTTGACCTCGACCGCGCCGAAGACCAGGCCAACCAGATCATCTATGAAAACCGCCCGGTGAAAACCTACTTCGTCGCGCCCGGCGAACTGAGCCAATTACCGGCGACCTACCGTTCGAAGCGCAAGCCATCCAGCGTCAGTGAGAATCTCCGCATCGTCGAGATTGACGGCTACGATTATTCTGCCTGCGGCGGCACGCATGTGCGCCACACCGGGCAAATTGGCGTGTTGAAGATCGTCAAGGCCGAACGCCAAAACGACCGCCTGCGCATTCACTTCATCGCCGGTTGGCAGGCGCTCCATCACTTGCGCGCCTGCTTCGACGCCCTCAATGGATTGGCGGCGCAAATGTCCACCGGGTTGTTGGAAGCCCCCACCCTGGCGCTGCGGCAAAACGAGCAATTGCAGGCTGCCCAGAAGGAACTGCAAGCCCTGCGCCTGGAACGCCTGGCCCTCGAAGCGCAGCAATTCGCCGCCCGCGCCGAAAGGGTTGCCGGTTGGCGACAGGCCGCCGCACATTTTGAAAACCGCTCCCCTGCCGAACTGCGTGCCCTGGCCGATAGACTGAAAGGCGAAGCCGACCTGGTTGCCATCCTCACCGCCTACGACGGCCAGAAACTCTCCGCCATCGTCACCTGTGGCTTGCAGACGGGCCTTTCTGCCGCCGAGGTGCTGCGCCGCCTGCTCACCCCTGTGGGCGGTCGCGGCGGCGGCAGCCCACAACTGGCGCAAGGCGGCGGCGCGCTCACCCCCGCCGAACTCGCCCACTTCCTGGCCACCCTGCCCGGCGCACTTTTCTGAACGCACGCCCCCATGTCCCAACTCTCCCGCCTCCAAGATGAACTCGCCCTGGCCCGCCGCGAAAAAGACCCCCGCAGCGAACGGATTGTCCTGCGCCAGATGGGTGAACTGTACGCCCAAAATGGCGATTGGAAGCGCTGGTTAGCCTGCGAGGAACAGGCCTTACCCCTGGCCCGCCAGGCCGGTTCGCCGCAGGATGTGGTTGAGATTTTGTGCAACCTCGGCGCCGCCTACACCGACGCCAACCAGCCCCAGCGCGCCGCCGATCACTTGCAGGAAGCCTTGCGCCTGGCGCGGGCGAACAGTCTGCGCATCCACGAAGCCGCCATCCTCGGCAACCTGGCGCGCGCCCAAACCCTGACCGATCTGTCGCAAAGCCTGAAAACGTATGATGAGGCCCTGGTTGCGGCCCACCGCAGCGGGCCGCGTGAGGCGCTGGCCTTGCTGCCGGGCGCTCTGTGGGCGGCCAAACGCGCCGAGCAGTATGAACGCGCCATCGTCTACGCCAAACAGGGGGTGCTGGCGGCCCGCAAAGCCCAGGATCGCGCCGCCGAAGGGCGCTTTCTGCTCGAACTGGGCCTGCTGTTGATCGGCCAACAGGCGCTCGACGATGCCACGCGCTGCCTGCGCGCCGCCCGCCCGTTGCTGCACGTCACCGCCTCCACACAAGATTTACTCCGCTGCGACGAAGCCCTGGCCCGCCTGCCTGGCCCGCCGAGCTTGCCCGATACCACACCCACCCTGCCCCGCGTGGCCGATGAAGAACTGGCTTCTCCTTCGCAGCGCCTGGCGCGCAACCCACGCGACGTGTTGGCGCTGGTCGGGCGCGCCGAGGCCTATCTCGCGGCTGGCAAGCCGCGCCAGGCCCACGAAGACCTTTTGCAGGCGGAGAAAATTTTGCAGACCGAACCGCGCTTGCTGCAAACCGGGCGCTTGCGTGAAAACCTGTTGTTGCGTGTGCAAAACCTGAAAATGCGTGTGGCATCGCCCCCAGCGCCATCTGCCTGACCAACTCAACCTCTTTACTCCCGCCGCCGCCCCGCCCACCAGCGGTAGAGCCGGTATAAGGCCGGGTTGTAGATGCGCTCCCACGGCCCAACTGCCCGCCGCACCTCGCCGCCAAAGCCGCGCTTGAAGCGGTAAACCCCCCACAACCCATCCGAACGTTCTGAAAATTGTTCTTCCAGGGCTGTTTCGTCGGCGTCAGGCACGCCCCACAGGTCATATTCGAGGCAGCCCTGGTTCCTGGCCCAACGGATCGCCTCCCACTGCAGCAGGTAGTTGGGCATGCGGTCGCGGTGACTGTTGGATGAGCCGCCATAAAAATACCAGGCGCGGTCATCGCGGCAGAAGGCCAGCACTGCGCCAAGCGCTTCTCCTTCATACTCGGCCAGCAGCAGTTCGCAGGCGCAGCGCGGCTGGAAAAGTTCATAAGCCCGCTGGTAATAGGCCAGGCTGTGGACGCCAAAGGCGTCGCGCTGGCCGGTCAGTTCCATCAGGCGTTGGAAGGCCGAGAGATCGTTGGAAGGGCGCACGGTGACGCCTTTTTTTTGCGCCAGGCCGATGTTGTAGCGCGTCTTCTGCTTCATGCGGCCCAGGATGGCCTTTTCATCGCCACGCAGATCGATCACGATGGTGCGCGGCGGCTGGATGGTGTGAGGTGTGGCGATGAAGCCGGGCGGGGGTTGGCTGTCTGCGTCGGGCCGTTCCCACAGGTCGGGTTCCACCTTCAAAAAAATTGCCCTGCGCTGGCGGCAGGCTTCATCCACCTTCGGCCACAGATCGTCCCAGCCTTCCCCCACCGGCCCGCGTGGGATGTAGGCGAACGTCAGGCCGAGCGGCAGTTGGCGAAATAGCACCTGTGCGCCGACGCTGCCAGCCAGCACGGTCTCGGTTTGCCAGCCAAAGGCGCGCTTGAGTTCGCCCCAGGCCGGGGTTTGCAAGATGTGGGCGTTGGGATGGGCGTCGAGGAAGGTTTCCCAGGGGGGCATAGGTCTGATTTCAGCCTTCCAGCCGGGCGTGAGGCACCAGGCGGTTGAGCGCTTGCAAGATGGCGGGGGTATCGCCCCGTTCGGCGAGGCTGAGCAGTTCGTCGGCTGCGTGGTGGAGCGTTTCATCGGCCAGGCGTTCATCGTCGGCCAGGCGCAGCACATCGGGGTGGGCGGTGGCGGTCAGGTTGGCGTCGTCGTCCCACAGGGTTTCGCTGAGTTTCTCGCCGGGGCGGGCGCCGGTGAAGGTGATTTCGATGTCGCGGCCCGGTTCGAGGCCCGAAAGGCGGATCAGGTCTTCGACCAGGTCGAGGATGCGCACCTGTTCGCCCATATTCAGCACGAACACCTCGCCGCCCTGGCCCATGGCAAACGCCTGCAAAACCAGGTGGACGGCTTCGGGGATGGTCATAAAGTAGCGGCGCATGTCGGGGTGCGTCACCGTCACCGGGCCGCCTTTGGCAATTTGCTGCTTGAAAATGGGGATGATGCTGCCGCGGCTGCCGAGGACATTGCCGAAGCGCACCACGGAAAAGGGCCGCCCCGAACGCTGTGCGGCGTCGAGGACGAACATTTCGGCCAGGCGTTTGCTGGCGCCCATCACCGAGGTGGGGCGCACGGCTTTATCGGTGGAGATCATCACCATGCGTTCGACGCCGGCGGCCAGGGCGCAGGCCACCATGTTGCGCGTGCCGACGACGTTGTTGGTGATGGCCTCGGGTACGTTGCTTTCCATCAAGGGCACGTGTTTGTGGGCGGCGGCGTGGAAGACGACTTCCGGGCGGTGCGCGCCAAAGAGGCGTTCCAGCCGGCCGCGGTCGCGCACATCGGCGATGACCGGGTGGAGGGGCATCGCGGGGTAATCCTGTTGCAGTTCGAGCAGCACCTCGAAGATGCTGTTTTCGCCGTGGCCGAGCAGGATCATCTCGGCGGGCTGCCAGCCGGCCACCTGCCGCGCCAGTTCGCGCCCAATGGATCCGCCGGCCCCGCTGATCAGCACGCGTTTGCCTTGCAGGCTGCTGCCGACCAGCGTGTCGTCGGTGCGGATGGGTTCGCGGCGCAGCAGGTCGGTGATCTCGACCTCGCGCAGGCGGTTGACGCTGACTTTGCCGCTGATCAGTTCGTGCAGGCCAGGGATGATGCGAAAGGGCAGGCCCTTGATGCGGCAGAGATCGGTGACGGTGCGAATGACCCGCCCCGGCGCACTGGGGATGGCGATGATCACCTCGTCTATGCGGTGGGTCTCGGCCAGGCGTGGCAGGTCTTGGAGCGTGCCAGCCACTTTGACGCCATGCACGCCATATTTCTGCTTTTCGGGGTCGTCATCTACGAAGCAGACCGGTTTGAGATGGTTCTGCGGGTTCTTTTGCAGTTCACGCGCCACCAGCGCACCGGCGTCGCCGGCGCCCACGATCAGCACCCGCCGGGCATTGCTCCTGCCGCCCGAAAGCTGGGCTTCGGCCATCATGCGCAGTGAAAAACGCAGCCCGCCGACGAAAACGAGTGAAAACAGCCAGTCAATGGGCACCACGGCGCGTGGAAATTCGGGGAAAAACTGGAAATACTGGATCGCCGCGAAACAGGCGAACATCAGCACCGAACTGATGCTGACCGCCGTGACGATCAGTTTCACTTCTTGCACGCTGGCATAGGCCCAAATGCGGCGGTACAGCCCGAAGCGGTAGTAGATGATCGGTTTGATCACCATCGCCAGGATGATCATGGTCAGGATTTGCGCCCGAAAATCCCCCAGGCGCGTGCCAAAATTGAGGCGCAAGATAAAGCTGGCCAACACCGAGACGCTCATCAAGAACATATCCCCGGCCAGCAGCAGGCGGGGAGGCAGGTTGAAGCGCTGATTCATCGGCCTTTTAGCCCAAAGACAGTGGTTGGCGTGCGCAGCAAAATCAAAATATCCATCATCAGATTGCGGTTCATAATGTAGTAGAGGTCATATTCGAGTTTGATGATGGTTTCATCTACGGTGGCGGTGTAGCCATAGTTGACCTGCGCCCAGCCGGTGATGCCGGGTTTGACCAGCAGGCGCGCCCGGTAAAAGGGGACGTATTGCTGAAACCACTCCACCAGTTCGGGGCGCTCGGCGCGTGGCCCAACCAGGCTCATCTCGCCATTGAGAACGTTGATGAATTGGGGCAGTTCATCGAGGTGGGTTTTGCGCAAAAAGCGGCCCACGCGCGTGGCGCGCGGGTCGCTTTCTTCGGCCCATTGCGGTTGGCCGTCGGCTTCGGCGTTTTGCCTCATCGTGCGGTATTTGATGATCTTGTAGCGTTGATCGCCGCGGCCAGAACGCACCTGGCTGTAAAAAATGGGGAAGCCGCTATCCAGCACGATGGCCAGGGCAATGGGTGGAAAGCTGATGCACAGCAGCAGCAGCCCCACCAGCGCGCCGACGATGTCGAGCAGGCGTTTGGCCAGGTCATAAAAGCCGCTGACGTGCGCCTGATCTACGAAATAGCGCAAAATCCAGTCGGATTCGAGGTAGCGGATCGGCACGCGGCCCAGCAGTTCTTCGTAGGCCAGGGGCATGCGGGTGATTTCGATGCCCATTTCCTGCACTTCGAGCAGGGCTTTGAACATTTCGGGCTGCATTTTGCCCGATATGGCGACGATCAGATCGCTGATTTGATGCTGCACGACCGTCGCTTTCAGCACACTGCTGCCGCCGAAGACCGGGTAGCCTTCGATGTACGTGCCGATTTTTTGCGGATCGTCGTCAATGATGCCAGCCAGGTGGTAAGGAGTCGGAAGGGTGTCGTTGATGATTTTGAGCAGGATCGTACCGGTCTCGCCGCCGCCAACCAGCAGCACGCGGCGCATAAATTGGGGTGTCGTGAACACGCGGATGTAAAACCAACGCCCCAGCAGCGTCATCGCCGAAGCAGCCACAATGAACCCCGCCACGCCGCGCCGCGGCAGCGATTTTGGCTCAGAAGTGAAGTAGAGCAGTAAGTAAATGCCCAACCCCACGATAGCTGCAATGGCGACCCCCTTCAAGGTCTCGTTCATGTTGGCCGAGTGTCGTTCATCATACAGCTCGACCAGCAGCAGCATCCACGCCAATGGCAGCAGGTAAAGCCAGAAGGGCACGCTCTGCAAAAACTCGAGCGAAAAATCGAGGAATTGGTCGCCCCTGGCCCAATAGACCAAGCCCAGGAAGAGCGCAACCATTCCCATCACAAAATCTATGGTGAGTAAAATGAAACGCCGCTCATTGGGGCGCAGGCGAAAGGCTTTGCGGTGGGTGGGGGGTGTGGTCATTTTTCAGGTTTCACACGATTTGTATGGGTCAGACGCCAGCCGGTGAACAGGCTGCCTAGCAAGGCGCCGCCCCAGCACAGGTGCATGGTGGCCATGGCCAGCGGCATACCCGGCAGCAGCCCGCGGTCCTTGTGTTGAAGGGCCGTTTGCAGGCCAACCAGGAATAAGGCCAACAGGTAAATGCCGAGGCTGATCAGCAGCCCCCAACGGGCGAAGGGCAAAAACAGGCTCAAGAAGGTCAGTCCGGCTAAACCCAGCACAAACAAGGGGGGCAGCGCCTGCCGCCAGCGCAGTGTGCGCGGGTAGCGCCGCAAGACGCGGCCCTTCCAATACCCATAGCGAAGATATTGCCTGGCCAACGCCCCTAAGCTGCCGCGGGCGAAATAGGTGGAGCGGATGGCTGGATCGAGCCAGATGATGCCCCCGGTCTGGCGAATGCGCACGTTAAATTCGTAATCTTCGTTGGTGAGCAGGGTTTCGTCAAATTCGCCGATCTGGTTGATGATGTCTTTGCGAAAAGCGCCAAACGGGACGGTATCCACCACGCCGGCTGTATTCGAGTAGCGATAGCGGGCATCGCCTACGCCGAGTGGGTGGGCGGCGGCAGCGGCAATCGAGCGCCCGATCCAGCCCGGCTGGCCTGGGCGAATTTCCCACACGCCGCCTACGTTGGCGCCTTTGCCCTCTGCCAGCGCGGCGATACATTTTTCGACATAATCATCGGCTGGGATCGAATGCGCGTCCAGCCGCACAATGTATTCTCCCCGGGCCGCTTTGATGCCCCGGTTGAGCGCGGCCGGGATGCTGCGACGCGGGTTCTGGATCAGGCGCACGCTCAAAGATGGATGCTCACGTTGAAAAGCGGCAATGGCTTCGGGGGTGCCATCGGTAGATAAGCCATCGGCCACGATCACTTCCATATCTTCCAGCGGGTAGCTTTGCCGCTGTAAGGCGGCCAAAAGCAGCGGGATCGTCGCCCGTTCGTTGTAACAGGGAATAACCACCGAAACCTTCAAGCCAGCCCGCTTTCAATCGAGCCATGCGATGGCTTCGATTTCCACTGCGCCATCTTTGGGCAAGCGCGCCACCTGCACGGCTGAACGGGCGGGGAAATTTTCGCTGAAAAATTCGGCGTAGATGCCGTTCATGACGGCGAAATCATTCATATCGCGCAGAAAGACGGTGGTTTTGACCACGTTTTCGAGTGACGTCCCGGCGGCCTCGAGGATGGCCTGTAAATTGCTCAGCGCCTGGCGGGTTTCGGCTTCGACGCCCCCGGGAACGATGGCGCCCGTCACCGGGTCAATACCCAATTGCCCGGCAGTGAACACCAGGTTGCCCACCTTGACCCCAACGGAATATGGCCCAATCGCTTTGGGCGCTTGATCGGTCGTAACGATTTGTTTGCCTGCTGTTGACATACGGCCTCCTAACCCGCATAAAGCGGAACGACCAGCGCACTAATCCAGAAAAGTCTTGTTTTTTGTGCAAAGATTTCACGGGTTAGGCACTGAAATTCTCATGGGCGAAACACGGGCGATTATACTTCACGCGGCCATGAAGGTCAGGAGAGAAACACCGCCCACCTTGACAGGTCGAACGTTTGTGCTAAACTAATTCTGTCATATTCAAACGCCAACGAATAGGAGTACTGTATGCCTAGAGCTTCTAAATCTGTTCCGCCTCCCCAGGAACATGCAACCAATGACGCCAAAATGATTGCCCTGGATAAAGCCGTCGGCGATATTACCAAACGCTATGGCGATGGCGCCATCATGAAACTGGGCGAGGCCCACCAAATGAAGGTGGATACCATTCCCACCGGGGCCTTATCCCTCGATCTGGCGCTTGGCGTGGGCGGCATTCCACGCGGCCGCATCACCGAAATCTACGGCCCCGAATCATCGGGCAAGACCACCATCTGCCAGCACATCGTCGCTGAGGCCCAAAAAATGGGCGGCACGGCGGCCTACATTGACATGGAACATGCCCTCGACCCGGTCTATGCCGAACGCTGCGGCGTAGACGTGGAAAACCTGCTGATTGCCCAACCCGATATGGGCGAGCAGGCCCTCGAAATCACCGAGACCCTGGTGCGCTCTGGGGCGATTGACATCATCGTCATCGATTCCGTCGCCGCCCTCGTCCCCCGCGCCGAAATCGAAGGCGACATGGGCGACGCCTCGATGGGTATGCAGGCCCGTCTGATGTCACAGGCGCTGCGCAAGCTCTCCGGGGCGATCAACCAGACCAAGACCTCGGTGGTCTTCACCAACCAGTTGCGCCAGAAGATCGGCGTGATGTTTGGCAACCCTGAAACCACCACCGGCGGCATGGCCTTGAAGTTTTACGCTTCGGTACGCCTGGATGTGCGCCGCATTCAGTCCATCAAGTTAGGACAGGACATCATCGGCAACCGCACCCGCGTACGCGTGGTCAAGAACAAGGTGGCTGCCCCCTTCCGCACCGCCGAGTTCGACATCATGTACAACGAGGGCATCTCCAAAGCCGGTGACCTGCTCGATCTGGCGACGACCTTTGAAATCGTCACCAAGCGCGGCGCTTTTTACTCCTACAACGACCTGCGCCTGGGTCAGGGCCGCGAAAACGCCAAAGATTACCTGCGCAACAACCCCATCCTGTCGGCAGAGATTGAAGCGGCTGTACGCCAGCAGGCCCTCAGTGGGGATATGCCGCTTAGTTTTAGCGGCGATGATGAAGGCGGCCTGGCCGAAGACGAATCCTGAGTTTCTCTTGACAGGGAAGTGATTCCGCTTAAAATCGGGCGGAATGAACGCTAAACGCTGGCTGCCACCCTTATCCATTTGCCAATTCGCCCACGGAGAAATGTTTTCCGTGGGCGTTTTGTTTGTCAGCACAAAATAGAGCCGTGAGGCTCTATTTTTTTGCCAAAACCCATCCAATAGGAGAATGAAATGACCGCATCTACCAAACCCAAAGTCATGGGCTATTTGCCCAACGACATGCCCCCTATCGGGCAAATTATCTTGCTGGGCTTCCAGCACGCCCTGACCATGTTCCCGGCAACGGTGCTGGTGGCGCTGCTGGTCGGCTTCCACACCAGCACCGTGTTATTAGCCTCGGGTGTGGCAACGATTGTGGCCTTACTTGGCTCGCGCTTCGGCGTTGGCAAATTCATCCCGCTTTATTATGGTTCGTCGTTCTCTTACATTGCGGCCATCCTGGCCGTGACCAATGCTTCTTTTGGTCAGCCGGTGAGCGATGAACTGATCAGCGTGGCGCAGGCGGGCATTATCGTCACAGGGGTCATCAATGTGCTGGTGGGCCTGCTGATCCGCTTTGCGGGCGGCAAAAAGGTGATTGATGTGGTGCTGCCGCCGATCATCACCGGTTCGGTGGCGGCGGTGATCGGCTTTGCCTTGGGCAAGGCTGCGCTGGATATGGCTTCAGGCGTGGCTGGCGGGATTGCAACCGGCGATATGAAATGGTGGCTTGTGGCGCTGGTTACGCTGTTTGCAACCATCCTGTTTTCCGTTTACTTACAAAATAAGGGTTTCATCGGCATGTTGCCCATTTTATTGGGTGCTATCGTCGGCTATGTGGTGGCTGCACTGTTGGGAATGGTGGATTTCGCAGCCATCACCGGCGCGCAGTTCCTTACCGCCCCGCACATTACCTTGCCCAGTTTCACCAGCGAACTGAGCGCGACGGCCATCATCAGTATTGCCATCATGGCCATTGCCACCATCCCCGAATCGACCGCCCATCTCTACCAGATTGGTTTGTATGTGGATCACCTGGCCGATGAATTGAAGAAGGAAAAATATGGTCTGAGCGAATATATCGGCTTCAACCTGATTTTGGATGGCATCGGGGATATGATCAATGGCTTTTTGGGTGGCGCAGCCGGCACGAACTATGGTGAAAATAACTCGCTGATGGTGATCACCCGCAACTACAGCGGCGTCTCGCTGATCGCCGCAGGCGTCATCGCCATTCTCATGTCGTTCAGCGGTCATCTGGCAGGCATCGTGGCCTCTGTGCCGACGGCGGTTAGCGGTGGCCTGGCCATTTACCTGTTTGGCGTGATCGGTATGCAAGGTATTGCGCTGATGATCTCCGAAAAGGTGGATATGTTTGACCCGCGCAACCTGGCCATCGGCGCGGTGGTGATGGTGATCGGCATTGGCGGGCACATTGGTTTCCCTGGCGGCTTCCTGCCCATGCCCATCTTGCAAAATGTCTTCCCCAATGGCTGGCCGGCCATTGCCACCGGCGCGGTAGTCGGCATCCTCTTGAACCTGATCTTCCAGATCTTCAAGCCCAGCCAGAAATAATCTGGCCTAAAAACCATGCGACAGGGATTAGAGAACCGCTTGTTTTCTAATCCCTGTTTTCATGCCTGCCAGCCCCACTTGTTGTATACTCATTACAAGCTAACCTATCCCTTGCTACTTGCCCCCTGCCCCCATGCTCACCCTCCCTGGCCTGATAGACCCCCACGTCCACCTGCGCGAACCCGGCGCAACGCATAAAGAAGATTACGATAGCGGCACCTGTGCCGCCCTCGCTGGCGGCTTTACGCTGGTGCTGGCCATGCCCAACACGAAGCCGCCCATCTTCGATGCCGCCACGCTCGACCTTGCCCTCGAGTCCGCCCGCCGCAAAGCGCGCTGCGATTACGCCCAATATGTTGGCGCCGGCCCCGCTAACGCCGAAACTGCCGCCGCCCTGGCTCCACGCGCCGCCGCCCTCAAAATGTACCTCGATATGACCTTTGGCCAACTGCGCCTCGATGATATGACCCTCTGGCAGCCACACTTTGCCGCCTACCCGAAGGAATATCCCATCGTGGCGCACTCTGAAAGCCGCACGATGGCCGCGGCGATTTTATTTGCCGCCATCTACGACCGCCCGGTGCATATCGCCCATGTCTCGCTGAAAGAAGAGATTCTGGTGATCAAGGCGGCCAAAGAACGCGGTATCAAGGTCACGTGTGAGGTGGGGCCGCATCACCTGTTCCTGGCTGAGGGCGGCATGCCGCTGGCGAACGCTGGCTGCTGCTGCACGGCTGGACTGCCCGGTGGGCGCGCCGAAGTACGTCCGCGTCTGGCAACGAAGGAAGATGCCGAAGCCCTGTGGGCCAACCTGGATGTGATTGACTGCTTCGCGACCGATCACGCCCCGCACACGGTTGCTGAAAAAGATGGCGAGAACCCCCCGCCGGGCTTCCCCGGCCTCGAGACGGCCCTGCCGCTGCTGCTCACCGCCGTCCACGAAGGCCGGCTCACGCTCGATCAATTGGTGGCGCGCATGTACACCAACCCCCAACGCATCTTCCGCCTGCCCCAACAGCCCGAAACCTGGGTGGATGTGGACGAAGATGCCGAATACGAAATCAGCGCCAGCGAACTGCACTCGCGCTGCGGCTGGACGCCCTTCGATGGCTGGAAGGTGCGTGGCCGTGTGCGCCGCGTGGTGCTGCGCGGTCGCCAGGCGTTTGGCGATGGGCAGGTTTTGGTGGAAGCGGGTTATGGGCGCGATGTGCGCGCCGTTTTGCGCGCTGGCTGATGGCTCAGCGATTTTCCGTCAAGACCCCCGCGATATATTTGTGCAGCACGCTGGAAATGAGCGTTTGATAAGGAATGCCCTCGCGCAGGGCGATTTTTTGCAGGCTTAACAGATCGTTTTCAGAAATGCGGATATTGACCCGTTTATCTTTGCGAAAGGTGGCGCGCGCGTAGGCCTGATATTGCCCCTTTTGCTCCTGGATATTTTGAACTGCCTGCCACTCCTCGTTTTCGTAAGAGGCCAGCAATTCCAGCTCATCTTGGGTCAATTTCAAATCACTCATTTGAACCACCTTTCAGATAATCTCTCGTTGCCTTGCGGCTTGGGATGATCGTTTTCAAGAAAACCTCGCGCGTGTTTTCAACGAAAGGAACCAGATACATATACCCGCGCACCTGTACAATGAAAATTTTTTGCCCTGGATATTTCTCCGGGTTGGAATGTTCTACAATCATCCGTAAATACCCTTGTTCGATGTGAAGGACAATCTCCTCGAATGAGATGTCCCGCTCTTTTTTCAACCAGGCGTTTTTCTCGTCATTCCAATTGAAAATTTTCATGAATAAATTGTAGCACTTTGTGTGCCGATTGGCAACAACTTTCAAGAATCAAGGAGTCATAACCATGCCTGCTCAAACTTCTAACCTTCACCTGCCCTTTGGCGAAAACAAACAAGCCCCCTGGCTGGGCAAAGATATTCTCTCCGTCAGGCAATTCAGTCGCGACGACCTGGAATATGTGTTTGGCGTGGCGCACGAAATGCGCGAGATGGTGGCGCGTGTGGGTACGTTTGACCTGCTCAAGGGCAAAATCCTCGCCAACCTGTTTTACGAGCCATCCACGCGCACCTCGTCGTCGTTTACGGCGGCCATGGAGCGGTTGGGCGGCAGCGTCATCCCGATCAACGAGGTGCGTTATTCGTCGGTCTCGAAGGGCGAGAGCCTGCCCGACACGGTGCGCACGCTGGAATGCTATGCCGATGTGATTGTGCTGCGCCACCCCGAAGTGGGCGCTGCCGCAATGGCCGCCAAAGCCGCCCGAAAACCGGTGATCAACGCCGGCGATGGTGTGGGTGAGCATCCCACCCAGGCCTTGCTCGACACCTTCACCATCTTCGAGGAACTCGGTGTGGGCGTGGTGGACGGCCTGACGGTGACGATGCTCGGCGACCTGAAATATGGCCGCACGGTGCATTCGCTGGCGCGCCTGCTCTCGTTATACAAGGTCAAATTGAATTACGTTTCGCCCGATATTTTACGCATGCCCCAGGAAGTGATGGATGAAGTGGCCGAGAAGGGCATTCCGCAAAACGAGTACACCAGTCTCGATGCGGTATTGCCCGATACCGATGTCCTCTATGTGACGCGCGTGCAAAAAGAACGCTTCAGCGACGAAGCGGTTTACGAAAGCGTCAAGGGCGCTTTTGTGATCAACCCGGCGATCATGCAGGCGGCGAAGAAGGAGATGATTGTGATGCACCCCCTGCCGCGGGTCGGTGAAATTGCCTATGAGTTTGACGATGACCCGCGAGCGGCGTATTTCCGCCAGATGGAATATGGCCTGTATGTGCGTATGGCTTTGCTGGCGATGGTGTTGGGCAAGGCTTAGTGGCGCTCCGGGGCTGGCATTGCGCTGCCAATGCCAGCCCTTTTCTATTTACGCAAATCAAACCAATGTATGCCCGAATACTCTGTAAAATAATGATGAAGTTTGCCTGAGGGAAAATCTGCCATAACCCGGTTTGCATCCTTCTTATGACCAATCTACCGCCTACTTCTGCTGTCCCATTGTTTGACTACACCGATACCGCCCGTATCGAGCGCCTGATTGGGGCGATTGTGCGCCTGTCGTTGGGTATCCTGGCTGCGGCCATGTTGATTGTTTTCTTGCTGCAAGGTTTTTCCATTGCAATGCCCCGCGGTGCATATTTGCTGGCCTTGCTGGCGAGTGCAACCGTGTTCTTGATCGCCGCTTTGCTGGTGCGCTTGCGTCAGGTGTTGGTGGCGGCGTTGTTTTTGCCGGCTTCGATGTGGGTGCTGATCTCGGCGCTGGTGTTTTTCACCGGCGGGATGCAAAGCCCTGGCTTTGTTTTTTATGCGGTGGTGGCTGTTTTGGCGGCGATGTTGACGGGGGTGGGCGCGGGCGGTCTCTATCTGCTTCTGATGTTTTTGATCAGTGCGGGATTTGTCTATGCCGAACAGGTTGGCTGGCTGCCGTCACCGATCCTGAACGAGGTCACCGCCGTCGAGTGGGCCCTGGCATACGGGTTGTCCTTTTTATGGGCAATGGGGTTGATTTACATCAACGTGATAGACTTGCGCCGACTGCTGCTCCACAGCCGCCAGAGCGAAGAGGCGCTCAAAGAAAACAACCGCGAACTGCATGCCATGCGTGTTTCGTTGCAAAACTACGCCCGCTCGCTCGAACGGCGTGTGGTTCACCTGCAAGTGGCCGCCGAGATTGCCCGTGAAGCTACCTTGCTGGATAAAATGGATGACCTGCTCAACCGCGCTGTTACGCTCGTGCGTGACCGGTTTGGCTTCTACCATGCGGGGATATTCCTGGTCGAAAACGATTATGCGGTTTTGCGCGCGGCCACCGGCGAGGCTGGCGCGGCCATGCTGGCGGCGCAGCACCAACTGAAGGTGGGGGAGGTGGGCATCGTGGGCTATGTCACTGGCACAGGCCAGCCACGCATCGCCCTCGATGTGGGCACCGATGCCGCTTATTTTCGCAACCCCTACCTGCCTGAAACACGTTCCGAGATGGCCGTTCCCTTGCAAGTGGGCCGTCAAATCATTGGCGCCCTCGATGTGCAGAGCCGCCAGGCCAATGCCTTTCACAGTGAAGATATCGCCATTTTGCAAACGCTCTCAGACCAGTTAGCCATTGCCATCGAAAATGCCCGCCTGTATGAGTCTGCCCAACGTCGTCTGGATGAACTGACCACCCTGCACGCCGTAGCGCTGGCCGCCGCCGAAGCCACCTCACAAGACGAATTGATCGAACGCGCCACGCAGTTGATCGGCGAGAAGCTCTACCCCAATAACTTTGGCATCCTGCTGGTAGATGATGCGGCAGGCGTCCTGCGTTTCCACCCCTCGTATCGCGGCCTCGATGACGCCTTGAAACAGGTTGCCTACCCGGTTGGGCAGGGCGTCATTGGGCGGGTGGCTGCCGATGGCCGGGTGATGCGTGTTTCAGAAGTGACCCGCCAGCCGGCCTATCTCGATATACACGCCGGGATGCAATCTGAGTTATGTGTGCCGCTCAACGTGGGCGGCCAGGTTATCGGCGTGATCAATGCCGAGCATACTCGTTCGGGGGCATTTACCCAGGCCGACGAACGTTTGCTGCTGGCCTTTTCGGGGCAGTTAGCCACGGCTATCGAAAAGGTGCGTCTGTTCGAACTGGCTACCCGGCGCGCTGCCGCCCTCGAAGCCTTGCGTCAGGCCGGGTTGAGCATCACCGCCAACCTCGAGGTGATGGCCGTTTTCGAGGCCATTTTGCAGCACACCGTTAAACTGGTGCAATGCGATTCGGCCCGCATCTACCGTTACGATGGCAAAACACTCATCTTTGGCACAGCCCTGGGGCGCGATGGCAAACCGCATGGGCCGATCCCGCCCCCGCGCCCGCAAGGCCTCACCTACACGGTGGCCCGCACAGGTCAGCGGATGGTCGTCTCTGACGTGACCCGGCACGCCTTGTTCGCCAACCTGTACAGCCAGGGCGCTCTGGCTGGCCTGCCCTTGCGCTGCGGCGAGGATGTGATCGGCGTGATGAACATCGTCTTCGAGAAAACCCCGCACCACTTTGACGCCTTTGAACTGCATGTGCTGGAACTGTTGGCCGACTCAGCCGCCATTGCCCTGACCAATGCCCAGCTCTATGCCGATGCGCAAGAGCGCGCCCGGGCGCTTTCGCTGGCGCTGGCCGAACGCGAAGAACTCGACCGCCTGAAGGATGAATTGATCCAAAACGTCTCTCACGAATTGCGCACGCCGGTTGCCATCATCCGCGGCTATGCCGACCTGTTGGCGCAGGAAGAATTGGGCGCGCTCTTACCCGAACAGGCCGATGCGGTGGCGGTCATTGCCCGGCGCGTTACGCTGTTGGGCAAAATTGTGGATGATTTGACGACAATGATGGAAACGGAGGCCAGGCCAGCCTATCGCGAAAGCGTTCAACTGGCCGAACTGGTGCAGCGGGTGGTGCAAGATTTCCACACCTCGCTGGCAAACGCCGGTCTGACGCTGGCGCTCGATTTACCCCGGCAGGCCCCCCTGGTGCAGGGCAACGCTGCCCATCTCACCCGCCTGGTGGATAACTTGATCGGCAACGCCATTAAATTCACGCCGGTTGGCGGCACGATCGGCGTTTCGCTGTCTTTCGATCAGGCCGTTGTCCAATTGCAGGTGTGCGATTCGGGGGTGGGCATCCCGTCTGATAAGCTCACGCGCATCTTCGACCGTTTTTACCAGGTGGACGGCAGCACCACCCGGCGGTATGGCGGCACCGGCCTCGGCCTGGCCCTGGTCAAGGAGATAGCCGTGGCGCATGGCGGCCAGGTCAGCGTGGAGAGCGAAGTGGGCCGCGGCAGCACATTTACCATCACACTACCGTTGGAAGGCGCTTTGCCCATCGAGGCGGCGCAGACAAGGATTTTAGATACAAGCGAAAAGTGACACCTGACACTTGGTAAGGGTTTGTCTGACAAGCATAATGATTAACACGCGTTAACCACTCTCATCTTTGTAGGAGGTACGAATGCCCGTCAAGGGATGGATCGAAGTTCACGAATTGTATTGTAAGGGGTGTGAATTGTGTGTCAGCGCCTGCCCACAAAATGTATTGGCCCTCGACCACGAACACCTGACACCCAAGGGGTATCACCCCGTCATTCTCAGCGCAGATGGCTGCACCGGTTGTGCCATCTGCGCTGTTGTTTGCCCAGAGGCCGCCTTAACGGTATATCGCGAAGCGCCAGCCAAAGACTCCCGGGCGCAAGCAGCTCCCACCGCCCAGCAGGAGGCCCCATGACCCGCGAACTGCTCGAAGGCAATTACGCCATGGCCGAGGCTGCCATCCGCGCCGGCCTCGATGCCTACTTTGGCTACCCGATCACGCCGCAAACCGAAATCCTCGAATGGATGTCGAAGCGGATGCCCGAACTTGGGCGAGCCTTTGTGCAGGCCGAAAGCGAAGTCGCCGCCATCAACATGGTCTATGGCGCGGCCTGCACCGGGGCGCGCGTGATGAGTTCGTCTTCCAGCCCGGGTGTCAGCCTGATGATGGAAGGCATGTCTTACATCGCCGGCACCGAACTGCCGATGGTGCTGATAGACATCGTGCGCGGCGGCCCCGGCCTGGGTAACATTGCCCCCTCCCAGGGCGACTATAACCAGATCGTCCACGGCGGCGGGCATGGCGACTACTTCCCCATCGTCCTCGCGCCCGCCAGCGTGCAAGAGGCGATTGACCTGACCGTGCTGTCGTTCGACCTGGCCGAACGCTACCGCTCCATCGTCATCGTCATGGCCGATGGCAGCATCGGCCAGATGATGGAGCCTGCCGAACTGCCTGAAATGCGCCAGCCCAGGCCAGAACGCCCTGCATGGGCCACCACCGGCGCCATTGGGCGCACGCCGCGCATTCTGTCTTCCATTTACCTCCAGCCGGAAGACGAAGAAAAGACCAATCTGCGCCTGTTGCAGCGCAAATACGAAATCGAAGCCAAAGAACTACGCTATCGCGAATACTACCTCGATGACGCCGAGTTCGTGGTGGTGGGCTTTGGCACGGCTGGCCGTGTGGCGCTTTCGGCGGTGCGCGCCGCCCGCGCCGAGGGCATTCGTGTGGGCCTGCTGCGCCCGATTACCCTCAATCCTTTCCCCACCAACCCGTTGATCGAGTTGGCAAAAAATGCCCAGGCTTTTCTGGTGGTGGAAATGAATTCGGGCATGATGCTGCAAGATGTCGCCATGGCGATGAAGGGCATTTGCCCGATTGAGTTTTATGGCCGCATGGGCGGTGTGGTACCCTTCCCCGATGAAATTCTGCACGAAATTCGCCGCATTGCCCGCGAACCCGAAGCGCTCTCCACCATTGATAACCCGCGGGTCAAATGGATGCACCGCATGGCTGCCGGGCGGATTGGGCTTTCATAGGTGATTTATGGAAACAACCCTCACTCAACCCAATGTCCAAACCGTCTATATCCGCCCTGAATCGTTGACCGATGTTTCGACCCACTACTGCCCCGGCTGCACGCATGGCACGGCCCACCGCCTGATTGCCGAAGTGCTGGATGAAATGGGCCTGCGTGAACGCACCATTGGCGTCGCCCCGGTGGGCTGCTCGGTGTTTGCCTACAACTATTTCAACTGCGATTTTGTCGAAGCGCCGCATGGCCGCGCCCCGGCCATGGCCACGGGCATCAAGCGGGTGCTGCCCGACCGATTCGTCTTCACCTACCAGGGTGATGGCGACCTGGCCTCCATCGGCATGGCCGAGATCATGCACGCCGCCGCCCGCGGCGAAAACATCACCGTCATCTTCCTCAACAACGCCATTTTTGGCATGACCGGCGGCCAGATGGCGCCAACCACGCTGCCCGGCCAAAAAACCAGTTCATCGCCCACCGGCCGCGATGTCGAAACGACCGGCCTGCCCCTGCGCATGGCCGAAATCCTCGCCAAGGTGGATGGCGTCAGCTATTCGGTGCGCCGCAGCCTGCACGACCCGAAGAACATCCGCCTGGCCAAGAAAGCCATTCGCACCGCTTTCGATGTGCAGGTGCGCGGCCTGGGCTTTGCCATGGTCGAGTTGCTCTCCTCCTGCCCCACCAACTGGGGCCTCAGCCCGCTCGATGCGCTGCAATGGGTGGCCGACAAGATGGTGCCTTATTACCCGCTCGAAGATTTCAAAGTCTGCGCCGAATTGGTCAGCAGCAAGGCAGGAGGTTGACATGCAAACCGAAGTCGTTTTCGCCGGGTTTGGCGGCCAGGGCGCGCTCTTCGCCGGGCAGATGTTGGCCTACGCCGGCATGGATGCCGGTCTGGCCGTCACCTGGATGCCCTCCTACGGCCCCGAAATGCGCGGCGGCACCGCCAACTGCCAGGTGATCATCGCCGACGAAGAAATCGGCTCGCCGCTCAGCCTGCACCCCAGGGCCGCCGTAGCCATGAACCTGCCCTCGCTCGACAAATATGAGCCGATCATTGCCGCCGATGGCGTGCTGATTGCCAACGCATCGCTGATCAACCGTCCATTGGCGCGCGGCGACATCCAGGGCGTGTTGATCCCCGCCAACGACATCGCCGAATCCCTGGGCAGTCAGCGCCTGACCAACGTGGTCATGTTGGGCGCTTTGCTGCACAAACTACCCGTCCTTTCGCTTGAAGCGCTCGAAGCCGCCCTCGATACCCACCTGCCGCAGCGTCACCGCAAGATGCTCCCCGCCAATATCGAGGCTCTGCGCCGCGGCGCCGCCTTCGCCCGCGGCGAACACGCAATACCGGTGTAGGGGCGTATCGCATAGTCCCGTGGCGCAAGTCTCTGACTTGCGATAGCGCGCAAACCAAAGGTTTGCGCCACGGCAGCCAGCTATGAAAATAGATGCGGGCGAATGCCTGGCATCGTGAACTGCCGCTTCGATCAGGCGTTCGGAGCGTAGCAAAAAGGACAACATCGCATGTTGTCCTTTTTGTATGCCCCCCAGTTTCCAATGGTAAAATGCTGCCCATGAAACATCACTGTGGCGCAATCGAAGTTATCACCGGTTCCATGTTTAGCGGCAAAACAGATGAACTCATCCGCCGCCTGCGCCGGGCCACCATCGCCCGCCAGAAAGTCCAGGTCTTCAAACCCATTTTCGACAACCGCTATGCCCTTGAAAAAGTCACCTCGCACGCTGGCAACCACTACGACGCACTGCCCATCCAGCAGCCTGCCGAGGTGATCAACCACCTCGACGAGGACACCACCGTCGTTGCCATTGACGAAGCCCAATTTTTCGACAACGCCATCATCCCGGTCATCCAGCAGTTGGCCGGGCGCGGCCTGCGGGTGATCGTGGCCGGGTTGGATACCGACTTTCGCGGCGAACCTTTTGGCCCCATGCCGGTCATCATGGCGCTGGCCGAAAAGGTGGACAAGCTACACGCCATCTGCATGGTCTGTGGCGAAGAAGCCTCGCGCACACAGCGCCTCGTCAACGGCCAGCCCGCCCGTTACAACGAGCCAATTGTGATCATTGGGGCATCTGAATTGTACGAAGCGCGTTGCCGTCAGCACCATTGCGTGCCGCACCAAGAATAAATCACCCCCTGGAATTGCCACCATGCAAGATTACCGCGAATTTATCGAAGAAATCATCATCCCCACCGCAACGCTTCAGGCGCGCATCGCCGAGTTGGGCGCCGAAATCAGCGCCGATTACCAGGGGAAAGACCTGTTGCTGGTGTGCATTTTGCGCGGCGGTATCTTTTTCCTGACCGACCTCATGCGCCAGATCAGCTTGCCCATCGCCGTAGATTTTATGGCCGTCTCATCTTACGGTGTTGGCGCACGCCAGACCAGCGGCCAGGCCCGCCTGACCCTCGACCTCAACACCGATATCCGCGGGCGTAATGTGTTATTGGTCGAAGACATCGTAGACAGCGGCTACACCATCGAAGCGGTACTGGAATTGCTCTCGGCCCGTCACCCCAAAAGCCTGCGCGTATGTGTGCTGCTCGATAAGGTCGAACGCCGCGAAGTGCCCGTCCCCATCCATTACCGCGGCTTCACCATCGCCGACCGCTTCGTCTTCGGCTATGGCCTGGATGTGGACGAGTATTACCGCAACCTGCCCTTCATTGCCACAGTCAATTTGAGCCGTTTGAAGACCGACCAAACGGCATGAACCGCCCTGCATCCCCTTCGCCATCGCCCTATGCCGGGCGCTGGGTGGCCGAAATCGGCGGGCGGGTGGTCGGGCAGGGTGGAACGCCCGAACAAGCCCTGGCCGCCGCGCAGATGCGCCACAAAGAACACCCCCACATCCGTTACATGCCAACCACACATCCCCCCCTGGTGCGCACGCCCTTGTTTGAACGTCTCGCCGCGGCATTGCCCGCCGAGGGGGGCGTGTATGCCGTAGGCGGCGTGGTGCGCGATGCCCTGCTGGGCCGGCTCTCACACGATTGGGATTTCGCCGTAGCCGGCAACGCCCTGCGCCTGGCGCGCCAGGTGGCCGACGCGCTTGGCGGGGCGTACTTTCCGATGGATGTAGAACACGACACCGCGCGCGTCATCCTCGTTGAACCCGATGGCAGCCGCAGTCACCTCGATTTTGCCGGACTGCGCGGCGGTGCTTTGGATGGCGACCTGCAGGCGCGCGATTTCACCGTCAACGCCCTGGCCGTAGATGTGCGCCAGCCCGAAGCCCTGCTCGACCCCCTGGGCGGCCTGGACGACCTGCGGGCCAAACGCCTGCGCGCCTGTTCTCCCACGGCCTTGCACGACGACCCGGTGCGTGTGTTGCGCGGCATTCGTCAGGCCGCCGCGCTCGGCTTTCACATTGACCCCCCCACGCGCCAATGGATGCGCGCCGCTGCGCCGGGTTTGCCCACCATCTCGCCCGAACGACTGCGCGACGAACTGTTCAAGATACTGGCTGGCCCACAGCCCGCCGCCTGCCTGCGCGCCCTCGACCTGCTCGAAGCCCTGCCGCACCTGCTGCCCGAATTACCCGCCCTCAAAGGCGTGGCGCAATCGCCGCCGCACACTGCCGATGTCTGGACGCACACACTGAACCTGCTGACCGCCCTTGAAGAAATCCTGGCGGCGCTGGCGCCTGACTACGACCCGGCCAAAGCCAACAACCTGGCCCTGGGCCTGCTCGTTTTGCGCCTCGGGCGTTACCGGCAAAACCTGGCCGAGCATTTTGCCGTTGCCCTCAACCCCGACCGCCCCCTGCGCCCGTTGCTGTTCCTGGCCGCGCTTTACCACGATGTCGCCAAGCCGCAAACGGCCTCGGTTGACCCAGATGGCCGCATTCGCTTTTTCGAGCATGATCAGCACGGCGCGGCATTGGCCGCCCGGCGGGCCGCAGCCTTTCACCTGAGCAACCCTGAAATCGAGCGTGTCAAGCTCATCGTGCGCCATCACATGCGCCCGTTCTTGTTGGCGCAGGAGGGGGGCGTGCCGTCGTCGCGGGCGATCTACCGCTTCTTTCGCGCCTGTGGCCCGGCAGGCGTGGATGTGTGCCTGCTTTCGCTGGCCGATATGCAGGCCACCTATGGTCCCGCCTTGCCCCAGGATGCGTGGGCCAACCTGCTCGACGTGATCCGCGCTTTGCTGGAAGGGTGGTGGGAGCAGCCGCAAAAGGTGGTCGCGCCGCCGGCGCTGCTCAACGGGAATGATCTGATCCGTGAATTGGGGCTGACGCCTGGCCGTCAGGTCGGCCAACTGCTCGAAGCCATTCGCGAGGCCCAGGCTGCCGGTCAGGTGAGTACCCCGCAAGAAGCGCTCACCTTGGCCCAAAGCCTGTTGGCTGCCTGAGCATTTCAGATGCCCAAGCAAAGAGCGCCGAGGATGTTCATCCTCGGCGCTCTTTGCTTGGGCGAAGTGGCTGACGGGCGTGTTTATTCAGGGCAGCGTTCGACCAGCGATTTATACGTCACCACGATCACCGGTCGGTTGCCCAGGCGTTGAATACTGCCCGTGCCCACCACGCACATGCCCACTTCAACGAAATCCAGCGGTGGGCCATACGAAACGAACATAAACGAGGTGGTCTCTTTTTTCTCGAACAACAGCAAAACGGCCTGATCCTGGATGAAGACCTCGCTGACGATGCCCTGTACGCACAGTTCCTCGCCCAGGCTATCCAGCGTCACACTCAGCGCATCCACACAGCCCGATTCGGTGGGCGTTACCGTGGGAACGGGCGTGCTGGTGACGCGGCGTGTGGGTGTAGGGGTGCGTGTGGGGGTGGGTGACAGGAAGAGCGTTGGCGTGAGGGTGGGTTCGGCGGCCAGAAGTGTGCGAATTTTCTGGACGCGTATCTGGCAGGTGTTTTCGGTTAGACAATCGGCGACGCCCTCTACACTCACCTGGCTGCCCGAAAGGATCAGACTGCCGTCGCTGTCTAAAAAGCGCCAGTCGGCGGTGAGGGCGTTGGCAGGTTTGCCGGTTTGCACCCACACGACCACCACCATATCTTCCACCTGTATCCAGGTGCGGCACCAACGAAAGCCATCGGCGGCCTTTTCACAATCAGCATCGCCGCCTGGCGCTTTGATGTTGCCTTCGATGGTGATGGCCTGGTTGTGGGCCAGGGTGGGGGTGGCTGCGGCTGCGTTGGCATCGAATTGCATGGCGGTTGGCGTGGCCGAGGCTTGCAAGCGGGCAATGGCTGGCAGGCGCAACACGACGAACACCACCGCGGCGATGATCACGCCGATCAGCAAAAAGACCAGCAAGATCAACGGCGAGCCGCGCAAGCGGCTGAAGCGTTTCGGCTTGCTTTCGTCTGCTGCCAGCGTAACATCCTCGGCGCGCATGTGGGGCAGTTCCATGCGCAGGGCTTGTTCCCAACTGAGGTCAGATTGTTTGTCGGCGGGGACTTCGTTTAAGACGCTGTCAATGGGTGAGAGCGGGGCCGCCGGGCCGCCGATGAAGTAATAGGGGCCCCACTCTTTCTGGCAATTCGGACAAACCGGGAACATGCTGTCGCCGGGATGCGCACACTGATTGCAGGTGATGAACCCACAGGCCTGGCAGCGTAAGATCAATTTTTCGCGTTCGCCCGGCGGCACCAGGGCCGATTGCTTGGTGGGGAACCACCTGACCTGGGCTTTTTTGCCGCATTGCTGGCAGGCGAGCATGTCGCCATCGCGATAATCTTTGTATGAAGTGGGGTTTGCCATGAGTTTTCTGCTACCTGTGTGAAAGAGTAGGCTAAGTATAGCCCAATTTTGCAACTTCTGGAGATGTGGCTGGCAGGCTCAGCCGCCACGCCGGGCATTCGCCCGCCGTTTCAGAATGAATGAAAATGGGCTGGCCGCTGTGGCGCAAACCTTTGGTTTGCGAACGTGCGCAAATCAGCGGCGCAAATCAGCGGCGCAAATCAGCGGCGCAAATCAGCGGCGCAAGTCAGCGCTCGCGAGTCAGAGACTTGCGCCACGGGCTATTTTCACAGCAGCAGTCGTATACGGGTTAATCTTGTGCTACGGCATGGGGGGCAGCGCGAACTGGACGTGAATGCGTTGCTCGAACGAACGCCCGTTGGTATGGTAAATCGTCAGGCGCAGGGTGATCGTGCCATCCACGGGGAAATCTTGCAAATCCCAATCGTACAGCTTTTGGTTCTGGTTGAGCGGCGTCGTGGCCTCGGTGAGCGGTTTCCATTCTGCCGGGTCGCCGCCCAGGCCAAAATCGAGCGTGAAGCGTGCGAACCCCGCCCCGCTGCCGCTGGCGCCCGCCTGACCGTAGATTTCAAGCCGCCGTTCGGTGATGGTCTGGTTTTCGGTGGGGGCGGTGATGGCGAACAACGGCTGCGGGTCATCGGCGCGGCAGGCCCGTTCGGGGCGCTGGCGGAAAGGCAGTTCGAAGCCCATCTCGCCAGCCCAGGCGCGGCCCGCTTCATTTTCGCTGAGCCATTTGAGCGCCCATGCGTCGCGGATGTTGAGTATCTGCGCGCGTTCGGTGGGCGCATGGCATTCGGGCGAGGCCAGCAGGCCCGTCCAAATATCCAGGTCAACCTCCGCCCATATATCCTGCTCGGCCGGCAGCGGCGGCTGATCGCTGGCAAAGACCTCGTTACGCTGACGCGGACACCACGCAGAGGGTTCACTGCCCGAAATGGCGCAAATCACCCGGTCGGTCAGTCCAGCGGGGCGGGTGAAGGGCGTGGGGTTGTTGCCGGTCAGCTTTGGCACGGCGTAGCTCATAAACTCGGCCCAGATCGGCGCGGCGCCGCTGAGACCGGTGGTGTTGACCATGGGGGAGTTATCGGCATTGCCCACCCACACACCCACGGCCAGGTCGGGGGTATAGCCCATCGTCCAGTTGTCGCGAAATTCGTTGGTGGTGCCGGTCTTGGCGGCGGCGGGGAAGGCCAGTTTCAGCACTGAGTTCGTTCCAAACATGGGCGTGCGCGCTTCGTTATCCGCAAGGATTGAACTGAGCAGATAGGTATGCTCGGCGCGCACCACCTGCTCGCCCGTCGGTGCGGCATATTCGTAGATCGTGTTGCCGGCGAAATCTACAATTTTGGTGATTGCCACCGGCGGGATGCGCTGGCCCTGGTTGGCGAAGACGGCATAAGCCCCCGTCATTTCGAGCAGGCTCACCTCGCCGCCGCCCAAGGTCAGCGCCAGGCCATAATCCTCGCGGGTAAACGAGGTGATGCCCAGCCGCCGGGCCATGCCGATCAAGCCATCTTGCAGCGGCGTGGCAGGGTCGTCGTAGACGCCGACAAATTCGAGCGCTTTGACGGCGGGGATGTTATACGAGTTTGCCAACGCACTGCGCAGCAGCACAGGCCCGTGAAAGCGTCCATCGTAGTTGACCGGGCTGTACGCCAGGCCGCGCGGGTCGTTGGAGCCGCCCGAGGGGTAAAAGCTGGTCGGCACGTCCCAGATCAGCGTGGCGGGCGTCCAGCCTTTCTCGAAGGCGGCCAGGTACGTCAGCGGTTTGATCGATGACCCCGGCTGGCGCGTCTTGGTGATCGCCATATTCACCTGCCCATCAATGGCTTCGTTGGCGAAATCTGCCGAGCCAACCAGCGCCAAAATCTCGCCGCTGCGCGGGTTGATCGCCACCAGGGCGCCATTGCTGGCATTGTTGGCGGCCAGCCTGGCCACCTGTTCGCTGACGATGCGCTGGGCAGCCTCTTGCAGGTCTGGGTCGAGGGTGGTGTGAACGGTGAACCCGGCGCGGTAGATCGTTTGCGGGTCGTACATTTCCTCCAGCAGGGCCTTGATGTACACCACCCAATGCGGGTAACGCATCGGCACATCGGGCGAGGCAAAATCGGCGCTGGCAAGCTGGTTGTAGGTCGCAATGGCGTCATCGGCGCTCAGGCAAATTTCGTGGGCCAGTTCGCCAGGGATGAACACGTCAATACAATTTTGTTCCTGGCTGGCTGTCACCATCAACTGCAGCACCGCGGCCAGGCGGTCGAGGGTGGCCTGACGGTTGGTGTAAATGTCGTACACCGCCGGTGATTGCGGTAAGCCGGCCAGGAAGGCCGCCTGGGCCAGGTCGAGTGTGCTGGCCGAGACGCCAAAATAGGTCTCAGCGGCGGCTTCGATGCCATAGGCCAGGTTGCCGTAGTTATTTTCGTTGAGGTACAGTTCGAGAATTTCTGCTTTGGTGTAGCGGCGGGTCAGTTCGGCGGCCAGCAGCGCCTCGCGCACCTTGCGCGTGTAACTGCGTTCGTTGCGCTCCTCAGGCGAGAAGAGCAGGTTGCGGGCCAGTTGCTGGGTGATGGTCGAAGCGCCAGAGACCGTTTCGCCGCTCTGGTAATTTTGCCAGAAGGCGCGCACAATGGCCGTCCAGTCGAAACCGGGGTGGCTGTAATAGTTTTTATCCTCGGTGGCGATGGTGGCGGCGATCAGGTTGGGTGAGATGCGGTTGATCGGCACATAGGTGCGCCGCCCGGCATTGGGGTCGAGGATTTCGTATAGCACATTGCCCTGGCGGTCGAGGATGCGCGTGGTTTCAAAGGTAGATGCTTTCTCGTGCAGGCCGCTCATATCGGGCAAGGTTTCGAGGATGGCGTAATACTGATACACTGCATAGGTGGCGGCGGCGATAGCCAGCAACGTTAATGGGATCAGGCTGATTAAGAAGATGCGCAAGAGACAGCCTAACCCGTCTGCCAGGCGTTCTTGGGCCAATGCCGCTTGCAGCGGCCTGGCCGGGTAAACGGTGGACGGCGCGGCGGTTGGAAGCGCTGACGCATTGCTCTGCGGCGATGTGCTGCCGGGGCGTTGCACGGGCGGCAGGCCGGCCTGGGCCGGCGGGCGGCTGCCGGGACGCCGGATGGGCGGCAGGTTGTTCGGGTTGGCAGAGGCCTCGCGGGTTTGCCGTGGATGTTTGGGCGGCAGGGGCATATCCATGCTGCCGATCTGCGGCGGGATGATCGGCGGTGTGTTGCCCAGCATGGGCGGCGGCGGTGTGCTGCCGGGCGGGGTGGCCTCGGCCTGGGTGTTGGCTTCGTCTTCGGGCAGGGTTTCGGCAGGGAAATTAGACATGGCGTCATCCTTTATCGTATTTTATCCGGTTTTAAACGGCTTGCGCCGTTCGTAAACGTACGAACGGCGCACAGCGCGGCCCAGTTTCGGCCCTCATTGGTCGAGCTTGTCGAGACCCCCGGCGCTGGTTTGGACAGGCTTAACGTGCTGGTTTCGACAAGCTCAACCACCGCTGGTCGAGCCTGTCGAGACCCGGTTTCGACAAGGGTTTCGACAAGCTCAACCCAAGTCAACCCAAGTCAACCGGCGGTCTCGGCGGGCTTGCTTGCCACCAGCACATTCCACGCACCTTTCATGGCGGTTTCATTGCGCTGGTTGCGCACGTCAATCTCGATCATCACGGCGCCCGCTTTCAGGCGCGGCAGCGCTTTCAACTCTTTCACCGTCATCACCACGTGAACGGTATCGCCGATGGGCACCGCTTTGGTGAATTTCCATTCGGTGATTTCGCGAAAGGCCAATGTGGTGCCTTCGAGGATACCCGTGCGCATGGCCAGGCCCGAAGCGATTGAAAGCACCAGCAAGCCGTGGGCCACGCGCTGTCCGAAGCCGGTATTCTTGCTGAACTCGGCGTCGGTGTGAATCTGGTTGTAATCGCCCGAAAGCCCGGCAAAGGTAACGATGTCGCTTTCGGTGATCGTGCGGCCCAGGCTGATTGTTTCCTGGCCGATGGTAAATTCTTCAAAATATAAACCACGAGTATGGGGGGACATGAGCAACTCCTGAGTGCAAAATGGCGAACCTGCGCCCCACTGGCGAAGCGTTCTGTCAGAGTGAACACCAACAAAACACAATCGTCACGCGTGGTGGCTTTAATGATATTGACGTTTCTGGATGCCATAACTGCGTGCGATGGGCAGGATCAGCAAGACGCCTGTGTGGGGTTTATTCAGGTCGCCAACCATCTCGAACGTGGCAGCCACAACCCGTTCCACCACCGCTTCATCGTCTATCGCCGAAAACAGTGTGTGACTGGAGGTTTCTTCATGTTCGAGCAGGCTGTCCAGGCCAGGGATCAGCGGCAGATCGTCGCGATAGTTGCCGCCCCGGCGGATACGCCCCAGGCCATTGCTCGGCAGGATGGTAATGCCCGGCACGCCAGCTTCTTCCCAGGCATTCAAAACATCCTCTAGCTTGGCAGGGTCATTGAGGACAAATAAGACGAGACTCATGGGCTACTTCTTTCGGCATGTGTTTCGGTGATATGGCCTGAGCGCGCAAACAACAGCCGCAAGATCGGCGGCGTCAGCAGGGTGGTCACCAAAACGACATCAACCACGGCAGAAAATTGAATTTGATTGAGCAAATCTTCCTGGATGCCAACGGTTGCCAGGATCAACCCCACTTCGCCGCGCGAGATCATCCCCGCCCCCAATTGGCTGGCTTCGAGCCACGAAAACCCGGCCAGCCGCGCCCCTCCTGCCGCACCAATAAACTTGGCCGCCACGGCCACGCCGACCACAGCCAACACAAATGGCAGCGACCCCAGGCCAATTTCACGCAAATTGAGCGACAGGCCAATTTGCACAAAGAACACCGGTACAAACAAGGCATAGGCCAGCGCATGGGTGCCGCGTTCGATGCGGTCTTTTTCAGCGCTGCGCGAAAACATCAACCCGGCCAGGAAAGCCCCCGTAATGGCAGCCATGCTGCCCACCACTTCCGCGGCAATGCCAAAGGCCAGCCCCACCACCAGCGCCAGCGTCAGCACCCCTTCACTGACTGGCAGGCGGGCAATGCGCCGGGTCAGCCGCGGCAAGCCCCATTGCCCAAACGCCGCCGCCAGGGCCAGGAAAACCGCCATGCGCACAAAAATCATTCCCACCGCCAAAATGCCGCCGCTGCCATGCATCAGCGCCAGGAAGCCAGAAAGCAGCACAATCACCAGCACATCGTCGAAAACGGCCGCGCCCAACAGCCCCATCCCCACACGCGTGCGCAGTGATTTTAGTTCGATCAGCGTTTGCGCCGAAATACTCACGCTGGTTGCCCCCAGCGTCAGGCCCAGGAAAATGGCTTGCTGATTATCCAGCCCGAAAAGGCGGCCCGTTCCCCAGCCAAATAACGCCGGGACGATCACGCCCAAGATACCCGAAAATGCGGATACTTTGGTGTTGCGCAGCAGATCGGAGATATGCAGTTCCAGCCCGGCCACAAACATCAGCAGCATCACACCGGTTTCAGCCAGCAGGTGAAATACTTCTTCGAGCAGGTGGGCTTCGCTGAAGATGGGCCAGTGCAAAAAGTTGAGTACCGATGGCCCCAAAATCACGCCGACCAGCAGTTCGCCTAACACAGATGGCTGGCGAATGCGGGTACTGAGTAAACCACCCAGTTTGGCGAAGGTGATGATGATGCTTAAGGCGAGCGCGAATTGCAGGAAGGTGGACATGGAAGTGATTTTAGCATAGATGGTACAATAGTCCTATGCGCGTATGGAATTTCAAGGTAGGCCCGCCACTCACCCTGACCCTTGCCGCTGATCCTCGCCTGGGGGCGACATCCTACACCAACGACCATATCTGGGAACTCGACCTGGGGGGCGGCGAGCCGCCGGCATTATCCCTTCAGACGACCTTCGGCCTGCGCGCGCGCAGCTTTCGCATCTTCCCCCGTTTCAGCCACGAAACCATCACCTGTTGCGACCCGGCCACATTCGCCGCACCGCTCATTTTGCAAGCCATGGCCCCCAATTACCTGCGTCTGGCTTTTTCGCCATTGCCCGAACTGGCCGTGACGGCAGAGTATTGGGCGGTTACCTCGCAAGTGGTGGCCGGGCGGTTTGCCCTGGAAAATCGCGCCGCCGCTGCCCGCACCATCCGCCTCGATCTGGCGGCCAACCTCTCGCCCGCGGCAGAAGGTCAGCGCATGATGCCGCTGGAAATGAACGCCCTGACAGTGCTGACCGGTATGACCGATGGCCTCCAGCCGGTATTGTTGCTGAGTGGCGGCCCGCGCGCCGAATCGGGGGTGTACCCGGCTCTGGTGGCCGAACTGGCCTTGCAACCGCGCGAACCCCAAACGATCACCTGGGTGCAGGCCGCCCTGGCGACCGCCGAACAATCTTTTGAGCAGGCACGCCAGGTGGCCAGGCGCAACTGGGAAGCCGAACTGGCCCGCATCGAATTGGTGAACGCCGGCATGGTGGAAATTTATACCGGCGACATGCAGTGGGATTTTGCCCTGGCGCTGGCTAAAAAACTGGCTTTTGGGTTGATGCTGGCCGCCACCGAGCATTCCAGCGCACCCTCCTTCGTTTCCACCCGCCAGCCCGACCACGGTTATTCGCCGCGCGGCGACGGCAGCGATTATGCGCCTTTGTGGAATGGGCAGACGCCCTGGGAAACCTATGCCATGCTGGGGCAAATTTTGCCCTCGGCCCCTCAGTTTGCCCAGGGGTTGGTGAGAAATTTTCTGGCAACCAGCGCTGAGAATGGCTTTCTCGATTGGAAGCCCGGCCTGGGTGGGCAGCGCACGCAAATTTGGGCCCCGCCGCTGCTGGCGGTGTTGGTCGAACGGCTGCATCGCATCACCCACGATGATGCCTTCGTTGCCGAAAGCTACCCGGCTTTGCTGCAATTCTTCCAGGGCTGGATGAGCCATCACGACCGCGATGGCGATGGCATCCCCGAATGGGATCACCCCGCGCAGACCGGTTTCGATGAACACCCCCTGTTCAGCCGGTGGCACGAAGGGGCGCAGGGAATTGAGATAACCACGGTCGAAAGCCCCGATCTATGCGCCTTGCTCTATCGCGAATGTGTGGCCTTGCAGCACCTGGCCGGCGTGATCAACCGCCCCGAAGCCTGCACCGCCTTGCAGGGCTTCAACGATAACCTGCGCGCGGCGGTCGAAGCGGCCTGGGACGAGGCCGGCAGCACCTATCATTATTGGGATCGCGATTCACACCAACACACCGCCTCAGCCGTGGTGGGTGAATTTCGCACTTCGGGCGAACTGTTGGTGGGGCAGCGGTTCGACCCGCCCGTGCGTTTGCTGCTGCGCGCCCAGGTACATGGCGAGCAGGGCCGCCAATTGACGGTGATTGTGGATGGCGAGGGGGCTTCGGGGCAGAACCGGGTGGAGCGCATTCGCGGCGACGATTTCCGCTGGCGGCTCGACCAGGGACAGATGACCGGCGAGCGTGTCTATTGCGCCATCCATCGTATCGAAGTGCAGGGCCTGGCGCAAGGCGATCAGTTGGTGCTGCGCACGGTTGGGTTAGATGGGCTGGATGTCGGCACTTTATTGCCCTTGTGGGCGGGCATCCCGGCAGCCGAACGCGCCAGCCGCCTGATCGAAAACACGCTGCTCAACCCCGAACGGTTTTGGCGTCCTTTTGGCGTGCGCGCCTGCGTGCCGCACACCTTCCCGCCCGATGCTTCAGGAGGCTTCCTCACCGCCGTTCACCAGCCCTGGAATGTGATGCTGGGCGAGGCGTTGCTGGCCTATGATCGCCGCCAGGATGCGGCTACCCTGTTTGGCCGCTGGATGCGGGCGGCGCTGGCCTGTTTGCGGCGCGATGGCGCATTCCGCCGCGCCTGCGATGCCGACACCGGCGCAGGCAGTGGCGAACGCAATTCGCTGCTGGGCCTGCTGCCGATTGGCTTTTTCCTCGATGTGTTAGGCGTGGATATTCATTCGCCCTGGAAGGTCGGCTTGAGCGGAGACAATCCATTCCCGTGGCCGGTTACGGTAAAATATCGTGGATTGACGGTTTTACGCCGGGCCGATAAAACCAGCGTTATTTTTCCAGATGGACAGACCGTAGAAATCTTCGATGCAGCCCCTTGCATCGTTGAAAATCAATGAGAGGGTATCGTCATGTCTGAAATAGAAGATTTTTCTGCCATCAACCGCCTGGTGATGGCGGTGGTGCAGGAGCAGGATGTGGAAGCCGCCGTGCATCGTTTACAAGAAAGCCACATGCGTGTGACGCGCTTGCCCAGCACGGGCGGCTTTTTGGGCCGCCGCAGCACCACCCTGTTGATCGGTTTTCGCGCCGGGCAGGAGACAGCGCTGTTCGACTCCTTGCGCCAGACCTGTCGTACGCGGGTGGAATATGTCACCATTCCCCTGGAAGGTTCTACGTTGCATTTGCCCGCCCCCACGCCGGTCACGGTCGGTGGCGCCGCGATGTTCACCCTGGAAGTTGAACGCTACGAGGAGTTTTGACCATGAAATTGATCCTGGCTGTTTTACGAGATGAAGTCAGCGATGTGATCAACCAGGCCCTCATTGAGGCAGGGTTTCGGGTCACGCGGATGGCCTCGACGGGCGGCTTTTTGCGCCGCGGTTCGACAACCCTGATGATTGGCGTGGATGAAGACAAAGTGAGCGCGGCCATTGCTCTGATGCGCCAGCACTGCCCACCCGTTGCAGAGAGCGCCCAAAAGCATGTCACCCTGTTTGTGTTGAACATCAACCATTTCGATCAACTGTAACCTTCACATAACCTGACCCGCATAAAGCGGAACGGCCAGCAGTTTACGGGTTAGGCACTGCCGGTTGTGTGCTGGCTGTGAATGGCTGAGGGTAGGGGCGGCGACTCCGCCCCTATCGTTGTTTCTATCAACTTGCGCACATCTTAAAGTGAGGATATGATTGAAAGCGAACAGGTAGAAAATGCCATGTCTTCTGCTGAGATAGCTTGCCCTCGCTGTAACGAAACGGTTGATCCACAGGCGCGCGAATGCCCGCATTGTGGCGTAGATTTGGCATTGGCGGCCGTGCTGGCCGAACGTGACCTGACCTGGGGGCTGACCATTTCGCCGGGCCTGCCGATGTCGCCGGAAGTGCTGGTGCCGCGCCTGGGCGAGTACCTCGTCGAGCGCGGCGTGCTGAGCAACGACGATTTGCAGGCTGCCTTGCGACACCATCTCGGCCTGGCTGCCGATGGCAAACCCCGGCGCATCGGCCAGGTGCTGCTCGACCTGGGCCTGGTAGACCGCGAGACCCTCGACCAGATCGTTACCGAGCAAATTCTCAAATTGCAAGACGCCCTGCAGCAAGCTAACCAGCGCCTCGAACAACGCGTGAAAGAACGCACGCTCGAACTGCAGCGGGCGCTGACCAAACTTTCTGAACTCAATCAACTCAAGTCCAATTTCATCTCCAACATTTCCCATGAACTGCGCACGCCTCTGACGCATTTGCGCGGCTATCTCACATTGATGTCGGATGGCTCGCTCGGCGAGTTGAGTGACGTTCAGCAGGATGCCTGCCACGTGATGACGCGTGCCGAAATGCGCCTGGAAAAACTGATTGATGACCTGATCCAGTTTTCGTTGGCAACCCGCGGCGAGTTAACGCTTTCGCTGGCCCCGGTCAGCGTAGCTGACCTGATTGGCAACGTGCTTTCTCGCTCGTCTCGCCTGGCGGCAACGCGCAAGGTGCAAGTTCACACCGTGCTGGCCGAAAACCTGCCCCTGGTGAAGGTGGATGGGGAAAAAATTTCCTGGGTGTTGCTTCAACTGTTGGATAATGCGCTTAAATTCACACCGGCAGATGGGCATGTAACGATTGAATCGAGCCTGGATAATGGCCTGGTGCGCGTGTGCGTGCGTGATACGGGCATTGGCATTGCTGCCAACCAACTGAGCGAAATCTTCGAGCCTTTTCACCAGCTTGATGGATCCGATACGCGGCGCTATGGCGGCGTGGGCCTGGGACTGACCCTGGTACGTCAAATCCTCGATGCGCATGGCATTCCCATTCACGTCACTTCTGAACCCGGCCAGGGTTCCTGTTTCGAGTTTTCGCTGCCAGCGGTAGTTAACGAACATGAGTGAAGAGAACACCAGCCCCACCACCTTGCAACCTCAAGAGCTTGAGGCGGTTTACGCCATCAGCCGGCTCGTGGTCGCTTCAGAAGATGTGGATTTGGCTCTGGATGCCATCGTGCCGATCATTCGCCAGGTGTTTATTTTCGACAATATGGTGCTTTATCTGAAAAGTTCGTTTGATGATGTCGAGCCGACCTATGCGCGTGTGATTGGACGTGGCCGTTCAGCCGCCGAAGATGATGTAGCCTGGGGTGAAGACCTGGCTTGCACCGTGCTGGAGACCGGCCAGCGCATTCAGCAAACTGAGGAGTTAGAAGGCTGGCAAGATAACCGCCTGGCGCGGCGTTTGTTTTTGGGCCTGCCGTTGCCGTTGGGCGAACGCATCATCGGCGCGGTGGTTTTTGGCCGTTTCGGCGGCCCAATCTATACTTCTGAGCAGATCCACCTGGCCGAATTTACCGCCTCGCACATTGCCCAGTTGTTTGGACGGCAGCAAATGGTGGAGCGCATTGCCCGCCTCGAAGCCGAAAAGCGCCTCAATGACTTGCAGTCCAATTTTATTGCCATGGTGTCACACGAGCTTTGCACCCCCCTGGGCTTCATCAAAGGCTACGCCACCACCTTGCTGCGCGACGACATCGCCTGGGATGCCTCGACCCGCCAGGAGTTTCTCAGTATCATTGACGAAGAAGCCGACCGCCTGCAAGAGTTGATCACCAGCCTGCTCGATTCTTCTCGCTTGCAGACCGGCACCCTGAAGATTGATTTTCAACCCGTGCGCCTCGATACATTGATTCGCGACGTGGCGATGCGAGCCATGGCGCGCTACCCCGGTCTATCCATCGAAAATCGGCTTTTCAGCGCCATTGTGCAAGCCGATCCCACCCGCCTGTCCCAGGTTTTTGATAACCTGTTGAGCAATGCGGTTAAATATGCGCCGGGTGCGCCCGTGCGTATGACCATGCTTCTCGAAGGCGAGTGCATCCATACCCTTGTGCAAGATGCCGGACCCGGCATTGCCGCAGAATATCTGCAATACCTTTTTGAGCGCTTTTATCGCGTTCCTGATACGCAAAGCATGGCACGCGGCACCGGGCTGGGCCTGTATATATGCCGTCAACTGATCGAAGCCCATCATGGCGAACTTACTGTTGAATCCGTCATCGGCCAGGGAACAACTTTTCACATCTATTTGCCAGGGACGCGGGCCGTTACCGGGCAGCTACCGAAGGAAGGATAGGAGGAACAGATGAGCGCGAAGATTCTGATTGTAGATGATGAACCCCGTTATGTTCGTCTGATGGAAGCGAACCTGATGACGGAAGGGTACCAGGTGTTCAAAGCCTACAACGGCCAGGAGGCCGTGCAGGCGGTGGTTGACAACAAGCCTGATCTGGTCATCCTGGATATTATGATGCCGGTGATGGATGGCTTTACGGCCTGCGAGCGCATTCGCGAATTTTCCACCGTGCCGATCATCATGGTGACGGCCAAAGGCGAAGAACGCGACCGGGTGCGCGGCCTGGATATCGGCGCCGACGATTACATCGTCAAGCCGTTTTCGGCAACCGAAATCCTGGCGCGTGTGCGGGCGGTGTTGCGCCGGGCGCAGCAGGCCGAGGTGGTGTCTCAGCCGCCCATGTTTACACATGGCGACTTGCGCATAGACTTGGCCCGCGCCGAAGTCTATCGCGAAAATAAGATGGTTTTCCTTTCAGCCACGGAATATCGCCTGTTGCTGCAATTCGCCCAAAACGTTGGGCGGGTGCTTTCAGCAGAAGAATTGCTCTTCAATGTGTGGGGGGCTGAGTATCGCGATGATAAAGAAATTCTGTGGGTCAGCATCTCGCGTTTGCGCCAAAAACTGGAAAAAGACCCGCGCGACCCCAAGCACATTGCCACACGTTCTGGCCTGGGGTATACCATGCCGCTGTGGGAAGGCGAATAAGCTTTCCGCACCCCATCGCCCTGACAGGAGGTACAGGATGTCCTTACGTTTCGATGAAAAAGGCAAATACTTTACCGATTACATCACCAAAGAATCTGTGCCGGTGGTTATCCAAACCATCACCCATCATATTCGCGGTTTTATCTATGTGCAGGAAGATGAGCGCCTGAGCGACGAATTGAATAAAAACGAGCAGTTCTTACCGGTGACGCAGGCCGTTATTTTGGACCTGACCGGCAACAAACTCTTTGAAACGCCTTTCCTGGCCATCAACCGCCATCAGGTGATCTGGCTCTACCCCGAAGAAACGCCACCCGCTGAAGATGTCTATGCGGTGGATGCGTTGTTAATGGGGCAAGACCCGCTCGTTTCGTCAGAGCTTTACATTGTCGGCGCAGATGAAGTGGAGCAAACGCAAAGCCTTCCTGCTGCGCCCGAAGAAACGCTGCCCGCCGCCGATGCTTCTGAACTGCCCTATCCCAAACCCGAGGAGCGCGACTGATGCCCAGCATCCTTTCCCAAGCCCAGCAGGCCGCGCCGGCCTCGCGTATGCAATCGCCTGATGTCAACAAGTTGCGCGCCTACCTGGTCAACGCGGTGACGCAAGACCTGGAGGCCAACGCCCCACCGCTTTCCTTGCGCGCCCAATTTGCGCATGAGAGCCTCGAACGGGCGTTACAGCAAACCCGCCTCAACCTCCCCGAAACCCTCAAAAACCAGCTCTTTCACGACATCGAAGATGAATTGTTGGGCTATGGGCCGATTCAGCCATTGCTCGATGACCCGGAGATTAGCGAAGTGATGGTCAATGGTCCCAAAAAAGTTTATGTCGAGCGCAAGGGCAAACTGACCCGCACCAATGTCGTCTTCGAAGATGATGACCACGTCTTGCGCATCATCGAACGCATCATCCTGCCACTGGGCCGCCGGGTCGATTCCGACAGCCCTACCGTAGATGCCCGCCTGCCCGATGGGTCGCGCGTCAATGCCGTCATTCACCCGGTTGCCATTGATGGGCCATCGATCACCATCCGCAAGTTCGGCAAAGAAAAGCTGACCATCGAGCAATTGATCGGTTTCAAGTCGCTCACGGTGCAGATGGCCGAGTTTTTGCGGGCTTGCGTGAAAGCCCGTCTGAACATCATTGTTTCGGGCGGCACGGGTTCAGGTAAAACCACGCTGCTCAACTGCCTTTCAGGATATATTCCAGAAGATGAACGCATTGTCACTATCGAAGACGCTGCCGAGTTACGCCTGCATCAGGATCACATCGTGCGTCTTGAGACGAAGCCCGCCAACGTAGATGGCCGTGGGGCGGTGACCACCCGCGACCTGGTCAAGAACTCGCTGCGGATGCGGCCAGAGCGCATCATCGTTGGCGAGTGCCGCGGCGGCGAGGCGCTGGATATGCTTCAGGCAATGAACACCGGCCACGATGGTTCGTTGACCACTCTGCACGCCAACACCCCGCGCGACGCCCTCTCACGCCTCGAAACGATGTGCCTGATGGCCGGCATGGACCTGCCCCTGCGCGTTATCCGCGAGCAAATTGCCTCCGCCGTAGATTTGATCGTCCAGCAAACCCGCCTGCGCGACGGCAGCCGCAAAATCGTGGCGGTGACCGAAGTTGCCGGCATGGAAGGCGACAAGATCGTGATGAGCGATATTTTCAAATTCGATCAGACGGGCATTTCTCCCGAAGGTAAAATCATCGGCGAAGCCAAACCAACCGGCATTCGCCCGATGTTCTCGCCGCGCCTCGAAGCGGCTGGCTATAAATTGGGCGCGGAAATTTTCAGTGCGACATCTTCTTCGCCTCAGCAGCGCAGAAAGTAAATGCAGGTATTCTTATGAGTACAAGTTCCCTGGCCACTTCCATTCGCAGCAAAAAATTGGGCGTGTTATTGCGTAATGCGCGCCTGGTGCGCCATAAAAGCATTGAAGATTGCGCTCAAGCCCTGGCGATTGCACCAGACACCTGGCAGTCGTATGAATTGGGCGAACAGTCTCCCTCCCTCCCTGAGATTGAACTGTTTGCCTATTACCTCGACCTGCCCGTGGAGCATTTCTGGAGGCAGACTGGGCTGCTCGATCCGCATGATAACCGCCGCCCGGTTGAGCCACAGCAACTATTGACCATCCGGCAGCGCGTGGTGGGCGTGTTGCTGCGCCGCAGCCGTGTGCAAGCCCAATTGACCGTGGATGAGTTAGCCGAGAAAACCGGCATCCCGCTGGAGCGCCTGAAAGAATATGAAATGGGCCAACCCATCCCTTTGCCAGACCTGGAAGCCCTGGCGATGGCCTTAGACATCTCCGTCCGGCAATTTCTCGATTTAAGCGGCCCCGTGGGAATCTGGTTTGCCCGACAGCGCGCCGTAAAAGATTTTCAAGACCTTTCCCCCGAATTGCAATCCTTTGTCGTCAAGCCGATCAACCGGCCATTCATCGAATTGGCCCAACGCCTGAGCGAAATGGATGTCAGCAAACTGCGCACCGTGGCTGAGGGCTTGTTGGAAATCACGCTATGACTGAAGTGTTATCGCCGCGTGCGCTGGTGGATGAAGCACAGGCGCACTATCGCAGCAACGACTATGCCGCAGCAGCCCAGGCTTACCTGGCTGCTGCGCAGTCTTTTGATGCCCTGGCTGATCCCCTGACCGCGGCAGAAATGCGCAACGATGCCAGCGTGGCCTGGTTGAAGGCCAACCAGCCGCGCGCCGCCTATAACGCTGCCGAGGGCACACCGGCCATCTTTGCCCAGGCCAACGATCAACGGCGCGAGGGCCTGGCCTGGGGCAACCTGGCCGCCGCCCTGGAAGCGCTCCGGCGGTTTGCCGAGGCCATTCCAGCCTACGAGAAGGCGGTCGCTTTGCTCGAAGCCAGCGGCGAAACCGAATACCGCGCCTACGCACTGAAAGCCCTGGCGATGCTGAAATTGCAAACGGGCAAACAACTCGAAGCGCTGGCGATGCTAGATGTCAGCCTGGGCGATATGCCCAAACTGAATGCCTCCCAAAAGCTGTTGAAATCGTTGCTCTCCTTACGCAGTCGCTTTTTGCCTCGTTGACCGATGCGACTGGCACGAGATCATCATGGTACAAATGCCGCTGAAGATACGCCGGGCCACCGATCAAGATCGCCAGCCGCTGGCCAACCTGATCCACTTCGAGACGCACGTGCATCGCCATCTCGATTGGCGGCCCCCGCTCGATTGGATTCACTCGCAGCCCTATCTCGTGGGCGAATGCCAGGGGGGGGTATGTTTTGCGCTGGTATGCCCTCCTGATCCGCCGCAGGTGGCCTGGATACGCCTGTTTGCCGTAGCGCATTCGATTTCGGTGGCGCAGGCATGGCAGGTCGCCTGGCCGGTGGCGCTGGCCGAATTATCTTCTTTGCACCAACCTGAAATCGCCGCCATGGCCAATGAAGGCTGGTTTCGCCAGGTGTTGGCGCAATCGGGCTTTTGCCATAGCCAAAATATCGTTACCCTGGTCTGGCATGGGGGCAGCCGATTGCCTCAGCCGGCGAGTTTTGCGATCCGACTGATGATGGTGGATGACCTGACCAGTGTGTGCGCCCTGGATGCAGCAGCCTTCGCACCCTTGTGGCGCAATTCAGCACAGGCCCTTGCTGTGGCCTTTCGACAGGCTGCACTGGCGACGGTGGTTGAAGCCGCTGGCGATTTGATCGGGTATCAGATCAGCACCGCCAGCGCCGTGGGCGGCCACCTGGCGCGCCTGGCGGTTCATCCCGCCTGGCAGGGGCGCGGGGTTGGCTACGCCCTGGTGTATGATGTGCTGCGCCACTTTTCTGCCCAGGGGGCGCGGCATATTTCGGTCAACACTCAGGACAATAATTACGCCTCGTTGAGCCTTTACCAGAAAACCGGCTTCGTTCTGACCGATGAAGCTATCCCGGTTTATCAGTTGAATTGAGGGATTGTTATGCAGCAGCATGAGTTTGATTGGGTCACTTCGGATGGAACGGTAATGTATGGACAGGTCTGGCAGCCTGCCCAGGTGAAGGCGGTGGTTTGCCTGGTGCATGGCATTGGCGAACACAGCGGGCGCTATGCGCATGTTGCTGAAGCCCTCGGGCAAGCCGGCTATGCGCTGATGGGTTTTGATCTGCGCGGGCATGGGCGTTCGACAGGGCAACGCGGTCACATGCGCGCGATGGATGATTTCATGGATGATATTGACCACTTGCTCGACCAATCTGCCCGGCGTTTTGCAGGCTTGCCGTGTTTTCTGTACGGCCACAGCCTGGGCGGGCTTCTGGTGTTGAATTTCGCCCTGCGGCGCAAACCGGCTTTGCTGGGGGTTATCGTCGGCGCGCCAGGTTTGCGGACCGTATTGCGCGAACAAAAGGTCAAGGTGGCCTTCAACAATCTGCTGGCAAGCGCCTTCTCCACGCTCACCGTTCCGACCGGTTTAGACCCCAACCTGATTTCACGCGACCCCGAGGTCGTGCGCACCTATCAATCAGACCCGTTGGTGCATGGCTGGGCCACGCTTTCGATGGCCAAGGAAGGCTTTCAGGCCATTGATTGGGTGCTGGCCCAGGCTGCCGAGTTTCCGCTGCCGCTGCTGGTGCTGCATGGGACGGCGGACCGCCTGGTCTATCCCACGGGCAGTGAAGAATTGGTCCGCCTGGCCCCCCAGGCCACTTTGAAGCTATACGAGGGGTTGTTCCACGAAGTCCACAACGAGCCAGAGAAAGAACGCGTCTTTGCCGATTGGATTGCCTGGATGGATGCGCAGATGAATGTCGCTTAACCTGCCCCTGGACAGGCATTTGGGGTTGTGGCACAATCGTCCAAATTTAGCGGACAAGCCAGGGCTTGTCCATTTTGTTAATTTTTAAGGAGTATGGTTATGCCTCGAGAACGTCCCTCGACCCCCAAACCGAGCAAGCGCCAGGAGTTTCGCGAAATGCGCCGCCAGCGCCAGCAGCGCACCCGGATCGTGATCGTCGTCGTTGTCATTCTGGCGGCCCTGTTGCTGGTTGGCGCAGTGGCTATCCCATCCATCACCGAAGCGATGACACCCGTCGGCGAGATCAAGCCCATCACCCCGCTCGAACGACCCAACCCGGTTGGCACGGCCATGGGCGACCCCGCAGCCCCGGTGCGCGTGGATGTGTGGGAAGATTTTCAATGCCCGGCCTGCGCTCGCTATACCGCGGATGTCGAAGTTCAGGTGATGGAACAATATGTCGCCACGGGCAAGGTCTATTATGTGTTTCACAACTTTCCCTTCATTGACGATTACGTAACCACCAAAGAATCGGATCAGGCTGCCAATGCCAGCATGTGCGCCGCCGAGCAGGAACGTTTTTGGGATTTCCACGACATCTTATATGCCAACTGGGATGGCGAAAACGAGGGCGCATTTGCCAACAAGCGCCTGGTGAAAATGGCCGAAACCCTCGGCCTCGATATGAACGCCTTCAACGCCTGTTTCCGCGCCAACCGCTACCAGGATGAGATCAACCATGATTTGGCCGATGGCAAGGTCAAAGGCGTGTCTGGCACGCCGAGCGTCTTCGTCAATGGCGAAATGCTCAAGCCGGGTTATGTGCCATCTTTTGAAGATGTTGCTGCCGCCATTGAAGCCGCACTGGCAACCCCCTGAACCTACGCTGTACCATCGTCGAAGCCGGGCATTTCGCCCGGCTTTTTTTATGGGTCTTGGGGAGTTGCCGTGATCACTTCCATCCAAGCGCTATCCAAACCACGAATAACACCAATCTACACGAATTTTTGGTTTTTATTCGTGTAAATTCGTGCTATTCGTGGTGCATCTTGAAACGCATCACGGCAAATCCCAGAGAGCCCTTTTTTATTTCGCAGATTGAAAAATTACGTTAGCGCTCACTTTGATGGTATGATTCGGCCAATTCCAATCTTACCCTTCAGGAGAGTCCACCATGAAAAAAGTTGTCACTTTCGGCGAGATCATGCTGCGCCTATCCCCCCCCGGTTTTCAGCGCTTCACCCAGGCCCGTTCATTCGACGTGATCTACGGCGGCGGCGAGGCCAATGTAGCCGCCTCGCTGGCCCAGTTTGGTCTCAGCGTAGATTTTGTCACCCGCCTGCCCAAAAACGACATCGGCGAAGCCTGTCTGCAATACCTCCGCCAATATGGCGTCGGTGTCGAGAAGATCGTGCGCGGCGGTGAGCGTATGGGCATTTATTTCCTCGAAATGGGCGCCGTGCAGCGCGGCAGCAAGGTCGTCTACGACCGGGCCAACTCGTCCATTTCGACGGTTGCCAAAGGCATGATTGACTGGCGCACCGTCTTTGCCGACGCCGATTGGTTGCATTGGACGGGCATCACCCCGGCCATCTCGCAAGGCGCAGCCGAAGCCTGCCTCGAAGCCGCCCAGGTCGCCCGTGAGATGGGCCTGACCGTTTCGTGCGACCTGAACTACCGCAAAAACCTGTGGAAGTGGGGCAAGAAAGCCGGCGAGGTAATGCCCGAACTGGTAGCACTGTGCGATGTGGCCCTCGGCAACGAAGAAGACGCCGACAAGGTTTTTGGCATCAAAGCCCCCGAAACCGATGTCGAAGGCGGCAAGGTCGAAGCCGACGCCTACCGTTACGTCTGCGAAGCGCTCAACCAACGCTTCCCCAACTTGAAAACGATCTCGATCACCCTGCGCGGCTCCCTCTCGGCCAGCCACAACACCTGGTCGGGCGTGATGTGGCAGCCCGGCGCTTACTACACCGCCCCCACCTACGACATCACGCACATCGTAGACCGGGTTGGCGGCGGCGACTCCTTCATGGCGGGCTTGATCTATGGCCTGCGCACGTACAATGACCCCCAGAAAGCGCTCAACTTTGCCGTGGCCGCCTCGTGCCTCAAGCACACCATCTTTGGCGATTTCAACCAGGTCAGCGTGGCCGAGGTCGAAGCGATCATGGGCGGGAATGTGTCGGGGCGTGTCTCGCGCTAAGTACCCCCAATTTTGCCAACACCCCAATCACTAAAAATGTCGGAACGATGTAGGGCGAAATTCATTTCGCCCTATATCGCGAATTTTGACTTGTCAGGGGGAAGTATTGCTCTTGAAGTCCAGGTAAGTTTGCAAAATATACGTCGCGGCGATGTCATCCAGGTGGCCGTGCGTTTGGCGGCGTTTACGGGCAGGCACGCCCAGGGCAATGCTGGCGGCGCGGGCGGCCTGCGTGCTGCCGCTTTCATCCCACAGTTCGATGGGCAGATCGCATTGCGCGCCAATGGCATCGGCCAGTTTTTGGGCGTGGCGGCTTTGCGGGGTGGGCCCGCCATCGTCGTCGAAGATCGCCCCGATGATGATGCGTTCGGCCCCGCGCTCGGCGGCCAGCGCAGCGATGCTGGCCGCGTCAATGGCACGCGAGATGTGCTGCAGCACGGTCAGCGGGTTGGCAATCGTCCCGGTGGGGTCGCTGAGGGCCAGCCCGATGCGTTTTTCACCAGGGTCTACGGCTAGGATGCGCATACGATCAGGGGGTGTTGACCTGTACCCGCAGGGGGATGAACGGCCACCATGGCGGCGAAAGCTGGATGACCGGCGGGGCGGCCAGCGGCAAACTGGCGAGCGTTTGGGCTGCCTGGGGCGCTGGCTGCCAACGCACGGAGGCAGCGGCAGCGCTGCTGGCAATGTGCGCTCGAATCTGGCGTGAGGCCGCGATGCGCCAGCGGGCCGGGAAACCGCCATCCAGCGCCGGCGTGGAAAGCTGCGTGAGCGCCAGGCTGCCCGCGATAGGCGTGTACCCCTCTGCAAGGTTGGCATCCAGCACGGCCGCGGCCCAGTTCTCCAGTTCGTTGGCTGAGACGGCCAGCCCGGCGAATTGCAGGCGCAGGGTGAGCGCCAATTGCCCGGCGGCCTGCGGTTGGGCCGGGGCGTAGGTTTGCTCAATGGTTTCGGTCAGTACCGCTGTTGAAACGAGTTGATCGCCGGGGAGCAGGGTCTCTTGCAGGGCGGCAGTGGCCGCCGATTGTAATTCGGCCAGCATTTGCTCGTACAGCCGGGTGTAATCGGCGGGCGCAGGGGCCGGGGCAAACTCGTCGCGGCCGCCGCGTAGGGCTGCCGGGTTGCTGGCGGCCACCTGGAAGCTGAATGGCCCTTCGAGCGTGACGATGCGCCGGGCGGCCACATTGCCGGCCGCACCCGCGGTCAGCGCATCCACCTTGATGGTGTGGGTTGTGCCTGGCCCGGCGGGGAGGACAACTTGCTGGCGGGTGGCAAAGCGCGTGGGGGGCGTTTCGAGCGTGCTGACCACGCTGCCAGCGGGCAGGGTGAGCGTCAGGGCGGTCAGGTTGGTCAATTGCACGCTGCCGCTGGCATAACCGGCTGGCACGGTGATGCTGCCGGTGCTGGTGATGACGGCGTAACCGTCGAGGATCACGCTCACCGGGCGGGCGGGCAGGTCGCCGGCCAGGGTGATGGCCTGGGCAGCCGGGCTGGCCGAGACCTCCAAAGTCAGCGATTGGGTTTCGGCGGCGGGGGTGAGGCTGATTTGAGCCTGGGGAACGAGCAGCACGAACAGTGCTAACACGGCCAAAATTGCCAGACTGAACAGGCTATAACGAGCGATACGCCAAACCCTGCCTGGCGGGGCTGTGGCTGTTGGCGCTGACCGCCGGGCAGAAAAATTGGGCCGTGGCTGGCGGCGGGTGAGGCCGCGTGGCCGCCGCGCCCATCGTTCGGCCTGTGCCTGGCGGGCGCTGTCGAAGGCGGGGATGCCCAGTTCGGCGGCGTGGTAGCGCACCTCGGCATCTTTCGTCACCAATCCCAATTGAACACCGATGGAAGTTGTGTAATGTTGCAGCAGCACCAGGTCGAGCCGTCGTTCGAGTGAACGCGCCCGCTTGGGCCACACCAGCAGCACCCTTCCCCCTTTGACCCAGTTCAGTCGGTCGCGCAGCGACAGGTAATCGTCGTGCGTTTCCAACTGGATGAGGCTGGTTTTCACGCCGCCTGCTCCTCGGCGGCGTGATAGTAGAGATAAGCCACCCCCGCGCCAAAGCCCACCAGCACCAGCCCACCCACGAGCAAGGCGAGGGCCACGAGCGGCTGACCGGTGGCAAATGCGCCGTCGAAGGGCAGGCGCAAACCGTAGGCTGCACCAAACTGCGCTATCATGGGCAGGCCGAAAATGGCCGCCAGCGCAAAGCCGCCCACGGCCACCAGCACGCCCACGAAGGTCATCACCTCGCTCAGGCGCACCGCCCCCTGGCTGTGATGCTGAATGGCCGCTTGCGCCACGACGCGTTCGGCCTGTTCCCACGACAGGTTGGCCCGCTCGCAGACCGCCATCACCACATCCGAACGCTTGCGGCTGCTACCCAGGCGTTCGAGGATAAATTCCATCAAGGCTGGGTCTTGCAGCGGATCGCTGCGGCGCGGCCCAGGCTGCTCCCAGGAAGCGATGTTAGCTGACTGCAAAGGAACATCGTCTTTGGTTGGTGCGATGGGCTGGTTGGCAGTCTGTTTGTTGCGGCGGGACATATCTACCTCGCGCACAAATTGGCGCGCCAGCGATGGAATTACGCCTGTTCGCCCGGCCACACTGTCGGCCACATCGTCATACGTCCGGCCCATTTCGAGTTGTGCCAGCACATATTGGCGTTGCTCATCTTGCCATGCACTGGACGGTGCTGGGCCTTGATAGCTGGGAAGGCCCATTGGCCCGTTTTCTTGCAGCCAGGGAGGCAACTGGCGCGGCTCTTTGGGGGGGGGATTTGCATGGGAAGGCTGGGGTGTGGATGCCAGCGGGGAAGGCTGGCCTGGTGCAGTGGCAGAGCTTTGTAAATCGCGCAGCCAGGTGGGTTTCAAATTTTCGGCTTGCCTGGCTTTTTCGTCGTGATAGGCGCTGGCCGTCTGCGCCACAAACTTCTTCACCACATCTTGCGGGGCGCGCAACTGCGCGGCCAGGTTTTGGACGATTTCGTCCTGGCTGTGATCCTGGTCGAGCATCTGGTGAATGTAGCGGATGGCTTGCTGCTTGTCCATAAGTTAACTAGCGCCCGATCACTTTTTGATAGAGTTGTTCGCCGATATGAAAACCTTGCTGGCGTAATCTGTCCAACTCGTTTGGCATATTGATAGGCATCCCCTTCTGTTGAGCGATCAATAGTACTCCTACCGTCCCTACGACCGATAAATTTAAGACCTGTGCTTTTATACGAGCTTTGCGGTCATCTTAACGGTGTGGTATTCGAATAAATCCAGTTGAGCCTGTTTTTGCAAGCCATTGCGGTCAAACCCTTCGGCTTGAAGGGCAAAATATACATCTTGGGGCAGTGTTAACTCCAGCGTAACGGTTTGCATGATCATTTCCCTAACCTGGACAAGCCAGAACCAAAAGTGTTGAACCACCAAGTACACCAAGTACACGAAGGAAAAAACGTAACATCTCAATAAACTGGGGAGGTGCAACGCACTTGGGTATCAAACGAGTAATTTTCGGGCCAAAACCAAGTGCGTTGCACCTTCTGCCCCATTTTATTGAAAAGATACGAAAAAACTTGCTTGCAGCCTTTGTGTCCTTCGTGCACTTGGTGGTTCAAAATCCTTGCACACAAAGCAAGAACTTCATTGGTAAGATACTAACCCGCATCAAGCGGAACAAGCAGAGCGCTAACCCACGAAATCCTTGTTTTTGTGCAACGAGTTTGTGGGTTAGGCGCTTTCGTGATCACTTAAGCTTCTCATCAACCCATTGGACGACACTGGCAAGCGCCTCATCCAATTTCGAGGCGTCTTTGCCGCCGGCTTGCGCCAGCGTGGGCTTGCCGCCGCCGCCGCCGCCAAGCTGCCGGGCCACGAACCCGGCCAAATCGCCGGCTTTGACGCCGCGGCTGACCAAATCTTCGGTGACGGCGGCGATGATGACGGGCTTTTCGGCCTGCACGGTGGCGAGGACGGCCACGCCCTGCTGCGGGTAGCGGCCGCGGAACTGGTCGGTCAACTGGCGCAGGGTGTCGGCGTCGGCTTCGTGAACCAGGGCGGTGAGGACGTGGACGCCGCGCACGTCGCTGGTGGCATCCAGGCGGCTGGCAAATTGCAAGGTGGCCAGGTTCTGGCGCAGGGCGGCGATTTGCTTGTGCAGGTCGCTGAGGGTGGCGTTGAGGGCGGCGGCGCGTTCGGCGGCCTGTTCGGGGGCGGTGCCGAGTTCGTCTGCCACGGCCAGCAGTTGGCGGCGGCGTTCCTGCTGCTTCTGGAAGGCGGCGCGGCCGGTGATGGCCTCGATGCGCCGGATGCCAGCGGCAGCGCTGCCCTCGCTGGCGATGATGAAGCTGCCGATGTCGCCGGTTTCTTCGACGTGCGTGCCGCCGCACAGTTCGTTTGAGAAGGTCTCTTCATCGCCGATGCGGATATTGCGCACCACTTCGCCGTATTTTTCGCCGAACAGGGCCACCGCGCCGCCGTCGAGGGCTTCTTGCAGCGTGCGCTGCTGAATATCGAGGCTGAAGCTCTCTAAAACGCGCTCGTTGACGTAGTTTTCGATGGCTTCGACCTGCGCCCGTGTCAGCCCTTCGGGGTGGGTGAAGTCGAAGCGCAGGCGGTCGGGGGCGACGAGGGAGCCGGCCTGCCGGGCGTGTGCGCCGAGGACGTGGTGCAGGGCGCTGTGCAGCAGGTGGGTGGCGGTGTGGTTGCGCATGATGTCGACGCGGCGCTGGGCGTCTACGGCGGCGCGGGCGGCCTCGCCTACACTCACTTCACCGCTGACCACCTCGCCCGCGTGGACGATGATGCCGGCAGCGGGTTTGCGCATGGCTTTCACCTGAATTTGCCACCCATCGCCAGAAAGCGTGCCCGTATCGCTGACCTGCCCACCCGATTCGACGTAGAAACAGGTTTCGGGCAGCAGCACTTCCACCTTTTCGCCGGTGGCGGCGCTTTGCACGGGGCGGCCATCCACCACCAGGGCCAGAATGGTCGTGTCGAAGGCGAGGTGGCGCGGGTCTCGGTAAGGGTTGTAGGCTACGCCATCAGGGGCGAGCTTGCCCTGTTGGGTGAGGGCGTCGCGCAGGGCGCGGTAGGTATCTACATCGTCGCCGCCCATTTTCCCCATGGCTTTGCCCGCGCCGGAGGCCAGGCGGTGTTCGTCCATAGACTTTTTGAAGCCTGCTTCGTCTACATCCAGGCCGCGTTCGCGGGCGATGTCGCGCGTGATTTCGAGCGGCATGCCGAAGGTGGTGTAGAGATCGGCAGCCTGTTCGCCCGAAAGCACGGTTTGGCCGCCCGTTTCGAGTTGGTCGAGCAGGCTACCCAGTTGGCTGGTGGCGCGGTCGAGGGTGCGCTGGAACTGTTCTTCCTCGCGGGTGATGGCCTTGAGGATGGCGGCGCGGTTTTTGCCCAGTTCGGGGTAGAAATCCTGGTAGTTCTCGATCACTTGCTCGGCGATGGGGGCCAGGAAGGGTTCGCTGAGGCCGATTTTGCCGCCGAAGCGGTAGGCGCGGCGGATGATCATGCGGCAGATGTAGTTGCGGCCCACATTGCCGGGGACGACGCCATCGGCGATGAGGAAGGCCGCCGAACGGGCGTGGTCGGCGATGACGCGGTAGGGGGTGAAGTTGGCTTCGCGTTCGGCGTCGGAATGGCCGGTCAACTCCTGGGTTTTGGCGATCAACGGCCACAGCAGGTCGGTGCGGTAGTTCGAATCCACGCCTTGCAGCACGGCCACGATGCGCTCGAAGCCCATGCCGGTATCCACGTGGGTGGCGGGCAGCGGTTCGAGGGTGGCCGCATTCAGGCGGTTGTATTGGATGAAGACGTTGTTCCACAGTTCGAGGTAGCGGGTGCAATCGCCATTGACGCCGCATCGGTGCGGCTGGCCTTTGAGGTTGCAAAACGCCTCGCCACGGTCAATGTGGATTTCGGAGCATGGCCCGCACGGCCCGGTTTCGGCCATTTCCCAGAAGTTTTCTTTGCGCCCGAAGAACAGCACGTGGTTGGGGTCTATGCCGGGCTGCTTGCGCCAGATGGCGGCGGCTTCTTCGTCGGTGGGGATGTCTCCTTTATCGTCTTTGAAGCAGGTGGCGTAGAGTTTGTCTTTGGGCAGTCCCCACACGTCGGTCAACAGTTGCCACGACCAGGCGATGGCTTCGTTTTTGTAGTAATCGCCAAACGACCAGTTGCCGAGCATCTCGAAGAAGGTGTGGTGGGTGTCGTCGCGGCCCACGTCGTCGAGGTCGTTGTGTTTGCCGGCCACGCGCATACACTTTTGCGAGTTGACGGCGCGCGTGTAGGGGCGTTTGTCGGTGCCGAGGAAGACATCTTTGAACTGCACCATGCCGGCGTTGGTGAAGAGCAGCGTGGTATCGCCGCCGGGGACGAGCGAGGCGGAGGGGACAAAGGTGTGGCGTTGTTCGACGAAGAAATCGAGAAAATCCTGGCGAATCTGGTGGCCAGTGCGGGGGGACGTGGGCATGGGGACTCCTGGGGGGGGAAGGTTGAAAGTTGGCAGGTTGAAGGTTACAAATGCCGCAACCTTCAACCTTGCAACCTTACAACTGAGATGTGCAGTGTGGGCAGCGCCGGGCTTCGCTGTGAACGGCGGAGCGGCAGAAGGGGCATTCTTTGGTGGCCGGCGGGGCGGCGGGGGCAGCCGGTTTGAGGCTGTTGATCCATTTGACCAGCAGGAACATGACGAAGGCGATGATGAAAAAATCAATAACGGTGAGCAGGAAGACGCCATAGTTGAGCGTCACCACGCCGGCGATGGCTTTGGCATCGGCCAGGGCGGTGCCGGCGGGGACACTGCCTTTGAGGACGACATACAGGTTGGCAAAATCCGCCCCGCCGAGCAGCAGTCCGATGGGCGGCATGACGATGTCGGCGACGAAGGATGAGACGATCTTGCCAAAGGCCGCGCCCATGATCAGGCCGACGGCGAGGTCAATGACGTTGCCGCGCACGGCAAAAGCCTTGAATTCGTTGAAGAAACCTTTGAACATAGCCATTCTCCTGAGATTGATTGGACTTTAAAGTTGCTTATTTTGCCAATGTCACATTGACGTGGAGTCGTTGGTTTCGACAAGCTCAACCAGCGATTTTTCCTAATATGACATTGTCAAATTATAAACGATGACAGCCTGGGTCACACCGCGTAGAAGCGGAGGATGCTCCAGATGGCAAGGATATCCAGCACCACAAAACCCCCCAGGTAGGTGGCGACCAGCCAGGCGGCGGGGATGCGCGTTTTTTGCTGTATGAATTTGCCGATGACATACCATCCCAGGCACAGGAGCGCGGCCGTGGGAAAAATGGCCGGGTAGGCGTAGCGTGAGGCCGGGAAGAAAACAATCCCGATCAGTGAATTGATGCCGCGAAAGAAGGCGGCGCCCCACACCAGGAGGCCGGCAAACAGCAAAAAAGTGATTTCACTGCGGGGCAGCACATGGCGATACACCCAGGCGGCCAGGAGGGCGGCAACCGCGCCGATGAAGGTGAAGGCGATCAGTGGTCGGTAGGGTTTGCCACCCACCAGCGAAACATGCCCCCAACCAAATTTGGCCCAAAATGTGCGCAATAGGTTGTCCATCGTGCTGCGGAAATACCAGTTACTATCCTGCCAATCACCCAGGGCGGTGACAATGGTGAACAAAGAGCCCGGGTAAAATTGGCTGAAGCGGATGCCAACCGTGCGGCGCACCCCCCACCAAGCCTGTTCGGCGGAACTGTTGCGCAGCAGGTTGCGGAACGTATTTTCTCCCCAGATGCCTGAAGCGCCATCGGGCGTGTTGAAGGTGGGGATGCCTCCCTGGGCGCTCCAATCGCCTTCGAGCAAAAGCAGGCCATCGAAGTAGACCGTCACTGGGGCATCCTGGCTGGAAAGGCTGCTGGAGGGCAGCGACATTTTGAACGTTCCCTGCGCGGCGTCTAGGCGCACGGCGAAGCTGAAAAACCGGGGTTGCGTATCTACTTCCAGGGGGATGCGATACGAACGATTATTGTTGACCAGCCCAGGCGATGAAATACTGCCCGGCTGATTGGCCCACGCCCACCCGGCGATGGTTACCGTTGAACCGGCCAGGGTTTTGCTCACGGTGTGCGAGAGGGGTTGAAGCAATTGCGACGTGGTGTTGTTGGCGCTTGGCCGCAGTTGAAAGGCATACTGGCCCTGCGGCGTGTCGGTTTGAACCCGCCCGGCGTTGCTGGACGGATCGGCGTCATACCAAGAAGCCGGCTGGCCGGGGATAAAGGTGTATAACAGGGATGCTGCAATGGCGGCACCGATCAAACCCCAGGCAATTCGGCGTTGTAGGCCGCGGTTCAACAACGCGAGAATGAGCGGAATAGGGATAAGCAGCACCGCAAAGGCTACGGTGCTTTTGGTCAAAAAGCATAAGATAGCCAGGCTGATGATGCCCAAAAAACGCAGCCAGTGTGCGCCCTTGCGGATTGTGCGGATGCTGAGCCAGAGAAAAGCGGAGAAAAAAAGTGTGGCGCCAACATCATTGTTCAGGGCGGTCATCATATCGGTAAAGCCGGGGATCATTAACATGGTTAGCGGGAGCAGCCAGCGCAGCGGGTGGCGCGCGGGGGTCAATTCGCAGGTCATGGCATATCCCAGGGCGATGGTCAGCAGGTAGAACAGCAGCGATACACTGCGGGCGACATACATCTGAAAGGTGACATCGGTGGTTTGCAGCAATCGCAAGGGCAGCGCAACCAGCCAGTAATACCCGTGTGGATCGCCCAATTGCGAGATGCCAATCCAGATCGGTTCTGTGATTGACAGCAGGTTTGGTTTGAATCCCATCCCTTCAAAAAAGCGATGCTCGATCATCGAAGCAGCCACTTCGCGGCGCATACCCTGGTCATAATCCCCAGTGTTGGGCAGCGCCGGGCGATTGGCAATCAGCCAGACATGCTCGAAGTGGCCCGGCTCATCGTAATGCTGCCAGGGTGGAACGATCACGAGATAGATCAGCCCGTGAATTAACCCCAAAAGGAGCATCAGGCCGAGCGGCCAATGCTCCTTTTGGAAGGACATTTGTAGATTCGGGTTGTCTTTGTTCATTCAGCCGATCATCAGCCAGATTGCTCCGTCGAAACCGGTTTATCGTTGATGAGATTGGCTGACACCCACCACACGCGCAGGATGATGAACAGTGCTACGATAAAGAAGCCACCGGCTGTCCCAACGGCCACCTTCAGCAAGGTCCCCCGCGCAACCGGTTCGACGGGCCGCATGGCCTGGCTGATCAGGACAATGTAATTGCTCGATTTTGGGGCGTTCTTGATCTCGGTCTCTTTTGCTGAGAGCGCCTGATAGGCCGACCAGGCCAGGTCACGCGCCTGGATCAGTTGGCGATAGGTGGCTTGTTCGCGTTCGAGTTGCGATTTGACCTGGCGAATCTGGTCGAAGGTATCTCCGAGGACCGCTGCACTTTCACCGTTCAAGATGGAAAGCGAGAGTGTCTCCAGGGCGGCTTCGGCTTTGGCTTGTTCGGCCTGGGCCAGTTCGATGATACTTTCGACATCGGCGAGGTAGTTGGCGCTGGTGTCGCGCAGGGCTTCGAGATCGTTGATTTGCAAGAAGATGGCCGGTGTATCGGAGCGGTTGAAGGCTGAAAACTCCTGTTGATAAGCGCTCACATTGGCCTGGGGCAAACTGCTGTTTTTGACCTGGTTTTGGAAATTGACCGTCAGGCTCAAGGTGCTGGCGCGGGCCAGGAATACGGCCAGGGCGTCACCCAGGTCACCGGCGGCAGATTGGTTGCCCTGTTGCAACAGGGTCTTCAGCGCTTGGCCCTGGATTTGCACCGCCAGCATCTCATTTTTGCGTGTGCGGTGGTATTCAAACAACGCCAGCCGGTCGTTGGTTTGACCATTGTATAAAAGCACATTCAACTCATCCAACTGTTGTTGCAGCGCTTCGATCTGGCTGGTTTCGAGAAAGCTCTCCAGTTCTGCCTGGACTGTCTCATAATCTGCTTTGGCGGTTTGGCCCTGGGTTTCGACAATCGAAAGGGGTTGTTCGCCGCTGTAAGCCAGATTGACCGCTTCGACCATCACTTGCGCCCAGGTGTTGGCAATCGTTTCGGCCAGGCCGGCTTCTTCGGCCAGCGCTTTGATCAGGATGGTGTCGCCGACGGTTTCGATAGTGATGTTACCGGCAAAGTCAGCCAGGGTCATATCGTCGGGCAGTTGATCTTGCATCGCCGTCATCACCTGGAAGGCGACGGCATCGCTGTTGGCAATGGTGATGATCGAATCGGCGCGGGTTTGTGTGTTGGTTGGGTCCGCTACCGTCGAAAGCTGCGAGGTGAGCGAAAGTTTGTTGGTCTGCTTGGTGAGCAGGCAAATGGCGGTCGCTTCGTAGGTTTCGGCGGGCAGCCAGCTAACCAGTAAGCCTGCCAACGCGCCCACAACGGCAAAAATCGCCAGGTACCCCCAGCGGCGAACGAGCGCCTGGAGATAGGGCCGCAAATCAATTTCATCGTTATCGTATACCGTCATCACTTCTTTCTCCATGTTCCAGCCAAAATAGCGGGGCTATTATACTTGAAGTTGGGATAGGCCTCTTTGAACAGGGCCTGATTATCGGGCTTTTTGGAGTCAGAGACCATGTTTTGCCAACACCCTGTATGGATGAAAATGGCCTGGCCGCAGTGGCGCAAACTTTGGTTTGCGAGCGTGCGCAATTCAGCGCTCGCAAGTCAGAGACTTGCGCCACGGGGCTATGTTCAAGTCAGCTACACATCACGCCTTCGTCATAACTCATGGCAATGGTCTGACCGGGCTGCACAACCAGGAAATCGTCTTCCCACTCGCCCCACAGCAGGCGGCGGATCAAGGTTAGATCGCCGGCCAGGCGCTCGAAGGCCCAGCCGCGGCGTGCCGCTTCCGCTTGCGCCTTGGCGGCCACGGCTGCGCCATCGCCTACGCCCATGTCAATGAAGGCGGCGCGCTGGTAGTGCTGCTGCCAGGCCCCCATCACTTCCATGAGGTAGGCGGCGTTGTCCTCGCCATATTTCTGCACGTATGCTTCGTAAGTTCCCTGGATGTCATTTTCCATCCCGGCGCCAATCGAAAGCGTGGTGGCCGAACCTTCGCCGCGCTCGATGTAATCTTGCACATACCAATATGTGCCGGGCTTGTTCTCGAACTGCTCGGCATAGCGCGCCCGGCTGCCCAAGAAGAGCGTGATGCAATCGTGGGCGCGGGGGATGACCAGGGGGATGCCCGCTGCGCTCAACCCGGCAGTGGCCTTGCCGCACAGCCCGTAGGCCAGCACGATGGCATCGTAGCCATCGGCTGCCGCTTCGATGCGGGTTTGCAGCAGGGCGCGTAACTGGTCGGGTTCGCTGTGCAGGCCAAAACGCAACAGTTCCACATCTACGATGTGGGGAGATTGGGCCGCACACCAGTACACAGGGCGGGCCAGGGCGTCACAGGTGATGGCTTTTAGTTTCATAAGGTTCTTAACTCATCCAGCGTCAGCCGCCGGCGAATCCAGCGATATTTCTTGCGCAAATCCATGTACATTTCGGCCACTTCTTCTTTCGTGCCGTGATAGGAGCATTTGACGCAGTAGTATTCGGCGCGATCGGGGGCTTTGAAGAGCGTTACATCGGTCTCGCGGGCGAAGCAGACCGGGCAGCGCAGCACTTTGCGGAGTTGGGGTTCAGACATGGCGAAAATCCTTAGTCGGTTGGGGAAAGTACCAGGCGGGTTTTGATTTCCTGCCCGGCGGTCAGCGTGTAATCGAGCGTCAGCGTGTAATAGGGCGAGAAGAGCAGGCCCTCGGTTGCGCAGCCTTCGAGCGATGGCGTGATGGCTTCGAGCGTGACCGCCGATGTGATCGGCGGCAGGCTGGCCGAAACCGACTTCGCCGCGGCCTGGCGCAGCGTGCGGCGGCGGTAGGCGTAGGTGAGCGTCTGATCATCTACGGTGAGTGTGGCCCCGCGCAAATCCTCCGGGTACTCGGTGACGCCGTAGCAGCCTTTGACGTATTCGCGTACGGTCAGCGTGGCATTGGCATCTGAGCAGCGCACCAGCCGCCGGGTGATTTCGATCACGCCGCTGCCCTGGAAATGGTAACTCGTCTCGATGGCCGCTTCCAGCCGGGAAGCGAATTGCACGTTGGCGGGCGTCAGCGTGAGGGTGGTGCCCGAGGCATCTCGCTGTACGTTGGCTACTTTCGTCCGGCAGGTGCCCAAATCTACGGTCTCGTCACCGGCAGTGACCAGCAGGGTGGTGCGTGCGCCATCCAAAAAATGATGCGAGATGCCGCTGCGATAGACCGAGTGGATCACATAGGGATAAGAGCCGTACCACAGGTCCTGGGTATCGCTGCCGGTGGTGACGGGCGTGTGACCGATGTAGGGGCGCAGATCGCCGATGGCCCCGCCCTGGGTGGCATCAATCAGGCAGCGCATGTCTGGGCCGAGATACCAGAAGTAATGCTTGCCCGTGCCGTAGAGCATTTCTTTGGCCAGGTACACTTCGGGCTTGCCGATGGGCCAGTTGGCGCGGTACCATTCGGCAAATTCGGCCATGTGCATATCCACCAGTTTGCCCTGGCCGCGCAGCTCGACGAAGTATTCGAGCAGGTCGCGGTAGAGCTTTTGCGAGACCTCGTTGGGGTCTTGAATGGTGGGGTGGCCGGCCAGCCAACCCGGCGAGACGAAGACGTTGTAGTAGCTGAAGCCATCGTTGAAATCTTCCTGCATGCGGTACATGTCACACAGGTTGTAGTCGTAGGGGTGTTCGTAGCCCACGTTGGCCAGGCCGCGCTGGGCGTTGGCCGGGTGGCTGGCGAAGAAATCGTTGCGGCCTTCGTAGGAGAGGGCCGTGTCGCGGCTCAGGTGCGGCACGCCGATGATGCCCGTCCAGTCGGCTTCGTTTTCAGCGGGGCGCAGGGTGTGGCTTCGCGATGGATACCACGGACCCCAGGGCATCCCTTCGTTGAAGAGATACCACGAGTTGTTGCAGCCGTGGAAGACCTTCACGCCCTCCTCGAAGCAGCCCGCCACGGCAATTTTGACTGCCGGGCAGATTTCTTTGAGAATGCGCTGACAGGAAGCATCCAGGTGGTAGGAGGCCACCGAAACGGGGTCGTGGCCGAAGGTGCGCCGGAAGTAATCTACCGCCATCTGGATGATGAAGCGCTTTTCGTCTTCCGCGTAGAGCCAGAGAAAATCTTCTGGCCCGCCGATGTGCGCTCGAAATTCGGGGCAGTCGTAGCCCATCGAGAGCGAAAGGGCGATCTCGTCACCATATTGGGCGTGGAAACGCTGCATATCGGCCACGATGTCGGGCTGCTGCATGGCGGCCACTTCGACCATCAGGGTGACTTTGAGGCCCAGTTCGTGGGCGTATTCCTGTTGTAACAAGAAAAAGGGGTACATGTTTCCGGGGGAAACGCGGTGCAGGAGATTGAGGTGCATAAGTTGGGGTGCTTTCTGGGGGGTTGCGATTGCAGAATGGGCGAATTATAATCGTGGAACTGTTTGCCGGGAATTTTCTCAGTGGAGTGGAAACGTGGAAAAGACAATTGTGTTGAAGGCCCAGGATGACCTTGTTCAAAAATTGCCTTTCAAACCCTATCGCAGCACGGCTGAACGTTTGGTGCGGCGTTTTGAGCCGGATCATGGCGGGTCTTTGAGCATGGAAGTGAAAACCCCCTGGGGTGAACTGTTGAAGGTGGAAGCGGGGGATTACCTGGTCAGCGAAATCAACGCTCCCGATGACACCTGGCCGGTGGAAGAGGAGATTTTCGCGCAGAGTTATCGCATGACATCGCCGGGGCGTTGCGTCAAAAGTGCGCTGACCTATCTCGTGCCGCTGGCCCTGGCCGTGCGCGGCGATGAGGACCAAATGGTGACGGTGCACACGCTTGAAGGGCCTGTCACCGTGCGGGCCGGTGATTTTTACCTGGCCAGGGGGGTGCAGGGGGAAATCTGGCCGATCCCCAACGAGAAGATCGGCACGATGCTCGTGCCGTTGGAAGGCTGACAAAAACGCTCTGGCGAAGACCAGAGCGTTTTTGTTGAATTAAGGTGTGCCTGGTTTGGCCCGTTTGCGGGCGGGCGTTTCTTCTTCGGCGTCTTCGGCTTTGAGCAGGCCGAACCCGGCGGGGTCGGGCAGGTTGAGCGGGCGGGTGAACTGGTTGGAATTGATGTGTTCGAGTTGAATGCCGCGGTCGCGCGCTTTTTCGACCATGTTATGCACCATGCGCCCGGTCAGGTCATTGGGCGCTTCGCTTTTGCCATCCCACAGCGCAATCAGGCGCACTTTATCCACGCCCCACAAGAAGGATGAGAATAACGTCCAGCGGTTGTTGCGGGCGTGAATGTTGGGGTTGATGCTGGTGGGCTTGCCGACGTGTTCCAGTTGGAAGCGCAGGTGGACGGAGGGGTCGTTGCGCAGGTTGTAGAAGCGTTCCACCCATTTATCGCCTGCCAGGGCGATAAACTGGCGAATGTACTGCGCCTCCGGCGCGGGCAGGTGCGCCTCGACCGGTACGCCCAGCTCCAGGCAGGCCTCGGCAAACAAGATTTGGCTGCCAGCCGCCAGGCCGGGGATGAAGGCGATATCTTCGGGGCCAGCGCCCAGTTTTTTGAGCGTGGCGCTGATTTCTTGTCTCACGGCGGCTTCGCGCTCCGGCGGGAAGCGTTTTTCTTCCTGGCCGGGAGCATCCAGCGGGTAGCCGGCAAAGACGAAGACATTGCTGGCGGTGAGGGGCAGTTCGCTGCTGCTCTTTTTCTTCTTTTTCTTATCACTTTCCTCTTCATCGGCTTCGATTTTTGCCATGCGGTGCAGTTCGTCTTGAATGGCGTGCATGCCGGCCTGCACATATTCGGTGCGCATTTCGAGCGCCAGGAGCATTTCGAGCTGTGAAAGTGACGATTGCAGATACCAGGTGTTGCGCCGGGCGGCGGTGAGCGCTTTGCGGTAGGCGCGTGTCACCTTGCGGGTGTTGTCGGCGGTCATCACGCGCAGTTCGGCCAGCGAGACGAGCGTCCAGTAATCCACACTTTCCACTTGCGATTGTGTTTCGAGGGCGAAGATCAGCGCCCCGCGCAGTTCGGGCAGCATCTGGCCGATGGCGACGATATCGGGATCGGGGTCTTCGGCGTCGTCATATTGTTCGGCCAGGTGCAGCAAGATGGTGGCAAGGGTGAGGGCATTGACGCCGGGGTAGGTGTTGTCGAGGTCGCAGCGGTAGCCTTTGATGTAGGTGTAAAAGGCTTTGATCAGCCAATGGTACGACTCGAAGGCGGTTTGCAGGCGTTTTTCGCGGTCGGCCACCCATTTCCACGAATCCGTCCACATATCTTTGTAGATGCGCCCCAGGGTGCTCATGGCTTCGATATCACCGGGGACATCGTTGAGCAGGTTTTCGAGCTTGACGATGGCTTCGTCCACGCGGCCCAGGCGGTTGAGGAAGATGGCTTCCTGGCGGCGGAAGTGCAGGTTGCGCGGGTTGATTTCGAGGCCTTTGCGGTATTGCTGCAAGGCCAATTCGTTGCGGCCCATATTTTGCAGGGCTTTGCCAGCTTCGGAGATGGCTTCTTCTTTGATCAGCGGGTTGGTGATCTCTTCGGTCAGCAGCAAAATATCGCCGATGCGCTTCTGGCGCTGCGCCACGGTCACGCGCTGCTTCCAGTCGTTGTATTCGCGCCAGAAGCCGGTGGCGAGCGGGGTGCGCAGGGTCGAGCGGTCGGGTTCGACCAGGCCGGTGAGCAGGTTGAAAATTGGGCTGTGGATGGCGTCTATATCAGATGCCCAGGTATCACGGGCGACGCGCACGATGGCCTGGCGGTCTTTTTCGATGAAGGCGGGGTCTGGCACGCCCTCGGCATTGACGTGGTAGGGGATGGTGCGCACGTTGAAGATGTCGAAGGGCATGTAGGCGCGGCCAGCCTGGATGTGGACGAGGCCGCGTTTGCGGAAGGCGTGGCGGATGCCGAGTTCGTAGAAGACGTTGGCGTTGTCTATGCTCATATCGGCGATCACCAAATCGGCCAGGAGCAGTTCCTGAAACATGTCGGTGAGGATGTCGCCGGAGACGGTCTCTTCGTCGGCGCGGAACGACTCAAAGCCGGCGGCTTCGAGTGAGGGCTTGATCAACTGCTGGTAAATGGCGTTGAAGTCGTAGGGCGAGCCGTCGGCGCCTTTTTTCTTGCCGAAGGGCATCACCACAAAGGCGTGCGGGCGGGCGTCGTGGCGTTCAAAGTCTAACGCGCTGCCGTGTTCGGGGGCATTCTCTTCGCGTTTGGCTTCGGCGGCAGCATCTATGGCTTGTTGAATGGCGGGTTTCTTTGCGGCTACGGTTTCGGCCACCACGTTGGTGAGGGCGGTTTTGAGGCTTTCTTTGACGGCCTGGGTCGCTTCTTGAATCAACTCGTTGGGGGTAGGCTCGGTCATGGTTGGTCTCCTGTAAAGAAAGACTTCCGAAACCTGGTAGGAACTCGGTCCTGCGATTTCGGAAGCCTGGGGGAACAATTAGCCCTTTAGTTCTCCGGTGGAAGGATATTTACTCATGCGGGCGTGCAAAATTTCTTTGGGGGTCTCTTTGCCGAACTCGATGCCGGCAAATTCTTCGGCGATGCTTTTCATCTTGTCATTCAATGCCGACATGACCGCGCCCGAAGCAGCCAGGATGTAGCCGAGTTCCTGGCGGGCGCGCTCCGACGAGACATCCTGGAGCAGCGTTTCGCGGGCGCTGGCGTAGGTTTGCTGCACGGCTTCTGCACCGGCGTCGTAGGTTTCTTCGATGCTCCCGGCGATTTGCTGGCGAATGCCCGCTTTCATTTTGGCGTCGGCTTCTTTGGCGTTTTGCAGGGCCAGCGCGATCAGGTCGGGTTCTTTATCTTCCACCGATGCCAGGGCTTCTTGCATGGATTTGATGTATTCAACGTTTTGGCTCCACAAAATTTCCTCGGTGGCGCGCACCAGTTGGAAGAACTCGGTTTCGGTGCGTTCTTCGGGTTCCAGGTTTTCCCAATGTTCGGCCAGCAAGTTCAATTCGAGGTTGACTTTGCTGTAATTTTTGATCGTGGCATCCAGATTGCGCAGTTCTTCCCAGCCCATCAGTGCGGAGGTGACGGCGGCGGCTACGGCCACCCACAAGGTCAGCGCGTTCAATTCGGGGATCAGGTTGCTGCTGCCGAGGCCGGCCAACACGGTCCCCGCGCCGCCGGCAATCCAAATCCAGTTGGTCAGGCGCGCCTGTTCTTTGTCCAGTTGGTTGGCTTTTTTGATGTGCCAGGCCAATTGGCTGCGCAGGCGGAAGCGGTAGTATTCGTCGCCGGTGAGGTCGTGATAGCCCGGGTCGCTATCGGCGTTATCGGGAGAATAATAGGGCGGCACAGCGCCTTGGAAGGGTTGCAGGATCAACTTGCCGCCCAGGCTGCGATACACCTGGCGTTGAACGTCGGCCAGGCGTTTTTCCAGCCACGCCCGGCGGTCCGTGGATTTTTGCAGGATGGTGCGATAGGTGTAGATTTCACGCTGAATGCCCTCGGCTCCGGCGCGCAGCGAAAGCCAATCGCCGCTGGCATAGCGTTTGCTGATGATATTGGAGATGAATGCCCCCGCGACGGGCGTGGCGATCAACAAAAATTTGAGCAGAATAGCGCCTAAAATGGGTCCATCGGCGGGGTACATTTGGGTCAGCACGGCGAAAACCGTGGCGAGAATGCCCATCCAGGCCACCCATTTGCGGATGGTGTTATGGCTGCGCGTTTTGGCACTTGAGGCCGCATCCATTTGGGCATAGCGTGTCCAGGCCACTTTCAAGATAGGAATTTCAGGGGTTGGTTGAGCCATATTGTCCTCCGAGGGTTTGTAGAAGCAATCGAACGTTGGTTGAGCGTGTCGAAACCGGGTCTCGACACGCTTGACCGGCGAGGGGCATCGGCGTATGTCAGGGGAAGTTGGGGCAAATGGGCTGGCGTTCGCCGGGCAGTCCGTAGGCGGCCCACTCGGCGGCGGTCAGGTTGCGGGTCAGGCGCATACATGCCTCGGTGCGCAGTCCGCTGGTGTTGAAGGTGGGGATGGCCAGAATATCCCAGATGAAGATCAACTTGCCGCTGGCGGTGGCGAGATAGTTGCCGTCGTGGGTGAAGGTGGCGCGCTTGGCCGCCAAAGGGTGGTGCAGACGGGCGATTTCGCTGCCGGTGCTGACATCCCACAGACGCGCCAGGCCATCTTCACTGGCGGTGGCCAGGCGGGTGTCGTCGGGCGAAAACTCCAGGTCGTTGATGGCCTCGCCGGCGCGCAATTCAAGCTGCTGCTCCAGGGTCAGCAGGCCGCCAGCGTAGCTCACTTTCCAGATGAAAACCTTGCCTTCGTCGCTGCCACCAGCCAACCATTGCCCATTGTGGCTGAAATCTACATCGAGCGTGTAGCCGGGGATGGTCGCCAGGGTCAGGCTGAGGCCCTGCGGGGCGTCCCACAGCCACACGCCGCCATTTCCGCCAGCCGCCAGCAGATTGGCAAACTGCGGGTGGAAAGACACCGAGTACGCACCGCCGGGTTGCGGCAGCGCGCGCACCACTTGCTGCCTGACCGGGTCGTACAGTTCCACCTGTTCGCCATCGCTGTTGGCGATAGCGATGATCTGTCCATCTGGCTGGTAAGTGCCACGCTCGAAATACGTTCCGCTGAAACGTTGTTCGCGGTAATCGGTGGGGTCGTTCAAGTTGACGGTGGTGACGATGCCCTCGCTGACGATGCCAATGGTGTCGGAGACCGGGCTAAAAAACAGGCTGCGGATGAAACCGCTAGGCAGGCTGTAAATATCTAGATAGTCAATCCGGTTGTTTTCAATCTCTTCGACATCACTCAAGGCGTAGGTGAGCAGGCTGGGCATGTCCCATAGCGTAACCAGGCTGTCATCGGTGCCGCTGACCAGCCAGCGATCATCGCGGCTGAATTTGATGCTGCGCACCAACTGGTTGTTGATGATGGAAACCAACAGGCTGTCGAGTTGATTCAGATTCCACACCCGCAGTTCGCCGGCTTCGTTGCTGGTGACAATTTTCTTGCTGTCGAAGCTGAAAGCCAACGGCCCCCCCTTGCCATCGAGCGGCAGGCGCACCAACTCCACGCCGCTGACCGGGTCCCACACACGGGCTGTGCCATCCACGCTGGATGAAGCCAGGTACCAGCCATTGGGGTCGTAGACTACGTGTTGGGCAAAGCCCTCGTGGCGCAGGCGCAGGATTTCACGCCAGCTTTCGGCCTCCCATACGCGCACGGTGTTGTCGTCGGCGGCGGTGGCGAAGTTGTAACCATCGGGGCTGTAGGCCACGCCTTCAACCCAGTCGTCGTGTTTGAGGGTGTCTTCGATGACGCCGTTGTTGATTTTGACGACTTTGGTGGTCTGGTCGCGGCTGGCGGTGACGATGTATTGGGCATCGGGGCTGAAGGCGGCCTGGTAAACGTCGCCAGCGTGCTTGACGGTGACGAAGGATGTGCCGGTGTTGGGGTTCCACACCGTTGCGCTGCCGCTTTCGGTGGCGGCGAACAGGCGTTTGCCGTCGCGGCTGAAGCCAATATCGTATATTTTGCCGTTGTGGGGCAATTGGCGGATGATCTTCTCTGTGCCGATTTCGACGATGCTGACGATGCCGTTATCTTGTGCGATAGCCAGTCTGAGTCCGTCGGGGCTGAATTTGACTTCCGATACGCCAATCGGTTCATCGAACAGGGTAAACGATTTGACCGGGCTGCCGTCGGCCTTCCACAGGCGGGCGCTGCCATCGCTGCTGCCGGTGGCGATCCATTGCCCATCGGGCGAGTAGGTTGCGCTGTTGACGGGGCCGTCGTGAACCAGTTCGGCCACTTTTTCACCGGAGCGGGCATCCCACAAATAGGCCACCAGGTTTTTGCCGCTGCTGAGAACCTGTTTGCCATCCGGGCTGAAACTGACGGATGTGATGGCGGCCCCTTGCTGGAAGGTGGCCTGGGGAATGCTCATCAGGCTCAGGTTTCCGCGCAGCACTTCTTCGCCAACCTGCGAAGGGAAAATGTCTATGCTGAATAACGCCAGGAGCGTGCTGATGAACAGTTGGGCGGGCTGCTGCTGCACCAGTTGTGCCTGGGCTGCGCCGCGTTGGGCGATGGCGCGGCGTTCGCTTTCTTTGGCCAGTTGCTCATTTTCCACCGCAATCGCCTGTTGGGTGGCGCGGGCCTGCTCGTTGGCGACGGCGGTGCTGGCGTTGTTTTGCGCCAGAATGGCGTTATCGCTGGCGAGTTTTTCATTGGCTAAGGCCAGTTTTTCGCTGGCCTGGGCGGTGCTGGCGTTGTTTTGGGCCAGGAGGGCGTTATCGTTGGCGCGTTGTTCGTTGGCTTTGGCGAGCTGCTCGTTGGCAACGGCGGTGCTGGCGTTATTGGCGGCCAGTTCGGCGTTGCGCTGCGCGGCGATGCTCTGAAAGACGGCGGCGATGGCCAACACAATGCTGATAATGAGGGCGACCGAAATGCCCGCCAACATCACCCGTTGGCGCTGCTGGGCCTGCTGGCGGCTGGCGCGGATGTATTCGGCCTGCAGCGGCACCACCTGGCGGGTTAGCCCGCCGCTCGAATCGGCCATCCAGCGTTCGGCGTCTTCCAGGTCGCTGCCATGCAGCAGAAAGCTGCCGTTGCGCTTTTTGCCGTCCCATTCCACGGCCCGTTCGAGCAGGCGGGTGTGTTGGCGCACCCAATCGAGGTCGGTGTTGATCGTTTCGACCAGTTTGGGCATGGTGGCGTCGAAGTCGTCTTCGGGGCGCAGGTATACCCAGTTGGTGGCCGATACCCTTTCGTGCATCGGTTGGCCCTTTTCGGGGACGCGGTGCAGAATGGGCACCAGTTTCTTGTTGTATTTCAGGCCCAGTTCTAACTCTTCGCCGCACACCTGCGAGGCCAGCGAATCGGGGCTGATGACGAACAGAAACGCATCGGCCCCTTCGATGGCGGCGGTGATCTCGGCCATCCAATCGGCTGAAAGCGGGATGCCTTCCCAATCTACCCAGGTGACGACGCCGTGGGCTTCCAGGCTGGCTTCGAGTTTCTTGACGAACTCTTTGTCTTTGCGTGAATAGGAGATAAAGGCTTTGCCGTTTTGGGTGGGCGTTTCAGACATAACGATCTCCCCTTAGCGGGTAACATACCAGGCGGCGACATACCCTTCTGTTCCTTGTGGGTCTTTCACCTTGAGCCACTGGTCATTGACGCCGATTTTGCTCGCGCCGCCGCTTTCGGTCACGGTCAGTTGTGTGCCAAGCGGCAGACGGCGGATGAGGGTGGTGTCGTTGACCACAGGTTGGCTGCGCAGGGCTACATCGGCAGTGGTGGTGCGAACGACGAGCGGGCCAGCCGCGGCAGGAGGTGTGGCCGGTGCGGCTGCGCCAGAACGCTGCAAGTACCAGGCGGCCACGTAGCCTTCTGTTCCTTGCGGGTCTTTCACCTTGAGCCATTGGCCATTGACGCCAATTTTGCTCTCGCCGCCGGGTTCGTTAATCGTAAATTCGCTGCCAAGCGCCACACGGCGGATCAGCGTTTTTTCTTCGGTATTGGGTTGGCTGCGAAAGGCCACATCGGCGGTGGTGGTGGTGACTTTGGTGGCGCTGCTGGCCGGCGCGGCTGCCGGTGGGGTGGCGGGTGGCGTGGCCGGCGGCTTGATCGGGGCGGGCTGGGCGGGGGGCATATCGGGGGCGGGTTGGGTGGGCGGCTTGGGTGTACCTTCAGGCAGTTTGACGTACCAGGCCGCCACATAGCCAGTTTGCCCGCCGCTGTCTTTGACCTGAATCCATTGATCATTCATGCCCACTTTTTTGGCGGCCTGCGCGGCTGGTTCGACCACGATCAACTGCTCGGTTTCAGGCATCCGCCTGATCAGGGTCTCTGGTGAAACTTGCGCTTTGCTGCGCAGGGCCACATCGGCCTGGGTGGGTAAAAGAATCATCGCTCCGGCGGGTATGGTGGGTGCCGGGGCCGGTGCGGGGGGTGTCGGAGGCGTTGGCGCGGGCTGGTTGGAAAGCGCCAGATACCAGGCGGCGGTGTAGCCCTGCTTGCCCTCGGCATCTTGCACGGGCAGCCATTGGCCCTGCTGCCCCACTTTGGCCTGGGCGGTGGCTTTGGCTTCCAGGCTGGTCAGCGCCGTGCCAGCAATCAGGCGGCGGATCAAATAGCCGCCGGGCGAGGGGTCGGCGCGGAAGGCCAGGTCATCTTCGACCACATACACCGTCAGCGGGTCAGCGGGAACGGGCAATTTGGGCTTATCGGGCGGTTTGACGGCCTGCCCGGCCAGGTCGAACCAGATCACCGCGTGGATGGCTTCTTCGGCTTTCGTCCCCTGGAATTTGTAGCGGTCGGTGAGGATCAGTTCTTTGTCGGGGCCATCGCCGCGGTAGCGGTAGGGGTCGTACATGGTGTAGCTGTCGCCCTTGCGGTCTTTGAGCAGCACCCAGTGGGTTTGTACGCCGGCTTCTTTTTGGTTCCAGTCCACACACACGATCACCGGTTTGCCCGCCGCCAGGGCCGCATCTATTTGGGCGATGGGCGCCGGGCGGTTCTCGCAGGGTTCGTAGGTGCGGTAGGTCACATTGGGGAAGATATACGGTACGATGGCCGGGATGAGCAGTGCGCCATCGAAACCGCCGTTTTGCTTGAGTTTTTGGTTGACCGATTCGGGGGTCTCGTTGTAGCCTGCGCCGTTCAACATCATGGTAATCGAGGTCAATAAGCAGCCCCAACTGCCAATCGTCTCTTTGCCCTGGTTGCCCAACGGCACACCTTTCCATTTCTCATCATTTTGGTACAGATTGTTGGTGGTATACATAAACACTCCTTGCCCAAAGCATTGATGATCAACCGCGCAGCCACCCCCTTTACGCGTCCTTTATTAAGAACAATTATACATTCAAGGTCAACCCTCGCGCTATCCGTTTTGAAAAGAGCATGACAATTGGCTCGCAAGATACTTTGCCCATGCGTGCTATAATCCTTTGGCATATGCCTGCTCGCAAACCTGCCACCAAACCTGCTCTTGCCAAACGGCCCGCGGCGCGCACAACGAAAGCCAGCAAAGCCAAAAGCGCCCCCCGGTCTTCGGCGCGCGCTGCCACAAAAACGGCCCAACCGCCGCCCTTGCTCAGCGGCGGTGGCAAATTGTTGGGCCGCGTCGGCAGTTTCTTTGCCATCCTTTACCAACGCACACGCGACGCCATCCGGCGTGAACGCCAACTGACCGCTCCGCCGGCCCAGCCCCCGGCCAAAGGTAAAGCCCCCCCAAGGACAACCACCTCCAAACCTGCCGCCGAGAAACCCGCCGTCGAATTCCCCGCCCCGCTGCCCGATCTCGACCGCCGCCTCGATATCGTCGGTGTGGTCTTGATCTTCATCGGCCTGCCGTTGCTGCTCGTGCTGATCTCGGCCAACCATGCCGATTCGACCCTCAGCCTGCTCAACCTGCTGTGGCTCGGGTTGGGCTGGGGTGTTTACCTGCTGCCCCTGGCGATGATCCTCGTCGGCGGCTGGCTGGTGCTGCGCAATTTCGAGCGCGTGCCGTGGCCTTCGCCAGAGCGCATCATTGGCCTGCTGCTGCTGTTTTTCAATTTACTCGTGTGGTTCGATTTTCTCTTTGCTGGCGGCGGGGGAATTGGCCGATGGCTGTGCGGCGGATTGGAAATGGCCTTCGGCGCGGTCGGCGCGGCGGTTTTGCTGCTGGCCTGGCTGTTCATCGCCGCCATCTTCACCCTCGATAAACCCGTGGCCGAACTATTCGCCTGGCTGCCGCCGCTCATTCTGCGCCTGCAAGATGCCTGGGACGATTATCGCACGCGCAACGGCGGCAGTATGCCGTCATTGCCCCCGGTCGCCCCAGCGGCCACCGCCGCGCCAGGCCAGCCACCGCTGGTTGCCCCGGCTGCCGCCGGAATGCCCACCACCACCGTCGCTGCGCCCGTGCGCGTCTGGCAGTTACCCGCCCTCGACCAAATCCTCGACCCTGGCATGGATGTCACCCACGACGATGACTACGACCGCCAGCGCGCCGCCGTGATCGAGCAGACGTTGGCCGCCTTCAGTGCGCCCGTCAACGTGGTCGAGATCAACCGCGGCCCGGCCATCACCCAATTTGGCGTCGAACCCGATTTCGTCGAGACGCGCACCGGGCGGATGCGCGTGCGCGTGGGCAAGATCACCGCCCTGGCCGACGACCTGGCCCTGGCATTGGCCGCCAAGACCATTCGCGTGCAGGCCCCGGTGCCGGGCAAAGGCTATGTGGGCATCGAAGTGCCCAATGAGCAGATCGCCAACGTGGCGCTGCGCGACGTGATCGAAAGCGACGCCTTCGGGCGGCTTAAATCGCCCCTGCGTTTTGCCCTGGGTGAAGATGTGGCTGGCAATGCCGTGGCCGCCGCCCTCGACGCCATGCCCCACCTGCTGATCGCCGGCGCTACCGGGTCGGGTAAATCGGTCTGTGTCAACGCGCTGATCTGCTGCCTGCTGCTGCACAACACGCCCGATGATGTGCGCCTGGTGATGGTAGACCCCAAGCGTGTCGAACTGACCGGCTACAATGGCATTCCGCACCTGCTTGCGCCGGTTGTGGTTGAAATGGAGCGCGTGGTGGGCGTGCTGCAGTGGGTATTGCGCGAGATGGACAGCCGCTATCAAAAACTGGCCGGGGCCGGTGCGCGCAATATCATCGAATATAACCAGAAAATCGCCACCGACCCCAAGTTGAAAAAACTGCCGCGCCTGGTGGTGATCATTGACGAATTGGCCGACCTGATGATGCTGGCCCCCGAGGAAACCGAACGTTCACTGGCGCGCCTGGCGCAACTGGCGCGCGCCACCGGCATCCACATTGTCATCGCCACGCAGCGTCCTTCAGTAGATGTGGTAACGGGGCTGATCAAGGCCAACTTCCCGGCGCGCGTGGCCTTTGCGGTGGCCTCTGGCACCGACAGCCGCGTCATCCTCGATCAGCCCGGCGCCGAGCGCCTGCTGGGGCGCGGCGACATGCTCTTCCAGGCGCCCGATGCCCCCGCCCCGCTGCGCATCCAGGGCGCGTGGCTTTCAGATACGGAGATTCAGCGCCTCGTCACCTTCTGGCGCGCCCAAACCGGCCTGCACGAAACCACCTCCCCCGCGGCCAGCGGCGCGGTAGATGCCTTGCCGGCTGGTATCCCGCTCAAACAGATGCCCCTGTGGGAGGACGAAAACGCCGAACCAGAGGGCGACCCGCTGTATACCGAGGCCGTGGATATCGTCCGCCGCCAGGGCCGCGCTTCGATCACGATGTTGCAACGCCGTCTGCGCATCGGTTACACGCGTTCGGCCCGTTTGATCGAGACTTTGCAGGAGAAGAAAATTATCGGCAGCGAGCCAACCCCGCAAGGCTTTGAGGTACTCGACTACGGCGACGCCGCTCCACCAATTGAAGAGGGGTAAGGTGGACGGCTTAACAAAACCTTAAAATTTCTTGACAGGCTGTTGAAAAATCTGTATCATATCTTTGTGGGAGCGCTCCCAAATACCCGTCCTGATCGAGCGATAATGAACATCGAAGAAATAGCCAGGCTCAGCGGAGTTTCACGTTCTACGGTTTCCCGGGTACTCAATGATGATCCCCGGGTGCACGAACTCACTCGCCAACGCGTCCATGCCGTCATTGAGCGCTTCAATTATCAGCCCAACCTGGCCGCCAGACGCCTGGCTGGCGGACGAACCCACATTTTGGGCATGGTCATCCCCATGGGGGTTGGCCGTTTATTTGCCGATAACTTTCTGATGTCATTAACGCAAAACATCGCCCTGGCCTGTAATCGTTTCAACCATTCCTTGATGATGTGGGTTGCCGACCCCGATTATGAGCGCCGCACAATCCACCAGGTATTGTCGAATAAATTCTTGGATGGCGTGATTGTGGCATCTTCTTTGCTCGAAGACCCCTTACTCGAAGTCCTCTCTACCGAAAGCGTTCCTTTCATCGTGATAGGCCGTCACCATACCCAGGTCAGTTATATTGATGTTGACAATATCACCAGTTCTGCGCAGGTGGTGGCATACTTGTTTCGTTTGGGCTATCATCGCATTGCCACCATTGCTGGCCCACACAACATGATTGCCGGGGAAGACCGTTTGAAGGGGTATAAGGCCGGGCTTGAGCAATGCGCCATTCCATTTGATCCAGAATTGGTTGCCGAGGGGGATTTCACCGAAGAAAGTGGCTATCAGGCCATGCTGCGTTTGCTGGCCGTGGGCCCTCAGGCGGTTTTTGCCGCCAGTGATAGCATGGCCTTTGGTGCGCTGCGGGCGCTGCAAGAACGTGGATTGCGTGTGCCGGATGATGTCGCTGTGGTGGGTTTCGACGATGTGCCTGCTGCTGCAAACGCCCATCCGCCTCTGACAACGGTGCGACAACCCGTTCAGCGGATGGGGGATGTGGCAGCGGAGACCTTGATCACCCTGATCGAAAACCCGAACATACCGCTGCGACAGATTGTCTTGCCCACGGAATTGGTCATCCGGGCTACCTGTTGCCCGGCGTTTTAACCCGAAAGGAGGCCGCCAGAAATCAATCGTTCATACAATATCCCCCCCTCAACCCAAACCAACGATTTCGAACAATTCTCAAGGAAGGAGATTTTTGAACTATGAAACGCAACAGCGCGGTTCTGTTTAGCATTTTGGTGGTGATCGGCCTGATCCTGTCAGCCTGCGCCACCCCCACCCCTCAGATCATCAAGGAAACTGTGGTGGTCGAGAACACCGTCGTCGAAACCCAGGTCGTCGAGAAGACCGTAGTGGAGACCCAGGTGGTCGAAAAGAAGGTCGTCGAGACCCAGATCGTCGAAGTTGCTGCGCCGACCGCAGTGCCCGATGAGAACACCCTGCCCCGCAACGAAACGATGTATTTCAATGGCAACCAGTGGGGCACCATTGCCTGCTGGAACCCCTATGGTTCGAACTGCAATAACTGGGTTCTTGGCCAGGGGGATCACGCCCGCGTGCTCGTGTTTGAAACCCCCTATCTCTACAACATGCTTGATGGCAAGCAGTATCCGTTGCTGGCCGATGGTGATTACACCTGGAACGACGCCCGCACCGAACTGACCTTCAAGATCAAAGCTGCCGCCAAGTGGAGCGATGGCACCCCGGTGACCGCTGAAGACGTTGCCTACACCTGGGCCACCCATGTTAAATACAACACCCCCACCGGCACGGGCAACACCCCGTACATCGAAAACGTCGAAGCCGTTGACGCCCAGACCGTGGTGGTGAAAGCCAAATTGGACGAGAATGGCAAAGCGCTCAACCCATTAGTTGTAGCGGCCTACGTGAGCAGCAACTACGTTCTCCAAAAGGCGTGGACGATGGCCCTGGAAGAGCGCGTCGGTGGCGATGAAGTGGCCCTGAAAGCCGATGTGGGTGAAGATGTGGTTGCCTCTGGCCCCTACAAGAAATTCTTCGCCGATGAGACCAAGGTCGTCCTCGTTCGCGATGACAACTATTGGGGTCAGGACGCCTCCATGTGGGGCAAGCTGCCCGCTCCGAAGTACCTGGTACACCCGATCTTCAAAGATAACGCCGCCGGTTCTGTCGCTTTGGCCAAAGGTGAAGTGGATGTCAGCCAGCAGTTCAATTCCAACATTCAAACGTTGTGGCTCAACTACGGCCTGCCCATTTCTACCTACCTGCCCGAGGCCCCCTATGGCATTGGCGCCAGCCTGCCCACCGCCTTTTACAACCTCAACTCCTATGGTTTGAACAAAGTTGAGGTTCGCAAGGCTATCGCCATGGCCGTAGATTACGATACGATTGTCGCCAACGCCATGACCAACCAATCGGCCACCTTCACCCAGGTTCCCCGCTCGCTGATGAACCCCACCCCCGGTGAACAGGCCATGTATGATCACGATGCCGTGAAAGACCTGCAGTGGGCCGGCAAAGACATCGAAGGCGCCAAGGCCCTGCTCGATTCCGCCGGCATCAAGGATACCGATGGTGATGGTTGGCGCGAACTGGATGGCAAGAAACTGTCTTATGTGGCCCTCTGCCCGAATGGCTGGTCTGACTGGCAAGCCGCCATCGAAGTGGTCGCCGCGGCTGGTAAAGAGATCGGCATCGAAATCACCACCAATTTCCCCGAATGGTCGGTTTACCAGACTGTCGTCACCAAATCTGACGCTCCGCTGCCCGAAGGCTACGACATCTTCATGATGTGGTCGGCTGGCGCTGGCCCCACCATGCCGTGGGGTCGCATCCGCAACCTGATCGGCTCCGAGTGGGTCGGCCTGGCCAGCAACTGGAGCGGCAACTGGGGTCAGTATGTCAATCCGCGTGTTGACGAACTGATCGCCGCCATCCCGGCGGAATCAGACGAAGCCAAGTTGAAGGAAATGTACACCGAGCTGGTGAAAATTTACCTGACCGACGTGCCTTCCTTCACCCTGATGTACCGCCCGCAGTCGTTCCACGCCGTGAACGAGACAGTTTGGACCAACTTCCCCCACCAGGATGATGGCACCAACCCGCCCGTCCCGCCGCTGGACTGCCAGGATGGTTGGGGTATCGCCTGCCTCTACAATGTGACCCTGGTCAACCCGTAACCTGACCAAAATGAACCACCATGTTCGATGCAAGCCCGAACATGG
>CAZSFD010000014.1:0-76393 GCA_964606085.1 uncultured Anaerolineaceae bacterium
GTCTTTAGCCTTTTGTGCGCTCAGAAAGTCTTGCACCTGGCCCACCACCGCGATGGTGATCTGCCCCATCTGGCGAATGCGGGCCACTTCGACAGGGTCTTTGCTCAGCATGGCTTCGAGCAGGGTGGTGCTGCCCATCTCGCCTACCAGCCTGATTTCAGGCATCAGCGCTTGCAGCGTGGAGAAGATGGCGAAGGTTGCGCCAGCATCAGCCTGCCCGTAGAGCGCCACGCGTCCGCCGGTCACACCGGCATCGGTGAGCATCTTCTGGTAGCGCAGGGCCGTGGCCTGGATCAGGTCGCCGCTGCATTCTTTGAGCAGTTCATGGAGCTTGTAGTCGTCGAGGTTTTTGGTTTGCAGGCCGGTACGGGCAGCCTCATCGCGCTCCATGGCGCGGTAGAAGAGGATCGGCGGCGCGCCGCGCTTCTGGATCACGTCGGCCTGGGTCAGGTGGCCGCCACCGGTGAGATAGACCATGGCCGGGTTGTGCTGGCCGGGGCCAGTGATCAGGATGGCATCGAGCTTACGTTCTGCAAGGAGGGTTTCAATATCTTGTTTCATCGTCAGTTATCCAATCGGACGCCCGCCAGCGGCACGAGCATTTCTTCGGCGGTCAGCCCGCCATGGCGGCCAACCAGTTTGTTCTCTTTGTTAGCCCACCACCAATAGGTGTTCCCTTTCGGGATGGCAATGACATCTCCCAGGCGCTCGTAGAGCCGCGGGTGTGGGCTGCCTGGCCCAAACAGGCCGCGTTCTACCAGCGCCGAAGGTTCAAAGAGCAGAAATTGTCCGGGCCATTGGGCCTGGATGTAGTCGGCCAGGGCTTCAGAGTGGCCGGGGCGCAGGTACAGGTAGGGCAGGCGGCCTTCGCCGGTGGGGATCAGGTGCAGGGAATCGAGCAATTGGGGGTGGTTGGCCAGTTCAGCTTTGGCATGGCGGGGCGTGGCAATCGCGCCGTGATCGGCGGTGAGGATCAGCAAGGTCTCCTGGCGGGCTTGCAAGCTCAGGCGGCTCAACAGTTGGTGCTGCAGGGCCTGGGTGAAGGCGGCAAATTCGGCTGCGGGGCGCTCGTCATCGGGGCCGTAGTAGTGAGAGAAATGATCTACCAGCCCCCAATACACCCAGGCGAACAATTTTTCACGCCGGCGGCTTTCGAGCAGCAGGCGCACGTTGATCCACATTTCAGAGACAGCGTTGAAAGCCTGCACATCCACCTTTGGGAAGAGCATCTTGGAAAGGCCCGAATGGGCGATGCTGGCGTGTTGGAAGGCATACGTCTGGATGCCGTGGGAGGCCAGGTGGCTGCCCAGGGTGGCCTGTGGCGCTAAAAACGTCTCTGGGTTGAACCCGGCTTTGGAAAGGCTGCCCACATCGCCCTGGTAACTCATGGGGGCGTGGGTGATCATGTTGGCGATCACGCCATATTCTTTCAGCCACATTTCATAGCCGGTGATGGCGTGTTCGGCGGGCGAGCGCCCCGTCCAGAGCGTGGTCAGCGCGGTGGATGTCGTGCTGGGGACGACCGAGGTCAGTGGCGCCAGCAGGCCATCTTGCACCAGCCTGGCCCACAGCGGGGCTGTGCCATCTATCATCCAGCGTTGGAAGCGGTGCAGCGCCAACGCATCCATCAGCACCAGGATCACCCGGCGGTAGGCCGGTTGTGTGCCGCTGTTGCCCAGCGGCACGAGGATTTCAGGGATCAGTGGCTCGCCGGCCAGCGGCGGTACGCCCAGCAGGGTGCAGATGGTGGCAGGCAAATTCAGGATGCTCTGCCCGTCATAGCGGGGCATGGTGAAGCCATCTGCCGGATACAGAGGCAGGCCGGGCAGGGTATGATTTTGCAAACGAGGCAAGAGTGCGGGTGTCAGATCAGGCATTGGTATAATGGGCCACCTGGAGGCAGGTTTGAAACGAATTTTGGTCTATCTTATCGCAATTTTAGGGATTTTGCTGGGATTGATGGGGTGCAACCAACCGCCTGATCCGACCCCCACCTCCCTGCCGGGCGTGATCACCATGACGGCCCGCTCCTTGCCCACGCGCACCACGCTGCCCAACACGCCGCCCTGGAAAGCCACCGTCACCCTCACCCCCACGCCTTTCAGCACCCTGGGTACAAATCAGGACGCCCTGCGCGGTCAGCAAGTGGCCTTCTGGTATGTTGGCTTGCCTTCAGATGAGATCGGGCTGATGGTGGATACGTTCAACAGCACCAACACCTGGGGCATTCGCGTCAGCGCCCGCGCCTTTGCCGGCTATGGTGAGTTGAACGAAGCCGTGGACGCCACGCCGGGCTTGAACGAATTGCCCGACCTGCTGACTGCCTATAACTACCAGGCGGCGCATTGGGATGCAACCGGGCGCAAATTGACCGACCTGAACGTCTATGTCAACGATCCGCTTTGGGGCCTTTCGGCGCAAGAGCAGGCCGATTTCTACCCGGTTTTTTGGTGGCAAGATGTAGATGCGCAGACCAGCAAGCGTTATGGCCTGCCTTTTCATCACGATGGCCTGATCTTGTTCTACAACGTCACCTGGGCCAATGAATTGGGCTTTACCAGCCCCCCGGCGACCACCCGTGACTTTGAGCGTCAGGTGTGTGCGGCAGCCCAGGCGAACCAGCGTGATGGGCGCGGCGATAACAACGCCACCGGCGGTTGGGTCATCTCGCCAGACCCTTCGGCGCTCACCGCCTGGTTATTGGCTTTCGATGCCTCACTGTTGAATACAGAGGGCAACTACACCTTCGATACTGCCGAGGCTGACGACGCACTGGCGTTTTTGAAGCAATTGGGCGATGATGGCTGCGCCTGGCAGTCACCCGCCGCGCACCCTGCCTGGGAGTTCGCTGACCGCAAGGCCCTGGTGGTTGCCGCATCCAGCGCTTCTCTGGTTGAGCAGCAGCGGGCGATGAGCCAATTTGAAAATGGCGATGAATGGCGCATCATACCCTTCCCTGGTGTAGATGGGCGGCCTGTGATCGTGGTGCGCGGCCCTGCCCTGGTGGCCTTCGAGAGCAGCGCGGCGCGCCAACTGGCGGCCTGGTTGTTTGCCCGCTGGCTGGTTTCACCCGAAAGCCAGGCGCGCCGCATCGCTGCCGATGGCGGCTATCCTTCTCGTGTGGCCACGCTGGATCAACTGCGGAGCTTTGCCGCGGCGAACCCACACTGGCAGCAGGCAGCCGACCTGGTGCTATATGCTCGCAGCGAACCGGGCCAGGCTTCGTGGGCGGTGCTGCGCTGGGTGATGGTGGATGCCTTGTTTCAGCTCTATGCCCCCAATTTCGCTGTGCAGGATATTCCCGCCTTGATTCAACACATCGATCAACTGGCTGTCGAAGCCAGCATTCAATATCCCTGAAATGTCTCTCCCCCAGGTCATCATTTATACCGATGGTGCGTGCAGCGGCAACCCCGGCCCCGGTGGTTGGGGCGCGCTCCTGCGTTATGGTCAACACGAAAAAGAGCTGAGCGGTGGTGAGCGCGCCACCACCAGCAACCGCATGGAATTGACCGCCGCATTGCAGGCGCTCCAGGCGCTCAAACAACCCTGCCAGGTCACGCTCTACACCGATTCAGAGTATCTCAAGCGCGGCGTTACCGAATGGATGGCCGGTTGGCGGCGGCGCGGCTGGAAGCGCAAAGAAGGCGAGTTGGCCAACGCCGACCTGTGGCAGGCGCTCGATCAGGCCATCCAACGCCATCAGATCGCCTGGCATTGGGTGCGCGGCCATGCCAACGACCGCGACAATGAGCGGGTAGATACCTTAGCGCGTGCCGCCATCCGCGGCCGCTGAACTTTATTTAAGCGTTAAATGGGGGGTTTTCCAGCCGCAAGCCGTGACCGCGCACCGTGATGATGTAGTTGTTCGTGGGGTCAAGGGCGGCCAGGCGGTCGCGCAGGCGACGCACCAGCGCATCCAGGGCCTGCTCCGAGACATCGGCGGCGTCTTCATCTCCCCATACCACGGCTGACATCTCGCGGCGGTCTACCACGCGGCCATCGCGTTCATAGAGGAGTTCCAACAGGCGAAACTGCGAAACCGAAAGCGGCGGCAGCAGTTCGTGTTCGTTCACCCACACCCGCCGCGAGCGCTTTTCCAGGCGCAGGTGGCGTGGCATCTGGAAGCCGATATCCGTTTCCATCACCGCTTCCAGCGGCATGGTAGCCGTTGCATCAGAAGTGACGAACATGAATTTCTGCACCAGGGCAACCTGGATCACATCCCCATCGTGCAGCCATATTGGCCCGCTGGCAGGTTGGCCGTTGTGGTGCGTTCCGTTTTTGCTGCCCAGGTCTTCCATTCTAATCCCTTCGGGCAGCACCTGGAAGCGCACATGGTAACGCGAGACCTGTCGGTCTGAAATGGTGATGTCGCAACTGGCGTCGCGGCCCACCAGGTAATCTTTCGTCAATGGGAAACGGTGTCCATTCAAAGGGCCGCTTTTACCGATCAAAATGGGGACATCATCATTTACCACAGGCTTCCTCCTGCGGGTATAATAACACAACCCACTTGCTATGCCAACACCACTCAAACCCGGAGAAACTTTACGCGGCCGCTATCAAATTCGCCGCATCATCGGCCAGGGGGGCATGGGGAGCATTTACCTGGCCGAGGATAACCGTCTCGAAGGCCGTCAGTGCGCTTTGAAAGAAGTCGAACACGACCGCTCGATGCCGACCGATTTGTTGCGCCAGGCCCGCGACCAGTTTCAACGCGAGGCCACTGTGCTGGCCCGTCTCGATCATCCCAATTTGCCCAAAGTCTCTGACTTCTTTTCGCAGGGCGGGCGCGATTACCTGGTGATGGATTTCATCCCTGGCGAAGATTTACGCACCATTTTGAGCGAAAGCCGCCAGAAGGGGGCATTTTTGGCCGAAGCCGAGGTGCTGACCTGGGCCAGTCAGTTGGCCGATGCGCTTGAATATCTGCACAGCCAGGAGCCGCCGATCTTGCATCGCGACATTAAGCCGGGCAATATCAAGCTGACGCCCAGCGGCCTGGTCAAACTGGTGGATTTTGGCCTGGTGAAAATCCTCGCTTCTGATGAAATGACCGTGACTGTGCTGCAGGGTCGTGGCACCGTGCAATATACTCCCCTGGAGCAATATGGCGGCGATGCCGGCCACACCGATGTGCGCAGTGATGTCTACGCTTTTGGCGCGACGCTTTACCATCTATTGACTAATTCGGCACCCGTAGAAGCACGCGAGCGCTTTTTGCACCCCGATAGCCTTACTTCCCCACGCCAGATCAATCCTGAAATCACCCCGCGCACCGAACGCGCCATCTTATGGGCGATGAATTTGCATCCCGATGAGCGTCCACCCTCCATCAAGGCTTTTCGCCAGGCTCTGCTGGGCGATTGGCAAATTTCTTCCCGCCCGGGTCACTCACTGCCGGGCCTCAGCCTGGTGGATGTGTTGGCGATGACGCCGGAACGTTTTTTGTTGTTGTTGGCGGGGGGAGTCGTGATTGTCAGTTTGCTGGCTACTTTGTTCCGTTAGCGCGCCCGCGCAGGGCCAGCCGCCAGGCCCAGGCCGCCAGGCTGCCGAGTAAAGCGCCGGCCAGGGCCAATCCCATCACCCCCCAAATTTCCATCGCTTCCAAAAAGTCTTCGCTGCCCGGCCAATTCAAGGCCAGGTATGTGTAAGCGGCCATGCCCCCGGCCAGCGCCATCAAGCTGATCCGCACTGCCCATCGCACATTGCCGAAGTATCCTCCGAGCAGGTAGCCGATTGCCGCGATCACCAGGCTGATCAGGGTGGCCATGAACCAATCGCCGAACTGGGTTTGGGCAGGTTCGGGGGTGGGCGTGAGCGTGGGGGTGGGCGTCAGGGTCAGGGTAGGGGGCGGCTGAGTCTGGCTGGGGGCTGTAGTGTCGGTGAGGGTGGGGGGCGGGACGGTGGGTGTTTCGGTGGGGGTGGGGATTTCGGGCGTCACGTCCACGGGTGCAGGCACTTCAAAAGGCAGTGCAGCCGATTGACGTGCTTCGCCGCTTTCAACCCGCACTTCCCATTTGCCAGGGTTTTCGATGCGATAGACGGTGCGCGCAACGCCTTGCATGGTGAGCGCTTCGCTCTGCTGAATGATTGGGTTATCGCCCAGGCGTGTGAAGGTGAAGCGCACAATCGTGCCATCGGGAACGATATTGCCGTTGTAATCCACAATCGGGCCAGTCCGCAGCGGGACGATTTGCTCCAGTTCGAATACTTCGGGCAGCGGGGTGGACTCGATGGCCGGGGTAGGCGTGGCTTCTGTTGGTTGTGGAAAATCAAACTCGATCTGGATGGTCTGGTTGGGGTCTGGAAAGACAACTTTGTTGAGATCGTAGCCGATGCCTGGCACGCTGACCGGAAGAACCCCGGGGGCGCGAATTTCCTGGTAGAGCAGGCGGGCTGCCATATCCACAAAAACTGAATTTTTATTGGGCCCGTGGCTGTACAGGGCATAATAGGCGGTGATCTTCGAGATGTCGGTCGCATCCAGGTAATAGGGGGCGGTGAAGGCGAAAACAATCAGCTTTTTCTGTCGGAATAGATCGGGCCGCTGATTGAGAAAATTGCGCAGCGCATAGGAGGATGGTTGCGCCGGGTTCATATCCAGCATTGAAAAGACAATCCAATCGGCGTTTTTGAGGTCATTCTCAATTTGCGCGACCCCCACCCCAACCTCTAACATGCTTTGCAAATCTTGAAAGGTGTACGATTTCAAATTGTTAGCCAGCACCTGCCCGCCGCGGTTATAGAGGCGAAAGACGGCTGATTCGAGCGCATTGGCTGGCAGGATGAATTGTTCCGGGCAGCGCGTACATTGACGATAGGTGCGCGTATCGGTGACGAACACGATCTGATCGTTGCGGTCAGGTGGCGATGGCAAGGTATCGGCCAATTCGGCCTGGCTGGGGCTGAGCAGGGTGGCCGAGTTGCTGGCGGTGGTGAGAATTTGCTGGTTGTTTGCTTGTAAAGCGGCCAGGTCGGTTTGGTCTTTCAAGACCTGTGAAATGCTGAAGCGCTCGCCATACAGGCGGTATTTCAACGTCAATATGCGCAGCACCGATTCATCCACCCGCTGGGCAAAAGTTTCATCTTCGCGATACTTTGCGGTAAAAAAATTGAGCGTATCTACGATAGAAGTGAATGAATCGGGATCACCGCTGGCAGTGAAGTTGCCCAGGTAGAGGATGTCGTTGCCGGCCAGGAAGGCGTCGCGGGCGACAAAAGCGCTGTCGAAAGTTTGCCCGGTGGGATCATAAAACCGGCGCACGGCCCGGCTGCCCAGGTCGGCGCTGACCAACACGCCGCCATTCTCGCGCCAGGTTTGAATCGGTTGCAAGGTGGTGATTTGCGTCAGGGCTTCTGCGTCGAAGCTGACCGGTTTGGTGGTATCGCGAATGTTATCCTGAAACCCCTGGTAACGGATGTGCGATACCAGCAGCGCATCGGTGGTGGCTTCGGCGTCGGGGGCGTTGCCCGTGACCGCGAAAAAGGGGGCCAGTTCGATCAGCTTGAGGGTTTCGAGCGGTTTGCGTACTGTGGATACTTCTTCTTCAGGCGGGCGGTCTGAGCCGCCAAAGCCGGGGAAATTTTTGGCAACCACGATCATCTGTCCCTGGCTGCCCTGGTGGATGCCGCGGATATACGCCCCACCCAATTGCCCCACCCAATAGGGGTCGCCGCCAAAGGCGCGCACGCCCATATCGCCGCTGCTATCGGGGCGCGGGGTGTCTAACACGTCGAGCGAGGGGCCGAGCAGCATGTTGAAGCCGAGGGCGTTCAGTTCGCTGCCCAGCACCGCGCCGATGTTGAGCGCCTGCTGGGTATCCCAGGTTGCGCCGATGGTCATGGGGTTGGGTAGTGAGGTCAGGCCAAAGTAAATTTGGTCGAAGGGGTAGCCGTCGCCATCTTGTATGGTGGTGATGAATAAGGGAATGTAGGCGCTGGCTGCTGCGCCCTCGCTTTGCGCCTGTTGGGAAGCGTTGAATTTGTTGAGCTGTAGCTGGCGGATCAGGTTTTGCGCTTCTGATGCGGTGACCTCGGGGGCGAGGAAATTATCATTGGCGGCCAGCATGACCACGCCGCCGATGTGATGGTCTACGATCAGTTTGTAGATTGGGGTGGGGGAACTGGCATCGGGGCCGGTGAAGGTGACGAGAAATAACTGCCCGACGCGTTCTTCAGGGGTCAATGTATCCAGCAACGCCCGCGCGCTATCGGCGGGGGCAATGCCCTGGGCGGCTGGCGCCGCGCGCCCGGCCTGGCTGGGCAGGAACAGGCTGAACAGCGCCACGAAGGTGAGCAGGCGAAAGAGGGCGATTCTCATGCGGTTCTTCTTCTGCCGGGTGATCCACCTGCGCCTGGCGTTGGCGGGGGTGGGCTGTTGCAGAAGGTTCAATGTCCAAGTTCTTGTTGCAAGATGGTGTGCATCAGTTCGCGGCGGGCCGCGCCGCCGAGGGTCTCCAGGCGGCGGATGCCGAGGGGGTCAATTTCCTGGCGCAGCAGCCGAATTTCCTCGGCGGTGGGGGGCGGTGTTTCGGGCAGGTCGGTGGCTATTTGCAGTTCGAAGCCGGTTTGCGCCTGGATTTTTTCGATGGTCACGCCGGGATGCCGCGAGATCAGCCGCATGTGACCCTCGGCAAAGTCGAATTGGCCCAAATCTGAAACCAGGTAGCTGGCCCCTGCCCCGCCGCTGCGTCCCTCGTGATGGCCCAATCCAGAACAAAAGTCAAGCTGCGCGACAAAGGTCAGGCGGGTGTGGCGCGGGACGTACAGATAGACGTGCCGGGTATACGTGGTCACATCGGGGATGCCGCCCGTGCCGGGCAGGCGCAGGCGCGGCTTGAGGTAGTTTTTGCCGATGGCGATGTTGTTGAAATTGCCATGCGCATCCACTTGCGCCGGACGGAAAAATTCTTTGGGCTGCAACCGGTACAGCACATCGGCCACGGCGCGCCCGAAACCGATGTTGACCAGTGAGCGATCCAGCCACAGGCTTTCGACGGTGGCCAGCCCCAGGGGGGCCGGCTGGCGGCAAATGCCCTGCCCAATGGCCGAAACAAAGTACAGGTTGGGTGCGTGGGTGTGCCTCGCCAGCAGATAGGCGGCGGTGACGAGGGGGGTGGCAATCCCCTGGGCCACCACTTCGCCATCCATAATTTGCCGGGCGATGCAGGAAACCATCAATTCATCGGGTGTGAAATCGAAAGACAACATAAATCTATTCTACCATTCCGCCCCTGGATTTGCCCTGGTATAGACTGTACGAAAAAATTAGCCTGCGGCAGGTTGTTGATGCGTCCCCTGCAAAACCTGGCGCGCCAGCCGGGGATCATCGGTGAAGATGCCATCTACCCCCAGGTGGAACAGGCGCTGCATTTCGGCGGGATCGTTGACCGTCCACACATGCACACGGCAGCCGCGCCGGTGAATTTGCGCTACCAGGCGCGGTGTGGTATCGTCCCCGGCAGGGTGCAATGCCTGGTAGCGTACCAGCCGATACCCCAACCACGAACGCAGCGGCCAGCCGTGCCAGCCTGGCAGGGTCAGTAAACCGACTGGCACTTCAGGAAGCAGGGCCTGGGTGCGCAACAGGGTGCGCGGGTTGAAAGATGAAAAGAGTACGCTGTCGGTCAGGTGGTGTTTCTTGACCAGTTCCACCACTTTATCGGGGAGGTCATCTTGGGGGGAGGCATAATTGGTCAGTTCGACGTTAATGAAAGTGCGCTGCCCGACCACCTCAAACACTTCGTTGAGTGTGGGGATCGGTTCGCCGCAATAGGCGACATCGAAAAATGAGCCGGCGTCAAGTTTTTTGAGCGCTTTGAGGGGCAGTTCGGCCACTTTGCCGCTGCCGTTTGTGGTGCGATCCACCGTTTGATCGTGAATGACGACGACATGCCCATCGGCGGAGAGTTTGGCATCCAGTTCAATCGCGTCGGCGTTGTGCAGCAAGGCCAGCGTGAAGGCAGCCAGCGTGTTTTCGGGGGCATGGGCGCTGGCACCGCGATGGGCAAAGATGGTGGGTGACATGGTCAAACTAAAGTTCAACGAAGTAGGCATCGGCAGCGCGGTCGATTAAGTCGCGGCTCATCACAGGTTCGGTGGCCATGTAGCGGGCAATGTCGAGAATCTGATCGCACAGGTCGCGGGGGTGCGAGGCGCGCAGCTTGCGATTGCGCTTGATATACCATTCTTGCAGCAGGTAGGCCAGGCCCTCATCTTTATAGATCACCCCTTTGGCTTCGGCGGTGCGCTTGAACACTTCGCGGTATTCCTCGAAGTTTGGGTCGCCGATTTCAATTTTGTGGCGCAGGCGGCGCAGAAAGGCTTCGTCTACCAGGTCGCGTGGTGGCAGGTTGGTGGAAAAGACCACCAAAACATCGAAGGGGATTTCGATCTTGCGGCCCGTATGCAGGGTCAGAAAGTCGACGCGGTTTTCGAGTGGGACAATCCAGCGGTTGAGCAGGTCGCGCGGGCGTACCAGTTGACGGCCAAAGTCATCAATCAGCAGGATTCCGCCATTGGCTTTGACCTGGAAGGGGGCTTCGTAGAATTTGTTGGTGTCATCGAAAACCAGGTCGAGCCCTTCGAGGGTTAATTCACCGCCTACCACGATGAAGGGGCGGCGTATCCTTACCCAACGTGGGTCTCGCCGACCACCGGTGCGCAGACCGCCGGTGCCACTGGCAATGGGTGTCTGTTCTTCGGCCAATTGGTGGTTGACCGAGTCGTAGAGCTTGACCACCTGGCCTTCGATGTAAATGGCATGGGGAATGTACATGCTTTCGCGCAGCATCATGTTGCCAATGGCGCGCGCTACACTGGTCTTGCCGTTGCCTGGCGGGCCATACATAAAAATAGACGTGCCGGAGTTAACCGCCGGGCCGATGCGGTGGAAGGTTTTTTCGGACAGGGTCAGGTGGGCGAGCGCCTGGCGCATGACGCGGTTGGTAATGGTTACACGGGCTTGCCCTTGCTTTTTGATGGCATCGTTGTAGACGTCAATGGGCACGGGGGCCGGCCCGGCATATTGGCTGCGTTCGAGCGCTTCGCGCGCCCGGGTGATCCCGGCGCTGGTGATGGCATATTGGTAAGCGCCCTCACCCAGGCCAATCTGTGATGACTTGACCTCGACCAGTTTTTCGCGTTTGAGCGTGTCCAAAATCTGATCAATGACCCCGGTAAACGGCAGGCAGATCAGTTCGGCAATTTTGAAACCGCTCAGGTAGCCGCCGAAATAGAGGATTTTCAGCGCCAGGTCTTGCAGCCATAGCGGTGAAAGGCCGGTATCTTCGATTTTCGAGATGGGTGAGGGGGTAAATGCAGCACCGGTCGTCAGGCTGCCGCTGCTGGCGGGTTGGGCGGGCGGCGGCGTGGGTTGCTGCGGCTGTGGTCTGAGACCGCCGGATGTACGGAGGGTACCAGATGGTGCGCCAGGTGTACCAACTCGGTTGTTAGGGGGCAGTTTCATGGGTTATTCTCCGAATTTTCTGTATCGGATAATCATTGTTTTTTCATTATAGCACGCCCGCTGGCTTGATGTCTCGGACGTTCAATTGTAGTGAAACCCGCCCGTTATATTCGTTGCTTTCAAATGAATACAGCAAATCTACCTTGGGTGGCAATTGGCCCAGCCAATGGCCCTGGCGAAAGGCGATGGCGTCGTAGTACACCTTGCCATCGCTGATGGTCAACTTGAGATGGCTGCTGTCGCGTCCTACCGAACGGGCATTGACCACCCGCACCTGGCGCGAAACGAAGTAAGCCTGGGCATTGCCATACCCGGTGGGTTGCAGCCAACTCAGCCATTCCAGGATTTCGGGTTTCAGATCGCTTAGCGGCAGCCTGAGGTCGGCATGAAGGCTGGGGCGCAGATCGAGGCCGGCCAGTTCGCGCTGGGCGATGCCTTCCAGCCGCTCGACCAGTTCGGGCAGCAGTTGGTTGCGCACGGTAAAGCCGGCGGCTGCGGCGTGGCCGCCGTGGTGTTCGAGCAGGTCGGCGCATTGATCGAGGGCGTTGGTGATGTGGAACTCGCGAATGCTGCGGCACGAGCCACGCGTAAATTCCTCTCCCTGGTGGGCGACGATGGCTGGGCGGTAATGCGCCTCGGTCAGTCGCGAGGCCACCAGCCCGACCACACCGGGGTTGAACTGCGGGTGAACGGCGAAAAGCAGCAGGGCAGTGGGTTTGTGCGCCAGGGCAATTTGCTCTGCCTGGGTTTGCATCTCGCGGGTGAGCGCCTGGCGTTCGCGGTTTTGCATTTCCAGGCGTTGCGCCAGGCCGCCGGCAACCTGGATGTCGCGGGTGGTCAACAAATCATAGGCGGCCAGCGCCGATTCGAGCCTCCCGGCGGCGTTCAGACGCGGCCCCAGGCCAAAGCCGATGTCGGTGGCGGTCAGGCTTTCGGGCTTCAAACCCGCCACGCCGATCAAGGAGCGCAACCCCTGGCGCTGCGACTGGCGCAGCACGGCTAATCCCTGGCGCACCAGGGCGCGGTTTTCGCCGACCAGGGGGGCCATATCGGCCACGGTGCCGAGTGCGACCAGATCGAGTAATGTTTGGGGCTGAAAGTTGGCTGGTTGAAGGGCCGTGCAGAGGGCATCGGCCAGTTTGTAGGCCAACCCAACCCCGGCCAGGTCTTTATCGGGATAGGTGTCAGCGGGTTGTTTGGGGTTGATGATGGCAATGGCCTGGGGCATTTCACCCGCCGGGTGATGGTGATCGGTGATGATCAAATCCAGGCCGATGCGCCGGGCGTGCAGGGCTTCTTCAATAGATCGGATGCCGCAATCTACGGTGATGACCAGGCGGATGCCTTCTTCTGCCAGGTTGCCCAGGGCTTCGTTGTTCAGCCCGTAGCCTTCATCGAAACGATTGGGAATATAGCCGCGTACCCTGGCCCCCAGCGTGTGTAAGGTTTGCACCAGCAGCACGGTGGCGGTCACGCCGTCTGTGTCGTAATCGCCATAGACGGCGATGGCCTCGTCGTGTTGAATGGCAAAGCGAATGCGTTCAACGGCAGCGGCCATGCCGAGCAGATTTTCTGCCGCGCAGCCTGGCGGGGGCTTTCCTTCGAGAAACAGGCGCGCCGATTCGCTGTCGGCGTAACCGCGGTTGTATAAAATTTGCCGTAAAACAGGGGGGAAGCCATGTAAGGCCCGGTGGACTTCATCGGGCAGGGGCGGTGGGATGTGCCAGGTTTTTTCGAGCGGTGGCATGGCGCTAATGGGCAGTTTCGACGGCCAGGGCCAACGCCCCGATCAACCCCACGTCATCACCCAGGGCTGCCGGAACGATGGACAGGCCGTCGGTGTATTGTTCGTTCATGGCATATTCATGCACGGCGGCGCGCAGGGGCGCAAACAGCAGTTCACCGCTTTGTGAGACGCCCCCGCCAATGATCACGATGGATGGGTTGAAAATAGCCAGGAAATTGGCAATCGCCATCCCCAGGAACTTGCCCGCCCGCGCCAGGGCGGCGATGGACAGGGCGTCACCCGCTTTGGCCGCGTCAGCCACATCTTTGCCGCTGAATGGGCGGTCGGTTGGCAGGCTGGAAGCAACGCCAGCCTCCAACTGCTCTTTGGCCCAGCGCGCCAGCCCCGGCCCCGAAGCCAGGGCTTCGAGATGCCCGCGGTGCCCGCAATTGCACAGCGGGCCGTCAGGCAGGAGTACGACATGACCCAACTCGGCGGCCATGCCGCTCAGTCCTAAGATCAGGTGGTCATCCACAATGACGCCGCCGCCAATCCCCGTGCTGACGGTGAGATACACCAGGTGGTGGTGACCTTGACCAGCGCCAAACTTCCATTCGCCCAGGGCGGCCAGGTTGGCATCGTTGCCCAGGGCAACTGGCACACCGAAGGCATCTTGTAAGTGCTGGCGCAGTGGCAGCCCTTCCCATCCGGGGATGTTGGGGGCTTCGATGATGATGCCTGTGTAGGGATTGAGCGGGCCAGGGGCGATAGCCGCTATCGCGGCCACCTCGCCATCTTCGGGCCACACCTTGCGCACCGCGGCGATCAGGTTCTCTAAAGGGGTTGCCCCGGCCGCGTGGGTGGCGGTTTTTTCGACGCTAAGTGGGGTGGTGGCATTTTCTGGATAACAGGCGGCGCGAATTTGTGTGCCGCCGATGTCTATGGCAATGTAGGTTTTCATAAGCTTGATCTCGTCCCTAAAAGGATTATGCGGCGATAGTATAGCACAGCTTTTTGGGTACTCCGTTAAAGAAAGTTTTGCGTTGACGTGCGCTTGAAACACTGCTATCATCCACCTCGCAATGAATATGGTTTTGCGGCGTTTTTTGGGGTGGTTGCGGCGCTCACTGCGTTGGCTGATGCCAGGATTGGGGGTCAAGCGCTGGTTCTTTTTTGTATTATTTGGCACGATGCTGATCGGATTGGGCCTGGCGGTGATTTTGCTGGATGTTTACCGCTCTGCTCCCGATACCTGGTGGCTGCCGATGCTTTCGGCGGCCTCGTTGCGTTGGTTGGAGCGCCCCCTGCGGGCGTTGATCTTCGGCGGCCTGGGCATCGGGCTGATCTTGTGGGGCATGTGGGGCTTCAACCGCTCGCTGATGGCCCCCTATCGCCGTTCGGGCCGCCCTATGGTAGACGACCTGGCTGCGCATCGGCGGCGTGAACGCGGGCCGCGCATCGTCGTCATTGGCGGTGGGCATGGGCTTGCTACATTGCTGCGGGGTTTGAAGGGATATACTTACAACATCACCGCGGTTGTCACCGTGGCAGATGACGGCGGGTCATCGGGCGAATTGCGTCGCACGCTGGGCGTGCTGCCGCCGGGGGATATTCGCAACTGCCTGGCGGCCCTTTCCAGCGATGAGGCGTTGCTCGGCCAGCTCTTCCAATATCGCTTTCCTGCTGATGGCAGTGGCCTCGATGGACATTCCTTTGGCAATCTGTTCATCACGGCCCTGGCCGAGATCACCGGCAGTTTCGAGGCGGCGGTGGCTGAATCGGGGCGGGTGCTTTCGGTGCATGGCCGCGTCCTGCCAGCCACGCTGCACGATGTCCGCCTGGTGGCTGACATCACACTGCCGCACACCGTGAGTGAAGTGCGCGTGGCTGGTGAAAGCCAAATCCCCGAGGCCAGCGGCATCATCCGCCGGGTTTGGCTGGAGCCAGAAACTCCCCCGGCCTATCCGGGCGTGATCCAGGCCATTCTCTCAGCAGACTTGATCGTGGTTGGGCCGGGCAGCCTGTATACCAGCATCTTGCCGAACTTACTCGTGCCAGATATCGCCGCGGCTATCCAAACCAGCCGAGCCGTGAAAATTTACGTTTGCAATGTCGCCACGCAGCCCGGCGAGACGGAAGGCTATTCGTGCGGCGATCATGTCGAGGCCCTCGAAAAGCATGTTGGCACAGGATTGTTCGATGTCATTCTGGCGAACCGCGATTGCGAATATATCCTTCCTGAAGGCGTGCAATGGGTGTGCAGCGATGAAGACCTGGAGGCCGATCACATCGTTCACAAAGCCGATCTGGCCGACCCCGAATATCCCTGGCGGCACGATGCCAAGAAATTGGCCCAGGTGTTGATGGATTTGCTGCAAGATCGCACCGGGCCTCTGGTAGAATAGCGGGCGGTATGCTCATCGTGAATCAAACGGCAACCTGCCGTTATTTGATAAACCATATTTCTTTTCTGGAGGATTTCCCATGACTGTCAAAATTGGTATCAATGGCTTTGGCCGTATTGGCCGCCTCGTGTTCCGCACGATCCAGGCCCGCGTGGCCGACAAAGTGGAAGTGGTGGCAATCAACGATCTGTTCGATACCCCCACCAACGCGCACCTGCTCAAGTACGATTCAACCTACGGCGCTTTCGATGGCAAAGTGGAAGTGGCTGAGAACAACGACCTGATCGTGGACGGCAAGCGCATCAAAATCACCGCCGAACGCGACCTGAACGCCATCAAGTGGGCCGAGATGGGCGTGGACATCGTGATCGAATCCACCGGCCTGTTCACCGACGCCACCAAATCACGCGGTCACGCCACTTCTGGCGGGGCCAAGAAGGTCATCATCTCCGCCCCGGCGAAGAACGAAGACATCACCATCGTCCTCGGCGTCAACAGCGACAAGTACGACCCCGCCGCTCACCAGGTTATTTCCAACGCCTCCTGCACCACCAACGGCCTGGCCCCCGTCGCCAAAGTCCTCAACGACAAATTCGGCATTGACCGCGGCCTGCTGACCACCGTCCACGCTTACACCAACACCCAGAAGCTGCAAGATGTCGGCGCTAAAGACCTGCGCGATGCCCGCGCCGCCGCCCAGAACATCGTCCCCTCCGAAACCGGCGCCGCCAAGGCCGTCGGCCTGGTCATTCCCGAACTGAAGGGCAAATTCGGCGGCATGGCCTTCCGCGTCCCCACCCCCACCGTCTCGGTTGTAGATTTCACTGCTATCTTGAACAAGGAAGCCTCGAAGGATGAAATCCGCGCCGCCATGCTCGAATATGCCGCCGGCCCGATGCAAGGCATCCTCGACGTGACCGACGAACCGCTCGTCTCCACCGACCTGCGCGGCACCACCTTCTCCTCCGTTTACAGCGCCATGGACACCCTCGTCCTCGGCAACCTGGTCAAAGTCGTGGCCTGGTACGACAACGAATGGGGCTACGCCTGCCGCCTGGCCGATCTGACCGCCATGGTCGCCAGCAAACTCTAAAGATATTGTGGATTGCTGATTGTTGATTGCTGATTTTCTCGGCAATCAGCAGTCAGCAATCACAAATCAGAAATCCATAACATGAACAAAAAAACCGTCCGCGACATAGATTTGAAAGGCAAGCGCGTGCTGATGCGGGTGGACTTCAACGTCCCCATGGCCGATGGCGTGGTGACGGATGACAAACGCATCAAGGCCGCTCTGCCCACCATCCAATATGTGCTGGAACAGGGCGCTTCGCTGCTGCTCGCCAGCCACCTCGGTCGTCCGAAAGGCGGCCCCGATCCTGAGTTCAGCCTCAAGGCCGCTTCCGAAGCCCTGGCGAAACTGCTGGGCAAACCCGTGCAGATGGCTCCTGATTGCGTTGGCCCAGACGTGGAAGCACTGGCGAAAGTGCTGCAACCCGGCGACGTGTTGATGCTCGAAAACACCCGTTTCCACGCTGGCGAAGAAAAGAACGACCTCGAACTGGCCCGGCAAATGGCCGCCCTGGCCGAAGTCTACGTCAACGATGCCTTCGGCTCGGCGCACCGGGCGCACGCTTCCACGGAGGGTGTGGCGCGCTTCCTGCCGGCTGTCTCCGGTTTCCTGATGGAACAGGAACTCGAATACCTTGGCCGGGCTGTTTCCAACCCCGAACATCCCTACATCGCCATCCTGGGCGGGGCCAAGATCAGCGACAAAATCCTGGTCGTCGAAACCCTGCTGTCTAAATGCGATAAACTGATCATCGGCGGCGGCATGGCCAATACCTTCCTGGCCGCGCAAGGGCTGAACATGCAAGACAGCCTCGTCGAAGCAGCCTCCATCGAAACCGCCACAGCCCTGCTGGCCAAATCAGCCGACAAACTGGTGCTGCCCGTAGATGCCGTCATTGCCGACAAATTCGACGCCGAAGCCAATAGCCAGGTGGTGGCCGTAGACGCCATCCCCGCTGGCTGGCGTATGCTCGATGTCGGCCCGCAGACACTCGAACTGTATGCCGCGACGCTCCAGGATGCCAAACTGGTCGTGTGGAACGGCCCGGTGGGTGTCTTTGAAATGCCCAGGTTTGCCGAAGGCACCTTTGCTCTGGCGAAACTGCTGGCTGCCTCTGGCGCAACCACCGTCATAGGCGGCGGTGATAGCGCCAGCGCCGTCAAGAAGGCCGGCGTGGCCAAGCAGATGACGCATGTCTCCACGGGCGGCGGCGCTTCCCTCGAATTCCTCGAGGGGAAAGAACTGCCCGGCGTGGCGGCGCTGCTGGATAAATAGTTGCACGAAACGAGAAATGAGAAACGAGTACCTCAACCGTACTCGTTTCTCATTTCTTATATCTACTTTTTGGAGACCCTCATGCGAACCCCTCTTGTTGCTGGAAACTGGAAAATGTACAAGACCGTGGCCGAAGCCCGTCACCTGGTGTCGGAGTTGGTGCCTGGTTTGCAATCTATCGGCGGTGTCGAAAAGGTGCTTTGCCCCCCCGCCACCGACCTGATGGCTGTAGCCGCCCTGCTCGAAGGGACTGAAATTGGCCTCGGCGCGCAAAATATGCACTGGGAAGCCGCTGGCGCATTTACGGGTGAAATTTCACCGGCGATGGTGGCTGAATTGTGCAAATACGTGATCCTGGGCCATTCCGAGCGCCGTCAATACTTCGCCGAAACCGATACTACGGTCAACCGCAAAGTGCGCGCCGCCCTCGAAGTTGGCCTGATCCCCATCGTCTGCGTTGGCGAAACGCTGGCCGAATATGAAGCCGAGCGCACCGCCGAAGTGGTTGGCCGCCAGATCAAACTCGGCCTGGCTGGTATCGAATTGACCGCCGATGCAGCCGCTTCGCTGGTCATCGCTTATGAGCCGGTTTGGGCCATTGGCACCGGGCGCGCTGCCACATCCCAGGGCGCCAATGCCGTCATCGCCGATATTCGCAGCATTTTGGCGGAACTTTTTGGCGCTGAAACGGCCCAGGGCGTGCGCATCCTTTATGGTGGTTCGGTCAAACCCGATAATGCCGCCGAGTATTTCAACCAGCCCGATATTGACGGGGCGCTGGTAGGCGGGGCCAGCCTGAAGGTGGCCGATTTTGTCGCCATCACCCAGGCTGCCGGTTGATTTTTTCTATCCTGCTGATCGCACCAGGTAAATTACCCCAATCACCACCCCAATTCCCACCACCAGCCACCGCAAGGTGGCTGGTTTGATTCTGCCCGCCAGCCTGCCGCCCAACATCCCGCCCGCCAGCGCCCCCACGGCCATCACCAGCGCCACCGGCCAGTTCACCAGCCCCGAAAAAGCGAAGAATACCGCCGCCGTCACATTGGCGCTGAACGAAATGGACTGCTTGATGGCGTTCAGGCGGGTCAGGTTGTCATTTACCACCAGGCCGAGCACCGCCAAAATAATCACGCTTAACCCGGCCCCAAAATAACCGCCATAGACTGCCGCCAGACCTACCGGCAGCACCGCCCAGCTTTCAGAAGAGGCTTTTTTGCCCGCCTGCGCGCGTTGGGTCAGCCAGGCCTTCACCGGGTCCTGAACTGCCAGCAGCGCCGAAGCCGCCAAAATCAGATACGGCACCAGATCGCTGAACAGTTTCTCGCTGGTGACGCGCAGCAACAGCGCCCCGATCAGCCCGCCCACGGCCCCAGCCGGGATGAATAACCACAGCCTCGAACGCTGCCCTTGCAAATCCTTCTTCTGGCCGATAATGCCGCCCAGGTAGCCGGGCAGCAGCGCCACGGTGTTGGTCATATTGGAATTGACAGCCGGCATCCCCATCGCCATCAGCGTGGGAAACGTGATCAGCGTGCCGCCGCCCGCCAGGGCGTTCACCAGCCCCGCACCAACCGCAGCCAGGGCAACCAGGATGTATTGGTACCATTCAAGCATGATGTTCTCCTAAGGAGTTTAAACCCGCTCAAGCAGGTTTCCAAAGCTTTGCCAGCGGCCCTTCCACCTCGCAGCCCAGCGCCGCTGCCAGCAGTTCCACCGGGTGAACCGCCGGGATGCCCGTGGCGTGGGTGATCTGCCAGCGGCAGGTTTCGCTGTCGCAGATTGCCAACGGTGCGCCCGATGCCTTCACCCACTCGAACAGCGGGTCGCCTACGGCCATCGCAATGTCGTATTTTTCCACTTTATACCCATACGTCCCGGCGATGCCGCAGCAGGCGTGGCCGCCATCTGCCACCGTCAGGCCAGGGATCAGGTTCAGCACGTCTAGCCCCGGTTTGCCGATGCGGTGGGCGCGGTATTGGCAGGGGATGTGGTAGGGCAGGGGGGGCAGGTTTGCCGGTTGCAGGTTGGTAAGTGGCAGGGCGCAGGTGGCAAAGATCGGCAGGATGAATTCGTTGAAATCGTAGGTAGATTGGGCGACGAGGGCGGTGTCATCATCGTGCATATCGAGCAGTTCGGGCGCTTCTTCCTTCAGGGTCAACGTGCAACTGGTGGACGTGCCGACGATGGGGATGCCCTGCCGGGCGTACGCCACCAACGAGCGCACATTGCTCTCGTGATATTTGCGCGCCGCCGGAAATTCGCCGTTCGAGAGCAGCGGCAGCCCGCAGCAATTTTGGCGCGGGATGATCACCTCGAAGCCGAGCGCCTCCAGCACACGCACTGCCGCCTTGCCCACCCGCGGCTCGTAATACTGCGTGGAGCAGCCGTGGAAGTAAACGACCGATTTTTGATGGCTGATTGTTGAGGGCTGATTTTGGTGGTGGGCAAACCACCTCGTAAATTTCTCGCTCGAAAACGGCGGAAAGGGGGCTGCGTGGTGGATGCCGATGGTTTTCTCGGCCATCCAGCGCACCGGCTTCAGGCCCATCACCAGGTTGCCCAGCGGCGCCACCGGCTGCGCCACGGCCCCCAGCGTGGCCGCCCGCGCCACCAGGTTGTTGCGCAGACGTTTGAGCGGCGGCACTTTGCCCTGTTGCACCAGGTCGCCGCGCGCCCGCGCATTCATCTCAGCGATCTTCACCCCCGTCGGGCAGATCATATTGCACACCCGGCAGCCGGAGCAGTAATCTACCGATGCGTCGGGCGTGGGCTGGCCGGGTTGGCGGAAGCGCCCTGCCTGCGGCCCGGCGTACTTGGGGCCGGGGAACAGGTCTGTGACCGCCATCACCGGGCAGGCGGTGGTGCAGATATTACATTTGAGACATTGATCGAGGGATTGTTCGACAGGAAATGGGTGCATGGGTTTGTGTGGCGCAAAATTCATTTTGCGTTTGGAAGGTTGCCGATGGCCGTGGCCATGATGACAAGAAAAATGACGCCCGAAAGTATGCGCGCCCACAACGGACGATGGCTCATCCATTCTTCGGCAGTGGTCAGGGCGTTGGCCGCTGGATAGATCATGCAAAAGAATACCACAGCCCCGAAATATTCCATGACGGCGCTTTGGGGTGTACGGGCCTGGAAGGGTGTGCTTGCTGCCAATCCTTCCCAGATGATGGTGTAGGTGGTCACGCTGAAGACCGCCAGGGTGATGTCGGCCAACCATTCGACCGTCATGGGGTACTTTTCGCCGATACGCAGCCACGCCGGGCGGTGAATCTGTCCCATCCAGGGGAAGAGCGCCATCGGCATCAGCCCGGCGTTGAGCACGAACATGCAAAACAGGTAGGCAAAACCGAGCAGACCCTTGAACAGCGAGAGTTCGCCGCGGATGTCAATGCCAAAGGCTTGCAGGGTGGCCCAGCTGGCAAGCGGTGAAACCAGCCCCACATAGCACATCACCATCACGAAGGTAACGAAAATCCCAACACCAGGTGAAATCTGGCTGGCGTTACCTGGGGTGTGGCGCGCCAGGCGTTCCTGTACGAATGGCGCTTTGTAGAGGATGGCGAACAAATTCAACACCTGGATGAGTGCCAGCGCCAGGCCTAACAAAGGGTCTGGATGCTCCCGGGTCTGGCGTAGGCTTGCCAACATGATTGGTTGTACCCACACAAAGTAGGCCAACTCACCCAGGCTGATGAAAATGGAGCGCAGATGTAAGATCATTGGTAATCTTTCAGGGGGGTAGCGTTTTGATGAATGTTAACAAACTTCTGGTAATTTGCTACTGTGGATCATAGCGCGGCTTCCAGCCGCCGCCAAAACCTGACTTCCCGTGGATAGAAGAGAAACCCGGAATTGGTAAAGTATGCGTGGGTTCATCTTTCATCCACGGGAGATTAGCATTTATGCGAATGATGCAATGATGAGCGGCAGCATCATAATCTTCGCGGTTGTGATAGTTTTCAAAGAGCAATGCTATACCGCTGGATTGTATCACTTGACCGTTGGGATGTCGGGTATGAACAAACTCACCCTCCGCGGCACCACGCCACCGTTTGACGAAGCGCCTCTTTCATCGGCGTTGGTTTCAGCCCAAAAGCCTTTTCTGCCTTGCTGCTGTCAATCACATACGGCGCAGTCCACTCGAACATCATCTCCACCGTTTCGGCCATTTCCTTATTGAACAGGCCCAAAAAGCGCATCGTCAGCGGCCCGCCCACCATCGTCTTGATCGGGCGGCCCACCTCAGCCTCGATCAGTTTGACGAAATCGGCTTGCGTCAATGCCGGGTTGGTGGGGGCGAACCACACCTGGCCGAGGGCTTCATCGCGCGTCCCCAGCGTGGCCAGCAGGCGGCCAAAATCGGGGATGTAGCTGAACGAATGCGGCTGGTCGGTGCGCCCCATCAGATTGACCGTTTTGCCCTGCACACCCGGCTGGATGGCGTAGCCCGTCAGTGCTGTATCATACGGCCCGAAGAAATCGGAGGCGCGCCCGATGGCGGCGCGCACCGTGCCGCGGGCATGGGCTTCCAGCACCTCCTGCGCCATGGCCGCCCGCACGCGGCCCTTTTTGGTGTTGGGCGCAACCGGTGCATCCTCGCGCAGGCTGCCGCTGAAGTGGCCGTACATGTACAGGTTGTCGCCCACCACCAGCTTCGCCCCGTTGGCTGCCGCCGCCTCGACGATGGCGCGCTGTAAGGGCGGGAATTTTTCAGGCCATTCGTAATAATGCGGCTGGGCGCATTGGTAAATGGCCGCTGCCTCCTGGGTCAGTTCGATATTCTTCGCCGCATCGTACGCATCGCTGGCGATCACTTCCGCACCAGCCGGTTGATCGGCCATCTGGCCCGACCGGTTGATCAGGCGTACACGTTTGCCCATGTCGAGCAGTGCCTGTGCCGTCCAGCGACCCAATGGGCCGGTGCCAAAAACAACATGTACTTCAGCCATTTCATGCCTCCTGCGGATTGATAAGCATTTGTCTATGGATCATTTCAATTTCCCGGCGAAACACTTCACCTGGATCGGTGATGAATGACGGCATCTGGTTGCCAATTTCCAGCGCGACCAGGCCGTGTACCCGGCTGGCGATGGTCAGTGCAGCGTACAGGATTTCGACATCCACCCCGCCCACGGCGGCACTCCAGGCTGCGAGCATGGCTGTCAACGCCGGGGTGCGCGGCGCTAAGCGGTCGGTGCGAAACTGCCCGGCGGCATGGAGCGCCCGCAGCGTTTCGATCAGCGGTACGAAGGCCGCCGTCGCTGCCGGCAGTGTGATTTCGGCAGGGGCGTGGTAGCCGGGGATGGGCGTGCCGAAGATCAGTTGGTAGCGTTGGGGGTACGTCACCGCCCATTGGCGGTAGGCCAGGCCGAGGGCGGTCAAGCGCGCCGGGCCGTCTTCGGGCGCGCAACTGCCGATAGCCTGCATCTGCGCATTGCCCAGCGACTCGAACGCCTCCACGATCAGCGCTGTCACCAGCGCATCTCGGTCGGGAAAATAATTGTAGATGGCGGGGGCGGTGATGCCGATCTCGCGGGCGATGGCGCGCAGGCTGAGCGCCGCCGCACCGCTCTCGGCGATCTGCCGCCAGGCCGTCTCTTTGATCGTTTGTGGCAGATGGCTTTGTTGTTCTGTTTTGCGCGGGCGTGGGGACATGGCAGTCTCCTTAAATAAATAAACGGTGTATATTTATTAAGATAAATATACACCGTTTATTTATTGTTGTCAAGGCTGTTTCACGGCCCGTTGCGGAAGATCAGCGGCAGGTAGATTTTGCGCAATGTCTCCTCCTCGCCCATGGTCAGCGTGGCTGTGGCGTTGGCGCTGGTGCTGCTGCCGGTGGCCGTGGCTGTCAGCGTGTATGTGCCATCGCCCGATGGCGTCACCCACACCAGCAGGGTGGCGGTGGCGTGGGCGGGCAGCGTGAGGGTGGCGCTGCTCAGGCTGAGGCTGGCCGCGGGATCGCTGGTAATGGACAGGTCGAGGGTGGCCAGCGTGGAACCGGTGTTGGTGACGACCAGGCCGAAAGCGGCACTGCCACTCTCGATGCTTTGTGTGGCGGGCTGCCAGGCGAGTTCGACGCCCTCCAGCGGGGTGATGGTCACTTCGGTGGTGGCTTGATCTTCGATGGCCGGCTGCGCTGTGGATTGGGCGTGGAGGCCGAGGAAGGCCGCGCCGGCGATCAAGCCATCCAGCCCGCTGACCGTCACCTGCACCGTCTGCGACTGCCCGGCGTTCAGCGTGACCGAGGCCGGGCTGAGCGTGGCAAACGCTGCCAGCGGCCCGAAGGCGGCCAGGTCGAACGTGCCGCTTGAACTGCCGGGGTTGCTCACGTTCACCTGCCACACGCCGCTGCCATCGGGTTGGAGGCTGGCCGGGCCGCCGGTGAAGGCCACGCTCACACCCAGGCTGCCCACCTGCACCACGCCATCCCCCGTGGCCGCCGCCCGCGCCGATTGTGCGGTGACGCCGACGGCATAGCTGCCCGGCGCAGCCGTGGCCGCCGGGCTGACCAGCCATTGCAGCGTGACGGCGTTGCCCGCGCCGGGGGCCACCAGCACGGCGCTGACCGGCTGGCCGAGCAGGGTCAGTTGGCCGCTCCAGCCTGCCGGGAGCGCCGCGCTCAGGTTGTAGGTGTCGGGCAGGCTGCCCAGGTTGGCGATGACCACGGTGAGGGCGGTCAGCGCGCCAGGGCCGGATGCGGCTGTTGCCGGGTCGAGTGTGACGGCGACGAGGTGGGCGCCTTCGCCGCTGATGACGGCGGTAGCGCTGGCGCTGGCCCCCGTTGCGGCGTAGGCGGCGATCACGGTGAACGGGTTGCCGCCCTCGCTCACCGCCTGGGCGCTGAACGAAATTTCTGCGGCGCTGTTGGCGGGTACGCTGACCTGGGCGGGCAAATCGAGAACGGCCAGGCCAGAGAAGGCGAGATCGTAGGTGCGGGCGGCGGCTTCGAGGTTGGTCACGGTCAGCGTGTAGGCAGCGGTCTCGCCGGTGGGTACGCCGGCGCTGTCGGGGGTGATCTCGACCAGCAGCGCCGGGCCGGTGAGGGTGAGAATGCCGCCGGCCTGATCGCCATCCACGAACACGCCAAAAGGCAGGCTGGCGGGCGTGGCGTCAGGGGCAATGGCGGCGGTGAGCGGCACGGTCACTGCGCTGTTGGCGGGTACGTTCACCGGGTCGAGCGGCCCCCAGGTGACGCCCGGCAGGGGGGTGACGCCGGGCGTGTAGAGGACGCCGGAAGGCCCTGGGTTGGAGAGCGTCACGTTGAACGTAACCGTCGCGCCGTTCGGGGCGGCCTGTTCTGCCGGGTCGAGGGCGATGATGTGCGGTACGCTGACGTACAGCGGCGGCAGTTCGAGGTGATTCTGGCCCGATGGCAGCGTGTAGTCAACGGATGTGGCCTGGGCGACGAGGCGGGTTTCGCCGGGTTGCAAGTCGGCAAGTTGGACATCGAAGGTACGCGTGATGACGGGGGTTTCCCAGGTTTGGGCGTAGTCCCAGGTGAAGGTGGGCAGGGCCAGGGTGGAAGGTTGCACGTTGAAGGTGTCGGTGAGGACGGTGAGGCTGTCCAGCCCGACGGTGTGGGTGAGGGCGACGGCGAAGGAGAGCATGGGGTAGCGCAGGTGAGTTTGCGTGCGGTAGGTGTTGTGAACTTCCCAGCTATTTGGCTCGCTGAAGGGCAGGCTCAGATCGTCGTTGATGTTGGTGATGTGGTAGGAGTGCTGGTTCCACAGCGGGCGGGCCTCCGTCCACAGCGGGCCGTTGCCAAAGACGCGCAGGCCGCGCAGGGCGGCTACCACCACTTCGGCCTGGCCGTCGTTATCTACATCGGCAATCAGGGGGTAATCGGTGCCGGTAAACGAATTGGCTAACGGTTCGTCGAAAAGCACATCGCCGGTCGCGCCATCGAAAATCGTAAAGCCCTGCTCTTTCCCGTTCCAGGCCACTTCGTAAATGCCATCGCCATCCAGGTCCATCACCGCGGCGTTGTTGGCGGAGGTGCTGTCCTCGGCGATGACGCTCCACAGCAGCGAGCCATCGGCGTTGAGGGCGTAGAGCTTGCCGAAGCGCCCGGTTTCGAACTCGTGCTTCATGCCGGTAACGATTTCGATCTCGCCGTCGCCATCTATGTCGGCGATGGATACGCCGCCGGGGTTGCCCGCTTCGAGCGGGGTCGTCCAGAGCAGCGCGCCGTCTGGCCCGTCGAGGACGGTCAGCGCGCCGTTGTGGGCGAAGGCCGCTTCGGGGCCGGGGTCGCCGCCGGGCTGCGCGCCATCTATATCGGCCACGGCGGGCGCGCCGAAGGTGCCGGCCATTGTCGAGGTCAGTGTGGCGCTCCAGGCCAGTTGCGGCGAGCCGTAGTTGAAGTCGTAGACGAACACTTCGTCGTCCCAACCGGTCAGGACGATGTCGAGCAGGCCATCGCCGGTGAGGTCGGCCAGCACCGGCGGGTTGACTTCTTGGGGGTAGACGGTGCTCCACAGCAGTTCGCCATCGTGGGCGCGCACTTCGAGGCGGTTGCCGGCGTTGACGACGATTTCGGGTTCGGGGTCGAGGTCGAGGTTGGCAATGGCCGGGGCGGTGAGGGTCTCGAAGATGCTGACGGTGTCGGTGACCCAGTAGGTGCTGCCGTCGCCGTGGAAGGCGTAGAGTTGGTCGCCCGCCGCCACGACGATCTCCGCGCCGGGCAAGCCGTCCAGGTCGCCCAGGGCGGGCGAGCTGACCCAGGTGCGGAAGGTTCCGCCGCCGAAGTCGTGCGACCAGACGATGGGGTCGCCGTCGCCGGTGTCGCCGCCATCGCCGCGATAGACGAAGAGCGTGCCGAAGTTGATCACATCGTCGGCAGAGACCACGATTTCGGGCCGGCCGTCGGCATCTACATCGCCAACGGCCATACCGGCGGCGATGCCGTAAGTGCCGAAGAAGGGCGCGCCGTTGCCGGCGGGGGTGTCATCCCACCATTCGGCAATCGGCTGGTAGGGCAAGGCGGGCTGGTTGGCGGCGAAGCCATCCACGCGCATCTCCCACACATTATGGACGCGAATGCTGTGCGGGCCGTAGGGCAGGCCGGTGTAGTGGAAGGCCAGCGGCTGAACGCTGAAGGGGTAATCGAAGCGGATCGTGTCGGTGAGAACGCCGTCTATGTAAATTTCGGCATGGGTATTGTCATTTACCGACAGTCCGTACACGGTGACGGAATCGCCCACGAAGCTGTACCAGACGTTGCTGTTGCTGTTGGGCAGGCCCGAGTCCACGAAGTCACCCTGAAAGGCATTCGGGTGGGCGGCGTCGCTGGCCGAACTGCTGACATGCACGCGCGCCGATTCTTGGCCGCGCCGGGCGTTCTGGAAATCGTCGCTGACGGGCGAGCCGTCCCAGAACTCGACGTAATCGAGATAGACCTGGTTGTAGCCGTTGGGCGGGTCGGAGATGCCCAGCACGGTGATGGTGACGGTGTGTGTGCCGGTGATCACGTCGAACGGGTACGCGGCAACATCTTCGCCTGGCGTGTAGGCGTTGATGCTGCCGTAGCTCACGCCGTCAATGCTCACATCGGCCAGGCCGCCGCGGTTGCGCGTGCGCAGGCCGATTTCGAGCCAACTGCCGTAAAAATCGAAACTGACGGTATTGCCAGGGGTGTTGGATACGGCGTAGGCATACTCGCTGGCCTGCGGGGCGTTTTCGGCTCCCCACGTGTTGGGGCGATGGGTGAAGGGGGAACCGTTGTAGCGCAGGGCGGGGTGGTCTTCCTCATAGCGCACCAGGCCGGTGTCGCTGGGCGGGTCGTAATCGGGGCCGACGGCGGGGGTGATGAAGGCGTCCACGTTGGCCTCGCCGCGGAACGTGCCGATCTGCATGACGTGAGGGCCGGGGCCGAAGCCGCTGAACGAGTAGGTGCGTGTGACCGGCTGCCCGGCGTAGATCAGCACGTCGCCCTGCCACACGCCATCCACCCACACATGCACGCGGTGGCTGTCGTAGCGGGCGAGCGCCACGAAACTGGCCGAATCGCCGGTGAAGGGCAACCAGGCCGACTGGTTGTTGTTGATTGCGCCGTCTTGCATGTAACTGCCGCCGCTGGCCTCAGCCTGCGTGACCGTGAACCATGCGCCGGGCTGGATCATGATGCGGGGATCGTTGTGTTCGTACAGGCCATCGGGGTAGAGCGTGCCATCCCAGGTATCCACGTAGTCAATCTTAATCTCGGCGCCGCTGGCGTTGGGGTGCGATTGACCCGTGACGACGATCTCCAGCGTGTGCGCGCCTTCGCCCAGTCCGCTGAAGGCGGCGCTGCTGGCGCATTCGCTGATGAAGCACTGCTGCACCGGGTGGTACAAATCCACCGTGCCGCGGCTGATGCCATCCACGAAGATTTCGGCAATGCCGCCGTTGCGCGCCTTCGCGAAGCCGATATGCACCCACGCGCCGTTGAACGCCAGGCTGGCCGTATCGCCCGGCGTGGCCGAGGCCGTATAGCTGCCGTCGCTCAGGTGCGAGGCGAAGATGTTGCTGACGGTCGCCCAACTGCCGGTGTAAGCGAGGGCGGCATTTTGGGTGCGCGTGATGGCGAAGGTGGATTGGGGGGCGAGGGGAGGAAAGGAGATTTCTGATTGTTGATTGTTGATTGCTGAATTCTGATTGCGTGATTGCGTGATTGGGTGATTTTGCGGCACGATGCCGGGGATGATGATTTCGGTCGTGATAGCCGTGGTGACGGTGAACTCGCCGGGCGGGACGAGGAGCGGGGTGGTGCTGTGCGAGACGCCCAGCAGTTGGCCCACACCCAGGTAGGCGTAGTTGCTGCCCGTGGGGATCAGGCTGCCATTGCCATCGAGCAGTTCCACCGTGACGGTGTAGATACCGGCGGCCCAGCCGGAGGTATCCACGGTTTGCAGTTCGTAGCTGCGCGGCGCACCGACCCGGATCGTGACGGGCGTCTCGCTGCTGTGCGTGAGTGTGCCATCGGGTGCGCTGATGGCGGCGCGGGCGGTGGCGTTTTGCACAATGTTGGCGATATTGGCGACATCTACAAACAGGGTGGTGCTGCTGCTGCCGGTCTCGACGAAAGCAGGCGTAGGCCGCACCGCCGTAATCTGCACAAACTTATCCACCACGTTGAATTTCGCCGGGCTGTACGCCGAAATTTCACCGTGAGCGACGACCGTCACCGCCGCTTCCAGGTCATACACCCCGACAGCCGGCTGGACGAGGTTATAGGGGCGGGTTTCCGTGCCGCCGGGATCGAGCGTGACCTGGCCGCCTTCGAGCGTGCCGCCGGGGAGCGAGACGGTGAAGGCGTAGGTGGTTTGCAGGCTGCCGCGGTTGGTGAGCGTGAGGGTGTAGGGAAGCGTCTGGTCGGTCAGGGCTGCGCCGTAGAAGGGCGTCCAGCGCAGTTCGGGGGCGTGCTGGCTCCAGGCGCACACTTCGCCATCCAGGGTGGTCACGGCGGCGCTGATCGCCTGGAGGTCGGCGGTCACATCGGCGGGGTCGGTGTGCGCGGCGAGGGAATCGGCGGCGGCAACCAGGGCCGCCGCGCCATCCAGTCCGTCGTGGACGGCCCCGGCGTAGAGCGCCACGCTGTAGGCGGCGCTGACGACCTGATCACGCGGGATGGGGTGGCAGTCGCCGTTCTGGCAGGCGCTTTCGAGCGTCGTCATTGCCAGGGCCAGGGCATTCAGCGCCGCCGAAAGGCCCGGCTCGCCAAGCGTGCAGACGGTGGCGGCATTTTCCGATGCCTGGAAGACGGCCCCCGACAACTCGCTGACGATCTGCACGTTGGCAAGGGCATACTGCGTGTAACTGCCCGGCGCGGGGCTGCCGATGACGAGCGGGAAGCGCACACCCAGCGGCAGGTCGCTGGCGGCGGTGAAGGTGGCGGTTTGGGCGGCGCTTGCGCCTACGTCCAGCGTGACGGGCGAGGTCAGGCCGGTCACGCTGCCCACGTTAGGCGGTAAGATGACGTTCAAGGGGAAGCTGCCGGGGGCGTTGCCGACGTTGGTTATCGAAAGGTCGAAATCAGCGGCGGTGTTGGGGGCGAGGTAGAGGGTTGAAGGTTGGAAAGTTACAAAGTTGAAGGGTTGGGAGGGCATGAGCCAGTTGATCGTGGCCGAGTCGGAGAGCGCGCTGCCATCGCTGGCGCTGAGGTTGAGGGTCAGGCTCGTGCCGGGAGCGGGCAGGGTGGGCGGCGAAACATACAGGCCGAGCGTGGCGCGGGCGTTGGGGGCCAGGCTGAGGCTGGTGGCGCTTTGGCGCTCACCGTTTAAGATCAGCCAATCTGCTGGCGCGCCGGTGATGTTGAGGGTGATGGTTTTGGGCTGCGAGGTCAGGTTTTCCACTTGCAAGCGGTAAGCGGCGTTGGGCACTTCGCTTTCGCCGTCGTTGGTCTCGTTGGCTTTCGCGTCGAGCAGGGCCGCACCGACCGGCACGCTGATATTCGGTTCAGCTTGCCAATCCAGGGTGATGGCGTTGGCGTTGGAAACGCTAATGGTGGTCTCGATGACGGCGGTGGCTTCGGGGTGCTGGCGCGCCTGGCCGACGATGCGCACGGTGTAATTTCCGGCGGCCACGCCCGGCAGGGGGGTGACGAGCGCTTCGAGCGTGGTTTCATCGAAGGTCAACAGGAAGTCATCGGGCGCATAGGCCCACACATCCACCAGGCCAGCAAAGTTGGCCGCGGCGCTGATGTCGAAGGTGTGCGTTTCGCCAGGCAGTACACTGCCCGAAGGCGGCGTCACATCGAGGCTAAAGGCAGGCGAGCCGCCGCCGCCATCGGTCACTTCAATCACGCGCCCACCCCAGCTTTCACCGGCGAAGCCGTCGTGGTAGCCAAAGGGTATCTCTGGCAGCGGGATGGGGGCCTGATCGGGGTAACGCAGGGCAAATTGTTCGATGCCGCAGGTTTCACCTGGGCAAAGATAGGCCGGCAGGTAACGCCATGAGGCGGCCTGTGGGCGCAGGCCGGGGCCGGGCGGCGACCAGCCATCCAGACAATTCGTCGGGCCGCCGGGGTTGCCTCGCAGCGCTGGCACCACGGCTTGCTCGATGCACGTCCACAGGTCAGAGACGGCCTGCTGAATTTCAGCGCCATCTTGCACGAGCAGGGCGAAATCTATGATGTTGGAGAGCATTTCATACTCGACCGCCGAAAGATGCAGCCCGTTCTCCATCACGCTGACAGTCTGGCCGGTTTGCGGGTCCACTTCCCACCAGCCCAACACGGCCGCGCCGTCTACCATCACCGGCGCGGCGGGGATGAGGATGGCTTTGCCCTCCAGCAGGGCTTTTTCGGCGTAGGCGTAGGATGAACCGGAGAAGTACAGTCCAAGCAGGGCGGTATCGCCGGGGGCAATCCACACCGGCTGGATGCCCTGTCCCGCCATCTCGTCGAAGAGGCGCGAGACGGTCAGCGGCGCCTGGCCGGTGAGCCGGAAGATGGCCTGGCCCTCGAAGTACGACTCGGCCACGCCTTTCAGCCATTGGGCGCTAAAGGCCGCCTGGGGCGACTGCCCCGGCGCGACCACGATTTTAGCCTCCGTCGAACGCAAATCTAACGCTTGGTAGACGCTGCCATCCGACTGCCGGGCGCTGCTGGCGATAATAACGCGTGGCTGTTCGTACACCCATTTGACCCGCAGCGAGGCTTCGATGTCGCGCTGCGTGCTGTCGGCCAGTTTGGCAAACTCCAAACCGGCCAGGGCATACTGCTCGTTACGCGCCTGAATATATTTGAGCATCATCTCGCGCAAGGCTGCCCCGCCGGCGGGCGTGCTGAGGTCGGCGGGCAGGTTTTGGGTCATTTGGGCGGTGGCGAGGATGGCGCGGGCGTTTTCGGCCTGGGCTTTGCGGGCGTATTGCTGATTTTTGAGCGCGTTGGGCAAGAACCAGGCGGCGAAGAGATCGTCGAAGGTGGCGAAGGGGGCATTATCGGCGGGCAGGGCGATGACCGGGTTGCCGCCGTGCAGTCGGGTTTCCAGGCCGAGCAAGTCTTTCAGTTCACGGGTGAAGCTATCGGTGACATTGCCGTTGCCATCCTGAATGGTCACGTGCAGCCACTCGGCCAGCGTGAAGTGGGAGGCCAGCGGGAAGTTGGTCAGCAAATCCTGGAAATCGTCGCCCAGGAAGAGAACCTCATCGCCACCGACGGCGAAATAGGGCGTGTAGGTGTGCAAAATATTCGTCACCACGCCGCCCTGGATTGCCGTGTTGACGATATGCCCAAAGGTGACGGCTTTGGCGGCCAGTTCGGGCATGGCAAAGGTGGCGGTGAGCGGGGTAAACGAAGTCAGGTTGAGGCCGCCCACCGGGAAACTGCTGTACTGCTCCACCTCGAGGGCAAAGGTGACGCGTTGACGCGTGGCGTCGGGCAGTTCGGCGAGGCGGTCGTTGCTGCCCGGCGTGGCGAAGACATCACCCACCTCGGCCTCGGCAAACGATGGGTCGAGGTTCGTCCAGCCAGAAGCGGGCAGGTAAGCCTCCACCCACCAGTGATCCTGGACGAGGGCGAGCAGGGCGGCGTCGTTGGCGGGGTCGGCGGTGGCCGCGCCAGCGGGCAGGTATCCGGCCACGCCCTGCGCCGCCGGGAACATGCCGTTGATCAATACCTGGGCATCTGCGGTGGAAAGCGTGCCGTGGCGGTAACGCGCCGGAATGCCCGCCGCACGCAGCATGGCGATCAGCAGGCTTGATTGGTCGAGGCTGTTGCCGGCCTCGTTCCACAGTGTGCCGCGCGTGCCGCGCAGCGAACCGGGGTAAGGGTCGAAGGCGAAGCCGCGCACGAAGGCGAAGAGCGCCAGCGGGTCTTGTGCAAACTCAGCAGATTTCCACAGCATGTCGGCGTCGTGTGAGTTGGCATCCAGCGTGGGCGTGGTGTAGGCGGCGGCGATGCCGGTCGGGATGATCGTGGCAGGGTGGGCTGTAACGGAGACGGTCTGTCCCCAATACGTGGCCGAAGCCTGCGCACCGCTATCGAGATTGATAAAGTTTGACCCGGCGGCAGGCGTTTGCACGGTCAGCGTGAGCGTTGCGCTGGCCTGCGGCGGCAGGTCGGGCAGGCTCCAGGTGATGGTGCTGCCGCTCTGCACCGGCCCGTCCGAGGCAGACACAAAAGTGGTGCCAGCGGCAAGCGTATCGGCCAGGGTGAGGCCGCGCAGGGTGTTGACATCGTCGGTGGGGTTGAAAGCTGCCAGGATGTTGACCGTGTCGGTGGGTGTGGTGGATGGCGAAATATCGGGCAGGCGCGTGGCTGGCAGGTTGTTGGTGAGGACGAAGGTGATCGTCGTCGTCCCGGCGGTGTAGGAAGATTGGAGGCGCGAGAGCGAGAGGGGGTGATCCAACGTCTGCGCCGGGGCAGCGGCGGTTTGCGCATCGGGCGCTGGCGGAACTTGGGGCGTGGTCACGGCTGCCTGGACGGGCATGAAGGCGAAGAGTTGGGCAATGATGACCAGCAGCGAAATGGCTCGGAAGGTGATGGAACGGTGCATGACTTACTCCTGAGGGCGGTATAATCACCCGTATCAAGGATATTGGTAAGTTGGATAAATACCACTAATTTTATCCGAAAAACACCTGGAAAATGCTTAAAAATACAATAGTAAGCTGCGATGACCAATTACACCCAACTCCCCCCCGAAAAACTCGAATATATCGAAATTGCCCCCCTGACCGATTGCCCCCCCGGAGAGCGCCTGTTCGTGACGATTGAGAATGTCCCCATCGTCATCTTCAACATCGCTGGCGGGCTGTTTGCCATCGAAGATACCTGCACGCACGATGGCAACCCGCTCGACGATGCCCCGCTCGAAGGCCATGCCGTGGTTTGCACCCGCCATGGGGCGCGCTTCGACGTGCGCAGCGGCAAGGCCCTTGCCATGCCGGCCTATGAAGACGTGTCGGCTTACCCGGTGCGGGTGGTTAACGGTCAGATCGAATTGGGTTGGCCGGTGTAACCGGCTGTTTGCGTAAGCCCTTACGCACTTTTCAAGATGGTGGTACGATCAGGGGCGCTTATTCGTACCACCTCAACCTTTTCTATTTCCCCTCCCCCTGAATAAATTCCTATGAATACCTCCCCTCAGCAATCCTATCGTGTTCGCGCGGTTCATTGCGATTACCGCGTGCCAGATGAAGAAGTTTATCAGGCCCTCCAGCGCGCCACCGAACCCCTTGAGCGCGCCTGGGATCGGCTGAAACGGGCGCGGCGTATCGCCATCAAGATCAACCACGATTGGCAGCCGCACAAGCTGGTCACCTACCAGGGCCACCGCCAGCAATTGGTGGGCGATGCCGTCGGCCGGGCGGTGCTGCGCCTGCTCAAAGAGCGCACGACCGCCGAAATCTATGTGGTGGATGTGGGCGTCGAAAGCCTGATGCTCGGCCAGGAGCGCGAGGCGGGCTATCTGATCCTGCCGGTGCTGCGCGAATTTGGCGTGCCGTTGATTGACGGCGTCAACGACCCGGTCAAATGGGTCAACGTGCCAGGCGGCGGACAGATGTTCGAGCGCTACCCCATCCCGCAGTCGGTGGCCGATGCCGATGAGGTGATCTCGGTGCAGAAGATCAAAAATCACGCTTTCATGGGCGTGACCTTGTGCCTGAAGAACCTGTTTGGCCTGCTGCCGCTGCTTCCGCATGGCCGCCCGCGGCATTATTATCACCACCTGGTGCGCATGCCCTACATGCTGGCCGATATTGGCAAAATTTTCGACCCGGCGTTGAACATCCTGGATGGGTTGGTGTGCCAGGCCGGGCAGGAATGGGGACCAGGCGATGAGCCGCGTATCTGCAACACGCTGGTGGCTGGCGACCACGCCATTGCTACAGATGCGTGTGCCGCCCACCTGATGGGCCACGATCCGCAATCAGATTGGCTGACTCCGCCCTTCCACCGTGACCGCAACGCTTTGTTGGTGGCGGCGCAGGGCGGTTACGGCACGGTCAACCTGGCAGAAATTGATTTCCAGTCGGAAGTGCAAGCGCCTATCGGCCAGTTCTTTGCCAAAGAATATGATTCGCGCCAAATGGTCGCTTCGTGGCAGCGCACCACCTGTGAGCAGGGCCTGTATTACCGCGACCACCAGAAAGAAATTGCCGCACAGTATGCCGGGCAGTACATCATGCTGCAAATGAACGAGGTGCGCTGGGCCAGCCCCGATGGCCGCTTCAACATCAGCCGCCGCATCCTTGCGGGCGGCAACCCCGAACAGGCCATGTGGCTCAAATATGTTGACCCTGAGGAAGATGAAGGCGAGCATTACGAAGTTTACGAGAATTTTCTCAAGCATCCGGCTTTCCAGTAAGGCGAATTAATTTCGCCCTACATTTTTAACCCATAGGAGAATTTTTCATGACCCCCGTTAGCGAAGAAAACGTCAACCGGCTTTCCCGCCCATCAGACTTGAAGATCACCGACATGCGCGTGGTCAATCTGCGCCATTTGCCGATGGATGAAACCCTCATCCGTATTGACACCAACCAGGGCCTCAGCGGCTACGGCGAAGTGCGCGATTGGGCCAGCAAAACCTACGCCCTGATGCTCAAAAGCCGCATTTTGGGTGAAAACCCCTGCAATGTGGATAAGGTCTTCCGCAAGATCAAGCAGTTTGGCTATCACGCCCGGCAGGCGGGCGGGGTATGCGGCATCGAAATGGCGCTGATGGATTTGGCCGGCAAGGCCTATGGCGTTCCGGCCTACATGCTGGCGGGCGGCAAGTTCCGCGACAAAATCCTGTGCTATTCTGACACCGAATCGGAACCCGATGGCCTGGCGATGGGCCAGCGCCTGAAAGAGCGCATGGAGCAGGGCTTCCGCTTCTTGAAGATGGATTTGGGCATCGGCTTGCTGCGCAACGTGCCCAACGCCCTGATCGCCCCGCCTGGCATGCTCGACCGCTACGACATCATGCACCCCTTCACCGGCATCCAGATCACCCAGATCGGTATTGATTGGCTGTGCAATTATGTGGAACAGGTGCGCTCGGTCATTGGCTACGAAGTGCCGCTGGCGATCGATCACATCGGCCACATTGGGTTGGAGTCGTGCATCCGCCTCGGTCAGGCGCTCGACAAATATACCCTGGCCTGGTACGAGGACATGATCCCCTGGCAGTATACCGACCTGTACGTGCGCCTGTCGCAATCGGTCAACACCCCCATCTGCACCGGCGAGGATATTTATCTCAAAGACGGCTTCAAGCCCTTGCTCGAAGCACGCGCTGTCGGCATCATCCACCCCGATCTGGCTTCTTCCGGCGGCATCCTGGAGACCAAGAAGATCGGCGATATGGCCCAGGAATATGGCGTGGCGATGGCCATGCACATGGCTGGCACGCCGGTGGCGGCCATGGCGGCTGTCCACTGCGCTGCGGCCACCGAAAACTTCCTCGTCCTCGAAAATCACTCGGTGGACCTGCCCGAATGGAACGACCTCGTTACCGACATGGAAAAGCCGCTGATCCAGAACGGCTACATCACCGTCCCCGAAGCCCCCGGCCTCGGCTTTGGCGAACTGAACGAAGAAGTGGTGCGCAAATACATGGATGAACGCGACCCCGGCTATTTCGAGCCGACCGACGCCTGGAATAACGAGCGCTCGCACGACCGCCTGTGGAGCTGATCTGAGGCTATTCACCACAAAGGACACAAAGGGACACGAAGGGTTTTCCCTTGGTGAACCTGGCGATACGAAGTATCGCGGTGTCCTTTGTGGTTTTAAAACGATGCAGATCGATCAAATCATCCGCTCGAAACGCAAAACGGTGGCGCTGATTGTCGAAGCCGATGGCCGGTTGGTGGTGCGCGCCCCGCTGCGCCTGGCCTTGCGTGATATTCAAAAATTTGTGGATGCCAAACGTGCGTGGATTGAGCAGAAACAGGCGTTGGCGAAGGCGCGGCAGCCTGCTCCGCAACCGGCCAACCGCTACGCCGAAGGCGAGACGTTTCTTTACCTGGGACAGCGCTACCCCTTATCGCTTGTCGCTTCGTCCCGCCCGGCGCTGCGCCTGGAAAACGGGCGCTTTCTGCTGTCGAAAACGGCCCTGGCGCAGGCAGAAGATTTCTTTGCCGAGTGGTATCGTCAGCAGGCCCGCCAGGTTTGCACAGAGCGGGTGGTTTTTTATGCTGCCAAAATGGGGGTGACGTATGAGCGCATTCGCATCTCCTCGGCGCGCACGCGTTGGGGTTCGTGCAGCAGCCGCGGCACGCTCAGCTTCACCTGGCGGCTGATGCTGGCCCCGCTGGATGTGGTGGATTACGTGGTGGTACACGAACTGGCGCACCGCCGCGAACCCAATCACTCGCCGCGCTTCTGGGCGGTGGTGGAGCAGTTCATGCCTGATTATAAAAAACGCCGCGAGGCCCTCAAAAAGGCCGCCGCGGCGTTGCGTTGGTAAAAAAGACTTCCGCAGTCTGTTGGCAGACTGCGGAAGTCTTTTGCGTGTACCGGGGGAGAGCGCACTATTTCAGCAAAACCACCACGCTAAACTTGGGCAGTTGAAATGCCAGCACGCCATCGGCGGTGGTGAGCGTTTCGCCAGGCTGGTTGAGCGCGGCTTCGCTGTGGATGGTCATGGTGTAAGCGCCGTCGGGCAGTCCGCTGAAACGCACGTTTTCGGCAATGCCGTTGTTGACGATGTACAGGCTGAAGCCGCCATCGGGCCGCATCCCCGCGGCGAAGACGATATTGCTGGTGTCGCGCGAGCTGCCGACGATTTGCGTCCCCGGCGGGAAGGCTGCATCCATTTGCCGCAGCATTTCGAGCGCGGGGTAGGGGGTGTTGCCATCGTTCAGCGCATAGTCGCCGCCCATCATTTCCCAGTAATAAAATGTTGTGGCGCGGCTCATTTTCAGCACGCGGGTATAGGAATAGGCCAGCCGCCGGGCATTTTGCCAGCCCGGAAATTCCTTTGAGCGCCGCCACAGTTGCGCATCCCAGCCGCCCTCGGTGCAGCGGGCTTCGAGGCCATTTTCGGCGGCCCACTGGCTCAGCCGGGTAATCGTTCCGTCGGCCACATTGACGCCATCCCAATTGTGGAAGGCCAGCGGCCCCAGGTAAGGGCGGATGTCATCGTTGGCATAGATGCCCTGGGCATATTCCAGGCAGCCGCCAATCGAGGAGCAATCGGCCAGCAGCCAACGGGTGTTCAGGCCCAATTCGGCAAACCGTTTGCCGCCCAGGCGGATCATTTCGGCATAATCGGTGGGTGAGAGCAGCACATTGATGCCGATGTTGGCTTCGTTGAATGAAAAATAGGCCACTTCCACGCCGTAGGTTTCTTGCGCATGGAGCAGCCAGGCGGCGATGGCTTCGATGGCTTCAGGATAGCGCTCCCGCGGGATGATCTGCGCGCTGCCGTTGTTGGGATTTTCCACCAGCCAGGCGGGCACGCGCCAGATACTGGCGGTCAGTTCCACGCCTTGCGCCTGAAGTTGCTGCATGAGTTCGAAGGTGGCGTGATTGTGGGCGTCGTCTACGAAGGCGGCGGGGTCGGTGGCTAGCGGGTCATCGTTGTCGTTGACCGGCTCCCAGGCATCCAGTTCGATGGCGAGGCGGGCAAAGCGCGGTTGCAGGATTTCGAGATTGAGCGCCGAGATGGGTTCGGTGGCGGTGGTGGTTTGCCCAAAGTAGTGGATGAAGTTGCCACTGCCGATATGCGCCACAGTTTGCAGTGGTTGATCGGGATAAATTTCAAAGGCGGCAACGTAGGGCGTGATGGTGGGTGGGGGCTGTGTGGCCGTGGGGAGCGGGGGCTGTGTGGCCGTGGGTGCGTTGCGGCAGCTTGCAAGCAGCCAACCTAACAGGAGCAGGGCAGTAAGTCGGGCTATGTCAGTCATAGAGAAATTCTGCCAGCAGTAAAAATACCGATGCCGTCCATGAATAGCCAGGGCAGCGCAAGCCTTTGCCGCTGAGGGCATCGTAATTTTCCCAGAACCCGTTATCCTGGGCGCACAGGTCACAGAAGCGCTCGGCCACGGTGCGGGCGAGTTTCTTTTCGCCAGCGTTCACCAGGCCGTCGAAGATCAGGTAGGTGGCGGGCGCCCAAATGGGGCCGCGCCAGTAACCATCGGGGGTGTATTTGGGTGAGTTGGTCGCTTCGCTGGCCAGGCCCCAGCGGGTCAGGAAATTGCCATCGGGCTGTAAATCGGCCACCAGCGCTTTACGAATTTCCTTGGGCAAGCGCTCGCCCAACACCAGGGGGATGTAGTTGAGCAAAGATTGGCTGGCCACGGCCTGGTTTGCGCCATCGAGAGGGGCGAAGAAGTGATCCTTTTGGACGCCCTGCGACAACAGGTTTCGTAGTTGCTCCTGCGCGCGGCGCTGCCAGCGGCGGGCAGCCTTTTTCTTGCCCAGCGCCTCAGCGATAAAGGCCAGCCCTTCGCATTGCAGCACCAGGTGAGCTGCCAGGTCTGCGCCTTCGGTGGGGTAGCCCTGGTCGAAAACGGTGGCGTTATCCCAGCCTGAGTCGTTGCCGTGGTGATATTGGCACATGCCATCGCCGTCGAAGTCGCGGTAGGTGTACCACCATTCGGTAAAGCGGCTGAGCGGTTTGTAGATTTCGGCCAGGGCGGGTTGTGATTTTTCCAGGCCGATGCGTTCGACCAGCTTTTTGATCGCCCAGCCCTGGATGGGTGGTTTGTTGAAGCTGTACAAAACGTCGAGATCGTAGGCCATATCGGGGATGCTGCCGTTGGGATCCTGGTGATCGAAGAAGAGCAGCACCTGATCCCAGGCCAGCAGCGGGTCTGCCCTGGCAACGGCCAGCGCGTTGAAGCAGTTATCCCACGACCAGATCGCATTCATCCACGCTTTGCTCATGTAAATGGCCGGGCGCGTCAACTGCCCATCATCGGGAACGATGCAATTCCACAGCAAGAACCAGGCGATTTCAGCCGTGGGGCGATATTTCTCGGCCACAGACGGGAGGCGTGCGGCCCAACGTGCATATTCCTTCTGACGGGCGTTCAGCGCCTTCGCCAGGGTTGGGAAGGGGGCCTGCCAGAAGTCTTCGTATTCCTGGAAGCGCAGTGCGCCGCGCCGCCCGCTGAAATCCACGCTGCCATGTGGGTTTTCTGTGGTGGCCGGGTTCAGTTGGATGGTGGTCTCATCGCCGGCGCGCAAGTGATGGATGCCGCGCCCCGGCCAGTCGACCAGGCAGTGTTGATCGTCGGCGGGGCGGTAGTGGGTGGCAAATTCTTTACAGGGCAGCAGGCGCAGGGTAACACCCTCGGTTTCAAAGGTGAGGGTATTGCCGCTGGCAAATGCCAGGGTGAGCGAGCCGCCGCCTTCGGCGTGCAGGTCGAGGCGGTGGGGTTGGGCGGTGCTGGTGTAGGCCACCTCGACGCCATCGCGCAGCAGCGCCAACTCGAAGAAATCGGCAGCCCAATCCGACATACTTTTTTCAGTAACCGCCCGGCGGGCGCTGGTTTTATAGAGCAACCGGTGGGTTTGTGAATGGGTGCGGGGTGTGATAATGAGAAATGAACCGGCCAGGGAGAAGGGGATGGTGGAAAGGTTATACGTTAACATATTTTCAACAACGGATGGATTGGATTAATCGAGCAGATAGGGTTTCATCGGCGCCCATTCATTTTTCCAAATGATCGGCACCATCATTTTGGTCAGATGGGCTGGCATAGATTGACTCATCTCGGCGCGTTCGGCTGGGCTAAGGTTGTACAGCACGAACGCCAGCACCCACTCCGGGGGGCGCGAATACTGCTGGCTGTACTCGACCGTGCGGCGGGTGATGGTTCGTTGTTCTTCGGCGGTCAATTGCAAGGCGGTTGCAGAGTGGGCGGCGAAGTAATTTTCTTCAGCGGGGGCGTGCATCGTCCAAAGGATGCGTACATTGTTGCAGGCCTGGCTTAGTTGTTCGAGTACGGCGGTGGGCGGCGTTTCTGATGCCAGTTCCACGATGCTCGCTTTCAGCGCGTGGATGTGTGGCTGCATTTGTTGATGTTGTTCAATCAAGGGGGCCAGCCGCAAACCCGGCAGGCGTTCTTTGAAGTAAGGAAAGGTTACTTCTTCCTCCGCCTTGTGATGGGTTTCTAACACAGTTACCAGACAGTGCGCATAGCGGTAAAAGCCAACCTGTGTATCGGCGTCGAGACGGCCCTGCGGGGTGAATTTCTCGGCCAGGGCCAAGCTGCTGTGATGGGTGACTTCTAACCCGCGCGTGATCACCATGTGAATGCGCTGGAGTGCCTTGTGTAAAGCTAATTCGGATTCAGGGATACTCATGGGATGGGTGTCTATGCCGGTGACCTGTTTACCCGGATGACACGCTGTCGCAATTGTATCACCACACAGAACGGAAAAATCCTGCGTTGTTATTCAGAACCAAGTCTAGTAAAATCGGCAGGCTAAACGGCGATGACAAAACCAGGAAAAACGATGTCGAAACAAAACAAACGCACCTTCTGGATCATTCTTTTCGGCGTGCTGGCGCTTTCGGGCGCGCTGATCCTTGCCAACTGGCGGGCCATTGGCACCCGCCTGGCCAACCCCATGCGCCAGGTGTTGGGCAAAGAGCGTGTTGCGCAACTGGAAACCTGGGTCTTCGAGATTCAAGACCAGGTGACACAATGGAAATATGCCCTCGGCCTTGAAAAGCCCGACGCTCCTGCCTGGGCAGTTGCCGCAGCCACAGCCACTTCCCTGCCGCCTTCGGCCACGCCGCGGCCAACGTCCACTTCCATGCCTACCGACACGCCCACCGCTGGCCCAACGCCCACCGGGGCCACCCTCACACCGGTCCCACCGACGGCTACCCCTACCGAAACGCCCACCCCCACGCCCGCCTATTGGAATTTGCCGGCCCTCAGCCCCTTTGACGATCTGCCCGGGGAAGGCATCTGGCAGCCCTATCTCTACGACTCCGCCGGTGAAGTCGTTGGCCTGCGCACCTTTTTGCAGCCCGACCCCGAACGCCCCTACGCCGTCGTCGCCGTCGTCGCCATCGACCTGACGCGCACGAAACTGACCTACGTCCTTGGCCTGAAAGAACCCGCCATGCCCGACAGCAAACATGGCCTGGGCATCATCCCCCTTGAAGACCGTCAGCCCGGCAAACTGATCGCCGCTTTCAATGGCGGCTTCATCGCCGAACACGGTTATTACGGCGCCATGGCCGATGGCCTGACCACGCTCGGCGCTAAAACCGGCCTGGCCACCCTTGCCATCTACAAAGATGGCCGCGTGCAGCTTGGCGAGTGGGGCCTCGACCTGGCCGATAGCCGTGACTATCAATCCTATCGCCAGAACGCGCTCATGATCGTCCACAACGGGGTGATCAACGAGAAAGTCTACAACGGCAGCTACCTCGATTGGGGCGCTAACCTGGATGGGACGATCAACACCATTCGCTCGGGCGCTGGCCTGAGCGAAGATGAGCGTGTGTTGTACTATTTCGCCGGGCCAAGCCTTTCGATGCCCGCCCTGGCCGAGGCCATGCTGCGCGCCAATGCCCACAACAGCATGTTACTCGACATCAACCCCACCCACGCCCATTTTGCAGCCATGAAGGTGGTAGATGACAAACTGACCGGCGAAGCGCTCTACCCGGAGATCATGGATTTATGGGTGGATCGCTACCTGGGTCAGTGGGAGATGGATTTCTTTTATGTGACGGGGAAATAAAAAACGGGCGCTGCAAGCGCCCGTTTTTTTACTGTATGTTCAATTCTTCCACCCGCAAATTCGCCAGGTCGCTGCGCCCCAGGCCGCGCTGGGCGGCGGCAGCCACATAAACGAGGTCTTCGGGCTGTAAGCCGAACAGCGTGGCGGTGTAGCTGTCGAGGGCCACGATGTCGCGTGAAACGATGATCGTGTCGGCTTTTTTGACTTCTTGCAAGCTGAAACCCGTGGGGCCGCCATCCATCATCATGCGCACGGCATCCATCACGTTCAGCGTCGGGCGCAGCACCGAGATCAGGTCGGCCAGGCGGTTGCCGAAGGTCTCGCCAAAAAAGGTCACTTCGGTATCGTGCATGGCCGGGCGGTTGGAGATGACCCCCATCAGGTTCTTCATTCCCAGGGTCAACCTGGCGTTGGCGTGATGCTTGGCAATGGGGACGTTGATGACCACATCGGCTTTGAGAATTTCTTCGTAGATGCCAAATTCCTGAAATTGCACGCCCTGTGGCGCAGGCGTGGCGATGAACTTCTCCACGGGCATCCACTCCATCACGCCGCCCGCCGCCTCCACCTGCTCCTGAATGCCGCTGCGGGCGTAGGCTTCGGTCATGTTGCGTTGCCAGGTCTGATCCATCACGCGCACGCTGGCTGCCCCGGCTTCGAAGGCCATCTTGACGAGCGTGCCGACCACCCACGGGTTGGTGGTGGCGGCCCATTGGTAAGTGCGGAAATCTACGCAGATGTTGGGTTTGACGATCACGTTCGCGCCAGGGAAGACGAACTGCTCCATGCCACCCAGGGCGGCGATGGCGCGGCGCACCAGGTCTTCGGGTTCACCGTTACGGGCTACGATGATGTCGGGGCCGGGGGTGGGCGTGGCGGAGGGGGCGGGCGTTTCGGTGGGGATTGGCGCGTCGGTGGGTGCGCTGGTTGCACTGGGGGGAACGGTGAAGGTGGGTGGTGGCGGTTGGGTGGCCGTTGGCTGTGGGCGCGGCGTTTGGCTGGCCGCCGGCAGCGCCGCGGCAGGCGTGCTGGTTTCATCTACCCCGCAGGCCGCCAGGGCCAGCGCCGATACACTGGTTGCTGCAATGCGCAGGAATTGTTTGCGAGAGAGCGCCTTTTTCATGGGCAAGGTGTCCTTTCGATACCGTTCTATATTCCGATACAATTAGTCGTATTTTAGCACCAAAACTTCCCCCATCGGCGCTTTTTTGTCAGCGGAATGCCCCCGTATTACGGGCTGTTGAGCGCCTGGCGCATCACGGCCAGCACGGCCTCCTGAACCGGGAGCAGCACCTGGGCGCCGCCCGATGTGACCCACGGAACGAGCTGCTCATAGCCAATGCCATAGCGATGAATGCGGGTGGGATCGAGCAATTGCGTTGCCAGCGGCAGCAGGGGGGCCACATCTTCAAAGCGGATGTTGGTGACGACGTTGTTGATATAGATATTGTATAAATCGGGGGCGCGTTTGACGGCATCTAAGCTCATCAATTTTTGGAAGATCGCCAGCAGCACTTCTTGTTGGCGGCGGCCGCGGTCTATGTCGTTGGTGGAGTAGCGCGAGCGCACATACCACAGCGCCGTCTCGCCGTCCATGTGGTTGAGGCCGGCGGGCATGGTGTAATCGCCATAGCCCGTGCGGTGGTCGGTTAACGTCACGGCCACCTGCACGTCAATTCCTCCCAGGTTGTCAATCACTTCTTTGAAGGACCAGAAGTTGATCACCACATAATGGCTGGGCCGCACACCGAAATTGTATTCCATCGTGATCGCCAGCGCATCGAACCCGCCATAGCCAAAGGCGGTGTTGATGCGCTGCGTTGTCCAGCCAGGGATATAGACGTACAGGTCGCGCGGAAACGAGGTCAGGCTGACGGTGCCGGCCTGCGGGTTGAGCGTGGCTAACAAAAGGGTGTCGGTGCGAAACCCGCCGCTATCAGGACGCTGATCTGAACCCAGCAGCAGGATATTCACCTGGCCTTCGGGCTGTGGCAGCAAACCCACGGGCGGGGGGATGTCAATATCAGGCCAGACCGATGGCCCCGGATACGTATCCCAATTGGTTGGCGACTGGTTGGAGATGACCACATCGGCGGCTGGCGTTTGTGCGGGCTCGGTGGATAGGGCGTTGGCCACGGGCAGATAAGTGGCCGTGGGCGCCAGCGGCTGGAATGGCGTGGGCGTGGGCGTTGAACCCGCTGGCCCAATCGCCAGGATGGGTGGCATGTAGCCCGGCGAAAACGGCCCCCCGCAGGCAGCTAACGCCAGGCTGCATAGCCACAAAAAAATGCCTATGGGGGCAATCGTGCGTCTCATGGGTTTTCTGCCGAGGGGGTGTCGCTGGGGATGGCCGCTGGCGTTTGGCTCGGCTCAGGCGTGGCTGTGGGTTCGGGCGTGGCTGTGGGTTCAGGGGTATCCGTGGCCGTTGCAGATGGCGTATCGGTGGGCGTGGGCGTGGCGGTTGGCTCTTCGGGCAGCAGCGTGGGGGTGCTTGTGGGGGTGGGGGTTTCTGTGGCGGGGATGGGTGTGGTTGGCTCAGGCGTGTGTGTGGCGGTTTCGGTGGGTGTGATGGCTGTCGTCGGTGCGGGGATGGTTGCGCTGGCGGTGGCTTCGGGGGTGAGGCTGGGCAGCGGGGTGATCGTCGGCGCAATGGGTTCGATGGGTGGGCGGTTGGGCACATAGAGCTTTTGCCCGGCGCGGATCAGGTCGCTGGCGAGGCAATTGGCGAAGCGCAATTCGTCCACCGTGGTGGCAAATAACTGGCTGATGGCCAGCAAGGTGTCGCCAGGCCGCACCTGGTAAGTCACCCACCCTGGATATGGGCCGCACGGTAAGCTGGTGTCTGTCGGGGCCACGGCTGGCACATAGAGGGTCGCCCCGGCGATCAGTCTGTCTATCAGCAGGCAGTTGACGCGTTTCAATTCAGCGGCGCTGATGCCATAGCGTTCGGCCAGGGTGGTCAGGTCATCGCCGGGTTGAATGTTGATGGCGATCCAGTTGGCTGGCTGGGGGCAGGCGGTGGGCAGGGCGGCTGACCGGGGCGGTGTGGCCGCGAACGTGACGGTTGGTTGACCAGGCGTGCGGATGAACTGCGGCCCGACGGTATTGACCGCCGTTGCCAGCAGCGCAATGGCTGGTTGTCCTTCGGCAAATGCCAGCGCCATACTGCCGATCACCAGGAGCAGCGAGACACAAGCCAGGGCAATACCCGCAAAAGCCTGTTTCAACGCGCTCATACTTTTCCTCGTGCGCCGTTCCCATTCCCCCCGGTCAGGCTTGGCGCGGATACGGGCAGCAACACGCTGAACATCGAACCGTGGCCTTTTTGCGAGTCAACCCAAATGCGTCCCTTTTGGGCCTCGACCAGTGATTTTACGATGGACAACCCGACGCCGGTATCTCCAACGCCCGGAATGAGCGGGTTATCCGCTTTGTACAGGCGCGAGAAAACGCGCGGCAGTTCGTCCTGTGGGATGCCCTCGCCGCTGTCGGCCACGCGAATCAGCACGAAATGGGCGTTCTGATCGCCTTCTTCGATGTGGGCATGAAGCGAAATCTCACCATCCACCGGCGAAGCCAGGCCGGCATTTTGCAGCAGGTGGATCAAGATTTGCTGCAAAGCATCGCGGTCGGCGTAGATGTGCGGCAATTGTTCGGGCAGTTCGAGCCGCAGGGCGATGTTCTTCTCGCGGATTTGCACAACCGCTGCTGTGAGCGCCTCATCAATGGCGGCGCCCAGGTCAACACTTTCGCTATGATGAGAGGGCGTTTCGTTCAAAGTGATGCGTACCAGGTCTTCGACCAGCGTCCCCAGGCGTTCGCTGGCGATTTTGACCCGTTCGATGAACTTACGCTGTGACGCGCCCAACAGTCCTACCGATTCACCCAAGAGCAAATCGGTATAGCCGATGATCGAAAACAGGGGTTGGCGCAATTCCTGAGCCATGGCGGCAATCACAGCATCATTTTCGGGCGAGGCGGCATCGGTTGGTCTGGCGCGTTGCAGTTCCATCAGGCGCTGATCGGCCTCAAACAGGCGCTCATTGAGGCGGGTGATCTCTTCGAGCGAAATGCGCAATTGCTCCTCGAGTTGGGTCACTTCGCTCAAGCTATTGTTGGAGGATTGCTGGACATTCAGCTTGATCTGTTGATTCTCCGCCTGCAAGCGCGCCAGTTCTTCCAGGGTCAGGCGAAGCTGTTCTTTGAGTTGTTCGGTTTCGCTGTTGGAAAAACGCCCCTGGCCCAGCGCGGCAATCGCCGCCGTGGCCGGGGTTTGCGCCGAACGGTTGAGCAGCGCTTCCTTTTCCTGGCGCAATTCTGTAATTTGTTTGCGCGCCGCTGCCAGGGCTTGCTGGGCCTGTTCCAATTCCTGGCGCATGGCTGCGCTTGGCTGGTTTTGATGCAAGATGCGTGCCATCAGGCTGGCAATCTGGTTCAAATTGGCCTGGTCATCGTTCGTCCAGCCGCGATGCGAATAGGGCGAGAGCAGCACGATGCCCATCAAGTTGATTTTGTCTTCCACGGGGAATGGCACAACCAGCATGTGTCCCACACGCCCGATGCCCAGCACATTGGCAAAACCCAACAGATCGGGCGAGGTGCTGCTGGCGGGCAGGCGCACTGAACGGTTACGCCGCAAAGCGCTGGAAATGATCGGCGAGAGACGTTCGTCAATCGAAAAACCTTCGATGCTCTGCTGGCGGATCAAATCATATCCACAGGATACATTTAACTGTTTGCTATCCGCAGGCATCGAAACCATGAAGCACAGATCGGCCACCATCATTTGCGAAATGACTTTCGATAGCCCATCACACGCTTTACCGGGTATGGTGTTGCTGACCAGGTGCAAAAATTCCTGGATCAGACGCGGGTCTGAGTTGTAGCGCCGTTTTTCGGCAATGAGGCCCTTTTGCGCTGGGCTGACTGCTTTGTCTTCCTGGCGTTCGATCACGCCGGGGAAGCGCATGGGCAGGCCAAGCAGCAGCGGATAGGCCGCCAACTGCACCAGGCGTAATGCCCCGGCATAATCGGCTGTGGGCTGGTAGGCAAAGCTCAAGCTGCCCAGGTAGCCCATGGCTGTAAGGGTCAGCATCCCCAGGCCCAATCCCCAGCCATTAGGCCGCCGCAGCGCCAGCAGCAGGCATCCTGCCAGCGATAAGGCCAGGCCGAGCCACCCGGCTGCCTGATCCAGCCCGGAGGCGTTGAAGGGCATTTGCCCGCTTTCGGTTTGCCATAATAAGATGGCCGGGATCATCCCGACGCCGATGAACAGGCTCAACAGCAGGGTCGCGGCATCGCCGGGCCGCGAAGGCTCAGGAAAGCCCCACAACCAGATGATGGCGACCACGCTCAACAATCCCACGATGCGATCCAGCGGCGGCAGGGCGTATGGCATGGCCAAAACACCTATGTAGGCCAACAAGGCTGCTGCAAGCAAAATGGCCTGCAGCCCTAACAGCCAGGCCATGCCTCTGCTGGCGCGTGCCGCCTGCGGGAAACCGCTGGCGCGCCAATGGTTGACGCATACCATCAGCCCCATCACCATCGAAAAAATGGTGATCAAATGGTATGCCAGGCTGCCTGGTGTTGTCACCAGGATGGTTAGAAGTTGTTCAAAAAACGCACCCATCACGGAAGCCTTCTGGTGATCATCTGCTCGAAACGTTCTATTTCGGTAGGATTAATCGCAATTCCTTTCATAAGATTATAGCATGTCGTCTCTGGTCGGCTGCGTTGCAACATTGTCAGCCTTCGTTCACGCCATTTTTATCGGAGTGGGTTCGGTTGCGCGTTTCTAAGACCCTATATATACTTATAGCACAGCCAGAAAAAAGCCTTTTGACGACACTTTTTATGGCTGCGGATTTGCCCTTTCGGAGGAAAAACATGCATCTATACGATATTAGCTTGACGCTTTCACCGGCAATGCCTGTTTGGCCTGGCGATCCTCCTTTCGAGATGACGCGGGTAAGCAAAATTGAGGAAGGCCACCATGCGAATGTATCGCAGGTGCGCATGAGCGCCCATACTGGCACCCATGTAGATGCGCCGTACCACTTTCTTGCTAACGGGAAAACCATTGAACAGTTGTCGTTAAGCGATTTGAACGGTCGCGTGTACATCGTTCACCTGCCTGAGGTCGAGGTGATCACGGCAAGCGTCCTCGAACAGGCCGAAATTCCCCCGCGCACCCGGCGCATCCTGTTTCGCACGCGCAATTCAGACCTGTGGGCGAAGGGTATCACCGAGTTCCAGAAAGATTATGTCGCCCTCAGCGAAGATGGCGCTCAGTACCTGGTGGACCGCGGTTTTCGGCTGGTAGGCATAGATTACCTATCGGTAGCTCCCTTCGGCGATAGCGTTGCTGTTCACCAGACTCTTTTACAGGCCGGGGTGATCATCGTTGAGGGGTTGAACCTTTCCGAGGTTTCGCAGGGGCGCTACACGCTTTACTGCCTGCCGTTAAAAATCGCCGGGGCCGATGGCACACCCGCCCGGGCGATTGTGATCGGCGTATAGGAGCTGGCGAAAGCACTTTGGCTGGAAAAATTCGTCTGGATGATTGCCTGGTTGCAGCGGGTTTGGCCGCAGACCGTTCACTTGCCCGGCGCTGGATCATGGCCGGGCAGGTGCGCGTTAACGGTCAGTTGGTTCAAACCCCCGCTGCGTTGGTGGCTGCCGACGCCCACCTGACACTTGATACCGGCCCACGCTTTGTCTCGCGCGGTGGTGAGAAACTGCAAGCGGCCCTGGATGCCTTTGACATCTCCGTAGCCGGGAAAGTTTGCGCCGATGTGGGCGCTTCGACGGGGGGCTTCACCGATTGTTTGCTGCAAGCGGGGGCCGAACGGGTCTACGCGATTGATGTTGGCACGGGCATCCTCGATTGGCGTTTACGGCAGGATGGGCGGGTGGTGGTGATGGAAGGGACGAATGCCCGCCACCTGTCTATGCTGCCTGAGCCGGTGGCGCTGGCAACCATAGATGCTTCGTTCATCTCGCTCAAGGTGCTGCTTCCGGTGGTGAAGGGCTGGCTGGCTCCTGCTGGACAGGTGGTGGCGTTGATCAAACCCCAATTCGAAGCCGGGCGTGAACAGGCCGCCCGCACGCGTGGTGTGATTCGCGAGGCGGCGATCCATCAACAAATTCTGCGCGATGTGTTGAGTTTTGCCGTGGGAGAAAATTTCGCCGTGCAGGGGGGCATCCGTTCGCCGTTGTTGGGACCAAAGGGCAATGCCGAGTTTTTGGTCTGGTTGGCATTCCCCGCTGCGAACCTGATCCCGGTAGAGGCGTGGGTGGCGGGCGTGGGTTGGTAGAGGCCCACGGATGCCTGCTAGGGAACCGGTAAGATCACTGTAATTTTTGTGCCTTTGCCCACTTCGCTTTGTAAGACAATGCGCCCGTTGTGGCGTTTGATCACCCGGTCGCATACGGCCAGGCCCAGGCCGGTGCCATGCCCGGCAGATTTGGTGGTGTAGAAGGGGTCGAAAATGCGGGGGAGATGTTCGGGCGCGATGCCTTTGCCGTTATCGGCCACGCTGATGTGTACTTCATTGCCAACCAGTTCGGAACTGATGTGGATTTCGCCGGCGGTTTTTTCAAAAGCGTCAATGGCATTCAGCAGCAGGTTCACCCACACGCCTTGCAGGTGACTTTGGCTGGCGCGTACGAATGGTAAGGTGCTGGAAAGGTTGCTGTGCAGGGAAAGCGAATTGGCAACCACCTCGTGTTTGACCAGTTCAATTGCTTTGCGAATGGTGTCGTTGATCTGGGTGGGCAGAAATTCGTATTGCTCCAGGCGGGCCAGGTCGAGCAGGCTGCGCACCACCTGGGCGGCGCGTGCGCCAGCTTCGGCAATCATGCTGACCAATTCCTGCCGGTCATCCTCTGGCGGGATTTCGCGCTGCAACAATTGGGCGTTGGCCAGGATGGCCGTGAGTGGGTTGTTGATCTCATGCGCCACGCCGGCGGCAAGCTGCCCGATGGCCGCTAATTGTTCCGACTGCGCCACCAGGCTTTCGAGGCGCTGTCGTTCGGTCACATCCTGCTCTAAAATAACCGTCTGGCTCACCTGCTCCTTATCATAAATGGGGTAAGTGCCAATCTCCCAGGTTTGCGCTTCCTGGCTATCCTGGTGCGTGCGTTGGGTGCGGGTGGTGTTTTTGCCGTGGTTGAATGTCTCGGCAACCAGACAGCCCGGGCATGGTTCGGAGCGTTGATAAAGCGCCTGGTAGCAGATTTGCCCCGCCAAGGCCTGGGGTGATGCGGCGTGCCGTTGTGCCAGGGCGCGATTGACTGTGACTAACGTGTAATCGCGCTGGATGGCGTAAATGGCAAATGGCAGGCTGTTGATCAGCGCAAGCAGCGGGTCACAACAGGTTGGATCGGCGGTGGACATGGTTGTTGAGGCGCTATTCGTTGCCGACGGTGTAACCGTAGCCTGGAACGGTACGGATGAAGGTGGGGGTGCTGGGGTCTTCTTCGATGCGCTCGCGCAGGTTTTTGATGTGAACACGGACGAGATCGGGGCTGCCGGTGTTGGCGGGGTAATCCCACACTTCATCGAGCAGGCGCGCCGGTGAGAAGATGCGGCCCGGATGGCTCATCAGATGATAGAGCAGGTCATATTGCACCGGGGTCAGGCGCAGTTTGCCATAGTGGGGGGTGGCTAACTCATACGTGCGTGTATCCAGTATGTAGCTGCCAATCACAATTTTTGTACCATCAGCGGGGCTGTTTTCGGCGCTGCCGTTGGAACTGGCTGGCAGTGTTTTCTGCGCCTGGGTGCGGCGCAAAATGGCGCGCAAGCGCAGGATTAGCTCATCTACATTGAAGGGTTTGGTCAGGTAATCGTCAGCGCCAGCCATGAAGCCGGCGATCTTGTCTTCGTCTTTGATCTTGGCGGTGAGGAATAAGATGGGGACATGGGTCAGCAAGGGGTCGGCGCGCATTTCGCGGCAGACGGTGTAGCCATCCATGCCGGGCATGACGATGTCGAGGATGACCAGGTCGGGGATGGCGCGCCGGGCCGTTTTCAGACCATCTACGCCGCTGTTGACGGTGGTAATTTTGAACTCCTGGCCGCGCAAGCTGCGTTCGATGGTGCGGGCGACGATTTCATCATCTTCAATGATCAACAAGTTGATGCTGTTATTCATGCGGAACCTCCCAAAATGACGCGCAAAATTGTACCACGCTGCGGATCGCTCTCGGCTTTGATCTGGCCGTGGTGCTGTTGGACAATGTCATTGCATAAGGAAAACTCGAACCCGATGCCGCGCTGTTTGACCGCTTTGCGAAAATCGGCTTCAAATAGGTGTGGGATGACTTCTGGCGGGATCGGGGCGCCATCATCATAGATTTCGACCTGCACCAGTTTTTCATTGTGTTTGATCGAGCGGACGCGAATGGTGTGGGGGGCGCCATCATTGGTGGCGTCGCGGGCCAGCAGTAGCAGGTTCACCCACAGGTCGCTGAGTTGGCGCGGGTTGCCATATACTTCGGGCAGGTTGTCGCTCAAGATCACTTCGATGTTGGTGCCATCCATGCGAATAGGATCACTGACCAGGTTCAGGGCATCGCGGATGGTCTGGTTGATGTTGAGGTTGACCAGGGTGTCGGTGGTTGGGCGGGAAAGTTCCAGTAATTTTTGAACGGCTTCTTGAATGCGCCAGCCGCCTTTCTGGATGATCTCGACTGATTCGCGTGTGGGGTTGTTTTCGAGGTTTTGCAGCAGCAGGTGGCTTTCGCCGATGATGGCGGTGAGCGGGTTGTTGATGTGATGCGCCACGCTGGAGGCCATTTCGCCGATGGCAACCAGCCGGGCTGTTTGGGCGATGCGCGCCAGGGCGATGCGCAATTCTTGTTCCACCTTTTTGCGCGAGGTGATATCGCGGGTGACATCCATGTAACCGAGCAAACGCCCGTTTTCATAATCGCGCAAAACGCTGATGCGCGAGCTGACCCAAAGGATATGTTGGTTGCGCAGGTTGTAGCGGCGTTCGACTTCCTGCCCGGTGGTGCCTTCGCGCGGGGGTTCGCGCACCGGGGGGATAAACAGGTTGTGATAATTTTCGACCACTGGCTGGTTGAGCCGTTCGGACGATTTCCAGCCGTAGAGCATTTCGGCGGCGGGATTCCAGTAGGTGATCTTGCCGGTGGTATCCCACACCACTACGGCATCGCGCACGTTGTTGAGCAGCAACGCCTGATAGCGGATTTGCTCCATCGAGCGCTGCACGGAGAGTTTGAGCTGGTAAGCCTGGATGGCTTTTTGGATGATGGCGGGCAGCGTCAGCAGCGATTCGGCGCCTTTGATCATGTAATCGGCTGCGCCCAGGTGCATAGATTTGACGGCGATCCGTTCATCGCCCTGGCCGGTGATCATGATCACCGGCACCTGGTAGCCGCGGTTTTGCATTTCCACCAGGGCATCCAGGCCGGTGCCATCGGGCAATTTGTAATCGAGCAAGATGGTGTCGTAGTTGTGGTTGTAAATTTGCGCCCACAGTTCGGCCACGTCTTTCGCCCGCTCCGATGTGAACGGCCCAGAGATGCGCAGAAATTCGGCGATCCACTCGGCGTGTTCTTCGTCGTCATCCACAATCAGGATGTGGTAATTTTCAGGCATACGATGGCTCCTGAGCTTGTGTGATTTCTTCGGCCACATTGCGCAGTGCCGGGGCCAGGCAGGCGTTGAGCATGGGGACGGTGTAACGCCGATGTCCGCCTGGCGTGCGCAAGGGTGTGAGTTGCCCCACCTGTTCCATGCGGTAGAGGGTCGAAAGGCTCACGCGCAAATAGCTGGCGGCTTCGCGGGCGGTGAGCAATTTGAGCGTTTCTTGTGCTGGAGAAAGTTTATCATTCATCTTCAAACCTCGTCAAATTCGGTCAGGGAATTGCATTAAGGATACGGCAAGGGGGCCTTTCCAACCATAAACGAGGCATAAATCATTGCAGAGCAGGTTGCAAGTTGCAGGTGGCAGGAAGCGCGGGGCGAGGGTATGGAAAGAAACGCCGGATGCTGCGATAACGCAACACCCGGCGCAAACCTGCTACTTGCTCCTTGCCACTTGCCCCCTGCTACCTGCCCCCTGCTATGCTTCCAAATGCGTGAACTGCGGCAAGTAATCCTTGTTCTTCTGCAGCATCTGGTTGACCATTTGTTTGATCTCGGCCAGGGAGAGGACGGCGGCGCTGAGCGGGTCGTGGATGACGGCCTGGTAGACCAGGCGCGGGTTGCCGGTGAGGGCGGCTTCGACGGCCATCTCTTCGATCATCGAACTGGTGTGGACGAGGGTGGCTAACTGCGGCGGCAGCGCACCGACGTGAACGGGGTGCAGCCCGGCCTTATCCACGTACACCGGCACTTCCACGCACGCCCCTTCGGGCAGGTTGGTGATCAACTTGGTGTTGGGCACGTTGCCGTTGAACCAGAAGATTTCGCCGCCTTTGACGGCGTTCATGATGTAAGCGGCGTATTCGTGGCCGCGCTCCAGGCTGATGGGAACTTCTTTGTCGAACCACTTCTTGGCTTCGTCGCGCCAGGTGTCGGCGGCTTTTTCGTATTCGTGCAAGATGTAGGCGTAGTGGCCGGGATTCCAGCCGGTGCCGTGGGTGCAGTATTTTTCGATCAGGTCGGGGCGCTTGCGGAACCAGGCGTTGTATTCAGAGTTGTGGCCGCTCGACTCGGTGACGTAGTAATCGAGCGCCAGGTACATTTCGTTGCGGACGATTTCTTCGTTGTAAACCTCGGGGCGCTCGGTGATGGCTTTGTGGATCAGCGGGTAGGCGTCTTTGCCGTTCCATTTGAAATCGAGGTAGAAGGCCTGGTGGTTGATGCCGGCGCAGGTGTAGGTGATTTCGCTATCGGGCGCACCGATCCAATGGGCCAGCATCGAGGCGGTGCCCTGGACGCTGTGGCACAGGCCGGTCAGGCGCAGGTCTTGGCCGAAATGGTCGAATTTCTTCTGGATGGCTCGGCAGAGCATGGCCATGGGGTTGGTGTAGTTCAACACCATCACATCGGGTTTGGCGTAGCGTTCGATGTCGGCGGCGATGTCGAGCATGACGGGGATGGTGCGCAGGGCGCGGAAGATGCCTGAGACGCTGCGTGTGTCGCCGACGTTGGTATCCACGTTATATTGCTTGGGGATCTCGATGTCGTAGCGCCACACGTCCACGCCGCCCGCCAGGATGGTGATCAAGACGAAATCGGCGTCTTGCAGGGCTTCCTGGCGGCTGAGCGTGGCTTCCACTTTGGCGGGGTAGTTGCCCATCTCGACGATGCGGGTGACGGCACGCCTGGCGAAATCGAGCCGTTCGGGGTCAATATCCATCAGGCTGATCGTGGCGTCGGTGAGGGTGGGGAAGGTCAGCAGGTCGCGCACCAGGCCGCGTGTGAAGCCCAGGCTGCCAGCTCCAATGAAGGCGATTTTGGTCATAAAAATTGTCCTTTCGGTTGGGGGGAAGAGATAGGGGAATTATGCCAGATTCGACAACGGTGTCAACGAATCGCGAATGCCCGTGCATCGTTATTCGGTACTCGGTATTCGGTTTTGGTAAAGCTGCTTGTTCTGGATGAGTTCATACACGGCGGCAGGCAGGTAATAACGGTAAGGCCGTCCTTCGGCAATGCGCTGGCGAATGTCGGAGGCGGCGATGGTCAGCAGGGGGGCCTCGATGAAACGGACTTTGGCGCTGACGCCGGGGAGTTGCCTTTCCAGGGCATTCAGGTCAACGGCGTCGCCGGGGCGGCGCATGACGCCGAGGGAAGCCAGGCGGGCCAGCAGTTCGCCGGGCTGCCGCCAGCGGGGTAGATCGTGCAGCGAATCGCCGCCCATCACATAGGTCAGGTTGGCCTGGGGGTGCAGGTCTGCCAGGATGCGCACCGTGTCGCAGGCGAAGTGTGGGCCGGGACGATCCATGTCTACGGTAGAAATCTCAAAACCGGGATCATCGTGCAGGGCGGCGTGCAGCAGTTCGAGGCGGGTTTGCAGCGGCGTGATGTGCTGATGGCGTTTGTGCGGTGGCTCGGGCGTCAACACCCACAGCAGGCGATCCAGTTCCAACTGCGCCCGCGTTTCGGCAGCCAGGATCAGATGGCCGATGTGAGGGGGGTCGAAGGTGCCGCCGAAAATTCCTAGTCTGACCATTCCAACTCAAATTCATCGCCGATGAACACCGTATCGCCCTGCTTTGCGCCGGCGCGGCGCAGGGCATCTTCGACGCCCAGGGTTTGCAGGATGCGTTGGAAGCGGCGGATGGATTGTTCTTCTTCCCAATAGGTCATGGCGGCGGCGCGCTCGATAGATTGCCCGCTGACGCGGAAGCCTGCGGGGGTGCGGGTGATGGTGTAGGTGCGCGGGTCTTCTTCGGGGCGGTAGATGGGGAGTTCGCTTTCGGCAGTCGGGCGTTCCGATGGCAGGGTGGGCGGTGGGGCTTCGGCGAGGCGTTGGGCGGCGCGGTAGAGCAGTTTGCGCACGTCGCTGCCGGCCACGGCTGAGATCGCCATGGGTTCGTAGCCTTTGGCCTTGAGGCTGGCTTCGACTTGCGGCCAGCGCGCCTGTACGTCGGGCAAGTCCATCTTATTCAGCGCTACCACTTGCGGTTTTTGCGCCAGGGTGGGGTCGAACAAGGCTAATTCGCTGTTGATCTGGGCGAAATCGAGGATGGGGTCTTCGGCCATGCCATCGAGCAGGTGGATCAGCACACGCGTGCGTTGGATGTGGCGCAAAAAATCGTGACCGAGGCCAATGCCCAGGTGCGCGCCTTCGATCAGGCCGGGGATGTCGGCCAGGACGAGGGTGGTATCTTCGTCGAGGTTGGCCACGCCCAGGTTGGGTTCGAGCGTGGTGAAGGGATAGGGGGCGATTTTGGGCCGGGCGTTGGTGACGACAGATAGGAAGGTGGATTTTCCCGCATTCGGCACGCCGACGATGCCGATATCGGCGATCAGTTTCAGTTCCAGGCGCAGGGTGCGTTCTTCGCCGGGTGCGCCGCGCTCGGCCACGCGCGGGGCCTGGTTAGACGAGGTGGCAAAGTGCTGGTTGCCGCGTCCGCCGCGCCCGCCCTTGCAGACGATGAGCTGCTGCCCTTTGTCGGTCAGGTCGCCAACCAGGGTGCCGCTGGCCTCATCGTAAACCAGCGTGCCTGGCGGAACGGGGACGATCAGGTTGTCAGCTGATTTGCCGGTCATGTTTTGCTTCTGGCCGCGTGCGCCGGGCTGCGCGGCAAACTCGCGTTTGTGTTGAAAGTTGGAGAGCGTATTCAGGTGCGGGTTGACTTCGAGGATCACGTCGCCGCCGTGGCCGCCATCGCCGCCATCGGGCCCGCCGCGGGGGATATATTTTTCGCGGCGAAAGTGGATGGCGCCATCGCCGCCTTTGCCGGAACGTACGAGGATTGTGGCTTGATCAATGAACATGGGAAGATGGTGAGAGGGTGAGAGGGTGAGAGGGTGAGAGGGTGAGAGGGTGAGAGGGTGAGATGATTTTTTGTGCAATGAGAAAAGATTATACCCTACCGCTCCTCATCGCCTGATTACCGGATCACGCGCTTGCACCCCGCTTGTTCTTTTTTGCACAACAATTGCACAAACTGTGGTACATTCGAGTTATGAACGAAAACAAACACATTCCCGATATTGTCGTTGGCCGTTTGCCGCTGTACTTGCGGGCTTTGCAGCAGTTGGCGGCGCACAACCGCCAGGTCACCTCTTCGCAAGAACTCGCTGAACGGTTGGGTTTTTCGGCGGCGCAGATTCGCAAGGATTTGTCGCATTTTGGCGAATTTGGCAAGCAAGGCACGGGTTATTCCATTGCTGAGTTGGCGCAGTGCTTACAAAGAATCCTCCACCTCGACCGGGTGTGGGAGATGGCGGTGGTGGGCGCGGGCGATGTGGGCCACGCCGTGGCACGCTACAATGGCTTTGCCAACCGCGGTTTTCACGTCGCCATGATTTTCGACAGCGACCCGGCCAAGATTGGCACGCGCATTGGCGAGTACGTGGTGCAAGACGCCGCCGCCATGCCAGAAGCCATCCGCCAGGCCGGTATTTTGGTGGCGATGATTGCCGTTCCCGAAGCATACGCCCAGGCGGTGGCTGATCAACTGGTGAAGGCGGGCATCAAAGCCATTTTGAATTACGCCCCAGTCAGCCTGTCAACCCCGCCGGGCGTGCAGGTGCAATATATTGACCCCGGTGTCCACTTGCAGAAGATGGCGTATTATCTGGCCTGACCCTATTTCCTCAGGAGGCAAGATGCTTCGTTCGTTTTTTGTTTACCTCTCGAAAGCCGATTGGGCGCGGCGCATTGTGACGGGCTGGCCGGTGATGCGGCGGGTGGCAACCCGTTTTGTGGCTGGCGACACGCTGCAAGATGCCTGCAAGGTGATCGAAGAGCTGAACCGCAAAAACATCCAGGCCACGCTCGATCATCTTGGCGAGAATACCTCCACCATCGAGGAAGCCCGCCAGGCAGCCAGCGACATCGTCGAAGCCCTCGATACGCTCGAACGCCTGGGCCTGCGCGCCAACGTCTCGGTCAAGTTGACCCAGCTTGGCTTGCGCCTCGACCCTGCGCTTTGCACCGCTTTGCTGGCTGAGGTTGTCGCGCACGCCCATCACCACGCCAACTTCATCCGCGTAGATATGGAAGACTCCACGGTCACGCAAATCACCCTCGACATCGTGCGCCAGGTGCGGCAGCGCGGCTTCGAGAACCTCGGCATCGTCATCCAGGCTTATCTGTATCGCAGCCAGGCCGACATCCAGGCGTTGGCTGCCGAAGGGCTGCGCGTGCGTCTGTGCAAAGGGGCCTACAAGGAGCCTGCTGAGGCGGCTTACCCCAAGAAAAGCGATGTAGATGGCAATTTCGATGCGCTGGCCCGCCTGTTGATAGATGGCGCTGCCCGGCTGCCTGGCCTGAGCGCCGATGGCAAGACGCCGCCCCTGCCCGCCCTGGCCACGCACGACGCCCAACGCATTCAGGTTGCCAAAACCTATGCCGCCCAAAGCGGCCTGCCCAAAGAAAAGCTCGAATTTCAAATGCTGCACGGCATCCGCCGCGACCTGCAAGAAAGCCTGGCCGCCGAGGGCTACCCGGTGCGGGTGTACGTGCCGTATGGCACGCAGTGGTATCCCTACTTTATGCGCCGGTTGGGAGAACGCCCGGCCAATGTATGGTTCATCGTCTCCAACTTTTTCAGGAAGTGAACGATCTCGTGGAAGCCTAAATGACTATCTTTCGCTTGCTTTTCCGCATTATCCAGCCGCTGGCCCTTTTCTTTTCCACCCTGCTTTATTTGCTCGGCGTGGGCATTGCCCGTTACCTGGGGGCGTTTCTCGATGGCGGCCTGCTGCTGAGCGGGCTGGTGTGGGTGCTGCTCACGCAGGTTGGCGCGCTTTTTTTGATCGAATACCACACCGCCGTGCTGGCTGCTGCTGCGCCGCGCCGTGCGGAAGATGCCCCGCCGCATCTCGCCCCGCCGGCGGCGCTGATGGCCGCGGCGGCCTGCCTGACGGCCCTGGCCTCGCTGACGGTGCTGCTGATCCGCCTGGCCGGCTGGCAGCCGGGCGTTTTTCTGCTGATGCTGTTGGCCTTTGCCGGGGCGTTCTTCTACGCCGCCCCGCCGCGCCGCCTGGCGGCTTCGGGTTATGGCGAGTTGGTGGTGGTGATCTTGCTGGTCAATTTCATCCCGGCGTTGGCGCTGCTGCTGCAATCGGGCGAATCGCTGCGCCTGGCGGCGATGAGTACCTTCCCGCTCACGCCGTTGTGCCTGGCGCTGGTGCTGCTCGGCCAGTTGCAAACCTATGCCACCGACCTCAAAGCCGGGCGCACCACGCTGTTGATCCGCATGGGTTGGCAGCGGGGCATGTTGATGCACAACGTGCTGGTGCTGATGGCCTTCGTGCTGATCGGCCTGGCGGCGGTGATGGGGATGCCCTTTGCCATCATCTGGCCCACATTTTTGCTCATCCCCGTGGGCGGCTGGCAGGTGTGGCAGATGAACCGCATCGCTGACGGGGCCAAGCCCAACTGGCGCGCCATGCTGCTCGGGGGGCAACTGCTGATCGGTATGATCGCCTATTTGTTGGCTTATGGTTTCTGGATTCGTTAATGCCTGAATTTCTGTCGCTGCTCTCCCCCGCCGTGGCCCGCCAACGCTGGTTGGCCGCCTGGCAGCCGCACCCACAGGCTGAGAATGTGCCGCTGGTCGAGGCCCTGGGCCGCGTGGCCGCCGCGCCGATCCCTGCCCCACACCCGCTGCCCGAGTTTGCCCGCGCCACTGTAGATGGCTACGCCGTGCGCGCTGCCGATACCTATGGCGCCTCCGACAGCCTGCCGGCTTACCTGAACTTGCGCGGCGAAATTGGCATGGGCGCGGCCCCTGCTTTTGCCTTGCAGCCAGCCGAATGCGCCCTGATCCACACCGGCGGCATGTTGCCCGGCGCGGCTGATGCGGTGGTGATGGTCGAGCATACTCAGGCGGCCCGGCCCGGCGAAATTGAAATCCAGCGGGCGGTGGCTGTGGGCGAGAACGTGATTCAGGCGGGCGAGGACGTGGCCGCTGGCGAGATGGTGATTGCCGCGGGGGTACGCCTGCGCCCGGCAGAGATCGGTGGGCTGGCGGCGCTGGGCCTGGTCAATGTGGCTGTGGCGCGCCGCCCGCGGGTGGGCATCCTGTCGAGCGGCGACGAAGTCATCCCTGCCCAGGCCCGCCCTGCGCCTGGGCAGGTGCGCGACGTCAACACGCACACCCTGGCCGCCCTGATCACGCAGCATGGCGGGCTGCCGGTGAGTTATGGCATCGTGCCTGACCAACTGGAGGCGTTGTCGGCCGCTGCCGCCCGCGCCCTGGCCGAGTGCGACCTCGTCGTCGTCACGGCGGGTTCATCGGCCAGCACGCGTGATCTCACCGCTGAGGCGATCAACCGCCTGGGTGTGCCAGGTGTGCTGGTGCATGGCGTCAACGTGCGGCCTGGCAAGCCGACCATTTTGGCGGTCTGCCAGGGCAAGCCGCTGATCGGGCTGCCCGGCAACCCGGTCAGTGCGCTGGTGATTGCCGATCTGTTCGTACGCCCGGCAGTGGAGGCCTGTTTGGGCCTCACGCCGCGCCCTCAATCCGTCGTTTCTGCCCGCCTGACGCTCAACCTGTCCTCGCAGGCTGGCCGCGAAGATTGGATTCCCGTGCGTTTGCTGCCTGACCCGGCTGGTTACCAGGCCGAGCCGATCTTCGGCAAGAGCAATCTCATCTTCACCCTCGCCCGCGCCGATGGCTTGATCGGCATCCCGGCAGATGCTACTGGTTTGCCTGCCGGTGAAATGGTTGCGGTGTGGTTGTTATGAACCTCTGCCTGCTGCCATCTCGCTTCTCCATTTACCGCCTCGACCCGGCTGCGCCGCTTCCCGTATGGGCGGTTGGCGAACTGGTGTCGCTGACGCGCACGGCAGATGAGCTTTCGGTGGTTTGCGCGGCTGACGCCGCGCCGTCGGGTGTGCGGGCGGAAAGCGGCTGGCGCGCTTTCAAGGTGCTTGGCCCGCTCGATTTCGCCCTGGTCGGTATCCTGGCGCAGCTTGCGGGTGTGTTGGCGCAGGCGGGGGTCAGCCTGTTTGCCATTTCCACCTATGATACCGATTACATCCTGGTCAAAGAAGATATGCTTGGTCGTGCGCTGGCCGCTTTGCGCGAAGCTGGGAACGAAGTGACGGTGCCAGGGTGAGCGGGCAATCGCCGGTGGGCGGATCGGTGATGCCTGGTGCTGTCGGGCGGATCGGTGATGCCCAATGGCCGCCCGGCGATAAATCGCCGGGTTAGTGAGCGGCGCCCGCTGAAGCGGGCTGAAAGCCGGTTTTGAACCGGCGCTGTGGGTAGCCCGGACATTCATGTCCGGGCGGGCGTGATGCCGCCCGGGCGGATCGGTGACGCCCAATGGCCGCCCGGCGATAAATCGCCGGGCTAGTGAGCGGTGCCCGCTGAAGCGGGCTGAAAGCCGGTTTTGAACCGGCGCTGTGGGTAGCCCGGACATTCATGTCCGAGCGGGCGTGAAATATCAGAGAAAGGAGATTCCGCTATGTCTACTGTTCCCCTGACGGCTGAAGAGCGCCAATTTTTGCTCACGCTGGCGCGCCAATCGCTGGAGGCGGGTGTGCGCGGCCAGCCCTTGCCCGAACTCAACCTGCCGGCCCTTTCGCCCACCTTACGCGAGACCGGCGCGGCATTTGTTACGCTAACCAAAGGCGGCCAACTGCGCGGCTGCATTGGCGCGATTGAACCCTACCAACCTCTGGCTGAAGATGTGCGCGAACACGCCGTTGCTGCCGCCCTCGACGATTACCGCTTTGCCCCCGTCCAGCCTGGCGAACTGCCGCACATTGCTATCGAAATCTCCCGCCTGACCGCGCCACAGCCGCTTGATTACACCGACGCCGATGACCTGCTGCGCAAGCTGCGCCCCGGCGTGGATGGCGTGGTGCTGCGCGATGGCCCGCGCCGGGCCACCTTTTTGCCGCAAGTGTGGGAGAAAATCCCCGCTGTGGCGGATTTTTTGGGGTATTTGTGTGAGAAGATGAATGCCCCCTCCGATTTATGGCGGCGCAAAAAAATAGAAGTGCTGACCTATCAGGTCGAAGAATTTCACGAATAAACTGGACGAAAGAAAATGTGGACACTTACCGAAACAACCTTTGATCCCCACAAACAGCATCACCACGAAACGATTTTCACCATTGGCAACGGCTACCTGTGTACCCGCGGCGCTTTTGAAGAAGGCTACCCCGACGACCGGCGTGCTACCTTCGTGCATGGCGTGTTCGACGCCGTGCCGATCGTCTTCACCGAGCTTGCCAACGCCCCCGATTGGCTGCCGCTGACGGTCTGGCTGGATGGCGAGCGCTTTTCGCTTGCCTCCGGCCAGGTGGAGGCCTACCAGCGCTCGCTCGACCTGCGCACGGGCGTGTTGAAGCGCTCGTTGCGTTGGGTCTCGCCGGGCGGCAAGGCGGCCACGCTCACCTTCGAGCGTTTCGCCTCGCTGGCCGACGAACACGCCCTGCTGCTGCGCTGCACGGTCACGCCTGAATTTGCCGGAAGCGTGGAAGTGCGCGCCGCCCTGAACGGCAACACCGATAACGAAGGCGTGGCCCACTGGCGGCACGTGGCCCAGGGGCGCACGGACGATGCCATCTACCTGCACAATCGCACGCGCCAATCAGGCATCGAACTGGCTTGCGCCATGCGTCTGAGCGGCGCTGGCGGCGGGCCGCAATCGGCGGCCTTTTGGGATGTGGAGAATACGCCTACCCAGGTGTTGACGTTTGCCGCACGGCCCGGTGAAACGATCACGGTAGATAAATTGATCGCCGTGGCTACCTCGCGTGAATGTGCCGACCCGCTGGCCGCGGCGCTTCAGCACGTCGCGGCGATTGGCGACTGGCCCACGCACCGGGCCGCTCACGCTGCCGCCTGGGAAGCCGAATGGCAGCGCAGCGACGTGACCATCGCAGGCGACGATGAAGCCCAGTTGGCCGTGCGTTTCAGTCTGTTTCACCTGTTGATCGCCGCGCCGCGCCGCCCGGGGGCGGATGTCAACATCGGGGCCAAGACGCTTTCGGGCTTTGGCTATCGCGGCCATGCCTTTTGGGATACCGAGATTTTCATGCTGCCGGTGTTCACCTTCACCGCCCCGCACATTGCCAAAAACCTGCTCGATTACCGCTATCAGCGTCTGCCCGCTTCACGGGCCAAAGCGCAGGCCGCCGGTTACGAGGGCGCCTGGTTTGCCTGGGAAAGCGCCGAGACCGGCGAAGAGGTGACGCCAACGTGGATTCCCGATTTTCGCGACCGCACCAGGCTTGCCCGCGTCTGGACGGGTGACCTGGCGATCCACATCTCTGCTGATGTGGCCTATGGCGCGTATCAATACTGGCGGCTGACCGGCGATGATGCCTGGCTGATCGCACGCGGGGCTGAGTTGATCCTCGATACCGCCAGGTTTTGGGCCTCGCGCGCCGAATGGGATGCCGAGCGGCAAGGCTATGGCTATCGCGATGTGATCGGCCCGGACGAAAACCACGATCATGTGAACAACAACGCCTACACCAATCACCTGGCGCGCTGGAACCTGCAAACTGCGCTGGATGTGTTCGCCTGGCTGCAACGGCATGACGAACAGCAAGCCGCCCGCCTGGGCCAACTACTCGACCTGACCCCCGCACGCCTGGCGCACTGGCAGGATGTCATCGAAAAATTGATTTTGCACCAATCCCCCGCCGGCCTGATCGAACAGTTCGACGGTTTCTTCGCCCTCCACGATGTCAACCTGCGCGACTACGAACCGCGCACCCGCTCGATGCAAGAGATTTTCGGCATCGAGGAAGCCAACCATTATCAGGCGCTCAAGCAACCCGATGTGCTGATGGTGCAATATCTGCTCCACGACCAGTTCGATGATGCCGCCATGCGCATCAACTACGATTACTACACCCCGCGCACCGACCACACCTACGGTTCATCGTTGGGACCATCCATCCAGGCCATCGTGGCCTGCCGCATGGGCGACGTGGACGATGCCTACGAACACTTCATCCGCGCCGCCCGCGCCGACCTGCGCGACGTGCGCGGCAATGCCGGTGATGGCATTCACGCGGCTTCGGCGGGTGGCACCTGGCAGGCGGTGGTTTTTGGCTTCGCCGGGCTGCAAGTTCACGCCGATGGTTGGACGGTGACACCGCACTTGCCCAAGGGCTGGCGGCGCGTGGCTTTTCGGTTTATGTACCGCGGCCAGTGGCAGGATGTGGTGGTCGAAAATGAACCGGTTCCCGGGGATTTGTCGTGATGGACTGCAAGATACGTTTCAAGATAAACCACGCATCGCACGCATTGACACGAATAAAAGCCAAAAATTCGTGTAGGTTCGTTTTATTCGTGGTTGGGACAGCGTGTAATTGGGATTGCTGGCGTCGAAATGGGGGTAAAATTTGAGCAGGAGAAGCTACCATGGAACGAAAATCTATCTCACTCGAACAACTCACCACCCGCCCGGTTGGCCTTTGGGAACCGGGCTGGTTCTTGTTAACCAGCGGCGATTTCGCCGCCGGGCAATTCAACGCCATGACGGTTTCGTGGGGCGGCATGGGGGTTTTGTGGAATAAGCCGGTGGTGCAGGTGGTGGTACGCCCACAGCGCTACACCTTCCAATTTATGGAGCAATACCCCACGTTTACGCTGTGCGCCTTCCCGCCAGAATACCGCGCCGCCCTCAACCTGCTTGGCACGAAGTCGGGCCGCGAGGGGGATAAAATCCGCGAGGCTGGCCTGATGCCGGTTGCCTCGGGTGCCGTCCCCGCCCCGGCCTATGCCGAAGCCGAACTGGTCTTCTGTTGCCGCAAAATCTACTGGCAAGACCTCGACCCCGAACACTTCCTCGACCCCGCCATAGACCGCAACTACCCCCGCCGCGACTATCACCGTGCCTATTTCGGCGAAATCGTGGCGGCCTTTGGCACATCAAACTTCGCCGAATGACGAATACCGGTTCACGTTGATCGTAAATCGGTATTCGTATGCGTAAATCTACCCTCAGGAGTTTCCCCCATGTCCCCCTATCGCGTTGGCATCATTGGCTGCGGCCGCCCGTGGAAGGCCGATGGCTCGACCGGTTTTGGCATGTCGCGGGCGCACGCCCGCGGCTACAACCGCTCACCTGACTGCAAAATCGTCGCTTTGGCCGACATCAAGCTCGAAAACGCCCAGGCTTTCCAGGCTGAGTTGGGCGGCGATACACTTTACACCGATTACCGCGAGATGCTTGCCAAAGAGAATCTCGACATCGTCAGCATCTCGGTTTGGACGCGCCTGCACAAAGAGATGGTGCTGGCCGCTGCCGAAGCCGGGGTGAAGGCCATTCACTGCGAAAAGCCCATCGCGGCCAATTTTGGTGACGCCAAAGCGATGGTGCAGGCGTGCGAAAGCCGCGGCATCCAACTGACGTTCAATCACCAGCGCCGTTTCGACAGCGAGTTCCGCAAGGTGCGCGAACTCTACCAATCGGGCGTGATCGGCAAGCTCGAACGCATGGAAGCGCGCTGCCCCGATATGTTCGACTGGGGCACGCACTGGTTCGATATGCTCTTCTTCTACAACGACGAAACCCCGGTGGAATGGGTGATCGCCCAGGTGGAGCCGCGCGGCGGGCATGATGTCTTCGCCGTCTACATGGAAGAACAGGGCATCAGCCATTTCAAGTATGCCAATGGCGTCCTCGGCACGCTCTACACCGGCCACACCGATCATTGGGATGCCTACAACCGGCTGGTTGGCGAGAACGGCACCATCGAACTGAACATGACCCGCAACCCGCAGGTGCGTTACTGGGCCAAAGGCATGACCGACTGGCAGGATGTTGCCACCGAAAAGGTGGAAGCCGTCGAGCTGGGCGTCCTCGACCTGGTAGATGCCCTCCAGACCGGCCGCGAGCCAGAGCTTTCGGGCGCGCGTGCCTTGCGCGCCACCGAGATGATCTTTGCCACCTACGAATCCAGCCGCCGCCACGGGCGCGTCGAACTCCCCCTCGACATCGAAGACAACCCGCTCGATGCGTTGGTCAAGATGGTAGCAAGTGGCAGGTAGCAGGTCAACCCTGCCCCCCTCCCCCCTGCCTCCTGCTAACTGCCCACTGCTAACTGCTCCCTGCTCCCCGCTCCCATGCTCCCTCCCTCCCCCGCTCCCTCCCCCCGTCTCCACTTTGGCGCTGCCTGGTATCCCGAACACTGGTCTGAAGAACGCTGGCCCGAAGATGTGCGCCTGATGAAAGAAGCCTTCTTCACGGTTGTGCGTGTCGGCGAGTTCGCCTGGTCAACCTTTGAGCCTGCGCCCGGCCAATTCAACTTCGACTGGCTCGACCGCGCCATCCAGCTTTGCGCCGCTAACGGCATCGTCACCGTCATCGGTACGCCCACCGCCGCCCCGCCCGCCTGGTTGACCTATGCCACGCCCGATAGCCTCGCAGTGGATGAATATGGCCGCCGCGCCCAGCATGGCAACCGCTGTCACTACTGCCCCACCTCGCCCGCGATGATCGCCGCCTCGCAGCGCATCGTGGCAGCGATGGCGGAGCATTACGCCGGGAACCCCCACGTCATCGGCTGGCAGACCGACAACGAATTTGGCCGCCAGTGCTATTGCGAGCGCTGCCGGGCGCTGTTTCAGCAATTCCTTCAGCAGCGCTACGAAACGCTCGACAACCTCAACGCCCGCTGGTCTACCGCCTACTGGAGCCAGACCTACTCCGCCTGGGAGCAAATCCCTATCCCCATGGGCGGCCACAACCCCGGCCTGATGCTCGAATGGAAGCGCTTCGTCTCGAAGTGCAATACCGACTTCCAAAAGGTGCAGGTGGAAATCCTGCGCCCGCATCTGCCCGAAGGCGTGTGGATTGCGCACAACTTCATGGGCTGGTACGACGGCTTCGACCACTACGAACTGTCGCAAGACCTCGACCTGGCCTCGTGGGATGCCTACGTTGGCACCGGCCACCACGATTACACCACCCTGGCGGCCTACCACGACCTGGTGCGTGGCTTCAAACGCAAGAATTTCTGGATCATGGAGACGCAGCCCGGCACGGTCAACTGGTCGCCGGTGAACAATGCACTGTATAAATGGGAGGCGCGGGCGATGGCCTGGCAGGCCGTGGCGCACGGCGCGGAGGCCATCTTGTGGTGGCAGTGGCGCTCGGCCCTCGGCGGCCAGGAGCAGCTCCACGGCACGCTGGTAGACCAATCGGGCCAGCCGCGGCCCTTCTACCAGGAAGCGCAGCAGATTGGCAAGGAATTCGCCGCATTGTCAGACCTGGTGGCGGGCAGCAAGGCCGCCCGTACGCGCGTCGCCATGCTCTACTCGTATCCCAGCCGCTGGTCGTTGCAGTTCCAGCGCCATCACAAAGATTTCGATTACAACGCCTACTTCAACAGCTTCTATCGCGCCCTGGTTGCCCGCAATATCGCCGTAGACATCATCGGCGCAGAAACGCTGAGTGACCCCAACCAGTTGAAGGGCTACAAACTCGTCTATGCCCCGGCGCTGGCTGTGGTGGATGAAAAGCTGCTCGGCGTCTTGCGCGACTATGTGACCAAAGGCGGCTACCTGGCGTTGACGGCGCGCACCGGCTTGAAAGACGCCTACAACGCCCTGCACCCCTCGCGCCAGCCGGGCTTGCTCAACGAACTGACCGGCGTCGAAGTGGAAGAATACTTCGCCCTCAACGAACCGGCCCCGGTCAAGGGCAACTGGTTCGAGGGCGAGAGCCGCATTTGGGCCGAGAGCCTGAAGATCAAACCGCCCAACCGCTCCACATCGGTCATCGCCAAATACCTGCCATCCAATGGCTGGCTCGACGGGCAGATCGCCATCTGCGTCAACGCCTATGGCATGGGGTTGGTCTATTACATTGCCACCTGGCTCGACGATGCCGCCCAACAAAAACTGATTGACCGTATGTTGGCGACGGTTGCGATCAAATACAACACCACCCCGCCTGGCGTCGAACTGCGCGCCCTCACCAACCCCGCTGGCGAAGAAGTGGTCATCGCCGTCAACCACACCCCACAGGCGCAAACGGTCACCCTGCCCTGGCCGGCCATCGAACACCTCAGCGGCCTCGAAGTCCCCTTGCAAACCGTTCAGCCCCCCTATGGCGTCGCCATCCTCACCAAACAGCCCGAACCGCCTCTGCCGCCGCCCGTGGAAGAAACCCCTGCCCTCCCATCCCCATGAAATCCATCTATATCCTCGATCCCAGTGCCTTCGACACCCTCTTCCCTACGCCCGAACGCGAACAACTGGCTGCCCTGGCCGATTTCTACGCCCCGCTGCAATCCCCCGCCATGGTCGCCGCCAACCCGGCCATCTTGCACGAGGCCGAAGCGGTGTTTGCCGGCTGGGGCGCACCGCCGTTCGATCAGCGCCTGCTCGCCGCCGCACCCAATCTCAAGGTGGTTTTCTATGGCGCCGGGTCGGTCAAAGGGCTGGTGACGGAGGCCTTCTGGCAGCGCGGCATCCAGATCACCACCGCCTATGCCGCCAATGCCGTGCCGGTGGTCGAATACACCCTGGCGCACATTTTGTTTGGCCTGCGTTCGGGCTGGCAGCACGCCCAACTGTACCGCCGCGAACGCCGCTTTGTGCGTGTGCCATCGGCGGGGGCCTATCGCTCGACGGTGGGCATCATATCGCTGGGGATGATTGGACGCCAACTGGTCGAACGCCTGCGCACGTATGACCTGAACATCCTCGCCTACGATCCCTTCGCCGCCCCCCTGCCCGGCGTTTCCCTGGCAACCCTCGAAGAAGTTTTCGCCCACGCCGACGTCGTCACCATCCACACGCCCTGGCTCAAAGAGACCGAGCGCCTGATCACCGGCAAACTGATCGCCTCGATGAAGCCCTACGCCACGCTGATCAACACCGCTCGCGGCGCCGTCGTCGCTGAAGATGAAATGATTGATGTCCTGCACAACCGCCCCGACCTCGTTGCCGTCCTCGACGTAACCCATCCCGAACCGCCCGAACCCGGCTCCCCGCTCTATTCCCTGTCCAACGTCATCCTCACCCCGCACATCGCCGGGGCGATGGGCAGCGAAGGCCGCCGCCTGGCCCAACTGATCATCGCCGAAGTCCAGCGCTATCAGGCCGGTGAACCCCTGCAATACGCCCTGACGCCTGAGCGTGTCAAAATCATGGCGTAAACCTGACAAGGTGACTTGGTGGCAATGAGTCCCTCCCCCCTGCACCCTCTCACCTTTTCACCCTCTCTCCCTCTCCCCTTCCTCATGTCCCCCCTCCCCACCCCCTTCCCCTTCGCCGAAACCCAACTCCACCGCCTGATCATCACCCACCCCGACCGCTTCCCCATGTACACCACCCACGGCAAATGGGATTTCAGCGGCGAGACGTGGACGAACTGGTGTGAAGGCTTTTTAGGCGGCCAACTATGGCTGATCTACCAGCACAACCGCGACCCGTGGTGGCGCACCCAGGCCGAGCATTACTCCCGCCTGCTCGAACACCGCAAAACCGACCGCAACGTGCATGACCTGGGCTTCCTGTTCTGGTCTACCTGGAAGCGCTGGTACGACCTCGATGGTGACCCGTCCATCAACCAGGTGATCATCGAAGCCGGGCGTACCCTCGCCCTGCGCTTCAACGAAAAGGGCCGCTACCTGCGCTCCTTCCTGGCTGCCGACAGCCTGTTCATTGACATTATGATGAACGTCGGCATCATCTTCTATGTTGCCCAGCAGACCGGCGACGAGCGCCTGCACAACGTGGCCTGGCAGCACTGCCTGACCACCCGTAAGTACCTGGTGCGTGGCGACGGCAGCACCTCGCACGAGGGCATCTTCGACCTCGAAAGCGGCCAATTCCTGCGCCAAACCACCCAGCAAGGCTGGCGTGACGATTCGTCGTGGGCGCGCGGGCTGGCCTGGGCCTTGTATGGCTTTGGTACGGTCTATTCGTTTACACAGGATATACGTTTTTTGCACACCGCCCAGGCCTGCGCCAATTTCTACATCGAGCGTACCCCCGCCCACGGCGTGCCGCCCAACGATTGGGACGACCCCGCCCCCGCCGTTCCCTACGAAAGCTCCGCTGCCGCTATCGCCGCCAGCGGGCTGCTCAATTTGGCCGATCTCAGCGGCCAGGCCACTTATCGTGATTACGCCCTGAATATCCTCGCCACCCTCAACACGCCCGAATTTCTCGCCCACCAAACCCCCGGCTGGGAGGGCCTGCTCAAGCATGGCATCTACCACTCGGCCAAAGGCCTGGGCGTGGATGAAAGCGTGATGTGGGGAGATTATTTTTTCCTTGAGGCAATGAGTAAGGTGTAACCAGGTTAAATTATTTTGTGTATGGACGAAAAAAGGCATCTGATGTGACAGATGCCTCGGTTTCTACGGTCTCTTGACGCCGCTCTCAACGCGTTAGCGGCAGATTTTCGCCAGGCGTTCGGCCAGTTCGAGCGCCTGGCTTTTGCTTTCGGCGCTCAGGTCGAAGACGACGCGGGCGGTGGGGGGCAGTTGGGCCGCCCATTCTTCGAGGTTTTCAGCGCTGGGATTCCAGCCGTAGTGCCACTGCGGGGCGAAATCGGCGAAGAAGGGGTAAGCCTGGCGCAGCACGTCTTCGGGCTGGTTGATGTTGAGCAGGCGCAGGCCGGGGATTTTGGTGAAGTTATCCCATTGGTGACGGTTGTTGGCGCACGAGTGCATGCCCAGGCCACCATAACGCGCCGAAAGCTCTTCCAATTCGGGCAAAAAGAACTGCACGAACATGCGCTTGCTGACCGCGCCGATCTCATCTACCGACATCGTCACGCCTTGCGGCAGGTAGTATTCGGGATAATGGGCGATGAATTCGCGCCCGTAACGGCGGAACCACTCGTCCAGGAAGGCGAATTGAAGCTGCTTGACCTTGCTGGAGAGTTCCATCACCGCTTCGGGCGTTTCGACCAGGGCGGGATAGAAGCTCTCTTTTTCCCAGATCAGCGCCGCCACGTCCATCGGGCTTTGCAGGTCTACCATGCGGAAGATCGCCTCCGGCCCGGCGCGGCGCTGGAGTTCATCAGCCATCGCGAAGGCCAGGGCCAACGGCCGGGCGTCCAGCGATGGCACGGGCAGCTTCTCGGCTTCGGCGGCGCTGCGCACCAGCGGCAGGGCAAAGGGCATGTCGTCGGCGGGGCGGTGAACCTGGCAGCCGAAGGCTTCGGCGAATAACTCGGTGCCGGTGATCATATCGAGGCAGGGGATGGTGTCATCGTCGAGCCAGGCCATACGCTCGAGGTGATAGCGGTAGTTCTGCCAAATCCATTCGATGCGCTGCTGTTTCACTTCGGGGTTGGGCCAGGGTTTGGCGGGCAGTTCGGGGGCGTAGCGGATGATGAAGACGTGCGTTTTGGGCTGGCTGCGGTCGTAAAAGTTCAGCCAATGTTGTTTGCGTTGTTCAATGGGGTTCATGGGTTTTCTACGCTTTCAGGTTTTGGCCGCTCAACCAATTCAACCAGTCATCCAGGCCCTCACCGGTGCGGCAGGAGAGCGGGAAGGTGCGCACGCCGGGGTTGAGCGCCTCGACGCCCTGACGGAAGTAGTCCATGCGGAAGGGGACGTAGGGCAGCAGATCAATTTTGTTGATCACCAGGGCATCTACGCCGCGGTACGTGCCGGGATATTTGTAGGGCTTGTCGTCGCCTTCGGGGATGGAGGCCACCAGCACGGTCTGGTGCGTGCCGAGGGCGAAGCTGGCCGGGCAGACCAGGTTGCCCACGTTTTCGACGATCAGCAGGTCGAGTTCGGCCAGGTTGAGCTGCGGCAGCGCCTGGCTGACCATCACGGCATCCAGGTGACACTCGCCGCCGGTGTTGATCTGGATGGCCTGGGTTGCGCCAGCGGCGGCGGCGCGGTCGGCATCTATGCTGGTGGCGATGTCGCCATCAATCACGCCGATGCGCAATTGGCCTGCCAGGCGGGCGACGGTCTGCTCGATCAGCGATGTTTTGCCCGCGCCGGGCGAGGCCAGGATGTTGATGGCGAAAACGGCGGCGGCATCGAGCGCGGCGCGGTTTTCGGCGGCCAGGCGGTCGTTGGCCGAGAGAATTTTTTCGACGATAGGAATGCGAGCGGTCATAGCTGGGAAGATGTGTTTGAATGTTAATGGGTTGGGGAGGCGGTTATTGTACTCGTTTTTGGCATAGGGGGATGCAAACGTGGGCGATGTTCTGGAATGCCGTCTTCGGCGTTGATCCAGGGCTGGGTGACGATGCCGTTGGCTTCGTCCACGTCGAGGATGAACATGGTGGTCAGGGCAATGGGGTTGGGGCGGTAGGGCGCACGGCAGGCGAAGACGCCCCCGGTTACCTCGGGGGCGTAGGGCAGTTCGGCGGTGGTGCGGGCGCGGTCGGCGGCATTATCGTGCAGGTTGGCCCACCAGAAGATCAGGGCGTGGCTGAACTGGCGCAGTTCTTTGAGCGCCGGGCGGTAGGGCGGCAAAATTTCGAGGGTGAAGCTGCCTTCCTGGGTGCGCACGTAGCCGATGGGGTGCAGTTGGTAGGTGGGCTGGTGGCCGTTGTTGGGGGTCATGGGGTACTCCTTTGAATGGGGGTTGGATTTACGCCCCGAAGGATACCTGTTTTGGCCTGGCCTGTCCTGACGCGGATTGCGCATTTGGCGGCCTGTTTGCCCCCTGAATAGGCCATGTTTGACGTTGGTTGCGTCCCGTTGTAAGGCGAAATTCATTTCGCCTTACAACGGGATACCCATTCTTATATTTTACGCACCTTCGCGCACGCGCGCACCCTGGCGCGGTGGACGGCTGCGGCGGGTGGATGCCTGCGGTGTGTGTGATTGCGGGCGCACGCCGCGCTGACCGGGCGGGTTTTGCTGCGGCGGGGCGGGCACGGTGTAATCGAAGCCATCCACCAGTTCGCGTGGCAGCTTTTGCTTCATGATCTTTTCCAGTTCGCGCACCATTTCGTCGTCTTCGGGGGTGATGAGGGTGAAGGCATCGCCAGTGCGTTCGGCGCGCCCGGTGCGCCCGATGCGGTGGATGTAGGCGTCGGAGGTGTCGGGCATGTCGAAGTTGATCACGTGGGAGATGCTGTCCACATCCAGGCCGCGGGCGGCGATGTCGGTGGCGACCATGATTTGGAATTGCCCGCTGCGGAAGCCGTTGAGGGCGTTCTGGCGCTGGCCTTGCGTGCGGTCGGAGTGCAGGCTGGTGACGCGGTAGCCCTGCTGGGCCAGTTTGCGTGAGAGCGCCTGGGCGCGGTGACGGGTGCGCGTGAAGATCAGCACCGAGTTGGCGTCGGTGCGTTTGAGAATCTCGAAGGTGAGGGCGGTTTTGAGATGCCTTTCGACGGGGTACAGGGCGTGCGAGACGGTGTGCGCCGGGCGCGAGATGCCCACGGCCACGCGTTTGGGATCGGTGAGCGATTCGGCGGCCAGCTTTTCCACATCGGGTGGGAAGGTGGCCGAGAAGAGCATCGTCTGGCGTTGGGTGGGGACGAGTTTGACGATGCGGCGCACGTCGGGCAGGAAGCCCATGTCGAACATGCGGTCGGCTTCATCGAGTACCAAAATCTCCACGCCGCTTAGTTTAACGTAGCCCTGCGAGGCCAGGTCGAGCAGGCGGCCCGGGCAGGCCACCAAAATTTCGACGCCGTTTTTGAGCGCCCTGATCTGCGGCTCTGCGCCGACGCCGCCGTAGATGGTGGCCGAACGCAGCCGGGTGCCTTCGCTGAGGATGCGGATGTTGTCGTTGATCTGTTCGGCCAGTTCACGCGTGGGGGTGACGATCAGGGCGCGTGCCTGGTTGCGCGGACCATGCAACAATTGATTAAGGATCGGCAGGATGAAGGCGGCGGTTTTGCCGGTGCCGGTTTGGGCGGTGCCGATCAGGTCTTCGCCGGCCAGGGCCAGCGGAATGGCCGCTTGTTGAATGGGCGTGGCTTCGGTGTAGCCAGCGCGTTTAATCCCCGCCATCAGGCGCGGATCGAGTTGAAATTGATTGAAATTCACAGCGTTTCCTTTGTGGGAGCTTCCAGGATGAGCGGTTGAATGCCACGGCAAGGAAAATCCCGAGTTGAGTAGTGGTTCAGAATGAGAGAATACCTTGAGAGAGAATTTTTTGAAACAATATCTTTCCCATTTCCCCAGTTTGAAACAACGGGCTGGAGTATACCAGGAAAATGTCAAATCCACCCTTTTTGGTGGCAATTGGCATCGAATGCGCCTGTACGAAAGAAGCCCGCTTAAGCGGGCTTGGATATTGGTGAGGCATTCAATCGTCGGCTTTCAGCCAGTGCGATGGATACGCAGGATAAGCAAGGTCAGCCAGGGTGAAGGGTTTTTCTTGTCGGCGAAGCTCCAGCCCTTCCAGGATTGGTACATCGAGGTGGCGGTATAGTGTCCTTCGCCATCAGCCTGGCTGGTGATGGCGGCGAGCATTTGCTGAAAGCGCCGATCGTTGTGGGTGAAGGGGAAGCGGCTCAACACATCCGCCACGTGCAGGATGTCGTACCAGATAAAGGGGTATTTGAGCTTGCGGTAATCGGTGCCTGCGCCGAAGAGATAGGGTTTGGGGTGGGCGGGATCGGCAAAGTGACTGAGCAGCATTTCGGCCCCGGCATGGGCGGCTGGGCTGTCGAGCAGCGCCGGAACCTGGGCCAGGGCTTTGAGGGCGTAGAGGTTGGCAATGGGGCAGGCGTCAATTTTACGGCCCGGCCCACGGAATTTGCCCAGTTCGGGGGAGCACACGCAGCGCCAACCGTTTTCTTCTACCAGCCCCGCCAGGTGATCTACCGCCCGCTGCACGCGCGGGTCATCGGCCAAACCGAAGGCCAGCAGGCTGTACAACAGTGTGGGGGCGTCGCAGATGATCCACGTCCAGTGGTCGGCCCCATCGCCGCCGAAGGCTTTGGGGATGTTAACCACGGTCTGGAAAGCGCCCTCGGCGGATTGGTGCGCCAGCACCTTCTCAAGGATGGCCTCCATGCCAGGATCATCGTGGCGCAGGCCGAAATCGGCCAGGGTGCTGAGGGCGTAGATGGGGTGGCTGGCATCGTTGTGGCGTTTGAGGGGTGCGTCGCCCCAGGTGGCGGCGCGTTCCATCAGGCCGCGCACGTTGGGGTGGGCCAGCATCTCCTGGCGGGCGGCGATCACTTCGGGGTCGGTGACGGGATAATCGAGCAGGTCTACCAGGGTAAGGGAACGCGTCCAGGGTTCGGATGAATCCAACAACCAATTCATGTCCATAACCGTTCACACAGCCAAGGGTGTCAGGGTATAAACCCTTCCAAGCCTTTGTGCGGTCTTAAAATCATGACGGCGTAACGCCTCGCGTACATCATCCAGTTTCATTGCATCGTCCAGCGATAAGTAAGGAGACCAGTCGTTGTCTGTGTAAATCAATTCAACATCCACTTCTGCGACGTATTCTCCAAGATGGACGAGTTTAGCAACGTGTTGCTTGTTCATTAATTTTCTCCTTGTAAAATTGTTCGTCCAACGTGATGGATCAGGGTGATAAGCAGTGATCAAAACAGCCGGTGTTTCCTGGTTTTTGGGGAGACCCCATAAAACATGAAGCGGGAGACCCTGATAGTCTTTTTGCAATACCAAAACACAAGGGCCTTTGTAGTAGTCAGGGTAATCTTCTACGATTACGGCACCCAAAACACTTGCTATCACTTCTCGTACCGATATACCATCTTCGGCTAATTCATCGTAGCCATGTGCGGAGACTTGTATTTCGCTTCGCTCGATCAACTCACAAATTTTGTCGTAAGTAATGCTCATTTACAAATCACCTTGATCCCATTTTATCATTTCTCGATTTTCTTCAACACGCGCAATGCCCGCAGCGTGACCCACGGGTTGGACTGTTTCTTGGGGCCGAAATCGCCCCAGGTTTTGCCGGCGTAGTCGTATTCGAGCGCCCAGCGGCCATCGGCATCTTGCTTCTGGCGGATGAGTTCGAGGGCGTTCGCCAGGCGCGGGTCATTGGCATAACCGAGCAGCACCAATGCTTCGACGATTTGCAGCAGGTCGGTGACGTAAAAGACCGGGAAGCCGAACTTCCACCAGTTGCCGCTTGGTTTGGCGGCATAAGGGGATGGATAGGCGACCGTGGCGGGGTCTACGCTGAAGAGAAAATCCACGCCCTGCCCGATGGCGCGCTCGATGAGCGGGGTGTGGCGTTCTTGCGGCAGGCGATCTTCAGGAAGCTTTCGGTCGTCTCCAGATCG
>CAZSFD010000015.1:0-1769 GCA_964606085.1 uncultured Anaerolineaceae bacterium
CAAAAATTTTGTGGATCGAACTACTTCGATGAAAGGGGAGAAGATTGGCGATAGGGCCTTGCAGCAGGAATTATCCCGCTTGCGCGAGTTCCGCAATCACATTGAGCGGGTCTGGCTCATCGGCTCACAAATTGCCAGCCTGTCGGCGTCAGGTGATGCTGTTCGCGAAATGATGAATTCCATCTTCGATTTGACCCAGGCTGACAGTATCGAAGTGATCTTGAAACGGGCTGCCGGATTTGAATATTTGACCGCTAAAAAAGGCCAGGGTGAGTTGATGTCATCTCTCGCCCCCTTCGATGAACTTCAGAAATTGGCCGAATTATGCGCCAATAACGGCCAGGAGATCATCATCTACAACCTGGAGCAAGAATACTATCAATACCTCGACTATTTTGATCGCCAGCGGTTTGCGATAACGCCCGATAGTCTGCAAACACTGCTCTATTTCCCGTTGATGCTGCATGGCGAATCTATCGGGGCGTTGTCCATTCAATTCAACCAGCAGAACCGTACGGCCTTCGATATGCGCATTGCCTATCGCTTACTGGCCCAGTTTGTGACCATTGGCTTTACCAACATGCACCGGTTGCTAAAGCTCAGTAAGGAAAAAGACATTCTGGCTCAGGCCGCTGCCCGTGACGCGCTGACCGGTTTGCTAAATCGCCGGGCGATTACCGAACGTACCACCACCAGTTTCATGGCGGCGAAGCGCCATAAGCTCAGTTGCTATATCGTCATTTTTGATATCGATCACTTCAAGCTCATCAACGACACCTGGGGGCACATTACCGGTGACCAGGTCATTCGACATATTTCTAGCCACGCCAGGAAAGTATTTAAGCGAAAGACCGATCATATTGGTCGTTTGGGTGGTGATGAGTTTATTGTCATGCTGACCGATACATCGAAGGCCCATGTGCTTGACCTGGCCGAGACCTTGCGACAAGAAGCAGCGGCAAAAACCTATGTTACCGAAAAAGGCGAAATTCACCTGACCATCAGCCTGGGCGTTTCTGGCCGGGAGCCAACCGAAGAATATCCCGCCAGGATAGAAAACATCCTCGAAGAAGCCGATAAAGCGCTCTATCAGGCCAAGCATTTGGGCCGGAATCGGTGTGAGTTTTACGAAGCCGAAACGCCGTGAAAGGTTTGGATAGGTTACCCCCATGCAAAAACTACATTTCTATTCCCACCCCAGCGAAAACGACTTCTGGCAAATGCGCACATTCCTGCGCGACGTTTTCTTGCATAACGATCGCCTGGAACATAGCTGGAGCGTCCCCCGCCTCGATTACTATCGCTGGCACATCATCTTAACCTGCCAGGCGTGTGCATCCATTGAAGATGGCATTTTGTTCTGGAAAACAGGCAGCAACGAAATTGCCGCCGTGTTAACCCACTTTGGCGGTGGCGAGCAGCGTTTGCACGTTCATCCGCACTTTCGCTCCCCCGAACTGGAAGATGAAATCATGGCCCAGGCCGAAGCGCATTTTGCCGCACGAGATGAAGCGGTCCGCCCGTACATCTTTACCCCCGTATTTGTCGGAGATACGCTGCGCCAGGAGGTGCTGACCCGCCGCGGCTACCAGAAACAGGCAGGAAAGAGCCACCACTGGTGGCGCGACCTTGACGCTCCCCTGCCTGGCGTGGCTGTGCCTGACGGCTTTACCATCCGTTCGATGGGCGACCTCGCCGAACACCCCGCCCGCAGTTGGGCCTCGTGGCGCGCCTTCCATCCCGACGAACCCGACAGCGCCTACGATGGC
>CAZSFD010000015.1:1779-73652 GCA_964606085.1 uncultured Anaerolineaceae bacterium
CACCTGGTATCGCAATGTGCAATCAGCCCCGCTCTACCGCCGTGACCTCGATATCGTGGCTGCCCACGCGCAGGGTGCAATCGCCTCCTTTTGCACCATCTACTACGATGACTATACCCGCAGCGCCGTATGTGTGCTGGTGGGAACGGCGGCAGAGCATTGGCGGCGCGGCCTGGGCAAAGCCGTCATCTGCGAAGGTATGCGGCGGCTGCAAAACCTGGGCTGCACGCGTGTCTTTGCCTCGGCCTATGACAGGCCCGCCGATGCGCTGTACGGCTCGGTGATGCAGGAGCATGTTGTGGCTGAAACCTGGCTCAAGGAACTGTAAGCTTCAGTAAGGGGGCTACGGCGCAACCGCCCAATCCAGTTCCAGTACGTTATCCACTGGTTCTGCAATGGGCACGGCAACGGTCTCGCTGCCGTTGGGGCGAATGCGATATACCTGATGCTCCTTCAGCGCGATGTAAGCGATCCATTGCCCGTCGGGCGACCACGCGGGCTGCCATTCGCTATCTTCCCCATGGGTAAGCTGGCATTGATTGTTGCCCAGGGCATCCATAACGTACAGGTCGTAATCGCTTTGGCGGTTGCGATTAGATGCGAACACGATCCACTTGCCATCGGGCGACCAGGCCGGGTTTATATCGGCCATCGCGTTGAACGTCAGGCGGCGCACGTTCGAGCCATCCACGTTCATCAGGTAGATGTCGCCGCGCCAGCTGGGTTCACGCTCAGAGACGAAGACAATGTGCTTGCCATCTGGCGAGATGCGTCCCTGGCCGTCGTAAACCGGGCTGCCGGGCAGGTTGTGGGGGTTGCTGCCATCGGCAGCGGCGAGGAATAATTCTGCGTTGGTCGTGCTACCGGGGCCAAGCGGGTGTTCGTAGAGCAGCGCCGCGCCATCGGGGGTCCAATCGAGCGCGCTGAACGCCAATTCACTTTCCAGCAAAATGCTGCGCTTGTCTTGCTCATCTAGGCGGTTGAGTGACCACAGTTTGGTGCGCCAATCTTGTGCGGCGAAGGCCAATATCATTCCATCTGGCGACCAACTCGGATTGCTGGCGTGGTGCAGTTCGCTCAGGCGCACAGCCGCTCCGCCTTCTGGTGGCACAGATAAAATGGCATAGCCCTCTGGCCCTGCTTGCCCCTTGGGTAGCTGCACGCTGACAGCCAGGCGGCCATTGGTCACGCCAGCAACGCTCGTGGATTGCGGCAGGCCGTTGCAGATGCTGGTGATCGTCATCTCTGATGCCCAGGTCGAAGCATATATTGCCCCGGCAACACATCCCGCCAGGAGCAGCAAGGCCACCGTGCTGCCGAACATCCCTGCGGCCACTGGAGAGATAGGCTTCCCGCTCATCTGGCTGCGAATTACGCTGGCGATGAAGAACAAGAACACGCCCAGCAAATAGATGCCCACTGCGCTGGCAAAGATCGGCACGATGGCAATCATTCCCCAGCCAATGACAACCGTCAGCGTGACAAAGGTGCTGCAAATCTCTGGCCCATCGGTTGGGCGGTTGAAATTGCACCCGGCTGCCTGCCCGCCCACGGTGGATATAAACATGGTGAGAATGGGCAGGAGGATGATCAGGGACAGCAGGAAGATGATGATGAGATTGATGATAACGCCGCGTTTCATAACTTTTGCTTCACAAATTCCATGTTCTTACTTGAGATACCGGTCGAAAAATTCAATCGTGCGGTTCATGGCGGTGGTGAAATAGGTGGCGATGTTGTGATTATCCCCTTCGTAGGTGTACAACTCCGCCATCTTCCCGGCGTCGAGAAGCTGCATGAACAGGCCCTCCGAAAATGCCAGCGGCACGTCGCTATCTGCTGTGCCGTGGTGAAGCTGCAGCGGGCCAGAAATATCGGCTAAATAGCTGTTGGATGAGATGGCATTCCAGAAAGCCGGGTTTTCCGCGGGTGTGCCGTAGGTTTCGAGCCAGGTGCGCCAGCCGCGGCGGCCCGGGCGCGGCGTGGGCGTGGGGCCGCTGCTGCGCCGCCAGTTGTAGAGCAAATCTTCATACGAACCGACCACGCCGGCCCAAATCACGCCGACCTTGACATCGGGCGAGATGACCATCGCCCGCAGGGTGAGGTAGCCGCCCATCGAATGCCCCCACATGCCGATGCGTTCGGCGTTCACCTGGGGGAATTGTTGCAGCGCGGCCACGGCATTGAGTACATCGGCGGTGTAGCCGGTGTCGCCATAGGCGCCGGTTGGCTCGCCTTCCGAGCGGTCGTGGCCGCGGTAGTCAATGCGGAAGACGACGTAGCCGCTGCTGGCGAGGCGGTCTACGTAGGCGATGTAGCGCTCGGTGGTGCGGTAGACATCGGGCGGGATGTAGCCGTGGTTGAAAACGATGCCCGGCCAGCCGCCGGGGGGCATCTCGCCATGGGGGATGGTCAGCAGGCCGTAGATTTTCAGCCCTTCGGAAAGGTAGGAGGCGTAATAGCGCGCGTAATTGCCGCCGGGTTCGAGCGTCTCTGCGATGGTGATGGCGCTGCCGGGGAAATCGCGTTCCCGCAGGGCCAGGATGAACATGGGGTGATAGGTGGGCGTGGGGGTGGGCGTGATGGTCGGCGTTGCTGTGGCGGTAGCCGCAGATGTGGGCGTGTTGGTGGGTGTGGCGCTGATCGTGGGGCTGTTGGTCGGCGTGAGCGTGGAAGAAGGCAGAACAGGTGTTACTGTGGCGGTTGGCGGAGCGGCGGGCGGCCTTTCGGTTGCCAGGGCGCGGCCACAGGCAGCCAAGATACAAGTCAGCGCGATGGCGAAAAGGATGCGGTAGCGGGGGAGGTACATGGTTCGATGGCGAAATAGGATAAAAACTGTCGGAATTATATCAGGTGCAACGCACTTTATTGCCAGTAGAAGCTCGTTTCCTGCCTGATGTATCAACTTGGCGCAGGCATTTCTAAGCCCAAGAAGTGCGTTGCACCTTGCGCATCGGGACTTTAAGAAAAGCCTGCCTGTTCATTCTGTTGCTGTGCAGCACTCAAGTTAACTCAGCACAGTACGCTTCCAGAAGGGACAGAAACCCCCGGGCATTTTTCTGGGTGAAAATTTCCGTCCGAACGTTGCGGGGCATATTGCGAAATTTTAGATACTGGATGGCATGTTTGCGAAATAAAACGAACCCCTTTTGCTCGCCATGGAAACGGATGCTTCGTTCCAGATGCCGGCGCACCGTCTGAAGCAGCATTTCTACGCTAACCTGCGCCCGATCCAGGCGGGCGAAAATCCAGGGATTGCCCACGGCGGCGCGGCCGATCATCACGGCGTCACAGCCGGTATCACGCTTCATCCGCTCAATATCAGCCACTTTTTTAACATCCCCATTGCCAATCACCGGGATTTTTACGGCACGCTTCACTTCGGCAATGGCCTCCCAGGCAACACGGCCTCCGTAGAACTGTTCTTTTGTGCGTCCGTGGATGGCAACGGCTGCACCGCCGTTTTCTTCGATGATGCGGGCGATCAGCAGATAATTGCGGCAATCTTCCCATCCCAGGCGAATTTTGCCGGTTACTGGCACGTTCAGGGCGGCACTCAACTTGCTGAAAATGCGTGCCACCTTCAGCGGTGTGCGCATCAGGCCGACACCTGCGCCGAAATGGGCAACCGCGTTGGCCGGGCAACCCATATTGATGTCAATGATATCGGGGGATAGCTCTTGCAAGCGTAAGGCCGCTTTTAATAGCTCATCTGGATCGTGCCCGTAAAGCTGGAAGACCACCGGCCGCTCTGCTTCTTCGTAAACCAGGCGTGGCAAGATGCGCTCAAAGGCACGCGCGATAAATTCTGCCTTGGTAAGTTCGGTATAGCTCATCGCTGAACCAAGCTCGCTGCACAGCGAACGGAATGGCCAATCTGAGTAGCGGTGCATCGGCGCCTGGATAATGTCCCCTTGAATGGCGACATTTCCGATGTGAAAAACCGGGGAAGCAGGATTCTTTTCTTGCATAACGCTTTTTATCGGGGCTGAGAAAGCCACTTTTGCTCAGCCTGCTAACTGTGCTTTGCGCCATTTGCGCACGGAGTTGATCAGGTAGAGGTTGGTGCAGCGTGCGAGGGCGGCAACCGGCAGCACCTGCGCGACGATTTCTGCTTGTGCGAGCAGGGCGGCGCGGAAGGTTCCGGCCAGCAGGCCGCTCGAAACCGGCGGCGTGAGCAGGCGGCCATCCAGTTCTAAGACGATGTTGGCCGTGGTGGCTTCGGTCAGTTCGCCGCGTTCGTTCCACAGCAGCACTTCATCACAACCGGGGCAGTCGGCTAGCGCCGCTTCGTAGACCTTCCGCTGGGTGGTTTTGTGATAGAGAAAGCGGTCAGCGCTGTTGACGGGTGAGGCGGCCAGGCGCACCAGGGCGGGGTCGGGTTTGTGCAGCGCAGCGAGCGGAAGCGCCTGGCCGTCGAAGCTGCCGTCGCGGTGCAGCAGCAGGCGGATTTTGTGGGGTGCGCCGGGCAGGCTGGCGGCGAGTTCGTCCAATTTTGCCGCGGCCTGGGTTATATCCAGCGGGAAAGCGAAGTAATGCGCCGAAGCGGCTAAACGTCTGAGATGGTCATCCAGCAAAAAGTAGCCCTCGCCGGGCGTCCACAGCAGGCTTTCGAGCAAGGAAAAGGCGGGTGATGCTTCGGTGAGAAAACGCGCTTTCATCAGGCACTCCTCGTATTCGTCGGTTTGGGTGGAATCCCACACGATGCCGCTGCCCACGCCGAGTTCGACCTGCGCCGCGGCCCGGTCTACGATGGCGGTGCGGATAGCCACGCTAAAGCGCGCCTGCCGGCCAGGGGCGATGTGGCCGATGACGCCGGTGTAGGCACGGCGGGGCGTGTTTTCGAGCCTGGCGATGATGCCGGTGGTGGCGACCTTGGGCGCGCCGGTGATGGAAGCGCAGGGGAACAGGGCGGCGAAGATTTGCGGCAGGCTGGCGGCGGTTTGGGCGGTCACGGTGGAGGTCATTTGCCAGAGCGTGGGGTAGCGTTCGACGGCGAACAGGCGGGTGGTTTGCACGCTGCCGGTGCGGGCAATGCGCCCCAGGTCGTTGCGGATCATGTCTACAATCATCACGTTTTCGGCGCGGTTCTTTTCAGAAGCGTGCAGCCAGGCGGCCTGGGCTTCGTCGGCGGCGGAGGTGGGGCCGCGGGCGGCGGTGCCTTTCATCGGGCGGCAGGTGATCGTCTCGCCGTCGAGTTGGAAGAATAATTCGGGTGAGGCTGAACACAGCACGAAGCGGCCTGTGTCTATGTATGCGGCGTAGGGCGTGGGCTGGGCCTGCATCATGGTTTGGAACAGGTGCCACGGCTGGCCGGTGAAGTTGGCGCGCAGGCGCAGGGTGTAGTTCACCTGGTAGGTGTCGCCGCGGGCGATGGCGGTTTTGATGTGGCCGATGGCCTGGGCGTATGCGGCGCGGCTGACCGATGGTTGCCATGCGTTAAGATGAAATTCACTCCGCGGGTTGAGCCTGTTGAAACCAGGCTTATGGGTTTTGACAGGGGTTTCGACAGGCTCAACCAACGTGTGCGGTGGCGGGTATAGCCCGAACCACAGCAACGGGAAAGCATCGGGCGGGTGGGCGTGCAGGGCGGCGTCGAAGGCAGGGGCGGCCTCGTAGCTGATGAAGCCGACGGCGTGCAGGCCGTCACGTTCGACGCGGCGGGTGATTTCGTCCAGGGCGGGCAGCACATCGGCCAGGGTGGGCGCGGTGATGATCTGAACGGGGGCAGCGAAGCGCAGCCAGCCGCCCGAGGTTGGGGTGGCGAGGTAGGTGTCCATTGGCGGGGGATTGTACACGAAACTCGATCAACCACGAAGAACACAATTGCCCGTAGCGTTTATGCCTGGACGGGGCGTTCTTCGCCTACCGCGAGGGCGGGGGAATGGCTGTGTACCACCACGGCTGCCTGGCGGCTGGCGTCGTACACGGCCACCCAGGGGCGTTCGGCAGCGATGGCGCGCACCCATGCGGCATAGACCCAGCGCGGCAGGCGTCCGCTCAAGATGACGCCGTGCTGGCCGGGGGGCAGGGCCATGCTGATCTCGTTGGGTTCAACCACGCCCAGCGGCAGCGAACATTCCCACCAATCCACGCCATCTACCACGCGGTGGGTGATGGGCAAGGTGGGTGTGTCGCTGGCGGCCAGTTCGGGGATGGGCAGCCAGCCGTAGCGGGCATCGAAGATCATCGCTTCGGCGGGCAGGGCGTGGGCGGCCCGCATGGCTGCCAGCCAGGTTGGGCCGCGCCCGTAGATGGCGGCGGGTTGGCCGGGCGTCACCAGGCTTTGCAGCGCTTTCAAATCGGCGGGCTGCCAGTGCGGTGTAAAGGCCGCCCGCGCGGGGTCAAGCTGTTTCATCAACAAGCGTTCGACCAGCGGCGTAAAGGGGGCCTGGCGCAGATGGATTTGCTCCAGGTGCTGGGCGTCGTAGCGGCACAGCCCGGCCACGCGGTCGAGCAGCGCGCCGAAGGTCATATCGGGCGCGGGATTGTGGCGGGCGAGGCCAGAAATGTCCCCCTGCAAGCAAGGGTCAACCTGGGTCAGTGCGCCGGGCCGTTCGAGCGTGGAGCGCAGATCGGCCAGCAGCGTCAGGCCCATCTCGGCCAGGTTTTGCTTCCAGGCGGCGGCTTCTTCAGCGGTGCGGGTGAGTAAAATGGCGTGCGTGCAGGCGCGCAAGATGCCGTTTTGCTCGCCCTGGGGTTTGCCGCCCACATCCACCAGCAGCGGCAGCCAGCGGTTTTGGATCACGCCGCGCATGTGGGCGACGAAGGCTGATGAATAGGGCCGTTTGTTGTTCAGGCGCAGCGTGCGCACCACGTCGCTGCGGCCTTGCAGAAACCAATCGCCCTCGCCATCGGGGGCGGCCCGCAGCAGGTAATGGGGGATTTCCATCGTCCGCAGGTGTTGGGTGAGCAGGTAAGCCAGCACCGATTTGCCGCAGTTGGGTGGGCCAGCGAGTAAAATTGCAGGGAAGAGGTTCATGGGATTGGTGGATTGGTGGATTGAGGGATTGAAGAATAGGAGGCGAGATGATTTTGGTGACGACGATGGGCGGGCAGCCGCAGATTGTGACGTTTACCCTGGATGCGCTGCGCCGGCGGGGGGAGGCGATTGACCAGGTGGTGGTGGTGTACCTGGCCGGGGCGAAGCGCTATCAGCGGGCCTTTCAGCAGTTGAGCGCTGAGTTTGCCGGTGACCGCTACGACGGCTAGCCGTGCCGCCTGCGCAGTGTTCCCATTTGCCTGGGCGAGGCGCTGCTGGCCGAGGTGCGCTCGCCTGCCGAGGTTAATGCTGCCTGGCAGACCTTTTACCAGCTTTTGTATGAATTGAAGGCGGAGCATCAACCGCTGCATTTGAGCCTGAGCGGTGGGCGGCGCATGTTGGCGCTGCTGGCCGCTTCGGTGGCGATGCTGCACTTCTATCCCACCGACCACGTCTGGCATCTCTACACGCCGCCCGAAATCACCGAGCGGGCGCGCGATGGGGCGATGATGCACGTGTCCGCCGAGGCGGGCGTTCACCTGATCGAAGTGCCGCTGATGCCGTGGGGGGCTTACTTCCCTGGCGTGCGTCCGCTGCTCGACCTTTCGCCCCAGGCGCAGCGCAGCCTGCCCACCGGCTGGCTGGATGACGCCGAGCGCGCCCGCTGCGAGCAGGTGTGGCGGGCGCTGACGCCCGGACAACAGGCGGTGCTGCGGCTGTTGGCGCAACACCTGACCCGCAAGCAGGTGGCCGAGCGCCTGGTGATCGAGGTCAGCACCGTAGACTCGCACCGCAAGGCGATTGCGTAGGCCTGCCGCCAGGTGTGGGGCGAGCAAAAAGTGATTGACGGCCCCTTCTTGCAGCAGCGCTTTGGTGTATTTCTGGCGGCTGATGACCGAGTGTAGCACAGGCCGCGCCAATGCGTATCCTGAGAAGTAGGGAGATTTTTCACCACCCGTCAGGATGACGGCAAAAGCCCGCCGGGGGTATCATTCCTGCCAGTGGGGAGGCAACTCTCCCGCTGGCGAGGGGTGCTGGCGGGATAGATTGGGTTTTGATGGGAATGAGGAGGCGAAATGGATTGGCAGATTGGCAGATTGTTGGATTTTGGGATTGAAGGAGAGGAGGTTGTATAACTGATGATACTGCTTTGAAAATAGCGTAAGGCGAAATTAATTTCGCCTTACAACACCGCAGATTTTCATCCATCGGGGTGTTGGCAAAACATGGCATCTCAGCAGGAGCGTTGAAAATATCCGGGTTGGCGGCCACGAAGGCATCCAACTGCTTCTGGAGTTCGGCCATCACTTTGTCGAGGCCAGCGTCCTTCTGAGCTTGCAGCCAGGCATTCACGCCTGCGTCGGGATCATCAACGATGTCACGTCAGATACATCCAATGGAAATGTCATTCAGCCATCAATCCAACGTCAGGGGATAACGCAGACCGGGAACCGGCTCGGCATATTTATTCATAAACCAGGCATTCAGGCGAATGTCTTCGCCTGCCGCTCGACAGACCAACGCCAGGCGGTTGATGCCTTGCCGAAGGGGGATGTCCTCTACCTTCACACTGGTTTGTGAAGGTGCTTGAGCATCCAAAAAATCTCGCCCATTGACAAAAAGCTGCACGCTGCAATTGGCTTCGATGAATAAATCGGGGACGATGGAGCTATCGGGCAGCACGCCGCTGGCGCGCTTTTCGGGGTCGCGGTTGATCTCCGATTCGATGAAGCACGTCAGGAACCAGGTTTGCCCGGCGCTGTTGGGGATGTTAATCACCCCGTCGCGCTTTTCCAGGCGCACCATCCAGCCGTAGACGCCCTCGCCCAGGTTGTTGAGCGCATAATTTTCATCCGTAAAGTACGCCGTCATTGCCGCCAAATCCTGATGTTCGGCGCGCCCCAGGCCCATGAAGGCTTCGATGCCGTAATCGGTGGCCTGTTTTTGATGGCTGAAGAGTTCGGTACGAATTTCTGCTCCCAGGTTTGCCAGCAGGCGGTTGTAGATGCGCTGGATTTTGGGGCTTTCGACATCCTTCAACACCTGGCAAAAGACGAGTTGGCCCTTGCCGACCGGCAGAACGGCGGCGTAAATTGCAGGCGTGAAGTCGGCAATGCGATTCAACGTTGCCACGGCCATCTTAATCGGCTCGCCGTCTTTGCCGCGCACAAAGTAATCTTCCCACGGGGCGTGGACGCTCTCGAAGAGCGGCTGAGCGCCGGGGATTTCGAGGGCATGGCGGGCGATCAGGCGGTTGCTGTAACTGGGCGGGGTGTAGGTAACGCGTTCGAGCAGGGAGAGATCAAAAGCAGTGAGTGATTGGGTGATTGGGTGATTAAGTGATTTTGCGAGTTGGTAGGTGGGGGCTTCGGTGATGACGATGGGAAGGCCGGTGAGTTGCCGTAAAACTCCCTGATAGCGCGGCTCCACCGGGTTGAGCAGGATTGTGGCTCCACTGTCCAGCAAAGCGGGCAAGCGCGGGTCATCAGGGTCGAGATTAATCACCTGGGCCGAGGGCGCTTGGGGCCGCGTCAAGGCGTAAGCCAGCAGGTTACGCAGCAAAATCGCCGCTTGCGGAACCGTATCGGCATATTCTTCCAGCGCCACCTGGCAGCAGATCGCCCGCCCCGCGCCGTGGCGGTAGGCCACCAGCGGCGTCCACAACAGGCCGCCCCATCCAAAGTAACCTTCGCCGCATTCGAGCAAAATTTCCAGGTCGCCCTGGCTCGGTTTGTGGAAGGCGTTACGCACCAGGCCATTCCATCCGGGGCTGTGCGGGTTGTCGGGCGTCCAGAAGCGCAAATCTTCGGCAGAAAGCCCGGCGAAGATGGGGTGTTCGGGTGGATTGGGGAAGGCCGAGAAAAATTTGCGCCCCGAAAGGGAGAGTTCTCCCAGGGTGAATTGATCCTGTTCGAGGACGATCAGCACCCCGCCGCGGGCGACGAACTCGCCCAGGGGAGCTTGAATCCCCGCGGGGGCGCGGTAGAAAGCGCCGATCACCAGCACATCGAGGGCTTCCAGGCTGGCAGCATCCACCTGGGCCAAAGACTCCAAACCGGTGAGCCATTGGCGTAAGCGGGCATACCGGGAGGCCTCCCCCAGGTAGGCGATGCGCTTGCCAGCCGCGTCGAGCGGCTGGATGGGCGCGTGGATGGTGTAGGTGAATTCGCTTTCGGCGCGCAATTCGTTGCCATGATAGAGCTGGATCGCCAGAGTCAGATGGCCGATGGGCAAATTGAAAGTGTGTTCCCACGCCACCCGTTCGCCGGGCGGCTGGGCAAAGGCCGTTTCGCCGGTCTGCACGGTTTTCTCGCCATCTGCAAGCGACCAAACCAAACGGACGTGGGCGGGGCGCTCGGTATCGTTATAGATGCTGAAATGGCGGTTGAGCGGCCCGGCGTAAAAGTGCGTATCGAGTTCATCGGCGAAGAACGCCACCGGCTGGAAGGCGCGTTGCACGGGTTCATAGGCCGGGTTGGGGAGGTGCCGCGGGGCATCTACCAACCCGTTGTGGATCGTCAGCGTGTGGGCGGGGATGCGCCGCGGCTTGGGGCCGGGGGTATCGAGGCGCTCCCAGGCCAGCGGCGTGTGAGCGGCGGGCAAAGTCCAGTGCGAGTAGTGGACGATGTTGAAGGGCGTGACCGCCGCACCCTCGCGCCGGGCGTATTCGAGGAACAGGCGCTCATTCTCGCCGATGGCCCACAGGCAGCGCTCGTAGCTCGTGTAGGCTTCGGGGCCGCCCAGGTCGGTGCAGGTCTGCGGGGAGATGTAATGATAGGGGCCATGTTCGCCAAAAATTAAGGGCTTCTCCCCTCTCCCCGCGGGAGAGGGGCCGGGGGTGAGGGAATTTCTCCAACCCTCAATCGTCCCGTCAATGTTGTAGTGCATCGAGATGATGTCGCACCACTCGGCGGGGACGAGGCGGTTATCGCCATCGTAGCTGATCGGGCGAGTGGGGTCGAGCGTGCGCATCGCCGCCGTCAGGCCGGGGATGGCGGCGCAATAGCCATCGCGGCCATCCACCCAGCGCATCTCATTTTGCAGGCTCCAAACGATCACGCTTGGATGATTGCGGTCTCGGCGCACAAGGCGCTCGAGGTGAGCGCGGCAGTTTGAGAGGAAGCGTGGATCGTCCGAAAGCGTGGCCTTGCTCGAACCGTAAATGGCGCTCTCGTCCACAATCAACATGCCTTCTTCGTCGGCCACATCCAGGAAAAATTCAGGGTAGGGCTGGGCGTGCAAGCGGATGAAATTGACGCCGGTCTCCTTACTGGCGCGGTACCAGTTGCGGGCGTAATCGGGCGTCTGGTAGACGAAGCCCTGGTAATGCCAGGCATCGCCGCGCGGGTTGAGGCGAGTGCCGTTGAGGACAAAGTGATCGCCTTCGATCCAAATTTCGCGGAAGCCAAAGCGGGTGATTTGAGAGTCTTGGACGCGGATGGACGCGGATAAACGCGGAAGCTGGTTTTGATCCGCGTTTTCCGCGTTTATCTGCGTCCCATTTTCGAGGGTTGTTTCGAGAGAATACAAATGCGGATTCTCCGGCGACCACAGGTGCGCGTCGGCCCACGGGGATTCGAGGCGAACGGTGGCCGATTCACCCTTCGAGATCGTGATCCCCTGCTCAAGTACAGGCGAAGCGTTGGGGATGACTGCTTTCACACTGCCGCGAAAAATCTCATCGCCCCGGTTCTCCACCGTCACCTCCACGACGATTTTGCCCTGCCGCACCGAAGTTTGCACAAACACGTCGCGAATCCAGGCTGCCGGGCGGGTTTCGACGAACACATCTTGCCAGGGGCCGCGCGCCAGCCCCGCAAACCACGAGCCGTTGGGCACGATTACCTTATCGCCCGTTTCGGTGGGGATGCGTTCCCAGGGGCCGCACCACAGGGTCAGTTCGTTTTCGCCAGGGCGCAGCAAGTCGGTCACATCAAACTCAACCGGCAAATATGACTCGTTTTGCAGCGGAAGCGACTGACCGTTGACAAACACCTGCCAGCGTTGCAATACCCCGTGGAAGATCAGCCAGGTGCGTTCGCCGGGCCGTTGATCCGCGACAAATTTTCGGCGCAATAAACCGGCGGGGGCATCGTTCCAGGCGGCGGGGTAGCCAAAGAGATCGTAGGGCTGAAATTCGGCCTTGACATCAAAGCTCCAGCGCCAGGAGGACGGCACGCGCAAGGGTTCGCTTTCCCAGGCGGGGGCGACGGGCAGGGTTTCGAGCGGGGTGGGGTTGGCAAGCGGGCAAAATTGCCATTCGCCGTTCAGGCAGGTGGATGTGTAGGGAGAGGGTGACATGGTGAAAGGGTGACAGGATGAGACGTCAGGCGGGCGAAAGGAGGATGGTTTCGGAGCCGCCGGGCCAGAGGGTTTCGAGCGCCAGGGGCATGTTTGAATGGGCGGTAATCACCGGCTTCTCAGCGGGTGATGCACGCGCCGCGCAGTGCAGATCGAGCAGGCCATCGGGGCCGAAGGGATATTGGCGCACGCCGAACTCATCGGTCAGGCGCACATCCCAGGTGAGGGTGTTGGCAGGAACGTTGGGGCGCAGGCCGAAGACGTACTCGAACAGCACCGCCACCGGGGGCAGGCCTGTCCAGCCGACGAAATCGCCGGCCGAATGGTTGCCGCGGGCGGCGCTTTCGGGGGCGTAATTTTCCCAGACGGTGCCGGTCTCTTCAAAGGTTTTGATCACGTTGGCGTGGTGGTTGACGCCGATCTCGTGGGCGAGATCGTGATAGCCGTTTTGGGTCAGGCCGCGCAGAATCATGTAATTGGTGGGCGACCAAATGCTGCCACGCCAATAACCGCCGCCGGGGTTGTAGTAGGGATCGTCTGCCGAGAGGGTGGGAACGCGATGCGGACGGTTGAACTCGCCCGGGGCGTTGAGGTGATCTACGAGGCGGGCGAGGCGCTCCGGGGGTGTGATTCCGCCCAGCAAGGCCCAAAAAGCCCCAATGGTTTTCACGCTCGAAAGGCTGCCGTCGGCCCGGCGGTCGAAGTAGAAGCCGCGGGCATCGTCCCACATGGTGGCGTTGATCACCTGCGAGAGGCGGGCGATCTCCGAGTGGAGATCAACCACATCATCGGTGTGGCCCAATTCTCCAGCCATGCGGATCAACACCTGGGCCGAGAAGGCCGCCTGAAAGCAGGTGTCCACCCAGGTCATGTGGTCGTGGTTCCACCACTCGTTGGGGCCGTCGCCCACCGGGCCGAGCAGGCGCGGCTGGTTATCCATGCCGCAGGCCCAGCCGGTGGCCCAATAGGTGCCGTCTTGCCAGGTGCGGTAGCGGCGCATCCATTGGTGGTAGGCCAAGAGCGCCGGGAAGACTTTGGCGAGGCGTTCTTTATCGCCAAAGTTGACGTAATATTCCCATTCGCTCCAGCCCAACACATCGGGGCCGGTGGCGGGCGGGTCGAAGCGTTTGAAACAATCGGAGCCGTCGCTCTCGCGGATTTCGCGTCAGATGAAACCATCGGGGTGCTGTTTGCAATATAACGGCAGAACATCAGGATAAAGGCCGAATCCCACATGAAGAGGTTGCCGTTGAAGGCCGTGTCAATGTATGGCGAGACGAAGCCATTTTGCGGGGTTGGCTGTTTCAGGTTGCGGAAGGCAATCTCCCAGATTTTCCAGTAGCAGGCGATGGCGCTTTCGTGGCCGGGCCAGAAGGGTTGGGGCAGAAGGGCGCGGGCGTTCTCGAAGGTGGGGAGGTCCCTCACCCCCGGCCCCTCTCCCAACGGGAGAGGGGAGATAGTGCGGAAAGGGTTGGCTTCGGCATGGGGGTTGGGGATGTAGGTGGCGTACCAGTCCATTGGAAATAGCCCTTCAGTGTGTGAATAAGGTATAATTTTTATACCATGAGCTTCGAGTACGATCCAAACAAAAGCGCTGCCAACCTGGAAAAACACGGGATGGATTTTGTCACCGCTCAAGCATTATGGTTCGATGCCCATCGGTTGGAAATCCCGGCAAAAACTGTAGATGAGCCGCGCTTTTTGGTGATTGGGCGTATTGAAGGTAAGTTTTGGTCAGCGGTGATCACCTATCGAGGCGCTGCGGATATCCGAATTATTTCTGTGCGCCGTTCACGACCTGAGGAGATCGAACTTTATGAAAGCGTCTGAATTCGACGAAAAATTTGATCAGGGTGAGGACGTTTCGGAAGCGCTTGACCTGGACAAGGCACGTCGTCCTGGGGAAGAACAAAAACGCGTCAATGTGGATTTTCCACTGTGGATGCTACACGCTCTCGATGAACGGGCGCGGCATTTGGGGGTCACGCGCCAATCCTTGATCAAGATGTGGCTCGCCGAACGTCTGGAGTCCGCATCGGCTACTTGAGAAATTTCTCGGTCAAGCGCCGGTGCCAGCGCACATCGCGCCAGTTGGCAAATTGGGGCTGGCAGTAGTTGTGCGGCGTCCAGCCCCACATGCCAAATTCGAGGGCGTCATCCACCGACCATTCGGCCCAATCGAGCAGCCAGCCCCAATCCAGGTTGGGGCTGTCGAAGTAATACCAGCTCGACCACGATTCGCTGGTGGTGAGCGGCGTCCCTTCCCGCTGGCTCCAGGCAGCGAAGGCGGCCAGCTTGGCTCGCTGGCGGGCGCGCAACATGGGAGCCACGGCGCGGGCGGTTTGGGCGCAGCGGGCGCTAAATTCGGCGTGCCAATCGTCACGGGTGAACAGGTGCGGCATAAAATCGGCGAAACGCGTGCGCTCGCGCCAGCGCGGGTCGGCGTCGGCGTAGAAGTGGACATCGAGGCAGTCGAAGTGCAAGGGAACATCCAGCCAGCGCGTGTCGCCGTGGATGGAGGCGGTGAAGCGCAGTTCGGGGAATTCGCGCTGGAGCTTGGCAACTGCCCCGTTGAGATCATCGGCCAGGAAGGCGATCTGCGCCTCGGTGAAGCGCGGCACGCCCCACCCGGCGCCGGTGCGCTGCTCGATGGTTTTGATGTACTCGTGCAGGAAGTATGGTACTTCGTTCGATAGGTCTACATAAACCAGTCCCTCGAACCCGAAGCGTTTGCGCCACTCGCGCAGCATCTTGGCCCACAGGTCTGCCGCTTCGAGGTGGGTGCGTGGGGCCAGGCTGCCCTGGGCGAAGGGATTGTTGCCCGATTGATCGGTGAACCACCAGGCCGAGAGGGTGTAATTCAGCCGTCGGGCCAGCACTTTCTCCATGAATTCGATCAGCCATTCGCCCACCGGCCCGCTGACGGCCTTATCCCAGCCCCAGGGCATGAAGGGCGTCTGCGGGTCGGGCCAGGAAAAGGCGGTTTCGGGGTGGCTCAGGTCGAGCAGTTGCGGCAGAGGGTCGAGGCGCAGGGTGTTGTAGCCGCGTTCAATGGCTTCGTCGAGGACGCGGTCGTAATCGGCATACGATTCGCCGGGGACGTGGCGGTCGCCAGGAACATGGCGCAGCAGGAAGGCCTGATCCCACATGAGGAGGGTCAGGCGGCGCGGGTTCAGGCTGGCGCGCATGTCAAAGGCGGCAGGGGGCTGGGGCGCTCCGCCGGGGGAGGAAGCATGTTGCAGGGGGAAGTTCATGGGGAAATCCTTTTTGATGAACCTGGAGACACCGGGTTTTTGCGAAGATTTTTTATACCAACCAATCCATCACAACCTGGGCGGGACGCGCCTGCCCGTTGATGACGACGCAATGAAGATGGTGTTCAAAAAAAGCGTGTTGTAGGTGATCCGCTCCACCACGTTCGATTTGAACAAAAACTCGAAATTTTTGAACCCCACCCACTCACTGCCGAACAACCCCTTGTTGGCCTTAAAATTTTTGAAGGCAATGATGATACCCCCCATCATGGTAGCTCCTTGTGAATGTTATAATCTTTTTCGCCTCGCCATTGGGCGATTCTACGCCATCTATGCGACATCCTTACGACATGACATCCCTCATTGCTGGCAACGATCTCCTCTCTGCGCTGCGCCGCGCCCTGCAACATCTTTACGATCCCGCCGAACTGCGCCGCAGCCCACTCTTCGACCTGCTCGGCCAGCCCGCCCCCGCCGACCGGGTGGCCGGGCTGCGCGGCCTGCTGCAAACGGCCATCCAGGCGATGAAGCCCGATGCCAAAGCCGCCGCCGCTTCCAACGCCCAGCGCAGCTACGACATCCTCACCTACCGCTTTATCGAACAATCCAGCCAAAAGGAAGTGGCCGCAGACCTGGCGCTCAGCCTGCGTCAGTTGCAGCGCCTCGAAACCGCCGCCTTGCAGAGCCTGGCCGAGGCATTGGCTTGCCAATATCACCTGGAATTGACCTGGGATGAGCTTGCGCCGGTGAACGATGCCCCCGTGGATGCCCCGCAAGACCAGGTCGCGCAAGAACTGGCCTGGCTCAAAAAATCTTACCAGGTTGAAGAAATCAACTTGCGCAGTTTGCTCGAGCCCATTTTTTCCACGCTGGCCGCCCTCCTGAAAGACACCCCCGTCACCTTCAACTTGCCCGATCCCCTGCCGCCAATCCAGGGTCAGGCCACCAGTTTGCAGCAGGCGTTGCTCAATCTGCTCAGCCTGGTTGCGCAGGAGAACCCCGGCACGCTGCACCTGACCGCCAGGCCGCACGCCGGGTGCATCCGGCTGGTAATCCAAAGCGCTCCCCAGCCGCTTGTAACCCTGACCGATGAAAATATGACGCTGGCCCGGCAGCTTTTCGCCCTATCGGGGGCAAAGCTCAGCATTCAACCGCCGCCAGATTTCACAATACAGGTGGATTTTCTACCCCTGGGGCAGGCGTTGATCCTCGTGGTAGACGACAATCAGGATACCCTGCTACTGCTGGAACGCTACCTGGCCGGCAGCGGCTACCAATTCCTGGGAATACGTGAACCCCAGGCGGTACTCCCCCTGCTCGAAAAGCAGCACCCGAAGGTGATCTTGCTCGATGTCATGCTGCCTGGCAGCGATGGCTGGATCCTGCTGGCGCAGATCAAGCAACACCCGGCTGGCCCCGAAACCCATGTGATCATCAGCACGATTTTGCCGCAAGAACAACTGGCGCGCACCCTGGGGGCCGATGCCTTTTTACGCAAACCCTTCACCCGCGAAGAACTGCTGCGCACGTTGGCCCAATTCTGATGGGTAGGGTAAGCTGTCGAGTTTGCCCCTTCGCTCGAAAGGGCAAACTCGACAGTTTGCCCTACAACCTTTGGGGGGTTAACGCCCAGGCGATAGAATGCCGCTCAACGCCTCCACACACGTCAACACCTGGCGCGTCGTCAACCCGCCGCCGCGCGCCACTGCCAGGATATTGCTGGCAATCGGCTGGCCCTGCGGGTCACGCGCCGAAATCAGAATGACCGGAATTTCGCGCACGGCGGCCAGTTTCTCCCGTTCCTCCAGGAAAGCGAAACCATCCATGCCCGGCATGGTCAGATCGAGCAGAATCGCATCCACTTTTTCCTGCTGAAGGATTTCGAGCGCCTGGAAACCGTTGCTGGCGCGCAGCACCCGGTAGCCGTGCTGCTCATCGGCCAACATCCGCCGAAAGAGCTGGCGCGCATCGGGTTCGTCATCTACAACCAGGATCGTCTCGATCACCCGCCCCAACCCATCCATCGCCGCCAAAAGGGCTTCGCGGCTGATCGGCTTGATTAAGTAATTGGCAACCCCCAGATCAACGGAGGCTTGTTCAATTCCCGGCAGCGAACACAAGATCGCCGGGACGCCATAGGGCAGGGCGTTGACATCTTTGAAGCGTTCCACTATCTCGTGAATGCGCACATCGTTCACCAGCAGCGCTCGCCCACCGCCTTGTGCCATTTCGGCCAGGGCGGCATCGAGCGATTGAACGGCGACGATCTCCAATTGGTCGAAGTAGCGGCTGAATATCTTTTGCATCACATCGCCCTGCTCCACCACCACCAGGCGCGGGCGGGCTTCGGCAGCGGGCAGTTCGGTTACATGGAAGGTTTCGTCATACGATTGGTAGGGGGTGAACCAGCGCGCTGGAGATTCTGGCAAGGGTGTAAGGGGGTCAACGGGCAGTTTGAAGTAAAACGTGGTGCCTTGCCCCACGGCGCTATCCACCCACATTTCGCCATCGTGCAGTTCCACAAAGGCCTTGCTGATACTCAGGCCCAACCCGGTGCCGCCATATTTGCGCCGGATGCTGCCATCCACCTGCTGAAACGGCTGAAAGAGCTTGCGCCGGTCTTCCTCAGAAATGCCCAGGCCCGTATCGGCCACGCTGACGATGACCGCGGCGTTATCCTGCCGGGCCGCCAGGCGCACGCCGCCGTTTTCGGTGAAGCGCCCGGCGTTGCTCAACAGGTTGAGCAGCACTTCGCGAATGCGCGTCCGGTCGCACCACAGCAAAGGCAAGTCCGGTGGAATTTGCGTTTCCAAATACAGCCCCTTCGACTCAAACAGCGGACGCACCGAAACCACCGCTTCCTGAATAATTTCGGGCAGCGCCGTGCGCTCTTTGTTCAACGCCATGCGGTCGGCGTCAATCTGGCTCAGGTCGAGAACATCATCAATCAGGTTGGAAAGGTGCTGGCTGTTGCGCAGGATCACCTGGAGATCGGCGAGCAACTTGGGCGGGATGTTATCGCCGTAGGTTTCGGGGGTATCGAGCATCGTGCGGCTGAAGCCGATGATCATGTTGAGCGGTGTGCGTAGTTCGTGGCTGACGTTGGCGACAAATTCTTGCTTGGTGCGGCGTTCGTTTTCGGCTTCGAGGCGCAGCGATTGGGTCAATTGGTTCAGGCGTTTCAGTTGCGTGTTGACCAGGGTGACATCTTGCAGGGATTGTTGTAACTGCACCTGGAACGTGCGCGCCTGCGAAAGGGCCTCCTGGCTGCTGAAGTAACTCGACCACGACCAATGGATCGCCGTCAACAGCGGGCGCAACGTCAGCCAGATCATCCCCACGCTGGCCGCCATCGCCAGGATTGTCACCAGCCGCACCATTGGTGAGGTAAATGCCAGCATTGGGAGCGGCAGCCACAAGCAGGCCACACTCAACACAATCACCCCCAATCCCCACTTCTCCCCCAACAACATCGTCACCAGGCCAACGGGGATCACCCACAAAAAGATGATCGCTTCCCATTGGCTAAAACCAGCCACCGCCAGCACCGCCGCCCAGGTTCCTGCCACCAGCAGCAGCGAAGCCCAGCGAAATGAGGCCGCCTGCAAGCGCCACAACCCGGCCATCAGCGCAAACAGGCCCGCCGAAACTCCAATCTCCCACATCGGATCGTTCGTCCAGATCACCATCATCAAGACCAATAAACCGCCCAGGCCCAACACGGGTAAGAGCAGCAGCAGCGTTTCGCGCTGCATCTCACGCGCCAGCGCCAACGTTTTTTCTTGCCAATCGGACGGAAAGGGGTTGGTCGTTGTCATCTTCAGCCTCCGGCACAAGGGTGGAGGCCAAAGAATAACACAAAATCAGCGCGCCTATTGGACTTCTGTGCTGACGGTATCTCCCGCCGCCTCGGCCTGAGTGGTCGTTGCAGTATTTCACCTGGAAACAGCCACAGAGTCACAGAGTTATTTTCAAGTCAACACGGTTTGCCGATTTCGGCGTTTTGCTCTTCCACGGCATACAGCGCATCGAGCATGAACAGCAGCGTTTTCTCGCCCAGGTGCGGGTGGCCGATCAGGTCTACCAGGGGGCTGTAACTGCCCATCGGCGATTGCGGCCAGGCTCAGCCGGGGCCAGCATCGAATGTATGGGCGGCTACGAAGCCGTGCAGGTTAGCTCCCTGGGGGCATTCATTGTTGACTCGCCGTCCAAATCGGACATGATCGTGCCGAAGTGGTTTTTGGCGGCCAGAGTCACCCCGGCCAGACTGTGACCTTTGAGCGAGGCCATGTTGATCATATAAGCGGCTTCGGTGACGACGGTGGGCAAGTAAGTGGCGTTGCCCTGCACATCCACCGACCATTGGATTTGGGAATTAGGGTCGCGCTGGCAGGCCTCGCGCCCATCGCCGCCGCTGAAATCGGGGAAGCGCACGCCCTGTATTTCAATGCCCTGGCACAGGTTGAGGATGGCATTGGGCATGTAGCGCACGGCATCATACACCACAATGTCAGTGGGCTTCACACCCGCAGCGATCAATTGCTTGAGCAGCGCCAGGATCATGTGCGGCGACGAAAAGCAGTTGTTTTTGTAACATCGACTCCACTGCAAAAACTCGCTCTTTAACAACCCAAGAGAAGGCTGGAAACCGGCCTGGGCAGGAAAAAACGCCACCCGAAGGCCCGAAAAATGCCGAAAAAAGAATCCGCCGATGCGTCCTGGGCGGTTTCTTGCCCGTTTTGGGCGTCTTTGCCCTGCTTTCCCCCTGATTTGGCCTCCAACAGGTAGCGTCGAATACGCCGGATATTGGTCATGGCGGCGGAACCGATCATCAGGCAGGTTACCCGGAATTTGCCTCGCACCGGGACTTGCGCATCTGGGTAGGGCAGTTTGACGCAGCGCACGGTGGCTTCGACGGCGGAGCGCAGAGCTTGCCCTGAGCTTGCCGAAGGGTTGCCGCTTTCTTGCTGGCGTTCTCGGCTCTTGCGGCGGCGTTGTGCGGCACGTGCCTCGGCCAGGGTGAAGCGTACGCGTGGCCGGGGGGTAGGTGGCGTCCGGATCGTCGGGCGATTGCAGGCTGTCGGCGCTCAGTTCGTCGTTGGCTTTGACCGCGACTTTGGCGGCGGCGTAGCGGAAGTGGTCGCCGAAGGCGCGGGCCAACACCTCGTAGCCATCTTCCTTGCCGTAACCCGCTTCCAGGTCGGTCAGCAGCCGGGCCATGAAGTCGCCGATGATTTGCAGCCGCGGGGCAACTTCGTCTTTCTTCAGGTGGTAGACGTACTGCCCGGCGTGGCCTTTGAGATAGGGAGCGAAATCATCGGCCAGGCGCACCTGATCGGTCTCGTTCAGCATCCGGTGCGTGCGCTGCAGCACCGTCACCAGCAGTTGCACCCGCCCAAATGCCGGATGTTGCTGGCGATCTGGAAGCTATCCATGCGCTGCTTGCCCGTTTTTAGCTCGTAAGCCGCCAACTGCTGATCGGTAATTTGCTCGAAGGCTTTTTCAATCAGATTTTCCCCCGTCTGCTGCATGTGCTGACTGATGCGCCAGCGAAAATTGTACAGCGAACGCAGGTCAAAATACCCTACGTCCAACTGATGCAGGCCCAACGCATAGCGCACCTGGATGTCGTAGCAGTAGTGGTCGTACAATTCCTGGTCGCTCCAGCCGTTGCCTGCTTTGAGAAATTCCAGCCCCACCATCACGTTGACGGGCTCATTGGGCCGCGACGGGCAGTTCGCATACAGCACGGCAAAGGGCTTTTCGTCAATGCGGCAGAAGATGTCCCGATAGAACACACCCGCCCATGAGTCTTCCAGGCGAATACGCAGAATATCAGGCAACTCATCGGCATTGCGGATGAAGGGGATTTGCAGGTGGGCGAAATTGGGTTTGAACATGGCTGGGCCTCCGGTGAATGAGATGGCCCAAGTATATTAAAGAATTGCCCCTTTGAGGAGGGGGCAATTTGGGTAAGATTTGTCCCCTCGTTTTTGCAGTGGAGTCAGATAATATCTATAAAATAAAGCATTGGAAACTCCAAAAACCAAAAATGCCCGCCAGGGCATTACGACCCAGCCAGCCCCCCAAACAGCAACCTCACACCTGTTCTCCATCCCCCAAACAAAAGAGCGTTGTGGCAAAAGTTGTGGGTGCTTATTTGCAGGCGGCTGCATCTGAGATGCCCGCCTGAGCGATCTATCCCCCGGCGGATGGCGAAGCCTCCTGAGCGCAGTCGCAGGATGCGGTCTTGATCAGGCGTTTTCTCGCCCACCGTGTCCTGCGACTACGCTCCGCACACATCATCCAAACAGTCTTCGCCTTACCAGCCCGCTTCAGCGGGCGGTCCCAATCGGCCAAGACGATGTTCCTCGCCGGACGGGACTATCGCCCGGCGGTCCCAATCGTCAACACGCTTCCTCCCCCGGCGGCACCTCATCCCCCCAACTGCGCCCGCAGCTTCTCCGCCGTCTCCTGGAACGCCGCCAGCTTCTCGCGCTCCTTCTGCACCACCGCCGCCGGCGCCTTGTTAGCAAAATCGCTGCCCAGCAACTTCTCCAGCCGGGCCACCTGGCCGCTCACATCGGCCAATTCCTTCTCCAGGCGAGCGCGCTCCTCGGCGGGGTCCACCAGTTCGGCCAGCGGCAGGTAAATTTCGATGCCGCCCGCGACGAGCGAGATGTGGCCTTCGGGCTTGGTGGCGAGAGACTCGTGCAGCGTGATGCGCGTTTCGTCCAGGCCAGCCAGAGAAGCGAGAATTTTGCGGTCGTCGGTCAGGCTGTGATAGATGCCGTGGTTGGCCTCGTGCGAGGCCACGAAAGTGCAGGCCAGGCGTTGGCTCGGCTTCACATTCTTCTCAGCCCGCAGGTTGCGAATCGCCCGCACCACCTCTTGCAGCAGGCGGAAGTTGGCGATATTTTCTTCTTCCCAACCGGCGTCAGCCAGCGGTTCGGGCCACTGCGCCATAATCAGCGCCGCTTCCCACGCCCCGCTGTGCGGCAGGATGCGCGGCGAATGCGCCTGGCAGGCCGCCTTCAGGTGGCCCCACAGTTCCTCGGTCACGAAGGGGGTAAAGGGGTGCAGCAGGCGCAAAACAGCATCGAACACGCGGGCGGCCAGGTCAGCCGTGTAGAAGGCGCGGTCGCGGCCAATGGCTGTGCCATTGGCTGCTTCGGCAATCTGCAATTTGGCAATTTCGAGATACCAATCGGCAAACTCGCTCCAGAAGAAATCGTAAATCAGCCGCCCCGCCTCGCCATATTGGAAGTTCTGGAACAGGCGCTCCACATCGCGGGTCAACGCTTTCAGGCGGCCAAAGATGAAGGCATCGGCCAGTGTCCAGGCCGGTTCGCCTTGCGGTGCGGAGGGTGACTGCTCGATCAACCCGATGATCAACCGCCCGGCGTTCCACAGCTTATTGGCAAAGTTGCGGTTGGCCTCCACCTTTTTCAGGCTCAGGTTCATATCATTGCCGGGCGTCGAACCCACCAGCAGCGTAAAGCGCAGCGCATCGGTGCCCAGTTCATCCATCACCGGCAGCGGGTCAATCACATTGCCATAGCTCTTACTCATCTTGCGGCCATGCTCGTCACGGATCAGGCCATGCAGGTAAACCGTGTGGAAGGGGATTTCGCCCGTGTATTCCAGCCCGCTCATAATCATGCGCGCCACCCAGAAGAACAGAATGTCGTAGCCGGTTTCCATGTAGCTGGTGGGGTAGAAATACTTCAGGTCGGGCGTCTCTTCGGGCCAGCCCAGCGTGGAAAACGGCCACAAGCCCGAAGAAAACCACGTATCCAGCACATCGGGGTCTTGTGCGATGTTGGCGCTGCCGCAGTGGGCGCAGGCCGTGGGGTCATGGCGGGCCACGGTCATCTTGCCGCACGCCGCGCAGTACCACACCGGGATGCGGTGTCCCCACCACAGTTGGCGGCTGATGCACCAATCTTTGATATTTTCCAGCCAGTTGAAATAGACCTTCTCGAAGCGTTCGGGGACGATCTTGATCCGTCCGTCTTTGACTGCCGCCAACCCCGCCTCGGCCAGGGGTTGGATGCTAACGAACCACTGCTCCGAAACCATCGGCTCGACGATCTCGCCGCCGCGCTGCGAACGCGGCACATTGAGCGTGTAATCCTGCTCCTTGATCACCAGCCCGGCAGCGCGCATATCTTCCCACAGCTTCTTGCGGCACTCGAAGCGATCCAGCCCTTCATAAGGCCCACCAACGGCGGTCACTTTGGCCTCGCGGTCGAGCATCGAAAGGATCGGCAGCCCGTGGCGCTGGCCGATGATGTAGTCGTTGGGGTCGTGTCCAGGCGTGATCTTCAGCGCCCCCGTGCCGAACTCGCGGTCAACGTAGTCATCGGCAATCACCGGGATTGCGCGTCCCAGCATGGGGACGATCACCTTCTTGCCAATGAACGCCTGGTAGCGTGGGTCTTCGGGATGCACCGCCACGGCCGTATCGCCCAAAATCGTCTCCGGGCGGGTGGTGGCGACGGGGATGTAGGCTGTGTTCAAGACTTCCGAAGTCTCAAAGACTTCGGAAGTCTCTTGAGCCAGCATGTACTTGAAGAAATACAGCTTGCCCGGCTCTTCCGAATATTCCACTTCCAAATCCGATACCGCCGTCTTCAACCCCGGCGACCAGTTGATCAGCCGCGGCCCGCGGTAGATCAGGCCCTTCTCATACAGGCGCACGAAGGCTTCACGCACCGCCTTCGACAGGCCCTCATCCAGCGTGAAGCGCTCGCGTTCCCAATCGCACGAGGCCCCCAGGCGGCGGATTTGTTTGGTGATGATGCCGCCGTACTTGGCCTTCCATTCCCAGGTGCGGCGCAAAAACTCCTCACGCCCCACCTCCTCCCGCGACGTGCCTTCGCGTCGCAGCATCTTCTCCACCTGAAGCTGCGTGGCAATGCCAGCGTGGTCGCTGCCCGGCACCCACAGCGTGGGCATGCCCTTCATGCGGTGGTAGCGGATCATCAAATCTTCCATCGAAACGAACATGGCGTGGCCCAGGTGCAGTTCACCGGTCACATTGGGCGGCGGGATGCTGATGACGAAGGGCTTTTTGTGCGGGTCGTGGCCGGGCTGGTTGGGGTCGTTGGTCGGCTTGAAGTAGCCGTTTTGTTCCCACCATGCGTAAATGCGTTGTTCGGTGGCTTTGAAATCGTAAGTCTTGGGTAGGTCGGTCATGGCGTTCTCCGGGAGGAAGGTTGGAAGGTTGAAAGTTGAAGGTTGGCAGGTCAGACCTGCAACTTTCAACCTTCAACCTTGTTGTTCGGGTTTTCGGTGCGCAGGCCCTCGGCCGCGGCGGCCTTGAGCAGAATGTTATCCGCGGCGCTAAAGATCAGCGGATGATAACCTTTGGCGCGCAAAGAATAATGAAACTGCAACGCGGTTGCCAGATGGATCGCATCATAGCCGCGCAGCGGGTGGTTTTGGGTCAGTTCAGTTGCATCAAAGATGAGTGTTTCTGTCAGCGTGATGGTTTCAAAGCGTGTTTCTACATCTTTCAGAAACTTTTGCAGCAACAGGGTTTGCTGAGACTCGGTTATCTGGCGTTCACGTTTTCGCCGGGCAAGTGCGGCTGCGGTTTCCACAATGGCTATTTTTCAAAAGACAATCGAATTTGCTTCCTGTCCAGATGGAGTAGTCTGGTTGGCGATTTGCTCAACCCGCAGACTGCCTTTTTCGTTGAGATAGAGCTTGACCAGTACGCTTGAGTCAAAATAGTAGATGCTCATTCACGCGAGTCTCTTTCTTCGATGATAGCATCTGAAAGCGGCGCCACCCCGTTCAGCATTGCGCGCAGCGCAGCGTGTGAGATTTCGGGGGCATTTTGGGTATATTTTTTCCATTCTGACCCTAAAGGCTCGATCAGCCCATTTTCCCGTAGGACACGCTGCACTTTCTCGCGCTCGCTTTCTTCTGGGTAAGTGGTTACGGCCTCCAATCCCTGTTGCATGGCCTCGACGATCACGGCATTGAGCGATTGGTCACTGGCGCGGGCGCGCTGGCGCAGCTTCTCGTGCAGGGCGGCGGGCAAGCGCAGGGTCAGTTTGACAGTCGGTTGTTGCATATCGGCATCCTGAAAGCGGCTACGGTGGCAATCTAGCCTGCATCAAGCAGCTTCATTCACAGCACCGCATTGTACCAGCTTGGAAAACCTGTTGATATAATTTGCTCTATTCTGCTGCCGATTTTATACCACACAGGCAAACTGGAGTGTCATGTCCCCGCTGACGATTACCGCCATCAATCCCACACACGCTGCTGAGGCCAACCGCTTTATCCGTTTCCCCTTTAAGGTCTATGCCGGCTGCCCGCAATGGACGCCGCCGCTCTTCATAGACAGCAAGATGCAGCTCAACCGGCAAAAACACCCTTTCTACGAACATTCCGAGGCCGCCTTTTTCCTGGCCGAACGCGCCGGCGAAGTGGTCGGGCGCATTGCCGTGCTGGAAAACCGCCCCTACAACCAGGCGCATGGCACCCAAAAAGCCAATGTTTACCTGTTTGAATGCCTGGATGACCGCGAAGCCGCCCATGCCCTGTTCGCCCGCGCTGCCGAATGGGCGCAGCCGCGCGGCCTCGATACCCTGGTTGGCCCCAAGGGCTTCAGCATCCTCGATGGCTATGGCGTGCTGGTCGAAGGCTTCGAGCATCACCAGATGATGACGATGACCAATTACAACCACGCCTATTACCCCGCCCTGTTCGAGTCGTTTGGCTTCGAGAAAGAAGTGGATTTTGTCTCCTGCTACATCCGCCGCGCCGATTTCAACCTGCCCGAACGCGTCCACCGCATTGCCGAGCGCGTCTTGCAGCGCGGCGCCCTGGGGGTCGAACGCTTCACCAGCCGCCAGCACCTGCTCGCGTGGGCCGACCGCATCGCCGAAGCCTACAACCAGGCCTTTGTCAGCAATTGGGAATACGCCCCCCTGACGGCGCGTGAAAAGCAGTTTGTCATAGATAACCTGCTCAAGGTGGCCGATTACCGCCTGGTCAAAATCATCACCCACCAAAATGACGCCGTCGGCTTCCTGTTCGCCTTTCCCGATGTCAGCGCCGCCTTCCGGCGCGCCAAAGGGCAGCTCTTCCCCTTTGGCATCGTAGATTTGCTGCTCGAAATGAAGCGCACCACCTGGGTCGCCGTCAATGGCATGGGCATCCTGCCCCAATTTCAGGGTCACGGCGGCAACGCCCTGCTCTACGCCGAAATGGAAAAGACCGCCAAAGAAGCCGGATTCGATTTCGCCCACATCGAATTGACCCAGGTGGCCGAAACCGCCGAACAAATGCGCAGCGACCTGGTCAACCTGGGCGGCCAGCCCTACAAGAACCATCGCGTCTATCGGAAGGCATTGTGAACCCCATTGCCCAACGGATTTTAGCGATACGAGAGCGCATAGACCTGGCGGCGCGGTCTGCCGGGCGTGACCCTGCCGAGGTGCGCCTGCTGGTGGTGACCAAAACGCACCCGCCCGAAATGGTGCGCGCCGTCATCGCAGCGGGCGCACAGCACCTCGGCGAAAATTACGCCGAAGAAGCGCTTGCCAAACAGCCCGCATTGGCCGACCTGCCCGGTGTGCAGTGGCACATGATCGGCCACGTGCAAAGCCGCAAAGCCGAGATAGTGGCGCGCCATTTCGATTACCTCCACGCCCTCGATAGCCTCAAGCTCGCCGCCCGCCTGGATCGCTTCGCCGCAGCCGCCGGGCGGGTGCTGCCGGTGCTGCTCGAATGTAACGTCAGCGGCGAAGCCAGCAAGTTTGGCTATCCCGCCTGGCAGGAGGCCGCCTGGGAGTCGCTCCTGCCCGAATTCGACCAGATCGCCCGGCTGCCCCATCTTGCGCTGCGCGGCCTGATGACGATGCCCCCCTTTGTGCCTGACCCCGAACTGGCCCGCCCCTGCTTCCAACGCTTGAATGCCCTGCGCGCCTTCCTGCGCCGCCAGCTACCCCAGGCCCATTGGGATGAACTTTCGATGGGCATGAGCGCCGATTTTGAAGTGGCCGTGCAAGAAGGCGCTACCTGGGTGCGCGTGGGGCAGGCCATTATGGGCGCTCGCCCCCGGTAGATGAAAGCGTTTCCAAATTTGCGCCATAATTCTGCCGCCGATCTTGCAAATTTTGGGTAGAATAGAGATGATGATACCAGCCTGATTCACCCGAGGTCATGATGATTACAAAGAAAAAATATGAGCTTCACGACGGTAAAAAAGGCGCTGCGTTAGCCATTCGGGTTACGCCCCGCGCCACCAAAAACCAGATCGCCGAAGTATCCAGCGATGGCACGATTAAAATCCGCCTGGTGGGTGCTTCAGACGATAACGCTGGGCTGGTCGCCTTCCTGGCCGAAGTGCTGGGGATTGACGCCTCGCGTTTCGATGTTGTTGCCGGCGGGAATGGCAATGACAAGCTGGTTTCGGTGTTGGATATGGACGCCGACACCGTGCATAAGAAAATCCTTGAGCGCCTCTCCTAAAAAAAATCCCGGAAGCGGTGCGCTTCCGGGAATGGGTGGGTTAGCCTAAACCAAATTGGGTGGGCGGTGGCAAGGTAACCCCCGATGCAGCGATATGCCACAGGGTGTTGTACACGGCTTCGTGCAGTTCTCCCTCGCTGCCATAGAACAGGTTATAGAGCAAGACAATAGCATCCTGGTTGCCATGCAGGCGCAAATAATTGAGCGCTTGCATTTTTTGATTCTCATCGCCTTCTTTGAGCGCTTTCAGCAATAGCTCATAGGCCGGTTTGCCAGGGCTGACGCCCATGCCCTGTTGGGCGGCGTAATCAATCAGCCAGGGCATTTCGTGGAGCGGGGGGTTGGGTCGAATGCCCTGTGCGCTGCCTTTCTTATATTCTTCCAGCGATTGCGCCGCCGCGCTGCGCACCAGCCATTGCGCATCCTCCACGGCGATATGCTCCAGCATTTGCACTGCCCAGGGTTGGCGCACGCGTGACAGGCCAAACACGGCCGCCCGCCGCACCATCAGGTCTTCCATCTGGCTGGCCTCCTGCAAAATTTGCATGCCCTCTTCGGGGTCGTACGCCAGGATTTCAGCGGCGGTGTTGCGGATGATTTCATTGCCGTGCAGCAGGCCGCTCAAAAGGCCATCGCGAGCCGCTTTTTCGGGGATTCTTGCCAGCGCCAGGCAGGCCGCCTGCCCTAAGATCGGGATGCTGTCATCCTGGGTTTGCGCGACCAGATCGTTGACAGCCTTGCCATCGTTGAGCAGGCCGCAGCCCAAAATCGCCAGATAGCGCAACATGCCGTTGTCCGATTTCAGCCATTGGCGGAAAATCGAAACCAGGCCGCTTTCGCCGCTTTGCGCCAGGGCGATCAGCGCGCGTGTGCCAAAGTGGATGCTGACATCTTCTTTTTGCAGGTGGGTCACAACTGCGCGCAGGGTAACCGTCCGCCAGGGCGTGTTTTTGGGCGCCAGACGCAGCCAGCGCAGGGGCAGCAGCATATTGCGTAGCAGGGGGTCGGTTTTGCTGCTCAACAATTCGTTCACCTGGCTGCTCAGGTCGCCAAAGGCCGCCGCATAGGCTAATGTGAGCGTTTTGCCGCTCCAATCGGGCATGTTGACCAGGTTTTGTGCCCCGCCTTTGGCAAAGGCCCGGCCCGCCAGGTAGCCCATCAACACGGGGTGGGCAAAGCTGATCTGCCCGTTGGGATGGCTGACCAACACGCCATTGTTGAGCAGTTGCGGCACAAGGCGCGATGCGCTGCTCGCTGCTTTGCTGGTGCTGGCCTTGTCGCTTTTTGCCGGGGCTTTCTCCGCTGCCGGGCTGACGGTCTCGTATGCGGCCAGCCAATTTTCGGCTTCCTGGCGCGAGCAGATCGGGTTGAGGGTGATCAGCATTTGCTGGGCCAGTGTTTCGAGGGCTGGTTGGGCGTTGGCGATGTTGACCGTCAGGCGGCGCAGCAGGGTTTCGATGGTTCGGGTGGCTTCAGGCCCCAAAGCATCTCCCGCGTAGGCGGCCCACACTTTCAGCATAAATTCCAGGGCTGTCAGGTTATTCTCGGCATACAGCAGCCAATGGTTGAGTAAGAGCGTGTGGGGTTCGGCTGTTTCCTGTTGGTTGGCCGGCACCATGCTGCGCAGCCAGCTTTGCTGCCATTTCGTCACAAATTCGGCTCGCTGGCGCTGTCCCCACGCCGCCAGGCTGACCGGGATCATGCCCAGTTGGTTCAAGCCGACAAAATCTTCGGGCGAGACGGCGGCCACCCAGCGCGCTTTGGGGCTGGCCTGCTGCAAAGCCCCCACCCAGCGGGCCACCTGGCGGCCCTGGGCGGGGGGGAGTTCATCCAGCCCGTCGAGCAGGATGACGATTTCGCCGCTTTCCAGCGATTTTTCGATCAACTGGGGTAAACGCGCCAGCGTGAGGGTGGAAACCCGGCTGGTGAGGGCATCTACCAAAATGCTGGCAGGGGTTTTGCCTTCGGGAATACTGGCCGGAATGCTGCTGGCGTGGATCAGCACGGGGATGTGGTTGGTCAGTTTGCCCAGGCTGGCTTCGTTGCGGGCCAGTTGACCGGCCAGGTAAGCCAGCGCCACCGATTTGCCGCTGCCCGGCTGCCCGATCAAGATCAGGTTGGCGCCGCCTTGCAGGGCTTCGATGAGTGATAAGGTGGGGGCATTGAAGGCGGCGGGCAGTTCGGGCCATTCTGGCAAATGGGGCAATGCCTGAAGGTAGGTGCTGACTTCTTCGGTTTCGCTGGCTGGGCCGGGTTCGTAGAGCAGGCGCGGTTCGACCAGCACTTCATCGAGGGGGAAGAGCGCCGCCGCCAGGTGCATCCCCTGGATATTGCGAAACGTATCATTGCGCAAACGGCTTTCAGTGCTGGCGGTCAGGCTTTCGCGCATCGTCTGTGCCTGGTTTTGGATAGCTTTGCGCCAGTTCGCCGCTTGCGAACGGATCAAGAAGAAAAGCCACCAAAACAAGGTCGCGGCCAAAACCCCCGCCCAAAAGGACATGAATTGAAATTCAAAGCGCAAAAAAGAAGGCATAAGCCCCTCCGTTAACCTGCGTAAAGGATGCGCCCGCAGGTGGGGCAGTGGCTCAACTGGCTGGCGGAGGCTGCGGCCTGGGCAACGGCGGTGTTGATGGTGCTGCCGCATGCGCTGCAAGAGCGATTGTTGATCCGTGCCACAGCAACGCCGCGGCGCTGCTGGCGAAGCTGTTCATAATGAGCCACGACATCCGCCGCCAGCGAGGTGACGACAGCCTGCCTTTCGATGCGCAAGCGTTCGACGTTCTGCTGCAAAGCAGTTTGTTCACCCTTCAGGCCGGCTTGTTGTTCGCTGACGCGCGCCTGGGTATCCTGGAAGTTAGCCTGGGCCTGGGTCTGTTCTGCTTCGGCTTGTTCCACGGCCATCATTTGCTCAAGTTGGCGTTCTTCGAGGGTTTCCAGGTAACGTTTGAGCGCCGCGGCTTCGCTTTGCAGGTCTTGGAGTTCTTTAGGGTTGCGTACTTTTCCGCCATACAGGTTGGCTTCGGTCACTTCGATTTTGATCTGCTGCGCTTTGACCATCTCTTCGGCCTGGCGCAAGGCTTTTTGGGCGTTGCGCAGGGCCTTTTGTGCCTCATCGGCGTGGGTGGCGGCCTGACGCAGGGTGGCATCGTTTTCCAGGGCCTGGGCAATCGCGTGCAGGCGTTGATGCGCCTGGTCGGTCTGGCTGTCCACTTGTTGTAATTGGTAGAGAAGGGGTGATTGGCTCATGCTGAGATTATAGAGGCGCTTGCCGGTTATGGCAAGGAAGGTAGTTTGCCAATGTCAGCGTAAGCCGCTTTGCGATACAATACACCCATGCTTCGTACCCAACAAATTTCGATCATTTTCCTCAGTGTGTTGAGTATTCTGGCCCTGGTCTTGATCGGTTTCGTGATCCACGAAACGCAGCAGGCCAGCATTGTCATCGAATGGTCTACGGCCAGTGAATTGGATACGGTGGGTTTCAACATTTACCGCGCCGAAACCAGCCAGGAAGCTGGCGTCAGGATCAACGAGCAATTGATCCCGGCTTCGCTGGATGCCTTTACCGGCAGCGATTATCAGTTTGTAGATACCGCTGTTTCTGTGGGGCGAACGTACTACTATTGGCTGGAGGATGTAGATGCCTCTGGCGCAACCGGCCGCAATGGCCCCATCGCAGCGCAGGCCAGCCCGGGCCTGTGGGTGGAGTGGCTCTTGATTGTTGGCCTGTTGATGATTTTATCGTGGGGATGGTTCAGCCAGTTGCGGCCGCGGCGTGCCGCCCCCCAGTCGCTTGAATCCAAAACATGACAACACAAACCTATCCGATTGCCATTGCAGGGATCACCCTGGCGTTGGCTTGCCAATCAGCAGACCTGTATCGCCAGGTTGAACAGCACTATCACGCTTTTTACAGCGCCTCTGCGCCAGACTGCCTGGCCGAGGTTGAATGGCAGCCGGCTGAGCCGGGCCAGGCGGTTTCAGACGAATACACGCTGACCTTCGACCACGGCGTGGCGCGTATTGCTGCGGCAAATTACCAGGGCGAAATCAACCTGGCCGATGGCCGGGCATGGCTGCGCTTGCGGGCCGCCTCGCCGTGGGAGGGGTTGGAGTATTTCGTGCGCGTGGCCTATGCCTGCTTGCTCTTTGAACACGGCGGGTTGTTGCTGCATGGCGCCGGTCTGGTGCGCGAGGGGCGCGCCTTTCTCTTCTTTGGGCATTCAGGCAGCGGAAAAACCACGGCTGCCCGGCTTTCGCGCCAGACGATTGTACTCAATGACGATCTCGTCGCTTTGCGCCCGCTGGCTGATGGCTGGCAGGCGTATGCCACCCCGTTTTGGAATCCTACCCAGGTCGCCCCAACCCCGGCTGCGGCGCCGCTGGCCGGGCTGTATCGCCTGGTGCAAGACCCGCACGTGTGGTTGGAAGACATTTCGCCCGCGCGGGCCGTGGCAGAATTGATTTCCAGCCTGCCAGTGATCTCGGCAGACGCTGGGCGCAGCGGCCTGACGATGATCCGTTGCGCCCAGTTGGTCAGCCAGGTGGGCGTGAAGCGCCTGCACTTTCGCAAAGATGACACCTTTTGGGATGTCATCGCGGCCTCGCTCGAACCCGCCCGATGAGTGACCAGACCTGGGCAACCCTGCCCGATGAAGATTTACTGCGCCAGGTGGCCGAGGGCAACCAGACCGCCTTTGGCCTTTTGTATGACCGCTATCACAGCAAGCTCTACAATTACCTCTTGCGGCTCATCTTTGAAGAGGCAGCCGCACAAGACATTCTGCAGGAGACTTTTCTGGCGGTCTGGCAGCGTGCCAATTCGTTCCAGAACAAAAGCCGCGTGTCAACCTGGCTTTTTGGCATCGCCCATCATCGCGCCGTAGATTGGCTGCGCAGCCAGAAACGTTTGCAGCGCAAGTTCTTCGACCTGGATGACCTGGATTTTTTGCAGCACTACGAGCCCAGCGCCGAAACCTGGAGCAGCCTCAACCTCGACAACGAACAAATCTGGCAGGCGATGACCCATCTCACCCCCGATCACCGCGCCGTGCTGGAATTGGCCTTTGTCTATGAGATGCGCCAGGAAGAGATTGCCCAGGTGATGGGCTGCCCGGTTGGCACCGTGAAAAGCCGGGTGCACCATGCCTTGAAAGCGCTGAGTGGCTATCTGATGCGCCAGACCGACGAAAAATAAAAAAGGACTGTCCGTTCGGGCAGTCCTTTTTTTGTAAACTTGCGCCAACTCAGTCGAGCAGGGCATCGTCCATTAGCATCAAATCTTCTTCACCTGTATCACCGTCCATCTCAGGGCCGAGCAGCATTACCGATTCATCAACACCTTCATCCTTGAAGCGTCCCGGCACAAAACCCGTACCCGCCGGAATCAGCTTGCCGATGATGACATTCTCTTTCAGGCCATACAGCGGGTCCTGGCTGGAAGCGATAGCCGCGCCGGCCAGCACTTTGATCGTGTGCTGGAAGGATGAGGCCGATAGGAAGGAATCGGTGCTGAGGGAGGCTTTGGTGATGCCCAACAGCACTTCCACGAAGCGGGCGGGCCGCTTGTTTTCTTCCAGCAGCCGTTCATTGATGTGGCGCACGTTGAGAATATCCACCAGATCGCCGGGCAGGTAAGTGGTGTCGCCGGGGCGGGTAATTTGCGCTTTCGACATCATCTTGCGGATGATCACCTCGAAGTGCTTGTCGTTGATGTTCTGGCCTTGCGAGCGATACACTTTCTGAATTTCTGTCAGCAGATACATCTGGCAAGCGCGTGCGCCCTGGATTTTGAGGATCATGTGGGGATTGAGCGAGCCTTCGGTCAATTGCTGACCGGCTTCGATATGGTCGCCATCTTTGATCAGCAGGCGTGCGGTGGTGGGGATTTCGTATTCGGCTTCCTGGCGGTTCTCGTACGCCACGATGACACGTCCGACCGAGTCGCCCTCACCGGGTTCGAGGCGGGTGCGCCCGTTGTGCTGGGCGGTGATCGTGGCGCTGTCGAGGTAGGCCAACACATCGCCCGTTGAAACCTCGCCGCCATCTTCGGCCACAATCGTCCAACTGGCGGGGATGTCGTAGGCATCTTCGATCAGTTCGCTGTATTCCACGCGTACCAGTCGCAATTCGCTATATTTATCCGACTGCATCACGCGTGCCACGCCAGCGATCTCCGAAACGACCGCCTCGCCCTTGGGGGTGCGGCGCGCCTCGAACAATTCTTCCACACGGGGCAAACCGGTGGTGATGTCACCGCCCGCCGCCACACCGCCAGAGTGGAAGGTACGCAGGGTCAACTGCGTGCCTGGCTCGCCAATGGATTGCGCCGCCACGATGCCCACCGCCGAACCGATGCCCACCATTGTCCCGCGGCCCATATCCATGCCATAGCACTTGGCGCAGATGCCGTGATCCATTTCGCAGGTCAGCGGCGAACGCACGTACACTTTTTGCACGCCGGCGCTGGTGATGCGGCGTACCAGGTCGCGGTCGAGCATTGTGTCGCGTTCGGCCAGGATTTCGCCCGTTTGGGGGTCTACGACGGGGGTGGCAGTCATGCGCCCGAACAGGCGGCTGCCCAACGATTGCCCGGCCACGTCTTCGCTCTTATCCATCCAGATACCCAGGGATGTGTTGCAGTCTTCTTCGTTGATGATCACATCCTGCGCCACATCCACCAGGCGGCGGGTCAGGTAGCCAGCATCTGCTGTGCGCAGGGCCGTATCTGCCAGACCCTTGCGTGCGCCATGCGTGGAGATGAAGTATTCCAGGGCGGTCAGGCCTTCGCGGAAATTCGAGCGAATGGGCAGCGGAATGATGCGTCCCGATGGGTCTGCCATCAGGCCGCGCATCCCGGCCAACTGGCTGATTGGGCCAAAACCACCTTTGGTAGCGCCAGAGTTGGCCATGGTCGCCAGGTTGCCATGCGGGTCCATGTGGTCGCGCACCGCTTTGGCTACTTTGGTGGTGGTGTCCTGCCAGATTTGGATGATTTGTTCGTTTTGCTCTTGTTCGGTGAGCAAGCCGCGGCGGAAATCGCGCTGCACTGCGGCGGCGGCTGCCAGCGATTCGTCAATGATCTTCGCTTTTTCCGGCGGAACGGCAATATCAGAAACGGAGATGGAATAGCCCGAGCGGGTGGCATATTCAAAGCCGATGTCTTTGATGCGGTCGGCGGCATCGGGGGTTACTTCCATGCCGCCAAACTCATACAGATCGGCGATCATGTCTTTCAGGCCGCCTTTTTCCAGCTTCCAGTTGATGAAGCGGATTTCGTCGGGCAGCACGTCATTGAACAGTACGCGCCCCACGGTGGTGGTGAGCAGGCGCTCTTCGGGCTGCGGCAGGCGGTCGCCATCGTCGTTGTACCAGGTTTTGGCCTGCAGCTTGATGCTGGTATGCACTTCCACCTGGCCGAGTTGGTAGGCCAGTTTGACCTCATCCATGTCGGCAAAGGCGCGGCCATCGCCTTTGTGGGGGCGGTTTTCTTCGGTCTTGGTCAGGTAATACACACCCAACACCATGTCTTTGGATGGGGCGATGATGGGTTCGCCGTCGGCTGGTTTGAGCAGGTTCTTGGAGGAAAGCATCAGGTCGCGCGCTTCTTGGACGGCCTTCTGCGAGAGCGGCACATGCACGGCCATCTGGTCGCCATCGAAGTCGGCGTTGAAGGCGGTGGTGACGAGTGGGTGCAGTTGAATGGCGCTGCCTTCGATCAGGATCGGCTCGAAGGCCTGGATGCCCAGGCGGTGCAGGGTGGGCGCACGGTTGAGCAGCACGGGGCGCTCTTTGATCACTTCTTCGAGGACTTCGTAGACCTCTGGGCGGTTGCGCTCGATGAAGCGTTTGGCGCCCTTGACGTTGGCGGCGTAGTTGTGCTGCACCAGGCGTGAAATGACAAACGGTCGGTACAACTCCAGGGCGATGGATTTGGGCATCCCGCACTGGTACAGCTTCAAGCTGGGGCCAACCACGATCACCGAGCGGCCCGAATAATCGACGCGCTTGCCGAGCAGGTTGCGGCGGAAGCGGCCCTTCTTGCCTTTGAGCATATCGCTCAACGATTTGAGTTCGCGGCGTCCGCGGCGTGAGAGGGCTTTGCCGCGCTGGCTGTTATCAATCAGGCTGTCTACGGCCTCCTGCAGCATACGCTTTTCGTTGCGGACGATGACATCGGGCGCGCCGAGTTCGAGCAGGCGTTTGAGGCGGTTGTTGCGGTTGATCACACGGCGGTAGAGGTCGTTCAGGTCGGAGGTGGCGAAGCGCCCGCCATCCAGTTGCACCATGGGGCGCAGATCAGGCGGGATCACCGGCAGAACGGTCAGCACCATCCATTCGGGGCGGTTGCCCGAACGGCGGAAATCCTCAACCACTTTGAGGCGTTTGGTGGCCTTCTTGCGCTTTTGCTTGCTGCGTGAGGTGCGCACTTCCACCCACAGTTCCTCGGCCAGCTTATCCAGGTCGAGGCGGCGCAGGATATCGTAGAAGGCTTCGGCGCCCATGTCGGCGCGGAACACCTGACCCCAGCGCTGCTTCAGTTCGCGGTAGCGCGTTTCGCCCATGAAGGTGAGCGGGCGCAGTTCGAGCAGTTCGTCGCGCAGGCGGCTGTTTTCATCGCGTACGATGTGAGCCTGATCTTCCAGTTCGTTGCGCAGGTCTTCCATGGTCAGGTCGGCGCTGGCGCGCAGCTTTTCGACATCCAAATTGACCAGTTCGATCTCGCGCTGTTTTTGGTCTTTCAGTTCGCGTTCCAGGTCGCCGAAGCGGTCTTTGATCAGCCGCTGCATGGCGTTGGTGTGTTGCTTGCCAATCGTCGCACCAGCTTCGACAATGACCGTTTCGCCGTCGCCGAAGGTGACGGTGCTGCGGGCGGGTTGGCCCATGCTCTCGGCCAGCAGGCGTTCGATGCGTTCGCTTTCCAGCCGCAGCGGTTCCCACATTTCATTGAAGCGGTCTTCGTAACGGCGTTCGATTTCCGCCTTCTGGTGAGAAAGCTCGGTCATTTTGCGGTCGCGGTCGCCCTTGGTTTCAGCGATGCGGGCATTGATGCGCGCCCCTTGTTCTCGTTCGGCAGACGAGATTTTGTCTTCCAGGCGTTTGAGGGCTTTTTGGCGGGCGTCTTCGTCTACGTAAGTCACCACATATTGGGCAAAATACAGCACCCGATCCAGGTTGCGGCGTGAAATATCGAGCAGCAGGCCCAGGTAAGATGGGATGCGTCGGGTATACCAGACATGGGCGATGGGCGCTGAGAGTTCGATATGCCCCATGCGTTCGCGCCGCACCGATGAGCGGGTGACTTCGACGCCGCATTTATCACACACGATGCCTTTGTAGCGGATGTTTTTGTACTTTCCGCAATAGCATTGCCAATCGCGTGTTGGGCCGAAGATGGCTTCGCAGAACAGGCCATCTTTTTCGGGGCGTAAGCGACGATAGTTGATCGTCTCGGGCTTGAGTACTTCACCGTATGACCAACTGCGAATGGTATCGGGTGAAGCCAGGCTGATGCGTAAGGCGGTTAACCCCTTTGTTTCCACTGAAAACCTCCTAAACCTTAATTGAAAGACATGTCAGTATATGCCGATTAACACAGAAAAGCCAGCGCTTGAGTGGTTCGCTCAAGCGCCTGGCAGTTTTGATGGATGTATGGATTTCATGCGGCCAAAATTATAACCATAACCATCCGATTCGGCAAGGCCGCGGTTACAACCCCGGTGGGCGTGGCTCTGAGGGGCGCTTGGGCAATGTGTCGCGCCTGGGCCGTGATTCGCGCCGGGGCTGGCGAAGCGGGATCGAGAGGGCGAAGGTGCTGCCTTTGCCGAGATGACTTTCTACATGCACATTGCCGCCATGCCGTTCGGCAATGGATTTGACAATCGCCAACCCCAGGCCGCTGCCGGTTTGTTTGCGGCTTTCTCGTTGAGGAACACGGTAGAACTTTTCGAACAAGCGGGGGATGTCCACCGGGGCGATGCCAATGCCGGTATCTTCCACTTCAAACGTCATCTGGTCGTTCATCACCGAAATGCGCAGGGTTACTTTGCCATTGCTATCTGTATATTTGACGCCATTTTCGACCAGGTTGTAGAGCGCCTGTTGCAGCAAGGCCTGGTCGGCCTCGACGAGCGGGACGGTTTGCGGCGGCATTTCGTAGCTGAGCCCAATTTGCTTTTGGTTCGCTTGCAGTTGCAGCGCACCGACGACGCGCTCGGCAATATCGTTGACGGGGATGATCTCCAATTGCAGGTCTATGCCTGCTTCGATGCGCCCCAGGTCGAGCAGGTTGTTGACCAGCCGCGACATCGTTTCGACGCTGGTGATGATCTTGCGCACGTAGCTGGTCTGCTGATCGTTGAGGTTGCCGACCATTTCGAGCATGGTGGCATAGCCGCGCATCAGGGTCAGGGGAGAGCGCAAGTCGTGGCTGACCGTGGCGACAAATTCAGATTTGAGCGCATCTACTTCTTTGAAGTGCGTGATGTCGCGCATCACGCACACACGTCCCATCGGGCGGCCATCGGCCATCACTGTCGAGGCGGTCGCCAGATAGATGCGTTTGTCGGGCATAGTCACTTCGGCAGATTGGGGCTTGCCAGCCGAGTAGCGCAGCAAGTTGACCACGGCTGGCAGGTTGACCACCTGTTCGATGGGCTGGCCGATGCCCGTTTCGGCCGCGGAACCTACGGCCTGCCAGGCGGCGGGGTTTGCCAGCAGCAGGCGGTTTTGCTGGTCGGTCACCATCACCGGGTCGGGCGTGGATTCGAGGATGGCATCGAGGCGCTGGCGCTCGATTTCGCTGCCCAGGAAAAGACGGGCATTTGCCGCAGCCAGCGCCGCCTGGTTTGCCAGCGTGATCAGGAAGCGCTGTTCGTCATTGGTGAATTGATGCGGTTGATCGAAGAGGACGTACATGGCGCCATAATACATCTCTTTATGGCGCAGGGCCACCGCCAGCAAGGCTTCGGGTGTGCGCACGCTGTTGGGAAACTGCAACATGCGCGCCCGGCTGGCATTGGCCAGCACCAGCCGCTCTTGCTGGCGTGTCAGGCTCAGGATTTGTTCATCCAGCGCCAGGTAGCGGTCGCTATTGCCGCTCAAGCCGATACTTTCAACCGTGGTGTGATTGCCATCCTGGTGCGAGGCTGGTTCCAAGACCACGCGTGCCACACTGGCGCCGGTGGTCAGGGCTGCTTGCAGCACCGGGCGGATGGATTGTTCGGCGTCCAGGCTGGAGGCCACGCCCTGGGTGGCGGAGAGCAGTCGGTTGAGATCATCGAGCCGGGCTTTCAGGCTGACGCGCATTTGCTCGAAGGAACGGCGCAACTGAGCCACCTCATCTGCGCCCAGCGTGGCGAGGGGCATGCCCAGCTCGCCGCTGGCAATACGATTGGATTCGCCGGCCAGGTTTTCGAGCGAGGCCGTAATGCGCCGTAGCCCCAGCCGCAGCAGCACGGCTGCCACGACAAACAAGATCACGATGGTGACGAGCAGCGGCGCTGCAATGCCCAGGGCGATTTGCTGCGCCACACTGGCTGGCACAGCCATTACCACCGCCCAGGGATAGCCCAGCACCGGCTGGTAGTAGACCAGGGCGCGTGTGCCATCGGGGGCGGTGTGGTCGAAGAAAGCGGCCTCGGTCAGTTGTGGGCCGCTGTACAGGGTCAGCGCCTGCTGCGCATTCGAGTGATACAGCACATGGCCCTTATCGTCCACCAGCATCCCCGCGCCGCCGATTTGCTCCAATTGCCGGAGGCTGGATAAGACCGACTGAGTGAAGGGATTGGCGCTCAGTTCCGTGCGCGCCACCAGCACGCCGCTGATGGCGCCACTATCGCCGGGGATGGCGGCCAGGAAGGTGACGCGGGTTTCTTTTTGCGTTTCGGAGGGCGGATTGGTGTAAATTTGCAGGGCTACGCCGTTCAGGGCGACTTCGATGCCCTGCATTTCGTCGTTGGATGGGTGCGAGGTGGTGTAGTCGCTTTCGGGGTATCCGGCGAGAACGTCGCCATTGCTATCGAAAAAGAATAATTGGGTAAAAAAGGGCACCTGACGGAGCTGCTGTTGCAGGGCGGTGGTCAGTTCGGCCGGCGACCGGCTCGCCAGTGCGGGGTCGAGGGCCATTTGTTGGATCAGGTTTTGCCCGGTTTCGAGGAAAAATGGGATCGTTTGGGCGGCAGTCTGGCTGTTGTTGGCCATCAGGTCGTTCAGCATTTGCCGCGAAGCGTTTCCGGCGACGATCCAATCTCCGGCGATCAAAATCGCCACCAGCAGTAACCCTAACGGCGCCAGGTTTGCCAGGAAGCGGGTGTGCAGATGGCGTTCGACCGGCGAGGGTTGCAGCGCTCCCCGGCTTGCCCACAGGTTGGGCAAGGAGACGGCAATTCCCTCGGCCAACAGGCCGGCGACCAACAAACTGCCTCCTGTGGCCAGCATGGCCGAGAAAGCGTGTGTCAGGGCAAAATCGAGGCGGATAGCCAGTGAGCCGGATACGGAAAAGACTGCCTGGATGATGAAGACGAGCGGGTATGCCAGGGTCAGCAGGGCGGCGGTCACCAGCGGGCGCCGCAGCAGGCGGAAGGGCCAGGTGCGGTAACGCTGCTGAACGGCTGCCGAGATGAGAATGGCCAGCAGGGCCAATTCGAGCGGGGTGAAGGGATCGTGGGTTTCCCACAGGGCCAGCAGCACGCCTGAAAAAAACGCCAGGCCCGCAGCGGCAAACGGGCCGAGCAGGCCCGCCGCGGCCACCCAGGGGATGGCGGCAAAGATCACCCATGCCGTTCCGCCGGGGTCAATGTACGTTCCGGGCGGCGGCAGGGCGCTGCCGACGGGCAAACGCAGGGCGACGAATAAACTGGTCAACGGGGTCAATACGGCCAGCAAAGCCAAAATCCCCCATGAACTGGCTTGCCACGGTTTCTGATACGCTCGCCAGCGCCAAAGCATGAACCCCACACCCAACAGGAATACCAACAACCCCAACCAGCCAACCCAATCGGGTGGCAGCTTGAGAGAAATGGATTGTGTTAACAGGCTCAATTCAATGGACATAAGGAGGCCGATGCAATCGGCGTGCCAGCGAGGGGAGGCTATACACACGCGTACAGAAAATTATAGCACGAACCCGTCAGCGCCATTCAGCGCCGTTCAGGGTCATTAATGTCATTAATGTTAGTTTGTTAGCCAATACCGCTTAATCGGCTGGTGGCAGGGGCAACCATTCGATGGTTTCGTCGGTGGCCTGTGCCAGGTCGCCGTAGACCCCCCGGCGGTGTTCGGGTAATAGGGCGGCCAGGGTGTACATGGCTTCGTTGGTCATCTGGTGGAGGTGGCTGTGGCCGTGGGCGGTGGGGCGGAAGCGGAAGGGGCGGCCAAAACGCACGGTCACGCCCACGCTGCGCCAGCTTGGGCTGCCACGCAAACTGGGGTAATGCGGTGTGCCGTCAATGCCCACCGGCACCAGCGGAACGTTGGCGCGGCTGGCCAGGTAGGCCAGCCCTTCTTTGGCGGCTTGCATTTGTGGGCTGCGTGTGCCTTCGGGGGCCAGCAGCAAAATCTCGCCGGCGTGCAGCACATCCAACGCCCGGCGGATGGCGCGGCGGTCGAACTCCTCGCGCTTGACCGGGATGACGCCCCACAGCCTGGGAAATATGCCAATGACGGGGTAATCGTACACTTCGATTTTCGCCAACGGCACAATCTGACGCGGCAGACAGTGGATGATCACCACCGGGTCTACCAGGGCGATGTGGTTGAAGAATAAAATGGCCGGGCCGTGGGCTGGCACGTTTTCGACCCCGCGCACCTCGTCCAGCCGCAGCAGGAAGCGGATGCCGATGTGGCGGATGAGAAAACGCAAGATGCGGCGTTTTGTCTGCCAGCGGGCATGATCGTAGCGATTGGCCTTATCCGCACTCGTTAAGTTGTGGTTCATGGGCAGTCTGTTGTGGCCGGCGTTGATAGGCCGCCGCCAGGCCTCCTGAGGATGTTTCGCGGTACAACGAAGGGAGATCGTGACCGGTTTGCAGCATGACGGCCAGCACTTCATCGAATGGAATGCGGTGGCTGCCATCGGTGAACAGGGCATATTCGGCGCAGCCCAGGGCGCGGGCGGCAGCGAAGGCGTTGCGTTCGATGCAGGGGATTTGTACCAGCCCGCCGACCGGGTCGCATGTCAGGCCGAGGTGGTGGTCGAGGCCCATTTCGGCGGCATATTCCACCTGGCGCACCGTGCCGCCGAGCAGTTGCGTGGCGGCGCCGGCGGCCATGGCGCAGGCCACGCCCACCTCGCCCTGGCAGCCCACTTCCGCGCCAGAAATGGACGCGTTGTGCTTGGCCAGGTTGCCGATGATGCCCGCCGTGGACAAGGCCCGCAAAATGGCCGCGTCGGGCAGGTTCATGCGCTGTTGCAGGTGGAACAACACGGCCGGCAGCACCCCGCACGCCCCGCAAGTGGGCGCGGTGACGATCACACCGCCGGCGGCATTTTCTTCTGAGACGGCCAGCGCGTAGGCGGCCAGGTGGCCTTGCGCCTGGGTCAGCGGCCCGGCCATGCTGGCTTTGCGGTGGAAGGCCCAGGCTTTGCGTGCCAGCCCCAAACCGCCCGGCAGGACGCCCTCGCTGCTCAACCCGCGGGCGATGGCGGCGCGCATGGCCTCCCAAATCTCCTGCAAGAAAGGCCATAGAGCTTCGCCCTCACGTTCGGCGGCCAGTTCCCAGAGCGCCTGGCCGGTTAGCTCGCAGCGGGCCAAAAAATCGGCCATGCTGTGACAATCGTAGACGTCGGCAGATTCTTGGCCGCCGTTGGCGTCGCGCAGCGCGCCGCCGCCAACGCTGTACACTTCCCAGGCCAGCAGGGGCTCACCATCTGCGCCGAGGGCTTCGAAGAACATGCCGTTGGGGTGCAAGGGCAGGAGTTGGTCGGGTTGCCAGATGAGTTCGAGGGGGTGGGGGGTAAGCGCCTGGCGGATGGCCTGGTCGGTGAGGTGGCCGCGCCCGGTGGCGGCCAGGCTGCCATAGAGGCTGACGCGCAGGCTGCGATAGCCGGGGGCTTGTTCGGCGGCGCGAGCGAGGAACAGTTCTGCCGCCCGGCGTGGGCCCATGGTGTGGCTGCTGGATGGCCCAACCCCGGTGCGGTATAGCTCGCGCAGTGATTTCATGGGGTTCAGTGGGTCAGTTCGATCAGCCGTTGCAAGACCTGGGCGGCATCTAATGGGTCGGAATCGAGCAGGATGGCATCGTCGGCGGGGCGCAGCGGGGCGATGGCACGCGTCGAGTCGATCTCGTCGCGGCGGCGCATGGCGGCCAGGATGCTTTCCAGGTGGCTGTCTTCGCCGCGCGCCTGTTGTTCTTGCCAGCGGCGGCGGGCGCGTTCTTCAGCAGATGCGTCGAGGTAGATTTTCAGGTCTGCTTCGGGCAGCACCACCGTGCCGATGTCGCGCCCCACCATCACCACCTGGCCGCGCAACCCGATGCGGCGCTGCTGCACCGTCATGGCGGCGCGCACACCCGCATAGGCCGATACCACCGAGACGTTGGCGTCTACCTGGGGGGTGCGGATTTGCCAGGTGGCGTCGCGCCCATCTACCAACACGTCGCAAATGCGGCCATCGGCCTGCGAGGGGGGGCGCACGTCAATCTGAATTTCTTCTGCTAAAGCGGTGACGGCGGCTTCATCTTGCAGGTCGAGCGCTCGCTCCAGCCCGGCCCAGGTGACGGCGCGGTACATCAGGCCGGTGTCGAAGAACAGGTAGCCGAGGTGGTCGGCCAGTTGCTTGCCAACGGTAGATTTGCCCGATGCCGCCGGGCCGTCTATGGCGATGATGGCGGGGGTGGTCATGTTATTCTTCCACGATGGCGGCGGGGAACAGGTCGCCGCGCGCCCAAAGGATGATCGAAGAGGACGCCAGCGGGGCGTCGCGAAAGGCCAGCCAGGGCAGCCAATCGGGCGGCAGCGCGCCGACCCAGGCGGGGCGAAACTCCCAGGCGAAATCCTGGCCGAGGTAGCTGCTGGAGCTTTGCAGCCCGGCGTCGTCTTGCCGGGTGATGACGATGGCGGGCTGTTCGGTGACGGCCAGTTGGGCGACGAACTGGGTGTTGGGGAAGTCGCGCAAGGCCCAGCGCAGGCTGGGCGTATCTACGGTGGAGACGATGTCAATGGCGGTGGGGATGCCGGTGTGGGCGTTGGAAAGGTGCTGCACCGTTTTGATGACCAAATCCACCTGCCCGACGGCGGGAGGCGTATCCCACAGTTCGTAGGTGCTGGCGGGGCGCATCTGGCTGCCCCAGAAGGTGGCGGCCAGCAAAGAGAGCGCCCCGGCCGCGGTCACGGCCCAGGCCATGCCCTGGCGTGCCAACCCGACCGACCAGCCGAAGCCAACCATCAACGTGGCGATGGCGGCCATCGCCAGCACACCGGCGCTCAGCAGCAAGCCGAGTGTTTGCTCTGTGCCGAAATTGCTCAGGCCCAGGGCGCTGATGCGGTCGGTGATATTTTGGATGAGCGGGGTGATGCTGAAACCGTAGTTGCGCAGGCCGAGGATGTTCATGCGCCAAACGGCGAACAAGATGAACAGGAAGGTGGCGTGGAGCAGGGCCAACGGGCGCAGCGCCTGGTCTTCGGGGGCGGGCTGCCAGGTCTCGGCCAGCGCCCAGGCGGCCAGCGTCCACAGCGGTATGAGCATCCAGGCGATGTCGCTGATGTGGTGGGCGGGGTAAAGCAGGGCCAGCAGCAAGGCGACCAGCAGCCACAGGCTTAGCCATTGGAACGTAACCTCGCGCTGCCGCCACGCCAGGTAGATTCCTACCAGGCCAAACAGGAGCGGCAGGCTTTCATAGGCCAGCAGCGCTGCCAGCGGCGTGGTGGGGGCGATGAGTGAAGCGTTGCTCCACCCGCTTAAGAAGCTGGTCAGGCTGGCGGCCAGCCCCGAAAGGCCGAGCGGGTAAGCCAGGAAGATGGTTGCCACGGTGACGGTCGTGATGGCCAGGGTCAGCAGGGCCTGGCGCAGTGTGTTTGGCCTGGGCGTGGGGCTTTCTTCGTTCGGGGGCAATTCAGCTTCTGCGCGGTTGCCGAGTGGGGCGAGCCAATCGGCTTTTTGCAGCAGGACGATCAGGCCGTAGGCCAGCCCCAACCCCAGCGCGCCGATGAAAACCGCCGGGCCGCCCAACAGCGCCAGGCCGCCCAACACACCCGCCAGGATGGGACGCCCCGCATACAGGGCGGCCCCAGCCAGGGCCAGGCACACCACCGCCGGGATATTGCTGCCCGCCTGGCGCGACAGCACCGTCAGCGTGGGGTCAACCGCCAGGCCGAAGGCCAGCACGATGGCGGCGTTGCGCGGGAAGTCCAGCCGTCCTCCCGCCATGCGCAGCAAGGCCGGGAAGAAGACAATCAGGCTGCCAAGCAGCGCCGGCACCAGGCGGGCCAGGGCATTGGTGGCATGGAGCATGGTGAGCAGCAGGCCGGTGAGCATGACATACCCCGGCTGCGCGCCGATTTCGACCGTGCCGCGGCTCAAGTCGTAGGCTTGCATGGCCCATTGAGCTTCGTGATCGGCCAGCGGAAAGGCGCCCAGGTTGAGCAGGCGCACAGCCAGGGCGAGGCAGAAGGCGAGGAGATAGAAATGGGTTTCAGAAAAACGAGGGCGCATGGCGGGTTCCTTATGGCACGCGGTAGATCACAACATTCTCTTGATTATAAACAGGTTCAAGGATGGCATCGAATTTTCGCTGCACGTTTTCGGCGGAGCAGGCGGCGCGTGATGATTTGCAGGTCTGGCTGATGTAGCTCAATTCGGTCGGGCCGATGATGACGTAATCCACCTTCCAGTCGCGCAGCAGTTGCAGGGCTTCTTGGGGGCCGGTGGTGCTGTAAATGGTCTGGATGACAGCTTCGCGTTGGCCCTGTTCGTTGTAGTTGCCGCGCCATTGCAGTTCGTGGGCAGCCCAACCGAGCAGGGCTGGCAGGCCGGTGAAGGTGCTGATGCGGCCTTTGTAATCGTACGATCCGCCCGGCGCTTCGAGGATAACCGGCACGCCGTAGGGGTTGTCGTGCCGGGAGCGGCCAGCGTTGGCGCGCAGCCATTCGATGGCGGCCCAGTCGGCGGGGTTTTCGCGGGCGATGGAAGATGAACCATCCAGATTGGGGGTGATGGCGGTTTTGTCGGTTTCGCCGGGGCCGCTCTGGATCATCTGGCTGGTGAACTGGTTGGTTTTGGAGAGGGTCGCCATGAAGGGGTAGACCATGCCGCCCGCGACCAGAATCGTAGCGACAACCTGAAAAGCGGCGCGGAAGGCTTTGCCGGTGAGCGCCGCACCGCGTTCGTTGATCCACCAGATGGCGTAGGCGCTGGCCAGGCCGAGCATGATCCACGCCTGGTAGTAAAACTTGAAGATGGTGTTCATGCGCACGCCGAAGACATCGCGCAGGTAGATGAATTCGACGCTCAAGGTCAGGCCGAAGCCACAGAAGAGCAGCACGCTGGCGAAGAGCAGCCCGGCAGAGGGGCTGGCTTCGGGCTTGTGGGCGTTCCAATAGATGTTGGCGGCGGCGAGCGTGATCAGTGCCGTGAGCAGCAGAAACACCCACGGGTCGGTCAGGCGGGCCAGGAGGATGGCCGGGATGGCCTGGTCCATCGGCAGGCCGGCCATCACTTCCTGCACGCCCGGATTGGCGATCTCGACCTCGATCAATTGGCGAATGGCGCTGACCGCCGGGACGATCAGCAACAGCAGGCAGAACACGCCCATCGTCGCACCGATCACGCCCAACCATCCCAGCAGCGTTTTGCGGGCGGCGGGGGTTGCTTGAACATTGCGCCAGAAAACGACCAGGCAAAAGGTCAGCAAGATGAAGACGAACGGCCCAAACATCACCAGGTATTGCGGCATCCGTGTCGGCGGCTGCAAATAGGGCAGGATGCCGCCCGCCTGCGATTGGAAGGAGACGTAGAACAGGATATACAGCAGCACCCCGGCCACCGCCAACCCGACGGCGAGGGCGGCCACGCGGCCCACCAGTTCCCCGTCCAGCCGGGGGCGCAGCGTGTACAGCCCCACGCCAAACGCCAGCGCCGTGACAACGAGGTAGATCGGCAAATCCCAGGTGTTGAGGAAGCCCAACGCTCCCAGGCAGAAGGCGTAGCCGAGGAAATAGGCCCAGTTGCCGTCGAAGGCGGCCAGCGGATGCCACCATGGCGATTGCTGCTCGTTGATTGCCGATTGCCGGTTGAGAACGGCGCGCAGCAGGTTGAGCGCCAGGGCGATGGCGAGCAGGACGAAGGGCAGGTTGTTGACGTGGGGGTGGTTGTCGCCGAGCAGGAAGCTGAAAAAGGGGAACTCGGTGATATTGGGGTTATCCAACGGCACGCCGTCGAGGTTGCTATCGAGGATGACGCGCGAGGCGCGCCACCACCACCAACTGAGGTCATTGCCGATGTAAAACGAGCCATGCACCGGCGAGCCAACCAGCCCGTGGATGTTCAGCCATTCAAAGAAGGCTTTGGGCAGCCAGCCGGTGGCGTACAGGCTTTCGACCAGCCCCTCCAGGTTGCCCATCAGCACCACGAACAGCGCTCCGAGCAGCCCGTAGGTGATCGGCTGGTCGTCACGTTGGTGGGCCGGGATCAGGTTGGAGACCACGCCGAACGCGCCCACGGCGGTCAGGGCGAAGAGCAGGGCGTCATACAGGTCGAAGCCGATACCCACTGGCGCGGCGGAAAGCCGGGTGAGAATGCCCATCATCACGTAGCCGAAATAGTAGTAGGAAATCGAAAAGCCTGAAAGGTAAGGGTCGAGCGGGGGGAAGCGCGGACTGTTGAGAATGCCGTTGAGGAAGGCCATCTCCATAAATTTCTCGCCGCCGGCCGAGGCGATCTTGAAGGTGGTGTACGCTCGCACCGCTGCCCAGGCCACGAACGCCAGCAGGAACAGCACTTCCACGGCGATGATGCGGGCCTTCTGGCTGCGCAAAAAATCGAACATGGCCCGCGGCGACTCGCCCTGTTTGTTTGCCACCCACAGCAGCGTCCCCGAAATGCCCGCCGTCGCCAGCCAGGCGATGACGATGCCGCCGCTCGAATGGGTCAGCACGCCCGTCAGCGCCCCCATCCACAGCAGATAACTCACCAGCAGCAGCCCCAATGCCTTGGCAAAGGCATAGCCGCGGTCAGGCAGCCAGCGAAACAGGTGATAAGCCGTGGGCAGCGCCGCCAGCCCGAAAAGTTGAAGGATAAGCCACCAGATGAAGAGGTAGAGCATGGAATAACCTGTTGGGGGGAGATGGATCAGGTGATTGGGTGATTGGGTGAGTGGGTGATTAGGTGAGCAGGCGATCCTAATCACCTACCACTTCATAAATCACCATCTCCCGATCCCGATAGACTTCTTGCCAGAGATCGCCGTTCAGTCCGTCGAACTTGGCGAGGCCGGGGCCGGGGTAGAAGGCGTGTTCGAGTTGGCCGACGATGACGTAGCCAACCTGATATTTTTCGAGAAATTCGAGGGCGGTTTGGCGGTCGAGCGTTTCGTAGAAGGTGCGCACCTCGATGCTGCGCAGGGCCACGCGGCTGCCCGGCACCACGGCGCGCTGTTGTTCTTGATGCCACTGCCACCCGACGATGGTGGGCAGGCCGGTGTAGATGGAGAAGCGCGAGAACCACTGGTATTGAATGCCTTCGGTGGCCGCCTCGACGATGGTGGGCGAGCCGACGACATTTTCTTGCAGCCAGCGGATGGCGTGGTAATCCTGGCTCAGATCGAGTTCGACGTATTGATCCTCGTCGCGGGCGGTGTTGCCGTAGGTGGCCGTTTGCATGTAGGTCATGCCATCCAGCGTGTGCGGGGCGGTTGGCACCATGCGGTCGTCTATTTTGGCGTTGCCAGCCAGCACGGTGTAGGTGGCGGCCATCGCCACCAGCACGCCAAAGGCCGCCTTCCAGCCCAACCGCCAGGCCGCCGCCCATGAGGGGATGGAAGGCCATAGCCAGCCGATCAGCGCTCCGCCGCACACCGAGAAGATCGTCCACGCTTGCAGGTAGAATTTGAACACCATGTTCATGCGCCCAATGTCGCCGACGATGACGATCATCTCGACCATCAGGGTGACGACGAAGGCCGTGCCGAGCAGGAACAGCACCAGCCGTTTGGCATCGGGCAGCGCCGGGCGCAGCAATAACACGCCGGCCCAGGCGGCCAGCAGCAGCACGAACCAGGTGATGGAAGCCTGGAAATAGAGCGTGATGCCGGCGATCAGCATCACCAGCAGACCCAGGGCGGCGTAAATCCAGGGCTGGTAAGGCGCTAACTTGCGCAGATGCGAAAGCGGCGTGGCGGCCATCCAGTCGCGCGCTTCCCAGGCCAGCCAGGTGACAATGACGAACAGGAACAGCCCCCAATGGGTGATGTAGGCCGCTAACGGGGTATGCGTCCCTTTCCAGATATCAACCTTCGTATAGCCAGCGCCGTACCACTGGGCGTAGGGCTGATAGAGCAGCACCGCCAGCCCGGCCAGCAGGCCCGCCGAAACGATTGCCGCCACAATGCGCCGGCTGGCGGTGGGCAACTGGCTGATCAGCGGCAGGTCGCTGCCATCGAAGTAGCGCAGTTGTGCATAAACCACCGCACACAGGCCAATCGCCAGATAGGTCGGGAAGTCCCAGGTGTTCGTCGGCCACAGCGCCCCAATGGCCAGCGCCCCAAAAAAGAAACTGACGCCGCTGAACACGATATTCGATATTCGATATTCGCTATTCGCTTGCCGCTCACTCCTGCTTAGGATGCACGATACCACCCAGGCCAGCGCCAGCAGCGTGATGGGCAGCACCCACAGGTGGGCGTGCGGGTCGGCGTATAGAAATGTGAAGAAGGGGAACTCGGTGATTGGCTCGACATCACCCGGCGCGGGGATGGCGCGGCTGGGCACCCAATATAGGTCGCCTGGGTACAGCGGCAGCGCTTGACCGCCGATGGCCTTCAAGGCCCCTTCCGCCGCCCACGCATAGAACTGCAAGACATTGGCCGAAGCCACCTCCTCCGACGGGGCCACCATGCGCGCCCAGGCGCTCAACACCACGCCGGGCGTCGCCAAATTGCCCAGCACCACCATTACCAGCGCCGCGGCCAGTCCGGCGATGGCGGCCGGGGAGAGGGTGGGAAGTTTGAAGGCCGGTTGGGAAATTGAAGGTTGAAGGTTGAAGGTTAGCTCATCAGCCGCCGACAAACTTTCAACCTGCCCACTTTCAACCTGCTCACTGCCAACTTGCCCACTTTCAACCTGCCCACTGTCAACCTGCTCACTGTCAACTTGCCCGCCATCAACCTGCCCACTGTCAACCTGCTCACTGCCAACTTGCCCACTGTCAACCTGCTCACTGTCAACTTGCCCGCCATCAACCTGCCCACTGCCAACTTTCTCACCGTCATCCTGCCCGCCTCTGACCGCCGCCACCAAATTCCACGCCACGCTAAACGCCCCCAGTCCCGTCATGGCAAACCACATCGGCAGGATGATGTTGTACGCAATCGAAGGCACGATGCCCAGCCACTTCACCATCACCGAGGCCACCATGAAGCCATAGTAATAATAGTTCAGGTAGCCGCCGGCAAACCACGGGTCGTAGGGCGGGAAGACCGTGCTTTTGATCACCGCGTTGAAATAGGCAAAGTCCATCGGCTTCTCGCCGCCCTTGTACGGATGCCACAGGTCGGGGTTGCCCAGGCGAATCAGCAGATCGAAGACGAAGAAGGCCAGGAACAAGCCCTCGATAGCCAGGAAGTAGCGGCGCTTCTCATGCAGCTCGCGGCCCAGTTCTTCGCGTTGAACATAGGCCAGCAGCGCGCTCACGGCGATCAGCACCAGCAGCATGACCGTGATCGTCAGGCGTGTGTAGGCGATGCCCGCCGACCCGGCCACCCACACCAGCCACGCCAGCAAAATCAGTCCGGCGATGCGTGCCAGCGGGTAACCGCGGTCTTGCAGGCCGGGCAGGGCGGCACGCACGATGGGATAGGCCGCCCAGCCGAGCAGCAGGATGGCGAGGTAATAGATCACCAGCCCCAACGCCGGGAAGCGGTTGATCAGGTTATCGTAGCTGAAAAGCTCGCTCCAGGTTCCGCCCGTCAATTGGCGCAGCCAACGCTCGGCGGGCATCATCAAATCCGCCGGGTTGCTGCCAGCTTTCTTCGGCGTCAGGTGAATCACCTGGTTCAAATCTACCGCGTTCAGCACCGCGCTCGTTTTTTGCGGGCTGTATTGCGTGGTTTTCTTGAAGATCATCACTTTCGGATGATCGTAAACGGAAAAGGCTTCTTCGGCGAATTGGGTATTGAAGGTGAACGGCCCAATCGTCACCGGCGACTCGAACACCGCCACCAGTTCGTAGCCCAACTCGCTGGTGAACATTCCCGGTTTGGCCTCGGCATAGCACCAGAAATGATCCTTTTCGGGCGGGCAGCCGAGCAGGGCGCGGTAATAAGCCAGCGAGAGCGGGTAGCGTTCGGGGATTTGCGCCAGCGCCCCCCACTGGCGGTTGGATGACATAATGATGGTATCGGCGCTATCGAGGATGTTTTGCATCCGCTCGCGCTTGGTCAGGTCATCATCATCATACATATTGAAATCCAGCCCGCCCTGGTAAATGCCGCCGTAGCCGTCATAGCCATCCACGCGCAGCGGCAGGCCGTCATCCCAGGCGCCTTCGGTGGCAATGGCGCTGCCATTCAGCCGCAGCGGAGCGCTCTCCGCGGCGGCTTCGAACGTCAACCGATAGGCGTTTTCCTTGACCAGCGCAAACGGCTGCTCGAAACGCAAGTGATAGACCGTTTTGCCGTCGGCATCCACTTCGGGTTGGGCGCTCGCCTGCACGGCCTCCAGCCCATCCACGCGCACGGTCACAGGGCCCGGCTGACCATCGCTCTTGACATTGTAGAGGCTGACCTCCGTCAACAGGCCATCTTTTTTGGCGGTGAAATTGACCTGGCTCGATTGTCCCGGCAGCAGCGCCTGGCTGCGATCCCACGGCAAAGGCTGGTTATACGTCTCGTCGCCCAGGGCGATTTGCACATTGATCGGCCCAGGGACATTCTGGAAAATCCACCGGCTGGCGGCCACCCGCGTGATCGGCGTCAGGTAAATATCGTGGACGAAGTTCCAGGCGTAGAGGCCGGTGGCGATCAGCACCAACACACCAATTGTCCATCTGACAAGTCGCAGGTCAAAGGTCGCAAGTCGTCCTTCAGGTTGACTTTCGACCTGCGACTTCTGCCCCACCACCGCCCACGCCGCGAAGATCGCCAACAACGGATAAATCGGCAATTGATAGCGCATGGTCGGGTTGGCCTGAATAGACTGCCAGGCGAAATAGACCAACGTCCAGCCCCAGGGCAGCAGGTGGTGTTCCCACTCGCCGCCGCGCCGCAGGCTGACCAACATGCGCCAGCCAGCCCACAAGAAACCCGCCCACGCCAGCAGACCCAACGGCAGCCCCAGCCCCCAAATAATCAGGTTTTGCGCCGAAAAGGTGATGGAGCGCCGCGCCCACTGGATGGCCGGGGGGAAATCCACATCGCCCGAAGCCTGCGCCCGCTGCGAGACGATATTCTCCACCCATTTGGTGTTCGGCATCACCCCGAAGAATCCCGGCCCGCTGAAGGCATACGGCTGCGCAATGCGGAACGTGAGCAGACTGACAAAGGCCGCCAGCGCCAAATAGGCCGCCACTGGCGCATACAGCTTTTGGCGCTCTTCAGCGGGGTGCTTGAGCAGCCACACCGCAAACGCCGCCGGCAGCATCAACGCCACCGGCGCCGCGTTCAACTTCGACGCCACCGCACAGCCCAGGGCAATGCCGAACAACAGGCTGAGAGCAAAGAAAGGCGAGCGAAAGAAATTTTCGATTTTCGATTTTCGATTTTCGAGTGGCGATTGGGGAGCAGGCGATGGCTCGTCCTCGGCATTTTCCACCTGCAAACCTGCAACCTTCCCCACCCCAACCGCCACATACACCGCCAGCAGCGTGAAGCAGCTGATCCACGTATCGGTGGTGAAGAAATGCGCCTGTTGAATGGGCAGCACGGCCACGGCATAGAAGGCCGCCGCCAGCAGCCCCACCTTGCGGCCATACAGCGTGTTGGCGATCAAAAACACCACCGCAATCGCCAGCAAATCTACCAGGGCCGAGAGCGTGCGCCCGACCTGGGTCATTTCCTCCAGGCCCACCTGTTCATAGGCCAGTTCAGCCACCACCCGCGTGATGAACATGGGCAGCGTGCCATACACATAAAAGCCATACCCCACATTGTGCGGGTTGAGCGTCGAACGCTCGGTATCGAAATACTCGCCGATGCCCAACCAGGCTTCTTTCGCTGCGCCCGTTTGTGGGTCGGCCACGATCTTGGTCGGCGACATGGCCGAACCCACCATCAGCAAAAAGCGCTCGTCAGGATGCAGGTATTGATACTCGCCCCAAAAAATGCCCAACATGCGCAGCGCCAGGCCGCCCAACAGGATCAAGGTCAGCAACAGGATCGCCGCCAGGTCAGCGCGCCACGAACGCCGCGCCGGGCGGGTTGATTCTTGGGGGGAGAGAGAAGATTCCGTCACGGTTCAAATCCTATGGTTATGGTTGGCGCATTTCATCTATGTTCGGGTCGAGCGGGGCCGTGCTCTCGCTTGCGGGGACAAAATACAGCCAAAAATTTTTACCCACGTCGCTCTGATACACCTTCAAAGTACCCTGCGGATAAAACTGCTCCAGAATCCGCTGACTTTCAAAATCATCCGGGTAAAAGATGAATAACTTGTGCAGTGGAATGCCGGTCGTTTGGACAATGTTTTCGCGCGCCAGGGCATAATCGCGCACCGGCTGCCCGGCGTTCATGCCCACCAGGCGCGTATCCACCCAATGTGGGTATGGAATCACCCAGGCGCTCTCGTAACTGCCAACCGATTCGGCGAAATCGGCAATCACCGCCCCAATTTCGGTCGTATTCCACGAGTTGGCGGTGTATTGGGCCTGATATTGGTTGAAGATCAAATCGTAATTCTGGCGTGTGGCGAAGAAGGCCAGCGCCAACACCACCACCCAGCCGGCGCGTCGGCCCAGGCCGTCAGGACGCCATTTTTCTAAGGCTGCGAACACCCCTTCCAGCCCCAGCGCGGCGATCACGAAAACCGGCACCAGCGCCCCGGCGGTGCGGTTCATAATCGGGTTTTCGTTGGGGAAGGCGAGCGCCAGCGCCGAGCCGAGCAGCAAAATGGGGATAGAAAGCAGCAGGGTGATGTCCAGCCAGTGTCGTTTGACCAGGTAACGCACGAACAAAGCAGCCCCGCCCAGGAAGTATAAGGCCGCCGAAATCACATCCAGCGCCGGTCGCCCCATGATCGAAATAGACCACACCGGCCCATTATCCCAAAAGAACATGATCAGCGCCCGCCACAGGTTGTTGGCGAAGATCAGCAGCGGATTGCCCTCAATCGCCTGCTCGGCCCCGGTCAGGCGGGTGGCCGCCCGGAAGAAGAACATCTCTTTGTACGGGTTCGACGGGTCGGTGATATAACGGATGATCGGCAGGAAAACCAGCACGCTGATCACAATCAGCAGAATCAATCCCCACAGCGTTTGCGTGGCCGCCCCCTTCGATTGGGCGTGCAGCAGATACAGCACCACGGCTACCAGTACCAGCAGCGGTACCACGCGATAGGGGCTGTACCCATGCAGCCCCGTGCCCAGGAACAGCCCCGCCAGCAGCAGGTGATTGCGGTTGCGCGTGCGCAGCCCGCGCAACAGGTGGAACATCACCGGGGCCACGAACAGCGGCAGCAGCGAAAAACGCAGGGCGATGCGCGTGATGCCATTCAGCCAATAGCTGCTGCCGCCCAGCAGCATGGCAAACAGGCCCACACGGCGGTTGCCCACTTCTTTCCCCAGGGCATACAGGTAGACGACCAAAAGCAACCCCAGCAGCGTGGTGCCGAGTTTCAAGCTCAAAAACGAATAGCCCGTATCGAAAACCTGCACCATCAACGCCGTCAGATAAAACTGCAAAGGCTCGCGCCCCGTGTTGCGGATGAAAAAGATATTCGGCTTGCCGTGCAGCACATCCCACACATCAAGCAGCTTCTCGGCGTGATCGCTGGTCATTTGCGGCGGTACTTCGTCCAGGCGGTAAAAGCGGAAGAACAGCACAAGCCCCAAGACAGCCAGGCAGATCAGGCTCCAACGCGCAATGACCACTTTCCACGACGGACGCAGGGCCATGGCGCGCCAGGCTGCCCAACGGGTTTGCCAGTTTTTGGCAGGCTCGCTCAGCCAAAATGCCCACAGCATTGCCAGCAGCCCCGTCAGCCACAAAAACACGTTGACCGGGGTAAATTTGCCCCCGCCCAGGGTGAAGAACGCGGCAGAACTCAGCACCAGCCCGATCAGCAGTGGCAGGCCGCGCACCGTTTCGGGGTCTTTGCCATTTCCATCAGGGCGGTGAACGGGCAGTGCAAACTCATTGCGATACAGCGCCGCCAGCAGCCACAGCGCCGCCACGCCATAGGCCAGCGCGCCCAAAAGCCATTGGCGCGCCACGCCTGAAGTTGGTTCCAGGCTGTATTGGGCGATCAACGCCAACGCCAGCGCCAGCAGGCTGAACCACGGCCAGCGCCCGGCAGGGAGCGCCGGCGTGGGCAGCGAGTCATCTGGCCCGGCTTCGTTGATGCGCTGGAATGTGCCAGCGCGTACGCCTTCGCTCAGGCCGGGAATTTCTGGCGGTGGGCCTTGCCAGGGTGTGAGCAGCGCTTTGACGTAATCCCAAACAGTCGGCTCTTGGGTCATGCAGGCTCCGGGGTAAGCGTAGATTTGTTGCGGAATGGGGCGATTATACCCGCCGGGCGATGTAGAACGTGTACACGCCCTGCTCGCTGCGCGGCTCGGCGGCGTAATGCGGCCTCGTCAGGCGGTCGGTGAAAAACAGATTCCATCGGCTGGGTGAGATGATCCAGCGCCCGGTCAGCTTCTTGGCGGCCACCGACGGCACGCCGAAATAATGCCCCCATTCCAGCACCGCCTGCGCCGCCGGCGGAAAATAATGCCACCACGTTTCCAGCCGGAAGCCGGCCTCTTCCAGACGCTTCTGCCACACTTCGGGCGGGTCAGAATGCTCGTGGCGCGAGATGCGGTTGAAAAAGGCGCGGTAGGCATCACCCAACGGACGCAGCCCTACCCGATCCAGCCCGCGGCCTACCGAAAGCGTGGCGAGAAACTGATGATTTGGCACGCAAAAGACGAACGGCGCACCCGGCTTAAGCACCCGCCCGGTTTCCTTCAGCACCGCCTCAACGTGCGGGATATGCTCCAGCACCGAGTTGCTCATCGCGCTGCCAAAGGTGGCCGCCGGAAAGGGCGTTTGCGCCGCATCGCCCTGGATTGTCAGGCCGTAGATGCCGCGCCGCACCGCTTCTTTGATCGGCGGTCCCCACGGGTCAATGCCCACATCCAGGCGATGCGCGAAGGTCAGTTTAGCAAAGTGGCCATCGCCGCAGCCCACATCTAAAATGGGGCGCGGCAGTTGAATGTCCTCGTAAAAACGGGCTTCGACGGCGCGCAGCAGGGCGCGGAAATAAGGCAGCTCGCATAGCTGCGGCCAGAGGTAGTCTTTGGGGGGAGTCGCATCAGGCATATTCAAATGTTATCACTTTTTGCTATAATGTTATCACTAAGGCGAAATTCATTTGGGAGCGTTTCATTTCAGTTGAGAGTTCGCTGTGTCATTCCGAGGAGCGTTCTTTGCGACGAGGAATCCCTATAACGCATCCCTTTTCTTACCTGATTCGGCACAAATCGGCAATTGATCCAGGGATTCCTCGCCAAAGAACGGCTCGGAATGACAGCCCCAACTCAAATGGAACACACCCAATTCATTTTGCCCTACCAGGAGAACCCAATGATTCGCACGATTATTCAATTGACCGAGGAACAGCACCGCATTTTGAAGGAGATGGCGGCTGAATATCATGTGTCTGTCTCTGAAATGGTGCGCCAGGGTGTGGAAATGCTGGTTCAAAACAAACGGCCCATCATTGACCGCGAAGAAAGAAGGCGGCGGTTAATGTCTATCGTAGGCATTGCCCAAGATATTACTGGCGCTACAGATGTTTCCGTCAACCACGACCATTACCTGGAAGAAATCTACGCCGAGGAAAACCACGATACCCATGCGGAAAATCTTCATTGACACATCTGCGTTTATCGCATTAATGAATCCTGCTGATCAAAATCATCAGGCCGGACAAGGTGTGTGGAAGCAGCTTTCGTCTGGACTGGATGAACTGGTTTGCAATAATTATGTGATTGTTGAAACCTATGCCCTGGTGCAGCGCCGATTGGGCTTATCGTTTGTCCGGCGTTTGGAGCAGGATCTCATCCCGTTTTTGCACGTACATTGGGTTCAACCGGATGAACACGAGCAAATCGTTGGCACTCTGCTGCTGGTCAATCGTCGTGATCTCAGCTTTGTAGATTGCGCCAGCTTTGACACCATGCGCCGACTTGGCCTTCACACCGCTTTCACCTTCGACGCCCACTTTGCCGATCAGGGCTTTACCTGCTTGCCCGGCGTTTCGACGCTTTCGCGCAGTTGAACAGGGGCTTGCTTTTCGGCCAACATGCGCTCGAACAGGCCCTCGAACGCTGCCGCGTTGGTATCGGGGTGGAATTGCTGGCGGATTTTGGCCGGGTCGCCGCGATAGCTTTCGGGGTGCGCGAGGATTTCCAGCACGGCGGCGGCCAGGGCGGGGGCGTCGCCGATGGGCGTCACCTGGCCCATGCCGGTCATCTTCACCGGCTGACGCACGCCTGGCAGGTTGGCGGCCACGCACGGCACGCCGTTCATCATGGCTTCGATCTGCACGAAGCCAAAGGTCTCGGTCGAATTAAGGCTGGGCACCACCAGCACGTCTAAATTGGGGAAATAGGCGGCCATTTCATCCATTTTCAGCACACCCAAAAATTGCCAGCGCCCCTGCGCTTCATACTCGCGAATGCGCGGCATCAACTTTTCGGCGTAGGCGGCCTCCCCCCACACGCCCTCATACTGCCCGGCGTACAGCACTTTGGCATCGGGGTGGCGCTCGAAGATGGCGGGCAGGGCATCGAGCAGCACTTCCACGCCTTTTTCGGCGGCGAAGCGCGTGGCCATGCCGATCACTTTTTGGCCGTTGGGATTGTATTTTTGGCGCAAGGCGCTGATGGCCTCTGGCGTTGCGGGTGGCAGGTAGACGTTGGGCGTGATGATCTCACGTTTGGCGGCAAAACGCGTCAGGTAGGGGGAGTGCGTGGCGAAATCTTCGGTGTAGGCCACGATGCGGTCGGCCAGGCTGCCGGCCAGGTTGTTCATCACATTGACCACGGTGTTGACGAGACGGTTGAACAGGCCCGGCGGCAGCAAAATATCGCAATGATAGAGGATGACGGTCGGGCGCTTGTACAGCCGCCCGCGCAGCGCCATGCCGGCGGCGTCAAACTGCGGCAGGTGCAGCAGCAGCACATCATGTTCCTGGATCAGGCGGTTGGCCGTGCGCCCGATGCCTGGGGCGATTACGCCTTTGTTGATGCGTGCCACCACGGGCACGCGCACGATGCGCACGCCATCCTGGGTTTCTTCAAGGGGCAGGTGCTTTTCGTATTGCGTGGTCAGCACAGTCACAGCGTGGCCGCGGGCGGCCAGGGCTTTCACCAGCCGTTCGGCGTAGATGGTCAGTCCGCTGGTGTGGGGGCGGTAATAGGTGAGGGCGGTCAAAATGCGCATCAGTTTCCTCGGCAAGGTTAGAGATGTTGATCACTGGTAAGAGATCGGCGGCGCAGTTGTTGATACACCCCCAACAAAGTTTCTCCTTCTCGACCCAACCCATAGATGCCAAAAGCGGCAGTAATGACCACCTGCACGATATGGATGCTGATGGCATAGGCGAAGGCGATGGTCGGGTCTACGCCAAACACGGTCAGCGCGGCGATGATGGCCCCTTCCAGCACGCCCACATTGCCCGGCGAGGATGGGATCGAGCCGCCCACGGCCGCCACGCCCAGGGCAAAGCTGGCCCACAGCAAGGGCGGGTTGGGCATGAACGCGGCCAGATATAACCAGTAGATTGCCAGCCCTAACGCCCAGTTGAGCGTCATCCAGGCGGCCACGCGCACGAAACGCTTCCAATCGGTGAAGACCGCCAGCCCCTCCAGCAGACGGGGCAAAACGCCTTTTCCCAGTTTGTTGGCAAAAGACCAGCGGACTGTCAGCCGCTCGAAAAGTTCCATTACCCAGCCCGGGTTGCGTCCCATCAGGTAGAGCATGACCAGCCCGATGATTACCAGCACCGCCGTAGATTGCGCCGCTGTCTGTGCCCAGGGAACATTGATCACGAACGGCAGGGAGATCAGCAGCACACTGACCCCAAAGGCCAGGTCGAACACCCGCTCGACCACCACGCTCGACATGGTGCGCCAGAAGCCGAGGTGGGTGGTCTCGACAGGCTCGACCAACCCGGTCTCGACAGGCTCGACCAACCCGGTCTCGACAGGCTCGACCAACGTTGGCAGCGCTTTGCGTCCCAGCAAAAACGCCCGGCCCACTTCTCCCAGGCGGAAGGGCAGCAGGTTGCTCAACAGATAGCCTTCGTTGATGGCGAAAAACACATCCAGCGGGCGGGGCAGGTCGCCCAGCAGGGCGCGCCAGGCCATTGTGCGGGCCACCAGCCAGCCCAGGGTGCCGCAAATTCCCAGCGCCAGCAGGCCATAGTTGGCCTGGCGCAAGGCTGCGAGTAATTTGGCGAAATCTATGAAATAGAAAATGACGACCAGCGCAATCAGGCTGATCGCCATCCCCGGCAGCATTTTTACCCAATCAGGGCGGGGTGATCCAGGCACGATGTGTTCATTCCTCCCCAATGCGCAGGACGGCGAAGAAGGCCTCCTGCGGGATTTCGACATTGCCGACCATTTTCAGGCGTTTCTTGCCGCGCTTTTGTTTTTCGAGCAGCTTCTTCTTGCGGGTGATGTCGCCGCCATAGCATTTCGCCAGCACATCTTTGCGCATGGCTTTGGCGGTGGCCCGCGAGATGACGCGCCCCTCGGCATACGCCTGGATCGGCACGACGAAAAGCTGCCGCGGGATCAGGTCTTTGAGCTTGGAGACGAGCGCCTGGCCTTTGTGGTAGGCATCTTTCTTGTGGACGATCAGCGCCAGGGCATCTATCGCTTCTTCGTTGACGAGAATTTCCAGTTTCACCAGGTCGTCGCGGCGGTATTCGAGGAAATGGTAATCCATCGAAGCGTAGCCCTTGGTGCGCGATTTGAGCTGGTCGAAGTAATCTACCAAGATTTCGGCCAGGGGGATTTCGTAGATCAGCATCACCCGGTCGGGCGTGGGGTATTCCTGGCCGAGGAAGGTGCCGCGGCGTTTGGTGGTCAGGTCCATCACCGTGCCGTAATAATCGGTGGGGGTGAAGATTTCGAGCTTCATCCACGGTTCGCGGATTTCTTCCACATCGCCTTCGGGCGGCAGGTCAGCGGGCGAGTCGATCACCAGCACTTCGCCGGTGTTGCGCATCAACACCTGGTATTCCACCGAAGGGGCGGTGACGATGATGTCGAGGTCGTATTCGCGTTCCAGGCGTTCCTGGATGATCTCCATGTGGAACATGCCCAAGAAGCCGCAACGGAAGCCAAACTTGAGCGCCTCAGAGGTTTCTGGCTGGTAGGTCAGCGAGGCGTCGTTGAGTTGCAGCTTTTCGAGCGCTTCCTTCAAATCCTCGTAGTCTTCGTTTTCCACCGGGTAGATGCCGGCGAAGACCATCGGCTTGGGCTGCTGGTAGCCGTGCAGCGGCTCGGCGGCGGGTTTGGCGTGGTTGGTGAGTGTATCGCCCACACGGCATTCGCGCACGGTCTTGAGGCCGGTGGCAATGTAGCCCACTTCGCCAGCCTTGAGGCTGTCCACCGGGCGCATGTCGGGCGAGAAGGTGCCGATCTCCACCGGTTTGAAGGGCGCACGCGTGGCCATAGGCAGCAGGGTGTGGCTGGGGGTAATTTCGCCTTCCATCACGCGCACGTAGGCCACCACGCCTTTGTACGAATCGTAGTGCGAGTCGAAGATCAGCGCTTGCAGGGGCAGGGTGGTGTCGCCGGTGGGCGGGGGAACCTGGGCGACGATGGCCTCCAGCACGGCTTCCACGTTTGTGCCGTCGCGGGCGGAGATGCGCAAAATACTCTCGGCGGGCGTGCCGATCAGATTGGTGATCTCCTGCGCCACTTCATCGGGGCGGGCGGAGGGCAGGTCAATTTTGTTGATCAGGGGGATGATTTCGAGGTCGGCTTCGAGGGCTGAGTAGAGGTTGGCCAACGTTTGCGCTTCAATGCCCTGCGAGGCGTCTACGACCAATAGTGCGCCCTCGCAGGCGGCCAGGGCGCGGCTGACCTCGTAGCCAAAGTCTACATGGCCGGGGGTGTCAATCAGGTTGAGTTCATACGTCTGGCCGTCGGAGGCGGTGTAGTTCATGCGCACTGCCGAGGCTTTAATCGTCACCCCTTTTTCGCGTTCCAAATCCATCGAATCGAGAATTTGCTCGGTGGTGTCGCGGTCGGGCACGGTGCCGGTGAGGTGCAGCAAACGGTCGGCCAGGGTAGATTTGCCGTGGTCTATGTGGGCGATGATGCAGAAATTACGAATCAGGTTGGTGCGGGAAGTTTCGCTCATAAGCGGGGGCAAGTATATCAGGGATCAGGTAATTGGGTGATCCGGTGATGGGGCGGCTTCATTCCCCGATCACCCACTCAAAAAGCCTATCAAGAGATCATTCACTTCTTGCGGGCAGTCAACATGCGGGGTGTGGCCGGTGTGGGAGAAACGATGCTGGCTGACCAGGTTGGGCAACTGGTGCGCCAGGTTGGGGAAAGATGCCGGTGCGAGGCTGAGGTCTTGCTCGCCGTAGAGCAGCAGGGTGGGCGCTTTTACCTGGGGTAGGCGGTCTTCGAGCGAGGGGAAGCGGTGCAGGATGTGGGCGATCAGCGGCGAGGCGTGTTTGTAGCTGCGGGCGATTTCGAGCCGCGTGGACAGCGGCAGCAAGCGGTGCGGTGTGAAGCGGTAGAGCGCGGCGATGCTGCGCGCCGGCGCCAGGCGTACCGCGGCGGCTAACAGGTGCGGCTGGCTGAAAATCAGTTTCAACGAGGGGGTGAATTGCGCTCGTGTGTAGAGTGGATCGATCAACCCCAGGGCGCGCACCCGCCCTGGGTGTTCGGCGGCATACCACAGGCTGATGTAGCCGCCCATCGAATGCCCAATCAGCGCAAACGGGGCGGTCAGGTTCAGGCTGTCTACCCAGGCGCAGAACGCGGCGTAGACGTGAGTGAGGGTGTACGCCGCGGCATTGCCAGGTTTTGCACTTTCCCCGTGGCCCAGGTGATCGAGGGCGTAGATGCGATAGCCTGCCTGCACCAGCGCTGGAATTTGCGCCTGCCAATCGCTGCGTGCGGCGGCCCAGCCATGCGCCAAAAGGATGGGTGGGCCATCGCCTGCGACCGACCAGGCGATGGGTGTTGTCCTGAAAATGGTCATCGGTGCTTCTGGCGCGCTGTGTTTCCCCCAACGGCCCCGGTGCAGCGTTCGCGAGTAGCGTGGGAACGCTGCACCGGGGCCGAAGACTCAACCGTAAATGCCATGCTTCTTGAGCGCGGCGACCAGTTTTTGTTCATCGAAGTTGGGGAAGACATCGCCATCCACGAAGAAGGTGGGGGTGGTGCGGTTGCCGTTATTCCATTTCATTACTTGCTCGGCTGCGCCGGCAACGGCGTTGATGTCTATTTCGGTGAACTTGATGCCGCGTTCGTTGAACCACAGGCGCGCCCGGCGGCAGCCGGGACACCAACTGGTGCAATACATCACCACGCCGCTTTGTGGCAGGGAGGCGCTGACCATCGGTTTTTCGCTTTTGGGTTCGCTGGCGGCGGCCAGGGGGTCTATGCGGCGCAGTTCGGCGAAGAGGACTTCGTTTTCGGGCTGCAGGTCAATATCGTGGATATCTATGTAGCGGATCACGCCCCATTTATCTATGATGAACAGGGCGCGTTCGCTTTTGCCATCGCTGCGCAGGACATCATATTTTTGCGCCAACGCGCCATGCGGCCAGAAGTCGCTCAACAAGGGGTAGGTGATGCCGCCAAACGAATCGGCCCACGCTTTCAGGCAGGGAACAGAGTCAACGGAGATGCCCAGAACCTGGGCATTTAATCCCGCGAACTTGGCTTTATCGGCCTCGTACGACGGGATTTGGCCCGTTCATATCGGCGTCCAGGCCAGGGGGAAGAAGGCCAGAACGACGTTCTTGCCGCGGAAATCACTCAATTTGACATCTTTGTCCAGGTGGCTGGGCAAGATGAAATCGGGGGCTAAGTCACCAACTTTTAGTTTTGTCATAGGGTTTATCTCCTTACAGGGTAAATTTTACCTGAGAATAAGGCTTTGTTGGATGGCTTTTCTTCTCGAAACAACTTTGTTAACGCAACCACCCGACAAAGCCGCTTTGTCGGGTGGTTGCATTCAAGGGCCAGCACTTACAGCGCTGCCGGGCTGATACGGCGGATTTTTTGAGTCAGACGTTCGCGTTCGGCGTTGCTGGTGGCTGCGGCCAGTTTGGCCTTCAGCTTATGCAGTTTTTCTTTGCGATGGCGGCGGCGTTCGATCTCACGATTGCGTTGGGTTCTCATCTTTAGCGACCTCCTTACAGGGTGTTCAAGGATGGTTAGTATATGCGGGGTGTTTGGGAACTGTCAAGGGCGGGTTTGTTATAATGGTGGCGTTTTACGCCTTCACTGGAGCAACCCCCTTGTACACCCGCATTGTCATCAAACTCGGTACTTCTTCGCTCACGGCTGGCACGCCGCGTCTTTCGCCGCCGCAACTGGTCGAGTTGGCCCGCCAGGTGGCCCGGCTGCATGACCAAAAACATGAGATCGTCATCGTCACCTCTGGGGCCATGGCCGCCGGGCGCGAGCGGTTGGGTTTTCCCAAATTGCCCAAAGACCTGCCCGCCAAGCAGATGCTCGCCGCCATCGGCCAACCCCTGCTCATGGCGCTCTATGAGCAGGTCTTCGGCCTGTATAATCTGCCCATTGCCCAGGTCTTGCTCACCCGCGCCGACCTGGCCGACCGCCGCCGCTACCTGAACTCGCGCAATACTTTTAGCGCGTTGCTTCAGCAGGGCGTCATCCCCATCGTCAACGAAAACGACACAGTGGCTACCGAAGAAATCCGCGTGGGTGATAATGACAATCTCTCGGCCCTGGTGGCCAACCTGCTGGATGCTGACCTGCTCGTGCTGCTGACCGACCAGGCCGGCCTCTACACCGCCGACCCGCGCCGCAATGCAAGCGCTCAACTCGTCGGGGAGATCACTGGCCCTGAAATTCCCGAAGCTTTATGGAAGGCGGCTGGCGGCACGAACAATGGCCTCGGCACCGGCGGCATGGTCACCAAGTTGCAGGCCGCCGACCTGGCCCGGCGTTCGGGTACCACCGTCGTCATCGCTGCCAGCCGTGAACCCGATGTGCTGCTGCGCCTGTTAGCCGGTGAAGCCATTGGCACGCGTTTTTGCCCGCTCGAAGCTGTTACCGAGAGCCGCAAGCGCTACATCCTCTCTGGCGGACGCGCCCCCGGCTTGCTGCGTGTAGACGATGGGGCGGCGCGTGCCCTCAAGCGTGGCGGCAGCCTCCTGCCCGTGGGCATCAAAGCCGCTGAAGGCGACTTTGAACCCGGCGACACGGTGCGCATCTTCAACCCCGCCGGGCGCGAGGTGGCGCGTGGCATCAGCAACTATGCCGCCGCCGACCTGCAACGCATCCTGGGCCGTAAGTCTGAAGAAATCGAAAGCATCCTGGGCTATTATGCCGGGGATGAGGTGATCCATCGCAATGATTTGGTGCTTCTTTAGCGAGAGTCGTAATTCGTTATTCGTAATTCGTTATTCGATATTGGGGATTCGATTATCGAATAACGAATAACGGCATATCGAATAACGAATAACGGTATATCGAATAACGAATTACGAATTACGAATTACGAATTACGGTATATCGAATATCGAATAACGGCATCTCGAATAACGAATTACGAGGGCTCCCATGAACATGCTCGAACTCGGCCAACGTGCCCGCGCCGCCTCCCACCGTTTGGGGCGTGCAGCAACCCAACAAAAAAATAACGTCCTGCTGGCCCTGGCGAAAACGCTCGAAGGCGAACAGGATGCCATCCTGGCGGCCAATGCCCTGGATGTAGAAGCCGCCAAAGCCGCCGGCCAGGCGGCTGCGTTGGTAGACCGCCTGCTGCTTACGCCGGCGCGTCTGGCCGGCATGGCCGCCGACCTGCGCCGCGTGGCCGAACTGCCCGACCCGGTGGGTGAAGCCTTCGATGAAACGGTGCTGCCCAACGGCTTGAAGCTCGCCAAGCGCCGTGTGCCCCTGGGCGTGCTGGGCGTGATCTACGAGGCCCGCCCGAATGTCACCGTTGACATCGCCGGGCTGGCGATCAAGACCGGCAACGCCTCGATTTTGCGCGGCGGCAAAGAGACGCTGCGCTCGAACCTGGCGCTGGTCAAGGTCATTCACGCTGCCCTGGGCGAAGCCGGTTTGCCCGTTGACGCCGTGCAGTACATAGACGATATTGACCGCGCCCGCATCACCGAACTGCTGACGATGGATCAATATGTGGATTTGATCATCCCGCGCGGCGGGGCTGGCCTGCACCAATTCTGCCGCGCAAACAGCCGCATCCCCGTCATCACCGGCGGCATTGGCATCTGCCACATCTTTGTAGATGAGACCGCCGACCTCGAAGCCGCCCTGCCTGTCATCCACAATGCCAAGACCCAGCGTCCCAGCGTGTGCAACGCCCTGGATACGCTGCTGGTGCATCAGGCGGTGGCGGCCCAATTTCTGCCGAGGGTGGTGGCGCACCTCGAACCGGCGGGCGTCACCTTCCGGGCGCATGAGAATGCCATCCCCTACCTGGCGCAGCCGAATGATGGGGCTTATCTTAACCTGGAGACCGGCAAAGAACTGTTTGGCAACCAGGTGGAACGTCTGCCTGCCAGCGTGCGCCCGGCCGGCCCGGAAGATTTTGACACCGAATGGATGTCGCTCGTCCTCGGGTTGAAGGTGGTGGCCGACCTCGACGAAGCCATCACCCACATCAACGCCCACAGCCAGGGCCACTCCGACAGCATCCTCACCGCCAGCCAGGAGAACGCCGGGCGCTTCGTGGCCGAGGTGGATTCGGCTGCCGTGTACGTCAACGCCAGCACGCGCTTCACCGATGGCGGTCAGTTTGGACTGGGAGCGGAGGTGGCCATCTCCACCCAACGCCTGCACGCCCGTGGCCCGATGGGGCTGCGCGAATTGACCACCTACAAGTGGGTGGGCGTGGGTGAGTATCATATTCGCCAATGAAACGTGGAGCGTGTAGCGTGTTCGGTTTAGTATTTTGACGAACACGGAACACGATCTACGAAACACGAAAACCCCCTATGGAAACCTCCCCTCTCCTCCTCGGCCTCGCTGGCGTCCTCTTCGCCGCCGCCCCGTTGCTGTTCGCCGTTATTGGTGAGACGATCAGCGAACGGGCTGGCGTAATTAATCTTTCGGCCAATGGCACGATCCTGTTGTCGGCAATGGGCGGCTTTGCGGTGGCTGTCAACACGGGCAGTCTGGTCTTGGGCTTCCTGGCGGGCGCGGGGATTGGGGCGTTGGTGGCGCTGATCGTGGCTTTCAGCAGCATCACGCTCAAGCAATCACAGGTGGCGGTGGGGTTCGTGTTGGCGCTGGTCTGCCGCGACCTGGCCTATTTCCTCGGCAACCCCTATATGGGCGCGGCGGGGCCGCGGCTGCCCTCGTGGCCGATCCCGGGTCTGAGCGAAATTCCCTTGCTCGGCCCGCTTTTTTTCCGTCACGACGCCATGACCTACCTGAGCTTTCTGACCATTTTTCTGGCCTGGGCCTTTATTTTCAAGACCCGTCCCGGCCTGATGCTGCAAGGCATCGGCGAGAAACCCGCCGCCGCCTTCGTGCGCGGGGCCAATATCCACCGCCTGCGCTATTTTTACACCGTGCTGGGCGGGGCGCTGATCGGCCTGGCCGGGCCGATTTACTCGCTCTCGGTGAAGGCGGGTTGGAAGGGGACGATTTCGGGGCTGGATGGCATCGGCTGGATTGCGCTCTCGATCACCATTTTTGGCGGTTGGAACCCGCTGCGGGCGGCCTTCGGGTCGTACCTGTTCGCCCTGCTGCAATGGCTGGGACTGGTGTTGCAGCCTTACCTGCCCGGCGTGCCGTCGCAGGTGTTACAGGTGGCCCCTTTCCCGCTGATGATCCTGACCCTGCTCTTCGTCAACATCGGCAACGCCGAATGGGTCGAGCGCACCCTGGCCCGACTGCCCGAAAAGAGCCGCCATGCTGTGGCGCGCCTGCTGCGTTCGCTGCGCGCCTCGCCGCCGGCCTCGTTGGGTGTGCCGTTTGAACAGGAATAGCAAAAATTTCCCTGGGAATAATTTCTCTGGTATTATCTATTTATGAACCAAGAGATTGCTGCTCGTAAAAATCTGTTAGCAAGCGAACTTGCCCGCTTCGTGAAGATTTTACAAATGCGCGAGGATACTGAACGCATCCTTGTATTCGGTTCGTGGGTTAGCGGTGAACTCCATGCCTGGTCTGACCTTGATCTCGTCATTGTCCAGCAAACCCAATTGCCCTTTTACAAACGCCTGCGCCAAATGCGCCAGTTATTGAACCCCAAAGTGGGCGCCGATATCCTGGTATACACCCCCGATGAAATCGAGCAACTGAAAAGAGATCGCCCATTCTTTCAGCAAGAAATCCTCGACAAAAGTACCGTGGTCTATGAACGACACCGCTAAACGTTGGCTGCTCTTTGCCCAGGAAGATTTGCAAGTGGCTGAACTGCTGATCAGCCAGGGCTATTACAACCAGACCTGTTTTCATGCGCAACAATGTGCCGAGAAGACGCTCAAGGCCATCATTTGCAACCAACAATCTACGCCACCGCGTACACACTCGATCACCGATCTACTCAACTTGATACCAGTGGGTTTGTTGGATAATTCATGGGGGGATATTACTGCGCTGGATGATTATTACATCCCTACACGTTATCCCGATGCTTTGCCTGGCTCCTTACCCGGCGGTTTACCTGGCAAGGAACAAGCCGAAGAATCGCTCCAAACAGCAAAAACAATGTTCGCTGTCGCCCAGAAGCGGCTTGGCTAATATGTTCTCCCCCGTATTTCAAGGTTATCGTTGCTCTTTGTGCGGTGCTGAATACCTCCCTGCACAAATCACCTACACCTGCCCGCGTGACGGCGGCAACCTGGATGTGATTGTGGATTACCGGGGGATTTCACTGCCCGAATCAAACGAACCTGGTCTGTGGCGTTACCTGCCCCTCCTGCCCGTGGCTGACCCTGGCGGCCTCGCTACCCCCCTGCGGGCCGCGGGCGGAACCCCGGTTTACCACCTGCCCTCCTTAGCCGCACAACTCGGTCTGCATAACCTCTGGCTCAAAGACGAATCGCGCAACCCCTCGGCCTCCTTCAAAGACCGCGCCAGCGCCATCGTTGTCGCCCGCGCCCGCGAAATCGGTGCCGAGACGGTGGTGACGGCTTCCACCGGCAACGCCGGCGCCGCCCTGGCCTGCATGGCCGCCGCCGTTGGGCAAAAGGCGGTCATCTTTGCCCCGCGCACGGCCCCGCCGGCCAAGGTGGCTCAATTGCTCATCTTCGGCGCACAGGTCATCCTCGTAGATGGCAGTTACGATGATGCTTTTGATCTCACCGTGCAGGCATCCCAGGAATTCGGCTGGTACTGCCGCAACACCGGCTACAACCCCTTCACCGCCGAAGGCAAGAAGACGGCGGCATTTGAAATTTGGGATGCGGTTATTCGTTATTCGATAAATCGTAATTCGAATCACGAATTATCGAATAACAAACCATTGAATACTCCCCTTTCGCTCTTCGTCTCCGTCGGCGACGGCAACATCATCTCCGGCATTCACAAAGGCTTCAAAGATTTGCTGGCCCTGGGGTGGATCGAGCGGCTGCCGCGGCTGTTTGGCGTGCAGGCCGAAGGCTCGGCGGCGGTGGCGAATGCGTTTCGGGCGGGTGTCGAAACGATCACACCGGTGGCGTCGAGAACGGTGGCCGACAGCATTGGCGTGGATTTGCCGCGTGATGGCGTGCGGGCGGTGCGGGCAGCGCGTGAGACAGGCGGCAGCTACATCACCGTCAGCGATGATGAAATTTTGCAAGCCATTGTTGCCCTGGGGCGGGTGGGCGTGTTTGCCGAACCCGCCGGGGCGGCGGCCTGCGCCGGACTGGCGCAGGCGGTGCGGCGGGGGATGATCCAGCCGCACGATCCGGTTCTTGTCCTCAATACGGGCAGCGGCCTGAAAGATGTACGCGCCGCCATGCAGTCGGTTGCTGAAGCCCCCATCATCGAACCCCGTTTAGACGCGCTGATGAGGATGATAAAATAACATCAATCCCTCAATCATCCAATCCTCCAAGCCCCCAAGCCCCCAAGCCCCATGCCCCCAACCTTCTCCATAATCGCCCCCATCTTTAACGAATCCGGCAATATCCCCGAACTGTACCGACGTATTGTCGAAGTAATGGATCAAACCGGCGAACCGTGGGAACTCGTCACCATTGACGACGGCTCCACCGATGGCTCCACCGATATGCTGCGCGACCTGGCCCGGCAAGACCCACGCGTGCGCCCGGTGATCTTCGCCCGCAATTTCGGCCACCAGTTAGCCGTCACCGCCGGGCTAGATTACGCCCGCGGCCAGGCCGTCACCATCATCGACTCCGACCTGCAAGACCCGCCCGAAGTGATTCTCGATCTGATTGCCAAATGGCGCGAGGGCTATCAGGTCGTCTACGCCGTGCGTGCCGAACGCGAGGGCGAAACGTGGTTCAAGCTCTTCACCGCCTCACTCTTCTATCGCATGATCCACAAAATCACCGATGTCAACATCCCCATGGATACCGGCGATTTCCGTCTGCTCGACCGCAAAGTGGTCGAGGTGATGAACTCGATGCGCGAGCGACATCGCTTTTTGCGCGGCATGTCGGTATGGGTGGGTTTCAAGCAGACCGGCGTGGAATATAAGCGGGCGGCGCGCTTTACCGGCGAGACCAAATATCCGCTCAAAAAGATGGTCAAATTCGCCAGCGACGCCATCACCAGCTTCTCCTACCTGCCGCTGCAACTGGCTACCTATTTGGGATTTGTCGCTGCGGGGATTGCCAGCATTGCCATCCCGATAGTGATCGTGCTGCGCTTGCTGGGCAGCCAGGCATTCTACGGTCAGGCGTCCACGCTGATTGCCGTGCTGTTCCTGGGCGGTGTGCAGCTCATCTCGCTCGGTATCCTGGGCGAATACATCGGGCGCCTGTACGATGAAGCCAAAGGCCGCCCGCTCTATATTGTCAGTGAAGCCCCAGAAGATGATGTACTGGCATCATGAAAACAACCAGTTACTTTACCGCTTGTGTGCTTGCACGCAGGCCATATTTGAAAGCTGAATGGATTGAATATGTCTTACAGCAGCCGCTTCAAGTAGAGACCCAGGAGAATGGAAGAATTCGTTATTGGGCTTATATTGCCGAGATAGGCAAGTTTTTACGAGTTGTCACTGAACCTGATGGGGAGACGGTTCATAATGCTTTTCCAGATCGCGGCTATAAACCACCCAGGAGTTGATATGTTATTTCAATACTATCCAGAGAGTGATATGCTCTATATCAAATTATCTGATGGGGTCAGCACGGAATCAGAAGAAGTTGCCCCAGGCGTTGTGCTGGATTTCGATGGCGATAACCATTTAATCGGCTTAGAAGTCGAAGATGCCAGCAAGATGATTGATCTATCGCGTCTTGAACTGCGCACCTTGCCTTTAGCCAACCTGATTTTTAGCGAGCGCGTGCCAGCATGAAAATCAACCTGACGATGAATCTGTCAGAACGCGCCCGCGCCATCCAGCGTGCCCGCGAGCGCGGCATCATCATCCCCACCTATGCGCAGATGAAAAACCCGGCCTTGATCCCGGCCGGCGTGCGGGAAAAACTGGCTGGCATTGGCCTGTGGGATGTTCACCCGCTCAACCTGTTCCGCATCACCTGGCACAACCAGCCGGTGGAACGGGGCGGCGGCTTTGGCGGCGTCAACTATCTGGAGTTACCCCCGGCGCTCACGGGAGTTTCGGCGCGCATCATTGCCATCGTGGGGCAGTGGTTCCCCACCGGCGCACACAAGGTGGGGGCGGCGTTTGGCTGCCTGGTTCCCCGCCTCGTCACCGGCCAATTCGACCCGACCACGCAAAAAGCCGTCTGGCCCTCGACGGGCAATTATTGCCGCGGCGGGGCGTATGATTCGGCGCTGTTGGGTTGCAAGTCCATCGCTATTTTGCCTGAAGGCATGAGCGAGGAACGTTTCACCTGGTTGGCGCAGGTTGCAGGCGAAGTGATCAAAACGCCAGGCAGTGAATCGAACGTCAAAGAAATATTCGATAAATGCTGGGAACTGCGCCATTCCGGCCAGGATTTGATGATCTTCAACCAGTTCGAGGAGTTCGGCAATTACCTGTGGCACTACGAAGTCACCGGCCACGCCATGCAGGAAGTGCTGGAGCGTCTTATGGGGCCGCAAGACGAATATCGCGGCATGGTCTCCGCCACCGGTTCTGCTGGGACGATTGCCAGCGGCGATTTTATGAAGCAGCTTTTCCCGGCCAGCAAAATT
>CAZSFD010000016.1:0-70978 GCA_964606085.1 uncultured Anaerolineaceae bacterium
AGATGACGTTGATGACCAGCAGGGCGCTCAGGAACATCGCCATGGCCGCCACCAGCCCGAGCAGGATCAGCACGGTGGCGATGATGAAGTTGAGCGGGTGTTCGCCCGGCTTCGGCAGGGTCTTGCGGTAGACGGGCAGGCCCTGGCCTTCGATGCGGTCAGCGGCTTTGTCGGTTATGGCGCGGATTTGGGCCGGGTCGCTGGCTTTGAGGTAAAGCTCGTTGTAGCCCTCGGCCTCGCCCATCCAGCGCAGCGTATCCATACTGACGTAGCCGTAAATCCAGCCTTCGATGACGGGCGGGATGCGGTACAAATCGTGGGCGCGCCCGGTCACGGTCAGGTGGAACTGGCGGCCAGCGGGGGTTTTGACCAGGATTGGGTCGCCGATTTGCGCGCCGATGTAGGGCAGCGAGGCGCGTTCGAGCAGCACCTGGCCCTTTTCGGGCGGCCAGATGCCATCTTGCTGGCGGACAAAGAATAACTGTTGGTCATCGAAATCGTTCAGGACGTAGAGGGTCAGGTCGCGCCAGGTTTCGCCCTGTCCATCGAGTGAGATGCGCAAGGCCAGGGCGCGGCGGCCTTCGGCGGCTTCCACCCCACGCATGTTGCGCAAGCCTTCGACAAAGTCCTCGTCGAGCCTGGGTTCGGTCTGGAGGATGGCGTCGGCGGGGCGCAGGGCAACGTATTGGTCATTGAGCGAGGCCGTCAACGCCTGCTGGGTGGCGGCAATCATCCCAATCGCAAAGACGCCAACCGCGATGGAGAGAATCACCAGGCCGGTGCGGGTGCGGTTATTCCACAGGTCGCGGGTTACTTTGATCCAACGGGTCATAAAGAACCTTTCGAGAATAGAGATTCGATACTCGATATTCGAGATTCGGGATTAAAGAAATCTTTCGAATGCCGAATATCAAATTCCGAATAACGAATTACGCCTTCCCATTCACATCATTCACAATCGCCCCATCCGCAATATGCAACTGCCTCCCGGCGCGGCGGGCCAGGTCGGGGTCGTGCGTGACCATCAGGATGGTTTTGCCTACCCCGGCCAGGCGCTCGAACAGGGCAAAGACGGCGGCGGCGGTTTTCGAGTCGAGGTTGCCGGTGGGTTCATCGGCGGCCAGAATGGGTGGGTCGGTGGCCAGGGCGCGGGCAATTGCCACGCGCTGCTGCTGTCCGCCGGAGAGTTTGGCCGGGAGTTTGTGGGCGTGCCCGTCAATTTCCATCAGCGCCAGCAGTTCGAGGGCGCGGGCGCGGCGTTGGCCAAAGGCCGGGGTGGCGCAGAAATCCATCGGCAGCATCACGTTTTCGAGCGCGGTCAGGGTCGGCAGGAGTTGGAAAAACTGGAACACCACGCCGATGGTGCGTCCGCGCCAGGCGGCGAGCTGGTTCTCGCCCAGTTTTTCCACGGCCGCGCCGCCGACCAGGATTTCGCCGCTGGTGGGCCGGTCGAGGCCGGTGATCATGTTAATTAGCGTGGTCTTGCCGCTGCCCGATTTGCCGACGATGGCGACAAATTCCCCGGCTTCGACGTGCAAGTTGATGCCTTTCAGCGCCAGGAAGGGGCCAGCGTCGGTCTGGAAGGATTTGGTAACGTCGTTGAGGGCGATGAGGTGCATGGAGTATCCTTTCAGCGGGAGGTTCGTCATTGGTAATTCGTTATTCGTAAGTCGGAAAAACAAACTCCCCGGTGGTATCTTTTTCTTAAGGATACGCTCCGGGGAGGGATTTGTCGGCGCTCAAAAGGAGTAAAAAAGGAGTATTTTGTGTAACGTCTCAATAAGATGGGGAGGTGCAACGCACCTGGGTATCAAACGAGTAATTTTCGGGCCAAAACCAAGTGCGTTGCATCTTATGCCCCGTTTTATTGAAAAGATACGGTTTTGATCCGTTTTCACCTGCGTGTACTTTGTGTCCTTCGTGGTTTAAACCTTCTTGGTTCTGGCTTATCCAGGTTAGCAGATGATTTGTTGCCGGGTGACCTGTACGGCAGTTTCAGCCGGCCAGAGGCACGGAATCGCGCTGAATGTTTTGATACAACCCGGCCTGGATACTTTCCAGGTACTTCCAACGCTTTTCACTGATGATCCGTAAATCGAATAAAACATCATATTCCAGGCCGACTTCCGCGCCGATTTCAATCAAGGGCTGTTGGACTTTCCAGTGGTCATCGGTCACAATCAGCAGAAGGTCTACGTCCGAATCTGCATTCTCATCACCGCGCGCTTTCGAGCCGAATAAGGAAGCGCGCAAAAGCTGGCCGCTAAATTTTTCACGAACACGGGCGAGCAAAATTTCAAGGGCTGTTTTTTCGTTCAATGCCAGGTTTAGAGCAAGTGGCGTTTGTTTAACCATGCTTCCACCTCCTGGATAAAATTCCCGGCTTCCCAAACCATTTGTTCGGCCTGTTCTTTTTCGATGCTCAAATTCAATTCATAGTCGCCAATTTGGCGGCTGGTCATAACCAACTCGTAGGTTTTGCTCCAGCGGGCGTCGAATTCGCCGGTTTTGATAAAGTGCTGGCGAAAAGCAGCAATCACCGCTGAATGTTTACCAAATGACAATCCTTTTGAAAACAGCAGGGCGCTGGCGGCGTAGAAACAACCATAATAGGCGCGATTGCAGGCCGAACTATAGCGGTCATTGCCGAGATTTTCCCTGGCAACAGCGAGCATTTCATGGGCGTGTTCCATGTATAGCCGGTAATTGTCCTTGATATCGGTCATTATTTGAGTATAACCCAAAACGATGGATGCGTTTACGCACTCAACAACATTTTATTCAACCCACCCTTGTTTTTTTGCCAGCATGACCGCCTGGGTGCGGTTGGCGACGCCCAGTTTGGACAGGATGTTGGCAACATGTTTTTTGACGGTGTTGACGGTCAGCACGCGTTCGGCGGCGATTTCCTGGTTGCTTTTCCCGGCGGCCAGCAGGGTCAGAATGTCGAGTTCGCGGCGGGTGAGATTCAAATTGAAGGTTGCAGGGTGCAGGTTGGAAGGTTGGGGAGACGGTAATTGGGTTTCGCGGCGCAGGATGGCGACGATTTGGTCGAGGTAGGCGCGCGGGGCGTGGAGTTGGGGGCGATATTGTTCGAGCAAATGCAAAAGTGGTTGGCCTTCATCGGCAAAGAGGCGAACATAACCACCCTGGGCGCCGAGAGCCACGGCGCGGGAGATGCTTTGGGCGGCGGCGGGATGATTCCCGGCGGCGTGCAGGGCGTAGGAGCGCAGAATCAGGGCTTCGATAACGGAAGTCATTCGTTCGCGGCGTTCGGATTCCGATATCAGCGAGGATAGAGCCTCGACCAATGGCGAGGCAGGCTTGGGGTCGGCGGCGAGTCCCGCTGCTTTGGCGCGCAACAGCACGAGTTGGGTGATTTCCCATAAATGGTAATAGGATTGTTCCCCGACCTTTTCCAGTTCATAAGCGCTGATGATTTGTTCGGCGCGCGGCAGGTTGCCTTGCGCCAGCGCCAGGCGGGTCATCTGGAGGGCGATAAAGGCGTCGTCGAGCGCCGAAGCGCTGTTTTCGGCCTCGCTCATGGCGCATTCAAGATGCGCCTGGGCTTCATCCCAGCGCTTTTGGGCGGCGAACAGGCGGGCGAGGCTCAGGTGGCCGTCCATGCTGGCGACCGGCTGCCAGGTGTGACAGTAGGCGATGCCCTGCTCGGCGTAGCCGATGGCCTCGTCGAAGCGGTTTTGCTCGCGCAGGAGTTCGGCGTAGCTGATGTAAGGCATCCCCAGCAGGAAAGTGCGCTCGCCGAGGGTTTCACGGACGTATTTGATGACTTGCTGGAAACCGCGTTCGGCCAACCCCAGCGCGCCGCGCATCTGGCGGGTTTCGCCGAGTTGCACCTGCGCAACGATGGTGACGAGCGGCAGGTTGAAAGCGGAGGTCAGGCGCAGCGTTTCGCTGAAAGACTCGACGGCCCGGGCAGTTGCGCCGCGCATGATATGGTGCAGGCCGAGGTTGAAGTGTAACAAACTGTGGAGGAAGTCGTCTTTTTGCGAAAGCAGGACAAAGGCAGCAGAGATTTCATCGGCGGCGGCAGGCTGCCCGCCAAAGATTTTGCCCAGGATGCGCAGCGCTTTGGCTTCGCCCCGGAGTGTGTCTCCCATGTCCCCGGCGGGGAGCAGCGCCTCGGCTTTGGCGGCGCATTCCAGGGCGCGGGCCGAATCGAGGCGGATGATATTGGTCCAACCCTGCGCCAGCCACAGGCGCGGATGGGTTTCGAGCAGTTCGGGCGGCAAGGCGGCGACCCACTCGCCAATGGCAGCCTGTTCGCCGCGCAAGATCAGGTCGCGGTAGTGGTTTTCGAGCAGGCTGGCGGCGCGTTCGTGGTCGGCGGCGTGAACGGCAGCGTGGATGGCATCGTCGAGCAGGCCATTTTGCTCGAACCAGACGGAGGCGGCGCGATAGAACGGGGCGGCCTGTTCGGGTGGGGTCTGCTGGCGCAGGAAGTCGGTAAACAGGGCGTGGTAGCGGTACCAGGTTTGGTCGAGGGGGATGAGGAACAGGTTGGCGCGTTCGAGGTGGGTGATGAGGTCAGTGATTGGCGGGAGGGCTGTTGCGTCATCCGTATTGCGTAATGCGTAATCGACCAATGGCGTACAAAACCGGTCAAAGAGCGCAGTGATTTTGAGAAATTGTTGGATTTCGGGCGTTTCGCGGCGCAGGACTTCCTCGGCCAGGTAGTCGAAGATGTGTTCTTGCCCGGCCAGGGACTGCCAGGCGGCGGGTTGGCGCACCAGCGCTAGCGCGGCCAGTTGCAGGCCAACCGCCCAGCCTTCAGTGGCTTGATTGAGGCTGGCGAGGGCCTCGGCAGGCAGGTTCAGTTCTGCGCTGGTTTGGAGGAAGGCGCGCACTTCGGGTTCGGTGAAGCGCAGTTCAGCGGCGGTGATTTCGATGACCTGGTCGAGGGCGCGCAGGCGGGCGAGGTTTAGACCGGGCGCGGTGCGGCTGGTGAGGACGAGGTGAAAGGTGGCCGGGCGGTTTTCGAGCAGGAAGTTCAGGATTTCGTCCGTTTCGGGGCTTTCGGCGCTGTGGTAATCGTCGAGGATCAGGACAAAATCGGTTTGCACTTCGGCCAGGTCATTGAGCAGTGCAAACAGCGCCCCTTCGGGAGAACCGCCCTGTAACAACGCCAGGGTGGTTTGCCCAAGATGGGGTGCAATGGCTTGCAGGGCTTGCACCAGGTAGGCGAGAAAGCGCTGGCGCGGCCGGTCGGTGGGTTGGAGCGAGAGCCAGGCAGCGGGCATCGTGCGCGTCTGCGCCCAGGCGGCGGCCAGGGTGGTTTTGCCGAAGCCCGCCGGGGCAGAAATGACCGTCAGGGCGCGCTGCGTTCCGGCCCGCATTGGCTCGAGTAGGCGGGCGCGTTCCACCTGGCGGGGACGCGTTGGCGGGATGCTGGTTTTCGTGCGCAAGAGCGGGAGCATAAAACGATTATACAACGCCAACATTGGGAAACGATATTATCTCGATAATCTGAGGAAGTGCAACACACTTGGGTGTCAAACGAGCAATTTTCGGGCCAAAACCAAGTGCATTGCTTCTTCTGACCCATTTAGTTGAGAAGATACCACTAACTACTCTTGCCGAATGACAGTTACCTTATTCCCCAAGTTTTTGAGATGATATGATAGTCCGTTGTTGCGGCAGGATGTTTTCTGGTAGGGCTTCGGTTGAGAAAAAACGCGCTTCTGATACTTCGCTCTCTTGTAACAGAAGGATGGTTTCCCCCGTAACCCTGGCCCGAAAGAACACTTCCAGGCGCAGACGATACCCGCTGACCACGCGCACCAACTGCACGTCGGTTACGTTTAGCCCAGTTTCCTCGCGCACTTCGCGGGCAAAGGCCGCCTCCAGCGTCTCGCCGCCGTGGACGATGCCGCCGGGCAGCCCCCACACATCGGGCACCCAGTGGCGGTGACGTTGCAGCAGCACCTGACCCTGATCATCCAGCACCACCCCCGCCACGCTGACCATGAACTTGCTGTTAACCAGCCACAGGGCGCGCCACTGCCAGTTACCGCGCAGCCGCCGCCAGAGTTGAAAGAGAAAATCAAGCAGCATACGGTGCTTCTTTGAGCAGATGGCTGACCAGCAGCTTCAGGAAGAACACTGCCACAAACCATTCCATGCCCGGTGCGGCGGGGAAAACGTAATCTTCCAGCAGCACCGCCCCCACTACCAGCAGCAGCGCCACCGGCCGTTGCAAGTACAGGGGAACGGCGACGATGATCAGGCTGGCGGCCATCAGATAGCCGTAAAAGGCCAGAAAGTAGGGCCAATCCATGCCGCGGAACAGCCACGCCACCAGGAAAAGCTGGGCGGCGTGAACGGCCACAAAGCCCAGGTGCTGCTGCCATCTCTGCCCGGCGCGGTGATACCAGCGTTTGGCGGCGCTGGTGGCATTGGTGATCACGCCGCCGGTCAAATCCACTGCCAGCAGCACGGCCACCAGGTATTGCCAGAAATTCCAGGGCAATCCCATCCAGCGGGCGTAGGCGGCCAACGCCGTTCCCGCAGCCAGCGATGGGATCAGGATCAGCCACAATTCGGCGCGCGTCTGCCCCGGCCCGACAAATTTATCCCATTCGCCAAGAAAGCCGCGGCGCGGTTCGATAGGTGTCCATTCGATTTGCATAGGTTTATTGTTTTCTGCTGGATTCCTTCCATGCTTCAGCGACCACCGGGTTACGGGCAAAGAACAGTGCCCGCACGCCCGGCTTCGCCCGGTTGAGCGGGCAGGCGAAATTCATGCAGTGGGCGCACAATTGCGTTTGCAGCAAAGCTCCGAAGCCCACGCTGGCCGCAAGAAAGACGGCCCAGAGCAGCCACTGCATCTCCGCTTATTCATGGTCCTTTCATGCCTTTCAAAATCAATTCTCCTCCCCGGCGCAGTTGCGCTTCCACATCCATGCCATCGGGGTCGTAGGCCCACAGGAGCAGCGTGCCTTCCAATGTGGCGCCAATCGCCAAAGCCATCGCGCGCGCCTCGCCGGGGGCAAACTCGCCGCTATCCATCCCTTTTTGGATGATCGGCTCCACAATATCCACAAACATGCGCAGAAATTTTTTCATCACCAGCCGCACGGCCTGGTTGCGGAACGCCAGCGAGTAAAACTCATAGATCACCGGCGCTATCTTGAGCATCACCCCCATATCGGCAATAAACGTTTCGAGGAAATTCATCAGGCATTGGCTGGCGCTCAACCCATCGCAGGGCAGGTTTTGCATCTTGCACAGTTCACCGCCAAAGAGCAGATCGGCAATTGCCACCACAATCTCATCTTTGCTCTTAAAATACCAATACAGCAACCCTTTGCTCAAGCCCGATTCTGCTGCCACGTCATCCATGCGCGTATCGGCAAAGCCCTGGCGGGCAAAAACATTCAAAGCTGATTCGATAATCTGAGTGCGGCGTTCTTCACTGACATTGGGACGAGGGGACATATTACCTCCAGAAAATAATTGACCGACTGGTCAGTTTATAATCGAATTTGATAACCCTGTCAAGGAGATGATTTATGACAACCTATCTACGCCCCTACCACCACGCTGCCGATTACACCCGCGTCAGCCAATTTCTCATCCGCCATTACCGGCCCGATAACCTGGATGGCAACTGGATCGAACCCGCCTGGGAATATGCCCACTTTCACTCGATGATGGATGCCGCCAACCTGAGTAAATGGGGCATCTGGGAAGAGAACGGCGAGATCGTCGGCGTGGCGCACTATGAATGGCGCATGGGTGAGGCCTTTTTTCAGTTTCACCCCGCCTACCGCCATCTGCGCCAGGAGATGCTCGACTACGCCGAAACCCACCTGCTCGGCCAGCGCCAATCCGATGGACAGAAGTTTCTGATGGCCTACGTCAACGACAAGGATGTGGAATTTCTCGATCTGGTGAAGGGGCGCGGCTACCAGAAAGACCCTGGCGAAACCCGCCCGATGGCGAAGTTCGCCATCCCCCGGCCGTTCCCCGCCATCGAACTGCCCGCTGGTTACCGCCTGCAATCCCTGGCCGATGACCCCGATTGGGCCAAGGTGCACCGTGTGCTATGGCGCGGCTTTGACCACGGCGAAGTGCCGCCGATTACGGATGAAGACAAAGAAGACCGCCGCAGAATGTTCGGCACCCCCACGGCCCGGCGTGACCTGAAAATCGTCACCGTTGCTCCAGATAAGGAGTTTGCCTCGTTCTGCGGCATGTTCTACGAACCCAACGGCCAATTCGCTTACGTGGAACCGGTAGCCACCGACCCGGCGCACCGCCGCCTGGGCCTCGGCAAAGCCGCCGTGCTGGAGGGCATCCGCCGCTGCGCCGAACTGGGCGCAAGCGTGGCCTACGTCGGCTCGGATCAGGCGTTTTACCTGGCGATGGGCTTCGAGGTGATCTACACCAGCGAATGCTGGGTAAAGAAAGATTTCTAATATCACCACAGAGACACAGAGATCACAGAGTTTATCTCATCAAAAATTTTCTCTGTGTACTCTGTGACTCTGTGGTTCAAAGTTTATGGTTTGCGCGCCGTAATACGGGCGCTGAAGACGGTTTTCTGGATCATCTCGGCAGAGATGCCGCCCAGGTCAACTTCTTTTTCCAATTGGCTCTTGGCATCGGCCAGGAATTCGTCGGGGAAATACTGCGGGGTGAGAGTCACATCGGTGAAACCGGCGGAGCGGATGGCCTCCATGTAGGCGTTGGCATCCCACGCCCCGGCCACGCAGCCCGCCCAGGCGCTCAGGCTGGCCTTGACGGCCTCCGGCAGCGGCCCGTTGGTGACGATATCGCTCACCGCCAGCTTGCCGCCCGATTTCAGCACCCGAAAGGCTTCGCCGAAGACCTGCGGCTTATCGGGGCTGAGGTTGATCACGCAATTCGAGATGATCACATCCACCGTGCCATCGGCCACCGGCAGGTGTTCGATCTCGCCCAGGCGGAAATCTACGTTGGCGGCGTTCATCCTGGCCTTGTTGGCGCGTGCTTTTTCGAGCATGGCGGGGGTCATATCCACGCCGATCACCTGGCCGGTTGGCCCAACCTTTTTGGCGGCCAGGAAGCAGTCAATACCGCCGCCGCTGCCCAGGTCGAGGACGGTCTGGCCGGGCTGGAGCTGCGCCAGGGTGATCGGGTCGCCGCAGCCGAGCGAGAGGCCGGTCACATCGTCGGGCAATTCGTTGACGTCGGTGGTCTCGTAGATGGGCAGATCGGGGCTGATGGTGGCGGTTGCGCCGCCGCAACAGGACGACGTGGCCGCTTGTGATGGGCCGCAACAAGAAGCAGGCTGGCTGGGCTGGAAGGTGGAGGCAATTTGCCCGTAATGCTCACGGACGGTGGTACGAATGTCGGTTGGGGTTTGGGTGGTCATGAGGGGTTCTCCTTTTGCGGACTTCGGATTTTCCAAAAATCCGAAGTCAAATAGATATATTGATATGCTTCGATATATCAGGTCAAAAAAGAAGCCGCATAAGCGGCCCAGCGTGGGGCAAAATTTATTTTGCCCTACCACTTGGTTGAATCGAGTAATTCCAATCGGTCGGGCGCAAAATCTTTGGCGAGGACACAACACGCGCTGGCCAGGCGTTCCTGGTTCAGGGTGTAGTACACTTGCTTGCCGTCGCGCCGCGTGAAGACCAGCCCGGCTGCCTTGAGGATGCTCAAATGGTGCGAGACGGTGGGCTGCGAAACCTGGGTGGCTTCGACAATTTCGCCCACGTTCAGCCAATTGCAACAGCACAGGCGCATGATCTGCTGGCGGGTTTCATCGGCCAGCGCTTTGGCAAAATCTACGGTGTCAATCGTTTGGTTCGTCATATTGATAGCTATCTATGGATTATTCTAATAGATGATTATCTATATGTCAAGGAGAAAAATGAATCCGCGTGCTGAAATCCAATGGAGCAGGCGCATCCCCAAATGGCAGTTGCGCCGCTTGTATGAATCAGATGCCGGCGGCCTGCTCGATGAAGATTTGCTGGACGAAGTGGGCTACGCCCTGCTCGCACGCTGCTGCGACATCCTGAAGGTAGAAGATGCCCAGCACGGCCATGTTCACTGTGCCCGCTGTGACCGGCAGGGCGTGACCACGCTGATCGAACGCCCCCACGCCCGCGGCGACCCACGCGACATCCTGCTCACCTGCCCCGCCTGCGGCTGGCAGATCACCTGGGGCGAGTACCATCTCAGTTTCAAGCGTAAGCAGCTCAACCCCGGCGGCGCCACGGATACGTTTGCCGCCTTCGTGCAGCACTTTCCCCAGGCACGTACACCCCAGGCTAAAATGGCCGCCATTGACCGGCTGATCCACGAATTCCATTACTCCTACCAACCCATGCCCGATCTGCCCACCCGGCCGGCGGGCGTCAACCTGATCGAATGCCAACTCGAAGATGTGATTGCCTTTCTCGACGAGTTGACCTTCGGCAGCGACACCGCCTGGAAGCAAAACCTGGCGAGCTTTCGCACGGCCAATGATCGCATTCACGCGTACACGCAGCAAAGACGGCGTTAGCGGTTGTCAGGACGTTCAGGCATCTTCTTCTTCTTCGTTATCATCGTCCCAATCTTCGTCATCGCCGTAGTCATATTGGGGTGGGTTTTCGCCATGCGCTTCGAGGATACGTGGGTAATCGGCCTTGGGGGCGTCGGGAGTCATCTCTAGCAGTTGAATCTCAAAACGATGTTCGTCGCCATAATCGAAGATGTACAAGAAACGCTGCTTCATGCGCAGCCCCAATGAGAAGATGCTCTTCTGCCGCGAGCCGGTCTGACCGCGGTCGGGCATAACCGGGTATTGGGTGCTGGAATCCCAGGCGATATTGCTCATAAAAAAGGCGTGCGGGTGATCATTGTCAAACGAGACTGCCTGTTGAATGATTTGATGTAGCTCGTACAGGGTTTGTTTGCCCAGCATCTCCACTTTGCGCCAGATTTCTGGGTCACGATCATAGGTGACCAGGAAGGTGTAAGCGGTGGTCGGTGCATGAGGCAGAACCTCGCTTACCGTTGGCAATACGATGGCTGCCTGGGCGCGGGCGGCTTGCAGGGCAGGATCAGCCTGAATGCGCTGCTGCGCCTCAGGCGACCAGGCGGCAAACACATTGGCCGCGCAAATTTTATCCACACCGTGGTAGGTGAAGAATTTCTGCAAACCGTCGGTCAGCGAGTGTAAATCCGTGAGTGCGTCATCCATTTCGGCGGGGTGGAGCAGGCCCAGGCGGGCGATGAAATGGAGATAAGCGGGCAGAAGTTCCAGCGTAGCGGCCAGCGCATACGGGCGGCCTCCCATGAAAGCGGTAATGGACTTCAAGGTTTCATTCAAGGCATCTATGCCAGGCACCAATGGCGAACGCGGAGTTTGCATTCTGGCGCTGGCCTTTTTCGTCAGGGCCTTTCTCTTCGTGGGTATGTTTGCGCTGTTGCCAAGCTGTCGGATCAGTGCGGTCGAAATCTGTTCCCAGGCCAGATCCAGGCGGGCAAAGGGGATGCCAGCGTGGTGGCGTTCGGCCATGAAATCGGCCAGCAGGTTGTGCAGGTTGGTTTCCCATTGCTCGGCATCCACCTGTGGCCCGAAATCGTCGAGCGTCCAGGCGGGGGGCTGGGTGGCTGTCCAGCGCGGGATGAAACGCTCCAGCCAACCGGGGTCAAATTCGCCAAGGGGTTGCAAGGTTTGGCGCAGGAGCGGGTCGGTTGCTGATGGGGACGGTGTGTCGCTGAGATAATCCCATAGGGTCAGGCGCATGACCTTGCCCTGCAAATAATCGGAACTGAAGCGGATACCCCCGCCTTGCTTTTTACTGGTCGGCACATTCTGCTGAATAGCCTCAACCAGGCCCGTTTGCAGGCCGTGATAGGACACTTGATCGATCACCTGGAAGTAAATATCCAGGTCGCTTTCGTCCACATACGGAACGAGCAGTTCGGCAATATCCTGGTGGCGGTTATCTTCGATGGCGTGGGTGAGCATCGTCTGATGCAGGTAGGCCATATCCTCAAAATATGCCTGCGCGGCCTTGTCGCGCAGCAGGTAGACCAGTTCGGCAAAACGGGCATGGCCGGCCGGGGTGTCGGGCAGTTCATGTTTGAACATATCGAAGATGTCGAATGCAAAACCTGCTTCGATGTCACCCGCTTCGAGCGCATTCAAGAAGATTTGCACCTTTCCTTCCAGGTCGGCGCTGGCAAAGAGATTCCAGAAGGGGCTTTCTGAGTCATCTGAGGGCGGCTTTGCTGATGTGGTGCGCAAACCATCTTCTTCGTCCTCTTCCCAAAACCTATCAGGCCGATGGGTTGGCTGTTCAACCGAGAAGGTACCTCGGCTGCGTGGCGCTGCTGGCGCCACGGGCGCATTGGCGCGCTTCTCGGCCAGTTCGTTAACCTGTTTCTCGCTGATTTGTGCCTTGCGGACGATTTCTTTTTGGCGGCGTTTTTCGGCTGCCTGTTGTTTTTGCTTGCGATTCTTTGCCATCGTTTCCTCACTTTGACCGGTATACTTGATGGAGTAGCATTGCTATTGCTCGTAGTCCATTATATATGATGCCAAAAGAAAAATGAAACCATCCACACCCCCCAAGCAATCTCTACTGTCTCCCATCCTGCTGCTTTTCTTGCTGGCGATGATCCTGGCCAACATTGGCAGCAACATGTATGCCGGCCTGCTGCCGCTCTACCTGCAAAACCTGGGCGCCAACGTGACCCAGGTGGGCCTGTTTTTCACCATCTCGCAGATCATCCCGCTGTTGCTGCAAATTTTGGGCGGCTGGATTTCCGACTCGCTCGGACGCCTGCGGGCGGTGGCCATTGGCAGCGTGGCGGGCATCTTCACCTACGTGTTCTTGCTGAGCGCCCCCTCGTGGGAGTGGGCGCTGCTGGCAATGGCCACCGGGGCGATCACCGGTTCGCTGATTGGCCCCAGTTTCGATGCCTTCGTGGCCGAACAATCGAGCGAGCAGAATCGCGCCCGTGTCTTTGGCATTACGCAGTCGCTGTTTGCCATCGTGGGCGTGGTGGGGCCGGTGATGGGCGGGTTTTTGGCCGAACGCGCCGGGTTCCGCAACATGCTGCTGGTGGCCGGCAGCTTTTACCTGGCGGCCACCGCATTGCGGGTGAGCATGGCCCGCCGGGCGGCCAGCAGCGGCGGCCAGGAAAGCGCGCCGCAAAAGCTCTCGTTGCAAAGTTTGAAAACCAACCTGGGAACGATGTTCGGCCTGCTGCTTTCGGGCGGCGTGATTACGTGGATTTTGATCACCGATGGCGTGCGCGATATCTCCTTTGCGCTGTCGTTCAACTTCATGCCCATTTACCAGCAAGACATCGGCGGCCTGACGCTGACGCAGATCGGCATCCTCAACAGTGTTTTCAGCCTGTTCACCATGCTCACCTTCATTCCCGGCGGCTGGTTGGCCGATAAAAAGGGCGAACGCATCGGTATTGTGAGTGGCTTCGTGCTGATCTTTGCTGCGTTGCAGTTGTTCATCTGCTCGACCAATTTCTGGGTCTTTGCCATGGCCTGGGCCGCGGCGGGGGCGGGGGTGGGGATTATGTCGCCGGCCTACCAGTCGTTGATCAGCAAAGCCGTCCCGGCCAAGGTGCGCGGCACGGCTTTTGGACTGTTCAGCACCTCGTTGGGGCTGGTTTCACTGCCTGCCCCGGCCATCGGCGCTATCTTGTGGGATAAAATTGGCCCGTGGTTGCCCTTTGCCGTCACCGCCTGGGTTTCGCTGTTCAGCGTCATCCCGGCCTGGCTCAAATTCAAACTCGATGCGAAACCGCAGGAGGCAGGATTACCCGATGTTGATCCGCAATGAAACCCCAGCCGATTACCCGGCTGTGTACGAGATGAATCAGAAAATACAGGGGTTTGGATGATACCAGGCTTCATCTGTAACGCTCCTTTCGTAATGACTGGCGGCAGTTCATCACGCTGCTCCTGAATGCGTCAAGCGGCTGGTAAAATCTATCTATTCTTTTGCGCGAGGTTGCCATGCCCATTCAAGCCATCATCTTCGACATCGGCGGCGTACTCGTCCGTACCCTGGATCGCACCCCGCGGGCAGCCCTGGCCCAACGCCTGGCGATGACCCCCGAAGCGCTCGAAGAACTCGTCTTTGGCGGCGAACACGGCCACCAGGCTCAGCGCGGCGAGATCACCTACGAGCAGCAGTGGGCCTACGTGTGCCAACAGTTGCACTGGCCACCGGAGGATTGGCAATCGTTGGAGAAAGAATTTTTCGCCGGGGATGTGCTTGACCGCGAACTGGTGGGGCAAATTCGGGCCTGGCGCACCCGTTGCAAAACCGGCATCATCAGCAACGCCCTGGGCAACCTGCGCACTGTCATTGCCAGCCAATGGCACTTTGAAGACGCCTTCGACGTGATCATCTCCTCGGCTGAAGTGGGCGTGATGAAGCCCGACGCCCGCATCTTCCAGACCGCCTTGCAGGCATTGGCCGTGCCGCCCGAAGCCGCCATCTTCGTGGACGATTTCGCCCACAACGTGGCCGGGGCGCAGGCGCTGGGCATGAACGCCATCCATTTCCGCAGCCCCCAACAGGTATGCGCCGAGATTGAGCGCTTATTGAGTGCGTAGGGCGGAATTCATGCCGCCCCAGGATAGGAGACAGCCCATGGCCATTCGCACCATCATCTTTGACTACGGCAGCGTCCTTGTGCGCATGAAGGATGAAGCCCCGCGCCGCCAATTGGCCGAACGCTATGGCGTGCCGATGGATGCGCTCTATCATGCCGTATTTGACAGCCCCACGGCCATTACAGCTACGGTAGGCGCTATCCCGGTCAGCCAACATTGGGAGGCGGTGTTGGCGGCGTTGAATATCCCCGCCGAAGAAAAAGATGATTTTCTGCGCCAGTTCTGGTCGGCAGATGGTCTCAACCACGAACTGATAACTTTCATCCGCACCCAACTGCACCCGCACTATCAACTGGCCATCCTTTCCAACGCCTGGGACGATCTGCGCACCATGCTGACCGAACGTTGGGGCATCGCCAGCGATTTCGACGACCTGATCATCTCCGCCGAAGTCCACGATGCCAAGCCCAACGAGTCGATCTACCGCCTGGCGCTCGACCGCCTGAACGTGACCGCCGAAGAAACCGTGTTCATTGACGATGTAGCCGCCAACGTCGAAGCCGCCCGTGCCGTTGGCATCCACGCCATCCAATTCACCGACAACGCCCCCTTGTTCGCAGAACTGGCCCAACTTGCCATCCCCCCTGCCCCCTGCCCCCTGCCCCCCGCCCCCTGTCCCCTGCCCCTTGCACCCCTCACCACCGCCGCTGAACTCATCCTGGCGGGCGAAACCTCCCCGGTCGAATTGACGCGCGTCTGCCTCGAACGCATCGAACAGATCAACCCGCAGATCAACGCCTTCATCGCCGTGACCGAAATGCTCGCCACGCAGCAGGCCCACCAGCTTGAAGATGCCCGGCAGCGCAAGCGCAAAACGCTCACCTTGCGTGGCGTCCCCATCGCCCTCAAAGACCTGATCCACGTTGCCGGCGTCCCCACCACCTGCGGCAGCAAGCATTTTGCCGAGTATATGCCAGCGGAAGATGCTGCCGTGTTCGAGAAATTGCGCGCCGCCGGAGCGATCCTGCTCGGCAAGCTCAACCTGCATGAGATCGCCCTGGGTGTGACCAGCGAAAACCCTCATTTCGGCAGTGTCAAGAACCCGTGGAATCTCACCCATATCAGCGGCGGATCGTCGGGCGGGTGTGCTGCGGCGCTGATCACGGGCATGGTCTATGGGGCGGTGGGGACGGATACGGGCGGCTCGATCCGCATCCCGGCCTCGCTGTGCGGCGTGGTGGGCCTGAAGCCGACCTACGGGCGGGTCAGCGCCTTTGGGGTGACGCCGCTCAGCGCTCACCTCGACCACGTGGGGCCGATGGCACGCCGCGTCAAAGACGTGGCGCTGCTGTTCAAGACCATCGCTGGCTACGACGACCGCGACCCCAATGCCGTCCCGCTGCCCGTCAAAGATGTACTGGCCCACCTGGAAGAAGGGGTGCATGGCTGGCGTGTAGCCGTTGCTGACGACCCTTATTTCCGCGACGCCGACCCCGAAGTGTTGGCCGCCCTGGCCGAAGTGGAACGCGTTTTCGTCAGCCTGGGGGCGCAGGTGGCGCGCGTGGCTTTTCCTGGCGCACGCGAGGCCGCCTACGCCAACCGCCTGATGACCCAGGCCGATGCCGCCGCCCTCCACCGCGAACGCCTGCTGCATCACCCCGATTGGTTCGGCGCCGACGTGTTGCAACGCCTGACGGCTGGAGCCAACACCACCCTGGCCGAATACCTGCAAGCCCGGCGCGTGCAAACGGAGATGCGCCACCAATTCGAGGCCTTCTTTGCCCATTACACCGTGCTGCTCACGCCCACCACGCCCATCCCGGCCCCACGGCGCGGCGGTGATGCGTTGGCGCGCGCCAAACAGCTCACCCGCTTCACTGCGCCGTTCAACCTCACCGGCCTGCCGGCGCTTTCACTGCCGTGCGGCTTCACGCAGATGGGATTGCCCATTGGCCTACAAATCGTTGCCAGGGCCTGGGGCGAAGCCAGCGTCTTGCAGGCGGGGTGGGCGTATGAGCAGGCGACGGATTGGTATCGCCGAATCCCGCCCCTGTTGGAGAAAACAAGCCCATCGGCCCAGGTATCAGGCCAGCGATGATGCGGTATGTTGATGACAACCAAAAGCCGGGCCAGAAATTTCTGGCCCGGCTTTTGGTTGTGCGAACGAGCGGTTTAGCGCACGCGGCGCTTCCATTCTTCTTTTAGTTGCAACTGGCGAGGGCTGACGCCCGAGGTGAGGGCGAGGAAATCGTTGAGCAGTCGGTTGTACTTGTTCGCTTCATCGAGCATCGGAAAATGGCCCGATTGTTCAAAAACCACCTGGTGGGTCTGGTCGGGGAGCATACTTTCAACGTCCACAGAAATCAATTCGATAGCCGGGTCATTCTGCCCATGTACCAGCAGGCAAGGGGTGGCGAGGCCCATGGTCAGCGAGAGTACGTCAATCCGTTGCAGATCGTCCAGCGAGGTGCGAATGGCGTGCGGGTCGGCCTTGGGCGCTTCGACGCGGGCGGCGTCGGTGACGGGCAGGCGTCCAAGCAGCCATTCGGCCAGATCGGCAATGGGTGCGGTACGCAAGCGAGTGTTGACGGCTCCCGGGCTGACCGGCAAACCGACCAGCATCATGCGGTCTACCATGGTGGGATTCTTTTTGGCAAAGGCCAGTGCCACCAGGGCGCCCAGGCCGTGACCAATCAGCGCGATTTTGATCATGCCCATGTTTTCCATGAAGGCTTCAATCAGTTGCGCCTGACTGATCAGTGAGTACATGCTGGGATTTTTACTGGTATCGCCAAAACCCCACAGATCGAGGGCATAGGCACGGAATGTGCCAGACGCGGCTTGCATGGCGGGAATCCAGTATCGCCAGGAACCGATCCAGCCGTGCAAGAAGATCAAGGGACGACCGCGTCCCAGGACTTCATAATGGATGATTTCACCTTCGATGGTGATTGCGCTCATAAGCCTCTGCTACTTGCCGTGTTTGGAAAGGATAGTTTTGACACGTTCGGTCAGTTGATCGGGTGAAAAGGGCTTGAGAATGTACTCATCTGCACCGGCTTCTAATCCTGTTTGCACCTCGGCTTCTTGACCTTTCGCTGAAAGAAAAACGAGCGGAATGTGCTTTACTTTCTCTTCCGATTTGATGCGTTTGCAGGCTTCATAACCGGTCAGGCGCGGCATACGCACATCGGTCAAAATCAAATCGGGTACTTCTTGCAGTACCTTTGCCACCAATTCTTCGCCATTTGCCGTGGGGATCACCTGATGCCCGGCGAATGTCAGCGTAAAAGTTACCAGGTCTCGAATATCACGTTCATCTTCTGCGATCACAATCTTTGCCATACCTTATCTCCAAAATTATGCTTCACTGGTGCTCGTGTGTGGCGCGACCGGTAAAGTAAAAGAAAATGTACTCCCCTCGCCACGCACGCCAGTGCTTTCCATCCATATTCGGCCATTGTGCATTTCAATCAGCCGTTGTACGATGGAAAGGCCCAGGCCAGTGCCTGAAGTTGCCAGCACTAACGGATCTTCACCGCGATAGAAGCGCTCGAAAACACGCTCCTGTTCTTCTGCGCTAATTCCAATGCCGTTATCGGTCACGTCCACCTGAATTTCGTTTTCGTTCTGATAGGCATGGATGCGGATCAGACCATCCCATTCATCAACCGGGGTATATTGATAAGCATTTTCCAGCAGATTATCCACCACCTGCCGAATGCGTTCTGTGTCACCCAGGGGGTGCGGTAAATCGGGTTGAACGCTCATATCAATTTTGATTGGGCGGTTTTCCTCTTGCATCCGCCGCATGAGATCGTTCACCGATGTTTCGATCACCTTCGCCAGGTCCACGGGCTGCATCGAGAGGGTCGCCCGCCCGGCTTCGATGCGTGAAATATCCAACAAATCGTTGACCAGAATGGCGAGGCGTTCGGTGTTGCTTTTTACGATCTTCAAGAAGTGGCTCTGCTGCTCGCTCAATTGGCCGGTGGCGCCCATCAGCATCACATCTACATAGCCTTTGATCGAAGTCATTGGCGTGCGTAACTCATGGCTGACCGTAGCAACGAATTCCGATTTCAGGCGGTCTACTTCTACCATGTGGGTAATATCGCGGAAGATTGAAACAGTGCCAAGAAAATCACTGCGCAGACGCACCGGCGACAGGTGAACGGCCACGACACGGCGATTATCGAGTTCGATTTGCTCGGCATAAATATCACCGGGCTTATACGTGGTGGGGTCTTCCGACCAGGTGCGGATGGTTTCGACCCAGGTCTGACCAGCATTGCCAAAAAGCCCCAGGAAGTGTTCGAGAGAGCGTCCCAAAACCTGCTGGCGGCCCAATCCCAACACTTTTTCGGCGGAATCGTTGAAAAGGGTGATCTTCCCTTGCACATCGGTGACCAGCACCCCATCAGCCACGGCTTCGAGGATGGCCTGTGAGCGGCTGGTTTCAACGTGCTGCGTGCGCAGCATATCACCCAGGCGTTCGGCCTGGTCGCGAATCAGGCGGAAGAGTTGGGCGTTGTTGAGCGCTACGGCAATTTGCTTGGCGGTGGCCTGTACCAATTCGAGCTGATCGGGGGTGAAGAAGTTGGGATGGCGGTGGAAAAGCAACATTGCGCCCAGGTTTTCTTCGCCGATCACCAGCGGTACGGCGATGGCGCTGCGATGAAGCTCGGTCTGATCGTCGCGGCGCACCCAACGCCAATCTTCCCACAAGTCAGGGATCAAGGCTGCCTGGCGGTTGCCGATCACCCAACCGGCCAGCCCCTCATTGACCTTGAGGGTGGATGCAATGCCGCCCTTTGGCACCGGGGCTGAATATCCCAACGAAGCACGCAATTGCAGGGTCGCTTCATCAGGATTGATCAGCATAATCAGGCTATGCTCACTGCCCAGGGTATCATTGATCACCCGCAACGTGCGGTTGAGGACGAGATCGAGGTCGAGGCTGGTCGAAAGTTCCGAAATGATGCCCAACAAGGTCTGCGTGCGGCGATGTTCACGCGCCAGTTGCTCGGTGCGCTCGTTGACGCTCTTTTCCAGGTTGGCGGCATAATCTTGGGCTGCGCCGAGCAGTCGGGCATTATCGAAAGCAATTGCCAGTTGGTTGGCTACCTGCACCAGCAGGCGCTGGGTCGCGATATCGAACATATTGGGCTGATAACTTTGCACCGAAATGACGCCTATCGCCGCGCCGCGCACCGTCAGCGGCACACCCAACCAGCAGCGCACCGGCTCGCCAATTTGTTCTTCAGGGGCTGGTTTCTCTTCTTGCTCGCTCTGGGTGTCGTGGATGAGCACCGGGCTGCCACTTTTCAAGACCGCCTCGCTATAGCTTTGGCCTGTCATTTCTCGTTTGATCGGTCCCAGGCGTTCGCCCTGATCCAGCCCGTTCACGGTGAACGTGTTGTCATCGTTAACCAATGCCACAACCACAGCATCGGCACGAGTGAGTTGAATGACATTCTCGAAGGTGGCTTCCATCAGCTTTTGCTGATCCAAAACCTGCGAAATGTTCACGCCCATCTCGAAGAGTAGCGCTAATTCGGCGCTGTGTTGGCGGGTTTCGGCGAACAAGCGCTGCGTTTCACTGAACAATTGGGCATTCTGTATCGCCACGGCCACCTGGTTGCCGATGGTACGCGCCAGTTCAACTTCATCGGGGCTAAACCGATATTCCTGATCTTGATAGACCAGGAGCATCCCATGCACATCACTGCCCGTGGCCAGGGGCAAAACCAAAATGGCGCGCGCCTGGTGGTTCTCGAAAAAGGCCGCCAGGGCTTTCAATTCTGCTTCCTGGCGAACGTCCTCGGCGCTGAAAATGCCCAAGGACTCGCGCAAGCGGTCGAACAATGCCACCTGGGGCAGCCTGGCGGGAAGCGCCTCAACTCGCTGCGGAATCTCAGCCACCAGCGAGCCATAGGCTGTTTCGTCGAACAGCACCGCCGCGCCGGCCGTGCCATTGATGGCCTGAATCAGCTCGTGCAGGCCCATGGTGAGGATTTGGCCAGCATCCAGCGAACTGCTCAAGTCTGCTGAAAGACGATTGAGCAAGGCCAGGCGCTGTGAGCGATCATTCAATTCGACGGCGCGGCGGGCGCTTTCTTCGAACAAATTCGCATTTTGTAATGCGACCGAGGCCTGTCCGGCGAAGGTCATGGCGGCCTGAACATGCTCGTGGGTGTAGAAATTGGCTTCCTGTTTTTCGAGAGCGATCACGCCGACCACTTCGCCTTTGGAGAGCAATGGCACACCCAACCAGGAGAAATAACGCGGCTCCAATAAAGATGGGAAGCGTATATCTTCGCGCACATCGCCAGCCGAAATGGGTTGGCTGGTTTGCAGCATTTCAGCCAGCAACAGGCTGTCGGTAATTGTCACCGAAAGCCCCACGCGTTCATCGCTGTCTTCGAAGCCGCGCGCTGCGCGCACGGTCATTTGCTGGCCCTGGCGTAACCACAACGTGCCCGTTTCGTAAGGCAAGATGGTTTTCATTTGATCCAGCAGCGAAGTGATCAGTTCGTCCGTTTGCAAGCTGGAAGTGATCGTGGCGGCGACATTGGTGAGAGCCTGTAATTGGGCCGTGCGTTGTTCTGCCGATTGGAATAAACGGGCATTTTCGAGCGCCAGGGCGGTTTGCTGGGTGAGCGATGAGACCAGCGCCATGTCATCGGGGGTAAAAGCGCCTGGCTCTTTGAAATTGTCCAGCACCATCACGCCGAGCTTGTTTTCCATCGTCTGAATGGGAACGATCAAGCTCGACAAAGGCAATCCGGCGGTTGCATCGCGATAGCGCAGCAACGATTCAGGAGGCAGATTATATTGCCGGGCAAAATCCACTTGTTCAACCAACTGCGCCTGCCCCTGTTCGAATACACGTCCCGGCAAGGCTTCTCCCGAATGATAGGGAATCTGTAATATCAGGGAATCGTCACGATAGCCAGCGGCGTACTGTGGCAATAACACGCTCTCATCAGGCTGCCACAAGGCGACCATGACCGCATGAGCCGCCGGTAGCACCTTCATGGCGCTTTCGACCAGGGTTTTCAAGATACTGACCGGCTCCAGGCTGCCCAATTGACGGCTGAAATCGAGCAGCAAATTGACTTCTTGCAAACGACGGTTGGTTTCGGTCAGCAAGCGTAAATTCTGCAAGGCGATTGCCACCTGGCGCGCCACCAGGTGAAAGACCTGCTCGTCTTCCTGGGTGATCTGCGGTAAAGGCTTACGGCTGGTGACCAGCACCGCGGCATCTATCCCCTGTTCGACTTGAATCGGCAGGCAAAGGAAAGATTTGGCGTCCAATGCCTGTAAAAGGGGTGTGCTGCGCCATTCTGAACTTTCCAGGTTTTCGGCGTGGATCAATGTGCCGTTTTGCAAGGCCAGACGTAACGGGTTACGCTGCCCAAGCAAGGGTTCGGGATTGGCATTGGCGGGGATTTCGCCCAGGGCGTACAGCAGGTGCGGCCCTCCCGATAGCGGCTCTGCGACCAGGGCCACATCCATCTCCAGGCGAGCCAACATTTCCTGTCCTAAGGCCAATAAGACATTCTCGCGGTTGTTTTGTTGATTGACCAGCTCGGCAATGTCTAAACCAGCGCGAATACGGCGCACTCGTTGACCGAGGCGCTGGATGGCCAACGTTTGCTCAACATCTTTGTGCAGCATCAATGGCAGTTGCACCTGGGCGAGGTTGATAGAAGCATTGGCCGACAAGCGCAACTGGTCCATTTCTTTTTGCAGGGCAGACGAATGGACATGCAACGCATCCAGCTTCGACCAACTTTCGATGATGAAAGCAGCCTGGCTGGCAAAAACTTCCAACGCTTCGATGGTTGGACGATCGGGCCGCAACCCATTGCGCGGTGCATCTACGCTGATCAGACCAAGCGGCCGTTCCTGTCCATCATACATGGGTACAAATAAAATATCTTCAGCATGCCAGCGATCCCCGTTGACATCAAAGGTGGAATGCTGGCGAATCTCCACATGCAATTCGGCGGGCTTCACCGGGCGGCGATCACGCGGCACGAAATACGAATGGCTGACCCGAAATTCAGGGCTGATAAATTGAGCAATAACCTGCCACGATTGCGAACGAGAACGTAACTCACCCATCACATCCAGGGGCAAGCCAACACCGGCGCGGCGCATCAATTGTTGGTTGCGTTGATCGTAGGTGCTGATCAATACCACGTTGAATGGCGTTGCTTCCTGAATAGCATAAGCGATTGTTTCCAGCGAGTCGTCCAGGGGTTGTTCAACGTGAACCGAACGGGTGGTTTCGAACAATTTGGAGAGGGTTTCCACGCGCCGGCTGAGTAACTCGTTGCGTTGACGATGCTCTTGATAGCGCTGCGCATTCCCCAGGGCGATTGCCGCTTGCGTTGCCATGGCCTGCACAATTTCCAGAGCAGCCTCATCGAATAGATTGGGCGCCCGACCATGCAAGTGAATAAGCCCGGCAATTTGACCCTGGTAGTGGATGGGCGCCAACAACGCTGAGCGAATATACCCATGAGGCGCTTCCATCGTTACTGCTTCCCCTGGGGCATCTTGTGGTCGCAGAAAATCTGCAATCACGAGAATGTCATCCTTTTCCACTACGGACGCCTCAATCTCCGATAAACGATGAGGGCGATCATCGCCGATGAGTAGTGAAATTTTCAAGGGTGTATCATTGGTTGGATAGATAGCCGGTTCGCGTGCCTCGAATAGGCAGATATTTCCACAATCAGCCTGGGTGATGCGCAGTAACTCGTCATACACAAGTTGGATGGTGGCCGAAAGCTCCAGGGTAGAATTGATCTCGCGTCCGATATTGGCTAAGGCTGTAAGCTGTTCCACCCGGCGGCGCAGGCTTTCATCTGTCTGCCCCAATAACTGCGATTTTTCGATAGCGACCGTCAATTGGCTTGCCGTTGTCACCACCAACCCGACATCGCTACGATGGAAAAAATCAGCCTGGCGACTGCCCAAGAGCAGTTCGCCGACCCCGCGCCCGCGAATGATCAATGGCACGACCACCAGCGACCGGATGCCCAGTTTTTGCACCAGGGCGGTGTAGAAAGGCTTGGCAGTGTCATCTGTTTGAGCATTGCCCGAAAAATAAACATCCTGACGTGCCGTAACCGTTGTGCGGAAATTTTGGCTTTCCAGGGAGAGTTGTGAAACATCAGCGATCAAATGGGGTGATGGACCGAATGACGAAGCCGTGTGCAAATTCAACCCGCCGCGGTCTTGATCGAGTAAGAAGATCAAAGCCCAATCGGCACGCAATAACTGGGCAAGCTCACGCAGCGAAAACTGTAAAATTTCATCCAGTGTCGCCACTGAGCCAGTCAGGCTGGCAATGCGGCGCAGGGCTTCGGCGCGTTGCGCCCTCTCTTGTGTCTGTTGAACCAGGTTGGCATTCTCGATGATGGTGGCCGTCTGTCCTGCCATGATTTCTACGAGGCGCACATCATCATCGCTAAAGGGCGTGTTATCGGTCTTATCGCCCACTTGCAAATATCCCAGGCAGCGCCCAGACACCGTTAATGGCACCAAAACGGTCTGGACAATGCCTGCCGCCGTTGCTAATGAATCTAACCCCAGGGCGGCCAGCGATGGATCATCGGATGCATCGGTTGATACGATGGTTGCCTGCGCCAGCCAGACTTCCTCTGCCGGCGTTCCGGGTGTAATATGAATGCGGTATAAACCGATTGTCTGATCAGGAATGCCGATGAAGGGGCGTTGCGCTTCCAGGTTGCGCCGATTCGCATCGTAAATCAGGAACCCCAGGCTTTTTACATCCAACAATGGCTTGATACTTTCCACCAGGCGAGCAAACAGGTCTTGTTGATCGCCTGAAGCGCCTACGGCGTGGGCGATTTGTGCCAGGCCAGCCAGTTCACGCCCGCGATCCTGTTCATCTTGGAGCAGAATGGCGTTGTAAAGGCCGACCGCGGCCTGGCCAGCTAAAATGGTAGCCATTTCCAGATCGCGCTCGCCAAAAGCGTTGATCGCCAAGGATGCCATTTCCAAAGTACCCACCAGATGCCCGCCAACCAGTAATGGCACACCCAGGTAGGAACGAAAAGGGTAGTCAACCCGCTTGACTGATAAGCGAATGTTTCGGAAGGTCTCTACATTGTGTATCAGCAATGGGCTGCGATGCGTGATCAAGTAGCCGCTGTAACCCTCGTTGGCGCGATAGACCGTATCCATCACCTTCTCAAGTTGGCGATCAACCCCGCTAACCCCAGTAAAACGATAAGGCACCAGGCATTGGTTGGCTGCATCCCATACGGTAATTTCGGCCATGTCGGCAGGCACCAAACGCTCCAGGCTATCTAATATCGCCTCCAAGGTCTTCTCAATTGTGGTATGCGTCGCAATAGATTGGGTCAGTTCGGCAAAAGTCAATAAAACTTCATTGGTCAAACGGGATGTATCGCCAACTTCCCTCTCGATTGAGGGCATTTCACGCATCGAGATCAGCACAGCCTCATTGCCACCCATTACGCTGGCATCTGAGGCAATACGGTAAGAAGTGGCTTCAATCACTTTCCCATTCAATGACAGACGGGCCTGCCCTTCCGATCGGCATAACTGCCAAAAGGTTTCACCAGGCCGCACGCGGCGCACCAGGCGTTCGATATTGAGTTCATCTGTTGTGTGCTCATCAAACCATTCACGGGCAATGGCGTTGGCATAACTGACACGCCCCCCAGTTTGAATCACCATGACCGCATCGTTTATGACGGATACGTTTGCACCATTAACAGAAACTTCTGGCGGATTAGGGCGAAGATGCGCAGCCGCACGCAATATAGCATAGACCAACGCACTAAGCGCCAATCCAGCCAAAACAGCGATGATACCCAACGTTTCTGCACTCATCATCACCCAATTCACTCATTGCGCCAGCCGTGTTCGGCAAAAAGAAAAATCAAACATCCTTGCGGCGAGCTTCGGCGGCCATCTCCGTGATCTCACGGATATCGGCAAAATCATATTCCACCGGCGAAACCACGCCCACGGCCAGGCCCATCAAGGCAACCTGGCGTGGTTGGCCGGTCGCATCCAGCACTTCGATATAGCCGCGTTCGCGATCCATAAAACTGTAATGGGTTTTAATCTCATCCACAAAGCGGGTCTTAAGACGCTGCTGGATGTTTGCTGCAGCAGCGTGCGTGGTGATGAGGATGAAATTATCTCCACCAGCATGGCCGATAAAATCATTCGGCGAACCCAATTCATCCAGCACTTCTCCCATTAGCATCGCCGTAAAGCGCAGCACGTCATCACCGGCCACGAAGCCATAGACATCTTTGAAAGCCTCGAACCAGTTCACCCGAATATCCATCAAGGCCCAATCACGCTGGCGGATGATACGACGCAATTGCTCTTCGATCAACCTGCCGGCCGGAAGGCCCGAACGTGGGTCGGTCAGGTTTTGCACTTCGGCGCGAGCAATGGCGCGTTGCACCCGTAACTTTAACTCTTCAATATCAAAGGGCTTGGTAATGTAGTCATCGGCGCCCAGTTCCAGGCCCTGCAGTTTGTCGCTGCGCTCATCCTTCTGGGTTAAAAAGATGATCGGCACATGGCTGGTACGGGTATTGGTGCGCAAGATGCGGCATACTTCAAAACCATCAATATCGGGCAACATGATGTCCAGAACAATCAGGTGTGGCAGGTTCTGACGGGTTTTATCTAGTGCCACCGAGCCGCGCGGGGCAATGTCCGCGTCATATCCCTGGCCAGAGAAGTAGATTTTCAACATGTTTGAAATGTCGAAATCGTCCTCCACAATCAGTAATCGGGCTTTACTCATATCGGGCCTCCCAATCAGCGTTTTTTCTTGGCATTCTCACGAATCCGTTGAATGTGTTCTTCGGTCACGGGCCGCTCAAATGAGCGAAACCCGCTTAACTGAAAACCGTGTTTATCGGCGATTTGGGTAATCTCTTCCACACGGGTGCGCGTGATTTCTTTACCGAGCGTATAATCTTCCAGGCGTCCTTCGAGTGTCAGGGCAATCGTTTCGGCCATGCAGGCATAGCCTTTGCCAGGTGGAAAACCGAAGTTAAAGTGAAAATCAGCCGGGCCGGGGATATCCACCATGCCACCATCAATCACCAACACGTCATCACGCATGGCTGCCACCTGCACAGAGACATCGCGTGGGCGAGCCACATCACACACCACACTGCCGGGTTGCAGATGTTCCGGGTGAATGACGGCGTGCATCGCGCTGGTTACGGTAAGGATCAATTGTGCATGGCGTAAATCGTCTATCTGATCGCTGATGACGATTTCCGCGGCGCTTCCTGCATCCAAAATGCGTTGGCGCAAAGCAGCCAGTACATCCAGGCGTCTACCAATCAACAGCAGCTTGCTGACCTGCTCGGCCAATAGCTCTGAACATACCTGTCCAATCGCGCCAGATGCGCCAACCACAGCCGCCGAAGTATTTGCCATGACGATATTCATGGTCTCAGCCGCCTTGCGCACCGAGCGCACAGCTACCGCAATGGTATACGAGTCGCCTGTTGTAACCGGAATTTGCAGGTGGCGGGCAATGGTCTGCCCGGCATCACCGACAACAGACGTATACGCGCCGAGACCGAGCATTCCAGCGCCCAGTTTTTCCGCAAGGTGGCCAGTTTCTATAATCTTACGATAAACTCGCTTTTCCGGCAACTCCATAAAATGTACCGGAGTTAACGGGCAAGCCAGCAACCAGCCTTTGATTTGTTTACCCGTACTGGCAGAGGTGATCCCACTTACTTCAGAAAGGTAGACGGGGGGAAAATATGGGGCCAGCAGTTTGACCTGCCATTCGGTGACAACTTTTGCGAGGAGTGGAAACTTGCGGCTGATATCACGCTTGGGGTCTATGGGATGGATGATGAAAGCAAAGGTATCCACAAGTTACCATGATTCTTCCACTTGTTCGCCCGGGCGCGGATACAGGCGGGGATGCAGGTTCTTGAACTTGAGTTTGTGATGATCGCTATCTTCATAGCGCACATCTTTTTCAATAACACGCCGTTCGGGCGAGGCAAACAATACGACATCCGATTCAATTGTGCGGGCGGGGAAGATGATCATCCCGGCACCCAGGCGGCAATTATGCCCAACACAACTGCCCAAGACTGGACGGTTGGCAATTCCCAGCTTCCCATTGCCATCAATCGCACGCAATGGTGCAGGTAACAAATTGTAATCGGTAAAGGTAGAACCAGCACCGACAAATGTGCTGCGGCCTACCACACACATTTGTAAACAAGTATTCTGTGCAACCATGCTGTAGTCCATAAACGTCGTCATAAATAAAGCGGCGCGAAACGGCAAGAAAGTGCCATCTCCCACCACCGAAAGCATCAGTTGACATCCCTGGCCTACATTCACATTATCGCCAATGATACAGTTTTCGATCACGGCCCCTGCGTCAATGTGAACATTGTCGCCAATTGTGGTCGGCCCATAAATCATGGCCCCGGGGTGAATCGTACAATTACGACCTACTTTTACCAGTGGCGAAGATGTCAGCAACTGTCGGCCTTCGTAAAGTGCCGTGCCTAACACGCGCAACTTGAACGCCAATTCATTATCCAGGCGTTTTTGTGTGCGCACAGCGCGGCCAAATAAGCCAAATACGATGTCAGCGATAAAGATATGTGTCCAGCAATCAATTGCCATAACGCTGATCTCTGGCACATGAAAGATCAAGTCACCCTGCTCGTAAGCCATATAGGTTGGCACATGATAGTATCCCGCTTCTGATGTCTTCAAATCTATCACAAGCGGCGTAGCCTCTTCCTGAGTGCCATGCGGATAGTACCAAAAATCAGCCAGGTAGATGTTGCCATCGGGAACATACGATATTGAGAGCGGTAAGGCGTGTTCGCGAAAAGCAGCATCTTCCACCGAAAAAGCCAGCCGGCTGGCGCCTTTGCGCGATTTTGCCGCTTTCAAAAATGTTTCGACAAAGCTGGAGTCAAAATACAAATTATCCCGATAAACCAGGCATTCTTCCTTCACATCGGGCAAATCCATCCCAAACGGCAACTCCAATTCACGCGTCACATAAGGGGCCAAGGTATCTCGCTGAGACAACCATAGCGGGCGGTTCATAATCCGCAAATCACGCGCGCGTTCGTTAAAGGGATTAATGTAATTGGGGTTCTGGAGGATGATTTTGAGCATTCTCGCTCACATTATTCAATGACCTGTTTATCCACTGCAATTGTACAAGTGGGATCGCCTTTCGCCACACACCATATCTCTTCAATGTTGAAGTATTTACCACCGCTAACCCAATACAGTGCTTCTTGCAATACCCCAACAGCCAAATGGCAAACCGGGGTATCTGCCTTGCGATTCCAGCAAACTGGGCAACGTTCGATATGCCATAGGATTTGCGATGATGTTTCCTCGATGCGTACGATTTGATCGCTGTAATTATTGAACAGGTCTGCAAACAACCCCGCGCCGACACGCAGTTTGGTCTCCAAGGGCAATAATCGAAACGCCAGTTCGGTAGAACCGATCATCAGGCCAAAGTCGCGAATACCGTATTTGAAACAGGTACGCCCGGTTCGTAAGGCCAATCCTCGCCCGCTGCGCGGGCCATATAATTGTTCAAGGGTCAGCAAGGTAAGGCTTAACTCATCAAAAGAATACCCTTTTGCCAGGTTATCGGGCGGCAAATCATTAATCCGATATTGTAAATTAGCCAGGTTGAGCACTGCACTCAAACCAACATGGCTGAGAACTTCGCCCAGGGCTTGCAAGATGGTGCGTCCCATTTTGTTGGGGTAAAAGTAATTCATTTCTGGTGAAGCTTGGGCTGGCGTTTCAGTCATACAGGAATAACCTTTTCCGGGGTAGCAATTATCGGGCTTGTTGGCGGCGTATCATCGAGAAAACTGCGCAATTTTTCCTTGAAGCCCGTGGGATCATCGAGCATGATAAAATGACCCGCCTGGGGGAAAATTTCAATCCGTGCGTTCACAATCCCTTGCTGCAAGGGCTTCCATTGTTTGGGATGAACCACAATATCCTTTGGGCCATACATGCCCATCACAGGTACTTTAATTTCGTTCAGCCTTGGGCGCAAATCGGTGCGACGCAACGAACCAATACTCAAGAAGAATGCTTCCAGTTTTGTGCGGGAAACATCTCGATCCATCATTTGCGACCAATTTTTATCGGCGCTATAAAATGGCGCCAACAATCGGTAAGATAACTTGAATGCCCATAAATTATGGTAAACCACCCAACCAATTGGACGCATGCCAAATAATTTGAGTAGAACCGAAAGCGATGCCCCAGTAATTGGCGATCCAATCACAACCACCTTTTTGACACGCTGGGGGTATTGGATAGCCATGGATAAACTAACGGTTCCCCCCATGCTATGTCCAACCAATGGCGCCTGGATAATCCCCAACTGATCCATGAATTGGTCTACCATTCTGACAAAATCCTGCACCACATACGTTTCTGTCTGTTTGGTATCCGATTCGCCAAACCCCCAGAAATCCAGCGCATAGGTGCGGTAATACCGCCCCAGGTAAGACATGGTATCTTGCCACAATCCCCAAGATCCCAAGTAACCATGCAACAAAATCACCGGGCGGCCACGCCCGTATACTTCATAATGAACAATGCCCTGATCAGTGGTGATGGATGACACAGCAATCCTCGGGCCGAAACCGGCACCCCGTTTCGCTGGCTACGCTTCCATCTCAGCCAGAATGCTATACAACAACTCCAATAAGACGTTTTTGACCGTCTCCTTGTCTGTTGCCACACAGGGGAGTAATTTCACTTTTTTATCCAGACGCAAAGCGATGCGGATATCATCAACATCCCACGCTTCCGAACGGTCTTGCTTATTGGCCGCCACCACATACGGCGTGGGGGCATACGCTCGGAATGTCTCCAGAATGCTGCGGGCCTCACGGAAGGTTTCTGGCCGAGTGCTATCCACCATGACGATGAAACCTAACATACCTTCCGAAAGAATCTCCCACATGAAATCGAAGCGGCGTTGACCAGGTGTACCGAACAAATAGAGCACCAGTTCGCTATCCACCGTAATGCGGCCAAAGTCCATCGCCACGGTGGTCGCTTCTTTGACCTTTTCGGCTTCGGAAGAAATCTTCCGTTCGGTTGAGACCACATCTATCTCGCTGACCGACTGAATAAACTGGCTTTTGCCAGCGTTAAAGGGTCCCGTAACCACCATTTTTACCGTTTGCATAGGCGTTATCCTTCCAGACAGAAATGAGAGCGGTCAAAAAATTATATCGAACGAATACGCCGGATCAGGCGATTCACCAATGATGTGCGGTCTTCTTTTTCCTCTTCCGACATGGGAGTTGCCCGCAACTGGCCGGTTGGCGGCGCACCGGCTGGGCGAACCACTTCCACCAGGCCGGCCTGCAACAAACCATAGACAATGCGGCGCATTTCCAATTCACTCATCTTGGCGGTTGCTGCAATTTGGCGCATTGTGTTCTTGGGGTTGATATAGGATACCACCCGCCATTCTTCCACGCTCAGGTTCACATTGCGGATATTCGTCCCCGGACGGTCAGTAAATTTCAACGCCATGTCCAGGCTGGGAATTTCATCTTGGAGTTGCTCCAGTTCGCGCATTCGGCGGGAGCCTTCGATGATGATGTTTTCCAGGTTGACACGCACCGTGATTTTATTTTCCGGCGGCATCAACTCGCCATCAAAACGAAACAACCCCTCAACCCAGGTAAACAGGCGATTGATCGTGTTGATAAAGTGATTCTGCAAGCTGGTGATAATATCTTGCTGCGAAATGTAATTGGCGTTGATCAACATTAACCCCAATTCTTTATCGCTTAAAGTACCAGCCCGCTCGCGAATGGCGCGATATTGCGCCGCATTGATTTTATTGGTCTTGTACAAAACCGTGGCCAGGCTGTTGTCTTCTTCTCCAACTTGTGCATAAGCCAGTTTGCCATCTCGGAAAAACACCCAAATCTTTTCATTGGGGCCATCCACCATCAGTGAGCCGGTCTTCTGCGCCACATTGATCAGATTTAATAGTTGTGTAATTGAAAAATCGCGAAGATTGCCCTTTAATGCCATAGGAAACCCTTACAATCGAGAAAACAATGGGGGGAAAATGACCGACTCAGACGAGGAAAATTATACTTGTAAGCCAGGGTAGCGTCAAATAAAAGGGTGTTTAGGCAAACAACGTTTGACAAATTTGATAAGCAGTATAATCGCCGCCAGGAGGTTGACCCTATGCCCGTCCAATTCGATTATTATCCAGACCGCCGCGCCAGCGATAGCATCAAGTGGCACGAGTATGACGCTGATGTGCTGCCCTTGTGGGTGGCCGATATGGATTTTCTCGCTCCGCCAGCGGTCATCCAGGCTTTGCAGGAGCGCGCCGCACATGGGATTTTTGGCTATCCACAGGAGCCGCCCGAATTACGCCCGTTGATCGTCGCCCGCCTGGCAGAACGCTACCATTGGAATATCCAGCCAGAAGAAATTGTCTTCCTGCCCGGCGTGATCGTGGGATTCAACCTGGCCTGTCATGCGGTGGCGCAACCTGGCGGCAGTGTGCTGGTGCAAACACCCGTTTACCCGCCTATCTTGACGACTGCCAAAACCGCCGGGATGCACCGCCAAGAAAACGGGCTGATCCAACAACCCAATGGCCGCTACGAGATAGATTTTGACGCCTTCGAAGCCGCCATCACCCCCGCAACACGCCTGTTTATCCTCTGCAACCCGCATAACCCGGTTGGGCGCGTCTTTCGCGCTGATGAACTGACTCGCCTGGCCGAAATTTGCCTGCGCCACAACATCCCCATCTGCTCCGATGAAATCCACGGCGACCTGGTCTTTCCCGGCCACCCCCACACGCCCATTGCCACGCTCTCGCCCGAAATTGCCGCCCAGACGATCACCCTGATGGCTCCGAGCAAGACCTTCAACATCGCCGGGCTGGAATGCGCCTTCGCCGTCATCCCCGATGAATCGCTGCGCCGCCGGTATCGCCACGCCATGCAAGGGTTGGTCAGCGGTGTCAACCTGATGGGATGGGTTGCCGCCGCCGCTGCTTACCGAGGCGGCGATGAATGGCTGCGCCAACTGCTGGTTTACCTGGCGGCCAACCGCGATTTCGCGGTGGATTTCATCCGCCGCAAACTGCCTGGCATTCAGGTGGCTACTCCCGAAGGTACCTTTTTGGCCTGGCTCGATTGCCGCCAGGCCGGGATAGGGGATAAACCGGGAGGGTTTTTCTTGCAGCGGGCGCGCGTGGCGCTCAACGAGGGGGATACTTTCGGGAATGGCGGGGCCGGTTTCGTGCGATTGAATTTCGGCTGCCCGCGAGCGACCCTGGTGCAAGCGCTGGAGCGTATGAGAGAAGCCCTGGCCCGATGACGAAAAGGCCGCGCAGGTTTTGCAAAACCTGCGCGGCCTTTTTATTGTACAGGCGCGGGTGCGGTTAACCAACCACATTCACCAGTTTGCCTGGCACGTAGATCACTTTCTTGGGTGTACGCCCTTCCAGGAATTTCTGCACGGTCTCATTTTCCAGGGCAGCGGACTGGGCGGCGGCCTCGCTGATGCCCACCGCAACGACCAGGCGGTCGCGCACTTTGCCGTTGACTTGCAGCACCAACGTGACTTCTTCTTCTGCTGCTGCGGCTTCGTCTACCTGCGGCCAGGCCTGAGTGTGGATGGAATAGGGCTTACCCGCCGCCGTCCATAATTCCTCGGCGATATGCGGGGTGATCGGGGCCATCAGGCGCAGGTACACCTCCAGGGCTTCCTGCCATTCCAGGGAACCGACCGCTCCGGCTTCACGGGCTTTATACAATTCGTTCAGCAATTCCATCAGGCCAGAGACGATGGTGTTGAACTCGAAGCGCTCGAAATCGTTGCTGATGCGCCGGATGGTCTGGTGAACCTTGCGGCGCAGCGCCTTCAACGTCTCGGGTGAGGCAGTGGGTTTGCCGCCGGAAGCCGTCTCCAGCACCAGCGACCAGGCCCGCCGCAGCCAGCGCACCACGCCGCTGATGTTTTCGGTGTTCCACGGGCCGCCTTCTGACCACTGGTAGCCGAACATCAGGTAGGCGCGCACGGTGTCAGCGCCATATTGGCGCACCTGCTCGTCGGGGTCAATCACATTGCCGCGGCTTTTGCTCATGCGCTGACCATCTGGCCCCAAAATCTGGCCCTGGTTGCGCAGTTGCAGCATAGGTTCGTGGCCTTCGGTCAGGCCGGTATCGCGAAACGCCTTGTGGAAGAAACGCGTGTAGATCAGGTGCATGGTGGCGTGTTCGGCCCCGCCGGTGTACGTGTCCACGGGCATCCAGTAATCGTATTCTTTGGGGTCGAAGGGGCCTTGATCGTAATGGGGGCTTAAATAACGCAGGTGATACCACGACGAACACATGAAGGTATCCATCGTGTCGGTGTCGCGCTCGGCAGGCTGGCCGCAGATGGGGCAGGTCGTCTTACTCCAGGTGGGGTGCAGCTTCAGCGGGCTTTGGCCGGTGGGCAGCCATTCCACGTCTTCGGGCAGCGTGACGGGCAACTGGTCATCGGGGACAGGCACCTGGCCGTGTTCGGGGCAGTAGATGATGGGGATGGGTGCGCCCCAGTAGCGCTGGCGCGAGATCAACCAGTCGCGCAGGCGGTAGGTGACAGCTTCTTTGCCGATGCCTTGCGCTTCCAGCCAGTCAATCACCTTGGCGATGCCAGGGTTCTTGCGGCCTTTTTCCTCGTTGACGGGTGTGCCATCGAAGATAGCGCTGTTCGCCATCACACCGCCGCCCACGTAGGCTTCGGGCATCGTGTCGCCATCCAGCAACTCGCCTTCGGGCTGGATCACGGGGATCACCTTCAGACCAAACTTGCGGGCAAAGGCGAAGTCGCGCTCGTCGTGGGCGGGCACGGCCATGATCGCACCCGTGCCATAGGTCATCAGCACATAATCGGCCACCCAGATCGGGATTTTGGCCCCATTGACCGGGTTGACCGCATACGCGCCGATGAAGATGCCGGTCTTTTCTTTTTCGGTGGATTCGCGGTCAATATCGGTCTGGCGGGTGGCCTCGGCCACGTAGGCTTCGACGGTCTCTTTGTATTCGGGCGGGGTCAGTTTGGCCACCAGGGGGTGTTCGGGGGCCAGCACCATGAAAGTGGCGCCCCACAGGGTATCGGGGCGGGTGGTGAAAACCGTGATGTGTGAGGCGTGTTCCGTCGATCCCTGCGGCGGGATTTCAAAATTAACTTCTGCGCCCTCGCTGCGGCCCACCCAGTTGGTCTGCATGGCCTGGATTTTGTTGGGCCAATCAATCTGGTCAAAACGCAGCAGTTCGTCGGCATATTTGGTGGTGCGGAAATACCATTGATCCAGGTCTTTCTTGATCACCGGGGTTTTGCAGCGCTCGCAGTGGCGGTCATCACCCCACACCTGTTCACGCGCCAGGGTGGTGTTGCACCTGGGGCACCAATCTACCGGCGAGAATTTGCGGTAGGCCATGCCCGCCTGGTACAACTGGATGAAAAACCACTGCGACCACTTGTAGTATTCGGGATCGCACGAAACCGCCGAACGCCGCCAATCGAACATGGCGCCCATCGAGCGCAGTTGCTTGCGCATGTTTTCGATGTTTTTGTATGTGCGCTTCATCGGGTGGATGCCGTCTTTGATGGCGGCGTTTTCGGCGGGCAGGCCGAAGGCGTCGAAGCCCATGGGGAAGAGTACGTTGTAGCCGCGCATGCGCATCCAGCGGGCGCGAGCGTCGGAGGGCGTCATGGCGTACCAGTGGCCGATGTGCAGGTCGCCCGATGGGTAGGGCAGCATGGTCAGGGCGTAAAATTTGGGCTTGCTTTCGTCAATATCCGAGTGGTACAGGCCGTCGGCTTCCCAACGGGCCTGCCACTTGGGTTCAATATCAGCGGGATTGTAGGGAGGGATGTCGTTCATGGGAAACTCCTGAAGGATTGCAGGTAACAGGTAGCAAGTTACAAGTTGAAAATTGGCAGGTTTGAAGAGTTCGCGCGAAGAATAATCGGAGGGATTAGCAATGCGCTTGGGTTGACAAGTTGGGTGGAGAAGAGATTAATGCCCCTGGGGGGCAAGCAAGAGGCCAAGTGCGAACGCGCCGACCAGAACTGCATACCCCCATTCCTGGCAGCGTGTGACGGAATAATCTGTAGAAGCAGGTGTGTCTTTCATCACTCTAACCTTGAACCGTGATTATGACAGCGATTATACCTTACCCATCCCGCCTTCACAACCGGTCACAAGATTCTTGTCTCACCTGGCGCTCACCCACTGCTGCGCTGGCTGATGGCTGCTCCCGCAATAATCAACAGCGCTGCCAGCCATAAATAGGGCGAGGCTGGCGTGCGCAGCAGCAGCCCCATATAAACAAACCACCGCACACCATCAGGTAGTGCGGTGGCAAAGCGAACAGTCGAACTCCACAGCACAATGGCCAACGCACCCGCCGCAGCCGCCTGTTTCATCGGGGGAAGCTCAGGCCAGGTGGCGTTTCAGTTCGGCCAGCGCCGGGCCAGCCTGGGCGGGGAGTTCGGCCCAGCCGCCCTCGATAGAAAGCCGATTGTCGTAACCGGCCTCCTGGAGCGCCTGGAAGAAGGGGGCGAAATCGCACGGTTCTGCGCCGGGGGCCAGGCGTTTGGCGTAGGTGGCAATATGGGCGTGTTCCAGCCACGCACCCGCCGCCACAATATCGGCGGTTGGTTCGTTCTCTTTCGCCCAATGATAGGCATCCACCAGCAACCGAAAAGCCGGGTGATTGACATCTTTGACGTATTGCAGCCCATCGGCCACGCTGTTCAGCACATTGGTCTCGCCGCGGTTGAGCGGCTCGACGGCGATGTTGACGCCATGCCGCGCAGCCAGCGGGCCGACCATGCGCCCGAAGGCGATCAGTTGCTCATACGCCTGCGCCCGCTCGAACCCCTCGGGGATTTTGCGCGCCCCGCCAGAGCCGAAGACGATGGCCTGCAAGCCCACCTGTTCGGCGCGCCGCATCACCGTTTCGATATAGCGCGTCAACCGTGGAAAATCCACCTCTGGCCCGGTGATTTTGAGATGCCCCGGTACAAACACATTGGCCGCCAGGCACGGCAGCCCGCAGCCACGAATTTGCTCCAGCGTCGGCGCAAAATCTTCATCCGGCGCTTCACCGATCAGGTGGGAGGCAACATTGATTTCAAGGTAATCGTAACCGGCGTCCTTGACCACCGGGGCGAGTTCTGGCCCGCCGCAAATGCCGAGTAACATGAGAAACCTCCTGATGGGGTGGGGAGTGCGGTGTTCGATATTCGTAACTCGATATTCGCAAGGGACATCGAATTACGAATTACGAATATCGAACACCGAATAGCGAATCTCAAATAACCTTTCATCACTTCGACGACAGTTTTACCGGCAACCCCGTGTGGGCCGATTGGTAGATTGCCAGCACAATTTCGAGCGGCTTGCGGCCATCTTGCCCGGTGACGAGCGGCGGGCGGTCGGCGCGGATGGCCTGGATGAAGTCGTCAATCTGGCGGCGGTGCGAGTGATGCCAAATATCTGCCGACGTGGTGCCGCCGATAAAGCCCATCTCCTGGATGGGGCGCTCGTAGGCTTCGCCGGAGCGCAGCCGCCATTCTTTCACCTGGTCGTTCTCGATGATCACGCCGCCATCCGCGCCGAAAATTTCGAGGCGGGCGCAAAAACCGGGGTAGGCCAGCGTCATCCCCTCGATCACGCCCAGCGCCCCCGAGGCAAATTTGACGGTGGCAATGGCGATATCTTCAACCTCGATGCGCTCGTGGGCCAGGGCCGCCGTGCGGGCGCAGATTTCCTCCACGGGGCCCATCACATATTGCAGCAAATCTACGTAGTGAATGGACTGGTTAATCAGCGCCCCGCCGCCATCCAGCGCCCAGGTGCCGCGCCAATTGCCAGAGTCATAGTAAGCCTGGGCGCGATACCACTGCGTGTACGAGCCGCCAAAGTTTAGCTGGCCGAGTTTGCCGGCGGCGATGGCGGCCTTCAGGTCTTGCATGGCATCGTCGAAGCGGTGCTGCGAGATGACGCCCAGCTTCACCCCGGCGGCGTCGGCCGCGGCGATCAGGGCGTCGGCTTTGGCGAGGGAGACATCCATCGGCTTCTCGACGAGGACGTGCTTGCCCGCTTGCGCCGCCAGAATGCCGAGATCGGCATGCAGGCCCGAAGGCGTGGTGACGATGACGGCGTCGAGATCGGGGTGTTGGAGCAGTTCGTGAATATCGGCGTAAATAGCTGCCGGGTAGGTAGCAGCCATTTGGCGGGCTTTTTCGGGCAGGGTGTCGCATAGGGCGACCAGGTTGGCGTCGTCGAGTTCGGCCAGGCAGCGGGCATGGCAGGGGGCAATCACGCCGCAGCCGACGATGGCAAAGTTAAGGGGGCGGTTGGCAGGATGGGTCATTGGTCTGTATCTTGATTGTGAGAGATTGCCTGGTTTTCAGGGATGGGTTTGACTTCGAGGGCGTGGGTATCGGCGCGGTAGTGGCCGCTCAATTCGTCCAGCACCGTGCCATTCCACAGCGGAACGCCGGAAAAGTAGGCCGCCCGGCCGATCAGATGGGCGGCGACAGGGGCAGTGAGCATCAAAAAGATGATGATCGCCAGTGAGCGGGTGTAAATGCCGAAATCGGAGAAAAAGATCGCCCCGCCCAGGACGATCAGCCCTGCGCCTAGCGTGCCAGCTTTGGCCGTGGCCGACATGCGCAGGAACAGGTCGGGCATGCGCAGCAGGCCAATGCTCGCCACGAACATCAGCGAGGCCCCCGTAAACATCAACAACATGATGACGATCTCGCGCAGCATCAGACCCTCCGTTCGAGGTAATAGGCGAAGGCCACCGTGCCGAGGAAGGTGATCAACGTCAGGATGATGGCCACATCTAGAAAGGCCGGCTGATTGAAGCGCACGGCATAGACCACAATGAAGCCCACCGCTACCACGCTGATCAAATCGAGGGCGATCACCCGGTCGGGCAGCGAGGGGCCACGCGCCAGGCGCACGAAGGCAAATACCAGGCTCAGGGCCAGCAAAGCCAAGATCACCAGCCACAACAATTCGATCATGATTCAAACAACTCCAGCACCCGGCGTTCATACCCTTCGGCAATTTGGCGGCGAAAGTTTTCGGCATCCTCCAGCCAGACGGTATGGACATAAAGGACGCGCCGATCCGTAGAAATATCCAGACTGAGCGTGCCAGGGGTGAGGGAGATCAGGTTGCTCAGCAAAATAATGGCAGCTTCGTCGTGAAGGTTTAACGGCACGGCCACTACCGCCGGGCGTAGGTTCATCTTGGGTGAAAGGATGGTAGCGGCCAGGCGCAGGTTGGCGCGGATCATATCCACCAAAAAATAGGCGGCCAGGTCAAGCAGGCGCGGCGCCTGGCGGAAGTAGCGCCGCGAACCCCATAGGGGCGAGAAGAGCCACAACACCAGGTAGCCCAACACGAAGCCGAAGAACAAATCCACCGGCTGAAAGCCGCCCGTGAGCGCCGCCCAGGCCAGCGCCAGCAATACGTTGAGCAGCAGCAGGTTCATGGCAGGCCTCCCAACACCGTCTGGATATAAACCGCCGGATTGCTCAACTGCGTGGCGGCCTCGCCGGCCAGCGCCAGCAGCGGTTCGGCCCACAGCCCTGCCGCCAGCGAGAACAGCGCCAGGCCGAGGGTTGCCCCCCACATCCACGGCGACGCCGGGCGCAGCGGGGCGGCCTTCTCCGCCGGGCGTTCCTTCCAGAAGGCTTCGTTCCACACCTTCGTCATCGAATAAAGCGTCATCACACTCACCCCCAGCGCTACAGCCACGATCCAAAAGCTGTGCCGTTCAAAACCGGCCACCACCAGGGCCAGTTTGGCGAAGAAGCCCGAAAGCGGCGGCAGCCCGGCCAGCGAGAGCGCCGGGAGCAAGAACAGCAGCGCCAGGCCGAAACGAGCGGCATACAATCCGCCCAATTCTTTCAAGTTGAACGATCCCTGCACCTGGTTGACCATTCCCGCCACCAAAAAGAGCGCCGTTTTCGCCAAAATCACATGGACGAGGAAGTACACGCCTGCCGCCAGGGCCGCCGGGTTGTACAGGCCGAGCGCCATCAGCAGGTAGCCGATCTGGCTGACGATGTGGAAGGAGAGCAGCCGCCGCAGGTCGGTTTGCGCCGCCGCACCGAAGACGCCGATTCCCATCGTCAGGGCGGCCAAAACCAGAAGTAGGGTGTGGGTAAATTCGCCGCCGGGGATGAAGATGAGCGTGAAGATGCGGAACAGGGCGTATACGCCCACTTTGGTCAGCAGGCCCGAAAAGAGCGCTGTCACCGTCACCGGCGGGGTGTGATACGAAGCCGGCAGCCAGAAGAAGAGCGGGAAAATGGCCGATTTGATGCCAAAGGCCACCAGGTACAACACCGCCACCAGCGTCACCTGCCCGGCGGTGCGCATTTCGGCCAGGCGCACGGCCAGGTCGGCCATGTTGAGCGTACCGGCCAGGTTGTAGGTGAGGCCAATGGCCGAGAGGAACAGCGTGGAGGAGAGCAGGTTGAGGATGACGTACTTGATCGCCCCCTCCAATTGCTGGCGCTCGCCGCCCAGGGCGATCAGCACGAAGGAGGACATCAGCATCACCTCGAACCACACGTACAGGTTGAACAGATCGCCGGTGGTGAAGGCCCCGTTGACGCCCAACAGCAGGAAGAAGAACAGCGGCGTGTACCCGAAGCGCAGCCGCCGCTCGTCTATGCCGGCCTGCCCGTAGACGGCCACGGCCAGCGCCACCAGCGCCGCAACCGCCACCAGGATGGCGCTGAACAAATCTACCACCAGGCTGATGCCAAACGGGGCCGGCCAGTTGCCCACCTGCATCACCTGGATGCCCGCCTGCCGCACCGTGACCAGCAGGCTGAGCGCGGCAGCCGTGATGGCGGCGCTGCCGAGCAGGGCCAGCGCCCGCTGGATGCGCGGCAAATTCCAGGCCAACAGGCACAGCACGCCAAACATCAGCGGCAGCAAGACCGGCAGGGCCACAATCATGCCTGGGCCTCCAGGGTGGATGTCTGGCCGAGGTCGGCATCGAGGCGTTCTTCGGGGGCGATCAGGTCGGGTTCTTCACAGGGGATGTCGGTGATGTGCATGGTTTCGAGATCGTCGGTGGCGGTGGCCTGGTAGACCTGGCGCAGCAATGTGACGGCGAAGGCGGTCACACCAAAGCTGATCACGATGGCGGTCAGGATCAACGCCTGCGGCACGGGGTCGGCGTACACGGCGGGCGGCTGCTGGCTGCCAGCGGCCACCAACGGCGGGCGGGCGGGGATCAGTTCTGCCGAGTTGAGCAGCAGCAGGTTGACGGCGTAACCGAGCAGCAGCAGGCCCACCAAAATCTTCACCAGGCTGCGCCGCAAGATCATATACAGGCCGGCGGCAAACAAGGCTCCGGCGGTAATGGCTAACAAAAGCGTCACGTCAGTCCTCCGCCAGGGTGAGCAGCATCCACAACACCACGCCGATCACCACAAAATACACGCCCACGTCGAAGAGCAGCGGCGTGCCAACCTTGCCAATCACGGGGATGGGCGTCTTCAGCCACAGGCCGGTCATCAGGGGGTAGTCAAACAGCATGGGGATCAGCCCGCTGATCAACGCCGCCAGCAGGCCCACGCCGATCCAGGTCAGCGGCGGCAGGGGCAGCAAGCGCCGCAGGGCGCTGGGGGCGTTGGCGATGGCGTAGAGCATGAAGGCGCTGGCCGCCACCAGCCCGCCCACGAAGCCGCCGCCCACTTCGTTGTGCCCGCGCAGCAGCAAAAAGACCGAAAAGACCAGCATCAACGGCATGAGATAACGAGCGGCCAGGGGGAGCAGGAAGGATCGCTGCATGGGCTACGGCTCCTTGCGGGTGCGCCCGGCAGTCAGGCGGATCAGGGTATACACGCCGACGGCGGCAATCGCCAGCACGGTGATCTCGCCGAGGGTGTCGAAGCCGCGGAAATCCACCAAAATCACGTTGACGATGTTGCGCCCGTTGGCCTGCGGCAGGCTGTTCTCGGCAAAATAGGCCGCCAGCCGCGATTCGGCATCGTGCGCGGAGACGATCAGCATCAACAGCGTCATCAGCAGGCCGCCGGCCAACGCCACCACGCCATCGAAAAGACGCGTGCGGCGCTGGCTCAACTGGCTGAAGCGCGGCAGGCGGTAGATCACCAGCACGAACAGGATCACCGTCAGCGTCTCGATGGCGAACTGCACCATCGCTAAATCGGGGGCGCTGTAAAGCAGGAACAACAGGGCGATGCTGAAGCCAATCGAACCGAGCAGGGCAATCGCCGCCAGGCGCGATTTGGCCCGCGTGACCAGGAAAGCGGCGGTCAGAATGATGCCGATCAAAACCACATCGTAAAAGCGCGGCAGAGCGCCCACTTCAAAGGGGATGGTCACATCCAGCAGCCAGCCCGTCAGCAGCGCCAGGCCGAGGGTGAACAGCACCACCACCAGCACGTAATGGCGCAGATGCCCGCTTTGCAACCACTCGGTCTGCCAGGCGGCGAAGGATGTGATGGCGTGCAGACTGCGCGGGTAGAGGGCGGCCGGCCCGAACGGCGCTGCGGCGTGCCAGGCGGAAATTGCCAACGGCTGCCAGCGCCGCCAGGCGGCCAGCAGCACAGCCGCCAGCAGCACGGTCACGCCGCTCAGGATCAACATCGGTGTGATGCCATGCCACAGCGAGAGCTTGACCTTGACGGCGGTTTGCGCCACCGCCAGGGCCGCGGGAGCGATCAGCCAATCGCCAGCCCACTGCGGCAGCACGCCCAACACGAAACCCGCCCCCGCCAGCAGCAGCGGCGGCAGCCACAGGCCGGGCGGCCCTTCGTGGGGATGCAGTTCCCTGCCGGGCTGGCCCCAAAACGGGATCGCCCCCACCCAGGCGGCCACTATCACCATCGCCACATTGGCGATCAGCGCCAGCGCGGTGATCAGCAGCGGCCAGGCGGCTTCAAGCGTGGTTTCGTAGAAGAGTTCTTTGCTGAGGAAGCCGAAAAGCGGCGGCAGCCCGGCCATCGAGAGCGCCGCCAGGCCGGCGGCAGCCGCCGTGAAGGGCATGGCGCGCCCCAGGCCGCCCAACTCGTGAATATCGCGTGTGTGGACGGCGTGATCTACCCCACCCGCCACCAGGAAGAGCGCCCCTTTGTAGAGCGCGTGGGCCACGAGGAAGACGATGGCCGTTTTGACCGCCAGGGGGCTGGCCAGGCCGAGGAGCAAAGTCAGCCCGCCGAGCGAGGCCACGGTGGTGTAGGCCAGCAGGCGTTTCAGGTCGGTTTGCGCCAGGGCCAGCAGCGCCCCGCCGGTGAGTGTGATCAGGCCGATAGTGGTCAGGGCGGTGGGCCACCACGCCAGGCCGCTCAACACCGGGAAGAGCCGCGCCAGCAGGTAAATGCCAGCCTTGACCATAGTGGCCGAATGCAGGTAGGCGCTGACGGGGGTGGGCGCTTCCATGGCGTTGGGCAGCCAAAAGTGGAAGGGGAACTGCGCCGATTTGCTCATTGCCCCGATCAAAATCAACCCGAAGGCTGCCAGGGCCAGGGGGCTGGCCTGTATATTGTCAGCCTGGGCGACCCAGGCGGCGATCTCGAACGTGCCGCTGATCTGCGCCAGCAGGGCCAGCCCGGCCAGCAGCGCCAGCCCGCCCGACCCGGTGACGAGCAGGGCCTGCCAGGCGGCTGCCCGCGCCGCCGGTTTGTGATGCTCGAAGCCGATCAAGAAAAAGGAGGAGATGCTGGTTAATTCCCAAAAGACGAACAGCAGCAGGGCATTGCCGCTCAACACCACCCCCAGCATGGCGGTCATAAACAGCAAAATCAGGCCGTAAAAGCGTTCGAGCGCCGGATGATCGTGCAGATACGCGCCCCCGTAGATGATCACCAGCGCGCCGATGCCAGAGACCAGCAGCCCCATCACCAGCGCCAGCCCATCCACGCTGAAGGTGAAGGCCAGGCCCAGGCTGCCCACCCACGGCCAGCTTGCCGTGAGCGCTTTGCCTGCCGCCACCGCAGGAATCATCAGGCACAACTCGACAAAGACTGCCAGCGGGTAGAGCGCTAATAACACCGCCGCCTGGCGCGGCCAGCGGCGGTGGATCAGCGGGGCCAGGGCGGTCAGCGCAATCCCACTGCAGAGGGTCAGGGCGAGGAAGGAGATGGGTTCATTCATCGGAGAGCCTGCCAGTAAGATGTTCAATCTTACCATGCGGGAGGAGGGTCATGGCAATTCAGGCAATAGCCAAAAAATTACCGACACATGGCAAGCCTGATATGCCGATTCGAGCAAACCAGGACCAAGCGAACGGTGAACTTTAATGGCCGCATCCACAATTTCGTGAGCCACACTCTCAATGTCCATGCCCTATTCCTCTCTTATTCTATTCGGCGCGAAGATGCTGCGATACAACGCAGCATCTGGATCAAAATGACACCTTCTTCAACCTTTAAACGCAATAGCGCAAAACTTACTACACGCTATTGGACAAGTCGGTATGTCATTCCGAACGGAGTGAGGAATCCCTAAAACATTGGCTTTTCCGAATACTGAAGGGCAAAAAACTAGCTCGATAGGGATTCCTCGTCGCTTCGCTCCTCGGAATGACACGCCATAGTAAGTTATGCGCTATTGCCTTTAAACAATCCCTCGCGTTCTTCGCGCCCTTCGCGGTGAACTTTACTTCAGTTGCCCCAACAACTTTTTGATCGCATTCGCCGCCACGCCAAACAGTTCCGGGCCGCCGCCGGGCAGGCTGTGGGCCAGGTGCGGCTCAATGGAAGCAAAACCCTCGAAGCCAGCCTGGTGCAGCTCGGCCAGGATTTCAGGCAGTTTGCCGTCGCCTTCACCGGCGGGGGTCACGCTGCCATCGGCGTAGCGGGCATCTTTGATGTGCAGGTAAACGGTGTGCTTTTTGAGCAGGTCGAAGGCGTGGGGATAGGTTTCGACATCGCACTGCACGAAGTTGGCAGGATCAAAGGTGGCTTTGACGTATGGGCAGTTGAGCGTTTCGAGCAGGTCGAGGCAGCGCTCGGCGGTGTCGCCGTAGATGTGCTTTTCGTTTTCGTGCAGCAAAGTGACTCCCGCGCCCTTGCTGGTTTCGACAAAGCTCAACCAGCGGCGCAGCACTTCGTCGCGGTAGATGGCGGGGTCGTCGCCTTCGGGGATGAAGAAGCTGAACATGCGGATGTATTTCGTCTCGAGGGCGTGGGCCACTTCGAGGGTGTATTTGAAGCGATCCAGATGCGGGGCGAACTCGTCGGTGATGCCGATCTTGCCAATCGGCGAACCCACCGCAGAGACGCCCATGCCGGCATCGGCCAGTTTCTGGTGGGCGGCCTTCACTTCGGGCAGGGGATAATCTACAATACCGCGGCCTTCCATGCCGCGAAATTCCAGGTAACGCACGTCGTTCGCCAGCATAACCTGGATTTGTTCATCGAGAATGGGGGAGATTTCGTCGCCAAAGGCGGAGAGGGTGAATTGGGACATGGGGGACTCCAGATTTAATTCCTGATTGTGGATTTCTGATTGTTGATTGAATGGGCCATCAACCAGAAATTAGAAATCCACTATTTCTCAGGCCCACTTGGGCGAGGTATCGGGGTTCCAGGCAGATGGGACGACTGAATAAGCTTCATCCAACCCGGCGATGGTTTGCATATCTTCGGCGGAAAGCTCAAAATCGAAGATGTTGGCGTTTTCGAGGATGCGCTCGCGGCGCACCGATTTGGGGATAATCACAGCTTCGTACTGCAAAGCCCAACGCAGGGCCACCTGGGCGGCTGTCTTGCCATATTTCTGGCCGATCACAGCCAGGCTGTCGTCATCGGCGCGTTTGCCGCGGCCCAGGGTGCTGTAGGCTTCGACGACGATGCCTTTGGCGCGGCAGTAGTTGACCAGTTCGGGGCGCTGGTGGAAGGGGCTGAGTTCGATCTGGTTGACCGCAGGGACGATGTCAGTCTGGGCGAGGAGTTCATCCAGGTGGCGGATGGTGAAGTTGCTGACGCCGATGGCGCGGGCTTTGCCCATTTCCAGCAACCGGGTCAGGGCGCGGTAGGTTTCGTTGCGCAGGCCCGCGACCGGCCAGTGAACAAGATACAAATCGAGATAATCCATTCCGAGGCGTTCCAGTGAGGCATCGCAGGCTTGCAGGGTGGTATCGTAGCCCTGGTCGTCGTTCCAGACCTTGGTGGTGACGAAGATTTCGCCACGCGGCACGCCGCTGGTGCGGATGGCCTTACCTACATCTTCTTCGTTCTTATAGATGCGGGCCGTGTCAATGTGGCGGTAGCCGGCTTCGAGCGCCCAACAGACAGCTTGCTGCGTCGTCTCGCCGACTTCGGCGAGGAAAGTGCCGAGGCCAAACCAGGGCATGGCAACGCCGTTGTTGAGGGTGACGGTGGATGTGATGGTGAGGGGCATGGGGTTCTCCGGGGGGTAGGTGGGTTAATCGTAATTCGATATTCGTAATCACGAATATCGTGTCTCTTCCTGCACACACCACATCAACCATCTCATGCGGTCAATGGTGGTGCCGGCGGCGAGGGAACCGGCGGTGGTGATGACCAGGCCGCCGGTGGCCCCGGCCTTCTCGAAATCGGAACGCACGCGCAAGCGCACGTCTTCGTCGGTGCCGTTGCGCAGGAGGAAGGGAGGAATCTGTCCGTTGATGATGGCCTCGGGCAATTTTGCGCGGATCTGGCCGGGGTCTACATCGGGGCCGTAGTTGACGCTGTTCATGCCGAGGGCGCGCTGTTCGTCGAGCAGGTGGGCCATGCTGCTGTCGGAATGTTGGTAGCGATAACCATCGGGCAGTGGAGAAAATTCGTCGAGGACGGTTTGCAGCACGGGGGCGCAGTATTGGCGGTAGAGTTTGCGGTTGAAGAGGGCGCAGTTGTCATCGGTGATCCACCAGGAGGCGGCGTCGAAACCGCTGAAAGCGCGCAGCACGCGGTTGAGTTCGACCATCTTGCGGGCCAGGATGTCGCGGAAACGGGCCATCAGGTCGGGGTGGTCGTACATCCACAGGAAGACGTGTTCGGGGTGCAGCACGGAGGTCATGATCGTGGCCGGGCCGCGGCTGCCGGTGCCGAGGGCTGGCAGGCTCTTGCCGGCAGCTTTACGAGCATCCCACTCGGCGCGGTAGTCGGCTGGCAGCGCCCATGCGGCGATGTCGGTGGCTTCGGCATGGTCGAGGATGCGGGCAAATTCGGCAGGGTCATCTGTGACGTGTTGCAACCAGGGCGTGCCGCCTTCGGTGTAGGCAAATTCACACTGAAACAAATTTTCGATGCGTTTGGGGCTGTTCTCCCAGGTATCTTCATCGAAAAAGACGCGGCCCACGCCTTCGAGGGTGAGGGCGTTGGCCTGGCGGTGAATTTCATCGCGGTAGGGCTTGTCGAAGTAGTAGCGCGGCGTTTCCACTGACACCAGTTCAAACAACCAGTGGTCATCAGGCGAAAAAGTCAGCGCACAGCGCGGCTTTTCGGTGGTGAAGGCAAAGCATTCGGCGTTTTCGGTCCAGAAGAGGGAAGGGGAGAGGGGGGCCATGGGTGACGGGGTGAGAGGGTGAAGGGGTGATGGGGTGAGGGGCGATTGATTATGGGGGTATGTAGCTTGCCACCTGCTACCCGCTTTGACGGATGATCAATTCGGGCGGCAGGAGCGTGGTGATGGGTTGGGTGGGCGGGTTGGCAAGGGCATCGAACAGGATTTGGGCGGCGCGGCGGCCCAATTCGGCGCGCTGAACGCGGCAGGTGGTGAGGGCGGGGGTGACGAGGGCGGCCAGGTGGATGTCGTCGTAGCCGGTGATGGCGAGACCGCCTGGCACGCCGCGGCCCAGGCTGGCGGCGGCTTGCAGCGCGCCGACGGCCACCAGGTCGTTGTAGCATAGCAGGGCCGTCAGGCTGGGATGGTCGGTCAGCAGGGTGCGCGCGGCGGCGCGGCCATCCTCTACGGAGGGGGGGCAGTGGGTCAGATGAAAGGAAGTCCAGGCAATGCCGGCGGCTTCGGCGGCGCGGTGAGCGCCTTCGAGCCGTTTTTGGCCGCTGAACGAGTTGGCCGGGCCAGCCAGCAGGCCGATGGCGCGGTGTCCCCGTTGCAACAGATAGCGCAGCATCATTTCGCCGCCGAGGGCGTCATCTATGCCCACGCTGCCGGCCAGTTGGGCCGCCTGGGGCATGTCGCGGTTGACCAGCACCGCCGCCGGGTGCGGGGCAAGGGCGTTGGTCAGGTCATCGCCGCGCAGTCGCGAACTGCACAAGATCACGCCATCCACCCATTTTTCGGCCAGCACTTGCAGCAGTTCGAACTCGCGCTGCGGGTCTTCGTTGGTGTCACAAAGCAGCAGGCTGTAGCCCTGTTCGTAGGCCACCTGCTCCACCCCGCGGATGATGTCAGGAAAGAAGGGGTTCGATACGTCGGGGACGATCAGGCCGATGCTGGCGGTGCGCTGCGTGACGAGCGACCGCGCCACGCCGCTGGGCCGGTAACCCAGGCGCTCGATGATGGTCTCAATGCGTTGGCGCTGCTCAGGGCCAACGCCATCTTTGTTGTTGACGACGCGCGAAACGGTCATCAGAGAAACACCCGCTTCGCGAGCGACATCGGCAAGGGTGGGGCGGATAGGGGCCATGCAAGAAATTTGTGGTTGTGTTGGTCGAGCGGCAAACAAAGCTCGCGGCCCAACCGGCGGAGAGGCGATTAACGTTAGCGCTAACGCCATTATAGGAAGGTGCGGGTGAAATGTCAATGTTTGCGTATAATGGAGTTAGCCCTGGATGGAGTTTTAGGATGTTGCATCGAATCCGCGCCTGGTTCGCCACCCCCGTCTTCGCCGACCGGCAGAAAACCTATTTTGCCATGCTGATGAACGCGCCCATTGTGCGCTTGTTTGGCGTATTGGGAATTGCGTTTCTGGGCGTCGTGTTTGTCTTTCCGGCTAAATGGCCCAGCGCGGCGGTCGTGTTCAGTTTTTTGGCCTTCTTAGTTCTCTGCAAATTCCTGTTGAACGGGGGGCAGATTAACCTGGCACGCCTGATTTTTATTGGCGGGTTATATCTGGTCAGCACGGCCCTGGTGGTGTTTTCGGGCGGGGCGGCCAGTGTCAATATGATGTATTATGTGGCGGTCATCGTCCTGGCGACCCTGCTGTATGGCAATCAGGGCGGGCAAATTGCTTTCGGGGTCATTGTGTTTTCGGCGCTGGTGATTGTGATCGCCGGTTGGCAGGGTTGGCTGCCGCCGCGCATCTTCCCGGTGCCGCCGCAAAGCGGGTGGTTCATGCTCGTCATGGCCGCTATGTTGGTACTGGCGGCGCTCGGGCAGGCCATCAAGAGCCGCGATACAGCCCTCGAGGCGCTGCGTGAGAGCGAGGCCAAATATCGTTCGTTGTTCGAAGCTATTTCCACTGCGATCATCGTCATGGAAAAAGGCAGCGGGGTCATCCTCGATGTCAATGGTGCGGCTGAAAAGCTCTATGGTTATGCGCGCCAGCAATTGATCGGCAAAACCATCATGGATTTATCTGCCGAACCCGATGAGACGCGCCGCGCCATTCAGGGCGGCTCGGTGCAGATTCCGCTGCGCTATCATCGCCGAAGCGATGGCAGCACGTTCCCGGCAGAGATTTATGACAACGTGATGGAATGGGAAGGCCGAGAAATTCGCATCGGCAGCGTGCGCGATATCAGCGAACGCCTCAACGCTCAGCAACGCGAACAAAGCAATTCGCGCCGGCTTTCGGGCATCATCAGCGCCGCCCAGCAGTTGCTTACCTGTGCCAGCCTGGACGATGTCTACCGCCAGGCCGTGGAATTGGGCCGCGCCAAACTGGGCCTGGAACGCTGCGCCATCTTCCTGCTCGATGAAGCGGAAGGTGTGCTGGTTGGGACGTATGGCACCGACGATCAAGGCCATACAACCGATGAACATGCGGCCCGCGTGCCGCTGCGCGAAGGCAGGCTGGATGACGCCAGCACGCCCCCTGAGTCCTGGCGCATCCGCGATGATGACGTTTCGCACTGGCAAGAGGGCCAGCCGGTGATGACCCACAAGCATTGGACGGCCGCAACCTTCATCCGCGCCAACATGCGGGCGATTGGGGTCTTCTTCAACGATGCCAATATCACCCACGCCGCTCTCGACCCGGCCCAGCAAGAAGCCGTGGCGGTGTATTGTTCGCTGCTGGGCAGCATTATCGAACAGAAGCGGGCCGAGGCGCGGCGCGACCAGGTGAGCAAAGGCTTGCGGGCCGTGATTGACTCGACCGACGAACTGATCCAATGCCCCGATCTCGACTCGTTCTGCCGCCGGGCGGTGGAACTGGCGCGCCAGAAGTTGGGCGTTGAACGCTGCGGCCTGTATCTTTTCGATGCTGAACAAAACCGGATGCGTGGCACCTACGGCACCGACATCGCGGGCAACATCATCAACGAGGCCGCCATTACCTGGCCCACCGATCTCAGCCAGGAGATGGCCCGCAGCATCGAAAAAACCTGGTCACTGACCGAGGGGGAGTATCGCACCCTGGTTGGTGATGAAAACAAGGTCGTGGGGCATGGCTGGAACGTACAGACCGTCTTGCGCCTGGGGGCTGAACCGATTGGCATATTCTTCAACGACACCGCCATCAGCCGCGCCCCGGTTGACCCGCTGCAGCAAGAGGTGATCGCCATTTACTGCTCGCTGCTCGAAAATATGATTAAACAGAAGCACGTCGAGGCGGCGCTCAAACGCGCCACGCTCTCGCTGCGCGTCTCTGAGGAGCGTTACCGCCAGGCCATCGAAGCCGCCGGCGCTGTGCCATACCTGCAAGATTATGAGCGACGCGCCTTCACCTTCATCGGCGAAAACATCTTCCAACTGACAGGTTATTCAGCCGATGAAATGACCCCTGCTTTTTGGGATACCCTGGTGGAAGAAGCCATCCCCGGCGGCGAAGCGGCGGGCCTGAGCGAAAAAGAAGCCATCCCCCTGGCGCGCAGCGGCAAGCTCAGCCAATGGCTGTGCGATTACCGCATCCGCACCCGCCTGGGCGAAACACGCTGGATTGCCGATTGTGCGGTGGAAATTTTCGACGAGCATGGCACGGCGCGCGGCTCAATTGGCATTCTGCAAGATATTACCAGCCGCAAGCAGGCCGAGGCCGAGCGCGAAAAGCTGATCGCCGAACTCGAAACCAAAAACGCCGAGTTGGAGCGCTTTACCTACACCGTCTCGCACGATCTGAAAAGCCCGCTGATCACCATCCAGGGCTTTCTTGGCTACCTGCAAAAAGACGCCGAGCAGGGCAACCTGGAACGCCTGCGGGCAGACATGGCCCGTATTACCGATGCCACCGTGCGGATGCAGCACCTGCTCAACGACCTGCTCGAACTCTCCCGCATCGGACGCATTGTCAACCCACCCAAGCACATCCCCTTTTTGTGGATTGTCGAAGAAGCGCTGAGCCTGGTGAAAGGTCGGTTGGATCGCGGCGGGGTCAAGGTGGTGTACGATCCAGATTTGCCCTTCGTCTATGGCGATTCGGCCCGCCTGGTGGAGGTGGTGCAAAACCTGGTGGACAACGCCGCTAAATTTATGGAAGGCCAGCCCAATCCACAGGTGGAAATCGGCCAACAGGGCAGTGACGCGGGCGGCTTTGTCACCTTTTACGTGTGCGATAACGGCATGGGCATCCCGCCACAATATCACGAACGCATCTTTGGCCTGTTCAACAAACTTGATGCAAAAAGTGAAGGCACCGGCGTGGGGCTGGCCCTGGTCAAACGCATCGTTGAGGTGCATGGCGGCAAAATCTGGGTCGAGTCGGATGGGGTGGGGCAAGGTTCGACCTTTTATTTCACCCTGCCTGGCAACCCGCCGCATTGATGAGCGTGCTGCCATCTTTGGGCTGCGGTTGGAAACCGCATTATGAACACCTTCTGGCAAAAAAAGCGTGCCATTCTTTATCGCTGGCTGCTTCAGCCGCACCCACTGGTGCAAGATGCCAGCCAGGTACATTTCGCCAGGTTGCTGGCCGGGTTGCTGCTCGTCTCCAGCGTGAGCGCTTTTTTACGGGTGGTGTACACGGCACGATTTGGCGGAAACATGGCTGCCGGCTTGCTGACCGTGGGGGGCTGCCTGCTGGCCTACGCATTCAGCCGCAGCCCCTACTACCGTTGGAGCGCCACGCTGACCCTGCTGCTGCTGGCCGCCCTGGTTTTCATCAATGTGCTGGATGGCCCAGGCTTTAGCGAGATGGCAGTTCACGCCAGCCTGCCCTGGCTGCTGCTATCCATCATCTTTGGCAGCATCTTTCTGAGTATGGGCCGGATGGTAATTCTGGTTGCGGTGAGCCTGGCAGCCATCGGTAGCCTGCCGCTGCTCAACCCGGCCATTTCGTTCAGCAGCCTGCTGGGCCCAATTGGCCTGATCGCCACGGCAAGCTCACTCCTGTTGGTGATGCGCCGCCACCTGGCCCGCCAGGAAATGGAACGCCAACACCTGCTGGAACAGCGCGATGCGCGTTACCGCGCCCTGTTCGAGCGCACCAACGATGCCGTCTTCATTCTTGATATGAATGGACTTCATACCGAAGTAAATGTCCAGGCGGCTGCCTTATTGGGTTATACAGTAGATGAAATGGTGGGGATGGCAACACAACAGGTGGTTGTGCCTGCTGAACAAGATGACAGCCAGGCTAAAAAAGCGGCCCTGCTGCGTGGCGAAGTTCTGCCCATCTACGAGCGCACTTTTCGCCATAAAGACGGCCATGACGTGCCAGTGGAAGTGAGTGTAGCCATCGTTCACGATGCCAATGGTCGCCCTCTGCACATCCAAAGCATCGCCCGTGGGATTGCCGAACGCAAGCGTGCCCAACGCGAGCGTGAGCGCTTGATTGAACAGTTAGAAGCCAAAAACGCTGAATTAGAGCGCTTCACCTACACCGTCTCGCATGATCTCAAAAGCCCCCTGGTGACCATGCAAGGATTTTTGAGCTTTCTCGAAAAAGACCTGGCCGCCGGAAAGATGGAACAGGTGCAGCGCGACGCCCAACGCATCCGCAGCGCCATCGAGAAAATGCGCCACCTGCTCGACGACCTGCTGGCGCTGTCACGCGCCGGGCGGCAAATGGGCGCACCCGAAACCGTATCCCTGGGCAAGGTCGTGCAAGATGCCATCGAACTGGTGAGCGGCCGGCTGGATGAGCGCGGCGTAACCATCACGATAGTAGACGATCTGCCCGAGGTGTGGGGCGACCGCTCCCGCTTGTTACAGGTCTGCCAAAACCTGCTCGATAACGCCATCAAATTCATGGGACAGCAACCCCACCCACAAATTACCATCGGCTGCGGCCCGCATGCAGGCGATAAGCTGGTGCAAATTTATATTCAAGACAACGGCATGGGCATAGCCCCCGAAAACCAACCGACCATCTTTGGGCTGTTCAACAAACTGGATACCCATAGCGAAGGCAGCGGCATCGGTTTGGCCCTGGTGCAGCGCATCATCGAGGCGCACGGCGGGCGCGTCAACGTTTACTCAGATGGCCTGGGAAATGGCAGCACATTTACCTTTTCGCTTCCAACGCCACCCCAATAACAGGATGTTTTTCTTATGGATGTTCCCAAGCCCCCCTCCATCAACTCTGTGAAAGCATTGAGTTGGCCGCAAATGCAGGCCATTTTGGCGGCCACCCATGAGTTAATGCAGTTTCCCAACCTCGACACGCTTTGCCGCGGCACCGTGGAGTTGGCCCGCCAAAGGCTGGGGGTGGAGCGTTGCTCGCTGTTCATGCTGGACAACGAAACACAAACCATGCGCGGTACTTATGGTACTGATCTAAACGGTCAGACGACCGACGAACATCACTTGCAGTGGATTTTCGATCAGCAACAAAGAGATTCTATCGGCGAGGAATACTGGCATATCGTGTATAACGAAGCGCCCCTGCCGCAAGATATTCAACCGCCGCGGGCGTGGGTGGCCTATACCTGGATGCACCAGAGCGAAGATACGGTCATCTTGTTCTGCAACGATACCGCCATCACCGGCGCACCCGTAGACGAGGCGCAGCAGCAGGCCATCGCCGTCTACCTTTCCATCGTTTACGGCATCATCCGCCGTTTCCAAAGCGAACAGGCCCTGCGTGCAAGCGAAGCGCTCTTCCACGCCATTTTCGACTCGGTAAACGAAGCCGTATTCATGCACGAGAAAGAGACCGGCGCCATTCTCACCGTCAACCAGAAAGCCTGCGAGATGTATGGCTTTACCGCCGAAGAGATGCTGCACTTGCAAATCAGCGATCTCAGCGCCAACGTGCCACCCTACACCCAACAAGATGCCATGCAGCAAATTGGCCTGGCCTCGCGCTATGGCGCACAAATTTTCGAGTGGCATGCCCGCGACCGCCTGGATCGCTTGTTTTGGGTGGAGGTCAACCTGCGCCTGGCAACCATCGGTGAAGTTGAACGAGTGATCGTCACCGTTCGCGATATCAACGAACGCAAACAACTCGAAAATATCCGCAACGCCATGTACCTGATCGCCGCCAAATCGGTCACCGCGCAAAGCCTGGAAGCCTTCTACCCTGAAATTCACCGCATCATCGGCGCACTGATGCCCGCCAGCAACTTTTATATTGCCCTCTACGATGCCCAAAATGACCTGCTGCACGTGCCATATTACATAGATGAATACGATCCGCCGCCCCTGCCGCATCACCCCAACGGCGGCCTGACCGCTCATGTTTTACACACCGGCAAACCGCTGCTGCTCAAACGGGAAGACCACCTGCGCGTGAAAGAAGAAAAAGACCTGGAAAGCATCGGCACCCCCGCCGTAGACTGGTTGGGTGTGCCGCTGATCGCCAGCCAGGGCATCCTGGGCGTGATGACGGTGCAAACCTATAACGAACAGCAGCGCCTGACGGCCACCGACCGCGATGTGCTGGTTTTTGTCTCCAACCAGGTGGCCATGACCATTCAACGCCGCCGCGCCGAGGAACACCAACACCAACTGACCCGCGGTCTGCAAGCCGTCATCGAAACCACCGACGAACTGCTCCAGGTGGACGGCCTGGACAGGCTGTACCGCCGCGCCGTCGAATTGGGCCGCGCGAAAATCGGCCTGGAACGCTGCAGCCTCTACTTGCTCGATGACGCCCAGGCGTTCCTGCTGGGCACCTACGGCACCGACGACAAAGGCCAAACCTGCGACGAAAGCGCCGGGCGCATCGCCACGCACCAAACCCCCGAAGTCTTCGCCGATTGGGAGAAACTCTACACCATCATCACCGATGAAGATTCCCGGCAGCAAGGGTATTGGTTGGGCGCAGACCGTATCCTTTTAGGGCGTGGGTGGACGGTAGCCACGGTCATCCGCAATGCTGTGCGTCCGCTTGGCGTGCTATATAACGACGCGGCCATTACCCAGGCTCCATTCAACCCCGCCCTGCAAGAAGCCACCGCCTTCTATTGCTCGCTGTTGGGCAGCATCATTGACCGCAAACGGCTTGAAGAATTTGAAAAGCGCTCCATCGAGCGCCTGAGCAGCGTGGTGCAGATTGCCGATGAACTGATCAACTACACCGAAACCGATACCTTCTACCGCCGGGCCGTAGAACTGGCCCGCGAAAAGCTGGGCATCGAACGCTGCGCCATCTTCCTGCTCGATGAGACAACTAACACCATGTCTGGTACATATGGCACCGACCTGCAAGGCCATACCACTGATGAGCATGGCGCAACCTGGCAAACCAGCGAAATCCCCCAGGTTTTGCGCGCCCCCAATGTGTCGTGGACGATCATCGAAAAAGAGCATGGTTACTGGCAAAAAGATCGCCATGTTGATAACGAAGAGGCCGGCTGGGTGGCGCAAACGCTCATCCGCTTTGCCAATCGCACCATTGGCATCTTTATCAACGATTCCGCGCTGACCAGGGCCGCGCCCGATGGCATGTTGCAAGAAACCATCGTGCTGTATTGTTCGCTGTTAGGCAGCCTGATCCAACGCCTGCAAAGCGAAACCGAACGCAAAGCGTTGATCGGCGAATTGAGCGCCAAAAACGCCGAGTTAGAGCGCTTCACCTATACGGTCTCGCACGACCTGAAATCACCGCTGATCACCATCCGCGGCTTTCTTGGCTTTCTCGAAAAAGATGCCCGCGCCGGCAACTTTGAACGCCTGGATCAAGACCTGCAACGCATTGTTCAGGCCACCCACAAAATGCAAAACCTGCTCGACGATCTGCTCGAACTATCGCGCATTGGCCGCATCGTTGGGCCAACGCAAACGCTCCCCTTTGCCGAGATCGCCCGCGAAGCGCTCGAACTGGTCGGCGGCATGTTGATGGAACGCCACGTGCGGGTCATGGTCATGCCAGACCTGCCCGCCATCCACGGCGACCGCGCCCGCCTGGTGGAAGTGATGCAAAACCTGATCGAAAACGCGGTCAAATTTATGGGCAGCCAGGCCAACTCACTGATCGAAATCGGATCACGCCCCGAAGCCCCGCCCGGCGAGGCCGTGTTCTTCGTCAAAGACAATGGCATGGGCATCGAACCGCAATATCACGAGCGCATCTTCGGCCTGTTCAACAAGCTCGACGCCCAAAGTGAAGGCACCGGCATCGGTCTGGCCCTGGTGCGGCGCATCATCGAGGTGCATGGCGGGCGCATCTGGGTCGAATCGCAGGGGCAGGGGCAAGGTTGCACGTTCTGTTTCAGCCTGCTCACTAATCCGCGTCATCTGGCGTAGAACGCGGTAAAATTTTGTTCAAATGATCCACTTTGATTAGGAGAATCGCGATGCTCAATGAACCCGTGTTTGTCATGCTTGTCGAAGATAATATAGACCATGCCGAATTGATCATCCGTACCCTCTCCGAACATAGCGTTTCCAACAAAATCCGCCATTTTATGGACGGTCAAAGCGCCCTCGATTATCTCCTGCGGCAGCGGGAATTCAGCCGCCCGGCAGACAGCCCCCGCCCGCATATCATCTTGCTTGACCTGCGCTTGCCGCGGGTGGATGGCCTGGAAGTTCTCAAGGCCATCAAAGAATCAGAAGAATTGCAATATATCCCCGTCATCGTGCTGACCACTTCTGAAGCCGAACGCGATGTCGCCAGGGCGTATGTCAACCATGCCAACAGTTACCTGGTGAAACCGGTTGGCTTTGAAGAATTTAATAAGTTGATGGAAGATTTGGGCTTTTACTGGCTGGAATGGAACACCATTCCCCACGCCCCGCCTGTGCATTCGTAAACGGGTATGATCGAAGAATTGGTTACGATTTTACTGGTTGAAGATGAGGAAGCGCACGCCGAACTGATCCAGCGCTCCTTTGAATACCGGGGCGACGCCGTTCAGTTGCACGTCGCGGCGTCTCTGGCACAGGCGCGCTGCCTGCTCAACGACCTCCCCCACCCACCCGCCCTGATCATCGCCGACTGGCGCCTGCCGGATGGCGACAGCCTCGAACTGCTCAACCACCCCCACCCCACCTCACAACAAAATATCAACGTGCCGATTGTGATCATGACCAGCCAGGGCAACGAACGCGTCGCCGTCGAAGCCCTCAAAGCCGGCGCGCTCGATTACGTGGTCAAATCGCAAGAGACGCTGATTGACATGCCGCACATTGCCGAACGCGCCCTGCGCGAATGGCAGTTCCAGGCCGAACACGCCCGCATGTCTGAAGCCCTGCGCCAGCGCGAAGCGCAGTTCCGCCTGTTGGCCGAAAACGCCACCGATATGATCACCCGCCACACCCTGCGCGGCGACTGCCTCTACGTCTCTCCCGCTTGCCGCGGCCTGATCGGTTACGAACCCGAAGAACTGCTCGGCCTTTCGCTGTTTGACTTTATCCACCCCGAAAACCTGACCCAGGCCACGCAAAAACTCAAAGATTTGCGCCGTACCCCGGTTTTGCGCGGCATCCTCATGCGCATCCGCCGCAAAGATGGCAACTACATCTGGGTCGAAACCAACAGCCGCCTGATCCGCGACCCTGAAACCGGCATCCCCGAAATCCACTCCGCTTCGCGCGACGTCACCAGCCGGGTGAAGGCCGAAGAAGAACTGCGCGCCAGCGAAGACCGCTTCCGCTCGCTGGTGCAAAACTCCGATGACCTGATCCATGTTGTAGATGCCAGCAACAAGATCATCTACGAAAGCCCGTCCGTCGCCCGCATCACCGGCTACCCGCCCGGCTTCATGCTCGGCAAACACCCCTTCGATTTCATCCACCCCGATGATCAGCAAGTTGCCAGCAAAGACCTGGGCCATGTCGTCGAACGCATTGAACAAGGCACACCCACCGAAGTACGCTTTCGCCGCGCCGATGGAGAATGGATTTACCTCGAAGTCCTCGGCACCAATTTGCTCGATCACCCCGGCATACGCGGCATCGTCCTCACTTCCCGCGACATCACCCAGCGCAAACGCTCCGAACTGGCCCTGCAGCAGGCCCACGCCAACCTCACCGCCGCCTACGACGACACCATCCTCGGCTGGTCGCGCGCCATGGACCTGCGCGACAAAGAGACCGAAGGCCACACCCTGCGCGTCACCGAAGTGACCATCGAACTGGCCAGGGCCCTCGGCATCCCCGACGACCAAATCCCCCACATCCGCCACGGCGCACTGCTGCACGACATCGGCAAAATGGGCGTCCCCGACGATATCCTGCAAAAACCGGCCATCCTCACCCCCGAAGAATGGGAAGTGATGCGCAAACACCCCGAATATGCCTACAAGATGCTCGTGGACATCGAATACCTGCGCCCGGCGCTCAAAATCCCCTATTGCCACCACGAACACTGGGACGGCACGGGGTATCCGCGCCACCTCAAGGGTACAGAAATCCCCATCGAAGCGCGCTTGTTCGCCGTGGTAGATGTGTGGGACGCGCTCTCCTTCGACCGCCCCTACCGTAAAGCCTGGCCGCAAGAACAGGTTTTAGCCTATTTGCAAGAAAACAGCGGCTCTCATTTTGATCCGCACATTGTCACCGTCTTTCTCGAACTGCTCGCCCGCAACTATCCAGGAGGCCCCCATGAATGATAACGCTTTAGCAACCACCACCCTGGCCCAGGTCGCCATCGTCGTCAAAGACATTGAAGCCAGCGCCCGAAATTACGCCGCCATCCTCGGTCTGCCGCTGCCCGAAATCATCACCCTCGCCCCCGGTTTCGAGGTGCATCAGACCTACCGCGGGCTGCCATCCAATGCCAGCGCCAAACTGGCCTTCTTCCAGCTTGGCCCGGTGCAGCTCGAACTGATCGAACCCATCGGCGACGACAGTTCGTGGAAAGAAATCCTCGACCGCAAAGGCGAGGGCTTCCACCACCTGGCCTTCTGGGTGACCGATATGCAAAAACGGGTAGATTTCCTGCGCGACCACGGCATCCCCATGATCCACCGCGGCGATATGGGGGAGGGCCAGTTTGCCTACTTCGACGCCGAAGCCCCCCTGGGCATCACGCTGGAACTGCTGGAACAGACGCGTGCCGCTCGCGCCACCCCCTGAGCAATTCTGCCGCCAGCAAAGCGGCGATCCACAGCAGTAGCCCTGTGCGCACGCCGACCGTGCCATACAACAGCCACACCTGATCGGGGAAAAGGTTGATGTAAACGGGTAACTCGATCAGGTTGACCACGAACAAGACCCCCAACATCGCAGCCATGCGCCGGGTGGGATACGCCACCACCAAAAACGGCGCCAGCCAAAACAAATACTGCGGGCTGTACCCTTTGGAATAGAGCAGCAGCAGGCACATACTCAACGCCAACGCCGCCGTCAGCAAACGGGCCTCGCCCTGCTGGCGGCGGTGACGCGTCCAAACGAAGAGATATAACCCGGCAAAGCATCCGCCAAAAAACAGCGTGATCGCCCCCCAGGGCAACGGGCTGGTATGGCTGGCCTGGCGCGCACTGGTCGGCATCAGGCGGTCGGGCAGTGCGGCGACGGTGCCATAGCCATAGTAGCCATCCAGCAAGGCCCACACCGTTTCCCACGAAGGGCGGCTGACGATATTCTGAAACGAGGCCAGGGTCATGGTGGGGTTGCCCAGGGCCAGTGGCAGCACCAGGGCTGCCACACAGGCCAGGAACGCCAGGCCGTAGATGATCTTTCGTCGCCAGGTGGGCAACGTACTGACCGCCAGTGGCAGCAGCAGCACCGGGAACATCTTCGTCATCACGCCGACCCCCGCCAGCAGCGCGCTCCTTTTGTGGCGGCCATCCAGCAACAAAAGCCACCCCGCCAACAGGAACAGCAGCGGCAGGTTATCCCACCAGCCGGCCCACAGATAGAGCGGCAGGCCAGCCACCGCATACGCAATCACCCCCACCTCGGCCGCCGGCTGGCCGCAGCGCTGCGCCAGGCCAAAGAGCAGCGCCAGCACGCCCAACTCTGCCGCAATCAGCAGCAGGCCATAGAGTACGAAGAAACACGCCTGCCGCGCCAGGCCATCGAACCACCACGCGCTGACATGGTACAGGCCGGCCATCAACCACGGCATCACCGGCGGATATTCTGACCAGTAGTGCAGGTAAGGGAAAGCCCCCTGGCGGCCAAAGTAATCCAGCGTATCCCACCAAAACAGATATTCCGAACGGTAGGGCAGTAAAAAGATCAGCCACACCCGCAGGGGCAGCAGCGCCAGCCGCGACACAGCCAGCCAGGCCAAAAACGCCCGGTGGTGGTGCTGCGCCCAGCGGGTGAAATAACTGAGCCAATGGGGCGGTCTCATAAAGCAAAATAAGCCTCAAAATCGGGCTGCCAGCCGCGTGGCTTAAACTCGCCGCTGGCGACATCTTGATCATATTGCCCGCGATAGTCCCCCGTTGCAATGCGTTGGAGCGCCGCCACCAGCGCATCTACATCGTCGGTAGTGTTATACAGGCCAAAGGAAGCGCGCAGCAGGCCGGGCATATCGGCGCGGTTGCCAGCCAGCATGGTTTCGCGCACCTGGTTGGCTTCGGCTTCGGAGAGGCCCAGCAATTTGAGGATGTAGGGATGGGCGCAAAAACATCCGCTGCGCACGCCGATGCCAAATTCGTGGCCCAGCACGGCGGCGGCCAAAAAGTGCGAGGCGTTTGCCAGCTTGATGGGGATCACCCCCAGGCGGTCGGCGCTGGTGGCCGGGTTGGTCGCGCCAAAAATGCGGATGCCAGGCACGCCGGGCAGGCGTTCGAGGGCGTAGGCGGTCAGTTCGGCCTCGTGCTGCGCTACGGCATCCATGCCAATGGCTTCGAGTTGGCGGATGGCGGCAGCCAGGGCAATGGCGCCCACGGTGTTGGGGCTGCCGGCTTCGTCCTTATCGGGCGGGCCGGCCCACACCACATCATCCAGCGTGACGATCTCGACCGTGCCGCCGCCGCGGTCATCGGGTTCGCCGGCCGCGAACACGTCGCGCCGTCCCACCAGCGCTCCTGTGCCATAAGGCGCGTACATTTTGTGTCCCGAAATGGCGACGAAATCGAGGTGGGCGGGGTCATCGAGGGGCAGCATGGCTACTTTGCGATGCGGCGCCAGTTGGGCGCAATCGGCCAGGAAGAGCGCACCGGCGGCATGGGCCTTCTCGGCCAGGCGGTGGATCGGGTTGAGGTAGCCGGTGACGTTGCTGGCCCCGGTCACGGCCACCAGCGCCACACGCCCGGCGTAGGTTTGCAACTGCGCCTCGAAATCGGCCTCGTCCAGGCGGCCATCAGCCGTCAGACCGATGTGGACGGTGTGGGCGGCAGCGCGCCACGGCAGGTCGTTGGAGTGATGCTCCATGCCGCTGGTCAGCACCACATCGCGTTCGGGTGTGAAGGGGAAACGCCGCGCCAGCTTGTTGACTGCCTCGGTGGTGTTCTTGCCGAAGATGCAGGTGTGCGTGGCGGGGTCGGCGCCGAGGAAGGCCAGGACGATCTCGCGCGCCTGGTCGAAGGCGTGGGTGCAAAGCTGGCTCTTGAAGCCGGTGCCGCGGTGAACGCTGCTGTAATAGGTGAGAAAATTATCTACGGCAGTGCGGACAGCTTGCAGGGGTGGCGTGGAGGCGGCGTTATCGAGGTTGATATAGGGTCGGCGTGAGCCATCGAGCAGCGGCGTTTCAACTTCCACGCCAAAAAACAGAGAGCGGTACGATGAGGTGGGGGGCATCTTGATCCTTTTGAAATAGTAGGATTTTAGTCCTAATTTATCAATGTCGCTTGCAATTCAACCCAATTTCGTATAAAATGTGTTAGAAAGTGGGTTGATGTGGGACGAAGTGGCAGAGAATGCGATATTTCGATGAACGCCGGAAATCCGGCGTTCGTTTGTTAAAGGAAGATTAGAACAAATGTTTCTTGGTCAGTTCCGTCACAACCTGGATCCCAAGAACCGCCTGACCATCCCGGCGCGGTATCGCGACCTGTTAGCCGAAGGCGCCTATGTGACGCGCGGCTTCGATGGCAACCTGATCGTCTACACCGCCGCCACCTTCCACGTCATCACCCAGCAGGCCAACCAGACCAGCGTCACCGACCCGGCGGCCCGCCAGCTCAAACGTCTGCTCTTCTCCAATGCCGATTTTATCGAGGTAGACCGCGCCGGGCGCATCCTCATTCCCGATTTTTTGCGTGAGAGCGCCGGGTTAGAGAACGAGGTGGTCATTTCAGGCATGGGCGATCACTTTGAAATCTGGTCGCCAGAGCGTTGGATGCAGGAAACGGAAGCACTGAACGACCCGCAAGCGAATGCCGAGCGCTTCGCCAGCCTGAAAATTTCGACCGGCAACGAACAATCGGCCACCACGCTGCGCATCTCTGCTTCGTGAATGGGTGGGCGATGCACCAACCCGTCCTTTACCATGAAATTATACACGCCTTGCAACCGCAAGCCGGGGGACGCTATGTAGATGGCACCCTGGGCGCGGGCGGTCACGCCGCAGGCATTTTGGAAGCCAGCGCTCCTGCTGGACGCCTGCTTGGGCTGGATGTTGACCCGCAAGCGCTGGCCCTGGCGCAGGCCAAACTCGCTCCCTTCGGGGAGCGTGCTGTCATCCGACAGGCATCTTACACCAGCCTGCACGAGCAGTTGCAAGCACTGGGCTGGGACAGCGTCCAGGGGGTGCTGCTCGACCTGGGTGTCTCTTCGATGCAGTTGGATACTGCCGAACGGGGCTTCTCCTTCCAGGCCGATGCGCCGCTCGATATGCGCTTCAGCCCGGCCAACCCGCTGACGGCGGCCACGCTGGTTAACACATTGCCCGAAAATGAACTGGCCGACATTCTCTACCAATATGGCGAGGAGCGCCGAGCCTACCAGGTGGCCCGTGTGATTGTGGCCTCCCGCCCGCTGCATACCACCAAAGCGTTGGCGGACGTGGTGGCCCGTGTCACCGGCAGCGGCAAAGCGGGAATGCACCCGGCCACCCGCACCTTTCAGGCATTGCGCATCGCCGTCAACGGCGAGTTGGATGCCATCGGGGATGTGTTGCCGCAAGCGGTGGCGGCTTTGGCCCCGGGCGGGCGGCTGGCGGTGATTTCGTTCCACTCGCTGGAAGACCGCCTCGTCAAGCAGTTTCTGCGCCAGGAAAGCGTAGATTGCCTTTGCCCGCCCCGCCAGCCGTTGTGTACCTGTGGTCACAAGGCCACAATCAAGTTGATCACCCGCCAGCCCATCGCAGCCCAGGCCGATGAAATTGCCCAAAACGCCCGTTCGCGCAGCGCCAAATTGCGTGTGGCTGAGAAGGTCTGGCCGCAGAGGGCGTGATCGGTAAAACCAGTAGGCAGTAGACAGTATCGTGACTCCTGGCATCAATCTTGCAGACCTGTTCTTCACCTCTCAGAACAGGAAATGAATATGAACTACGTCCGCAACCTCCAGCATTCTTATACCCAGGCTACCTGGCGCAGACAACTCCAATTGATTGGGGCTTTTTCGCTTTCCCTGGTGCTGATCTGGATGGTGGCAGCGCTGTATTTGGACGTGACCGCCCGCGCCGCGGCCATGGGGCGTGAAGTCCAGGAGTTGCAGGTGCGCAGCAACTCCTATTCGATTAATGCCATCGCCAACGCCACCGATGATCAACTCAGCATCGAAGAATTGCGCCAAATCAACCGTGACCTCGAAACGCAATTGGCAACGATCACTTCTGAAGAAGTGATGCGCCAGCGTGCGCAAAAGTTGGGCTTTGAGCCGGTGGACAACAACCAGATCACTTATTTGCAGGTTGCTGGCTATGTGCCACGCCAGACCGCGCAACGGGCCTCGCCGCCCGGCCCGACGCTCAACGATTATCCCACTGCCCCGCCCGTCCCAGAGCCGATGTTGGTGTGGCTGCACGAGCGCTACCTGGAAACCCTGGCGCTGGTGCAAGGAGTGGCACCATGAATATCCATCCACGATACCTGGTCGTTCAAATTGCCTTCGCCACCGTTGCCGTGGCGATTGTCGTTCAAATCATTCGTTTGCAAGTCAGCCCCGAAGCCGCCCGCCTGCGCGCCCGCGGCGCATTGTATGAGACCGCCCTGCACACGTTCTACCCGGCGCGTGGCGACATTTTGGATCGCTACGGTCACGTGTTGGCGGGCAACAAGACCGTGTACGAGATCGGCGTAGATTTACAGACCCCTGGCAAGAACCCCGAAACCATCGCCTTCACGTTGAGCAAGGTGCTGGCTGGCGGCCACCCCGAATATGACCACGCCGATTATTACAACCAGGTTTTCACCGCCGCCAGCACCGAACCGACCTCGCGCACGGTCTACACGGTGGTAGCCGATTTCGTCACGCCCGCCGAGGTGGACGAGATCATCCGCTGGCAGAAGGAATACGAGCAGCTTTACGAAAACCCCAAAAAGGGCCAAAAAGTCCCCACCCTCACCGGCCTGGTGATCCGCCCGCACCTGACGCGTACCTACCCCGAAAAAGAACTGGCTTCCAACCTGATCGGCTTCGTCAACCGCCAGGGCGAGGGCTTTTTTGGCGTGGAGGCACGCTACAACGGCCTGCTGGCGGGCGAGCCGCAGACCCTGCCCATGCCTACCGACCCCACCCAGGCCCAGCCCATGCCCGATGTCCCCGACGGCGCGACGTTGATCTTGACCATTGACCGCCAGATTCAGGCCATGGCCGAACAGACGCTCGACGAAGCCCTGGCAACCAGCGGGGCCGAAGGCGGCACGATCATCATCCTTGACCCGCGCAATGGCGAGATCATGGCTATGGCGGTGACCCCACGCATGGATTTAAACAACTACTGGGACTACGGCGAGGTCTTCCCTGGCGCAACGCCCTTCAACCGAGGCGTCAGCCGCGACTACGAACCGGGGTCGGTCTTCAAGGTGCTGACGATGGCCGCCGCCCTCGACAACGGCAATGTCACGCCGGATACCACGTTTGTGGATACCGGCTCATTCGAGATCGGCGGGTTTTTCATCCACAACTGGAACTGGGGCGCCTGGGGCGAGCAGACGATGACCGGCTGTATGCAGCATTCGCTCAATGTGTGCCTGACCTGGGTTGCCACGCAATTGGGCAACGAAAATTTCTACCGCTACATGCAGCGCTTTGGCATTGGCCGCCTGACCGGGGTTGACCTGGATGGCGAAGTCCCCGGCCACCTGAAAATTCCCGGCGACAGCGATTGGTACGAGGTGGAGCTTGGCACCAACTCGTATGGGCAGGGCGTGGCGGTCACACCGCTGCAACTGGCCGCGGCCATCGCCTCGGTGGCCAATGGCGGCGAGATGATGGCGCCGCACGTCGTCCTCGGCTATGTGGATCGCGGCCAGCAATACAATATCCCGCCGCGTGCGCTGGGCCGCCCGATCTCCGCCGAAACCGCCCGCACCTTGACCGATATGCTGGCCATCTCACTTGAAGAAGAATCATCGGATGCGCTGATAGAAGGCTACCGCGTGGCTGGCAAGACCGGCACCGCCTCCATTGCCGGGCCGACGGGCGCTTATGACAGCGATCTGACCAATGCTTCGTTCGTGGGCTGGGGGCCGGTGGATGACCCGCAGTTCATCGTATATGTATGGCTCGAAAAGCCGACCACTTCGCCCTGGGGTTCGGTGGTGGCTGCGCCGGTGTTTGCCGATGTCGTGCGGCAGTTGGTCGTTTTGATGGATATTCCGCCGGATGTGGTTCGCTTGCAAATGGCAAACCAACCTTAAGTTTCTCACTGGTTTCGACAGGCTCACTGGTTTCGACAGGCTCAACCAACCCGTATGCTCACCCTCGCTGACGTTTTCCAGGCCCTCACGGCTGCCCGCCCTGCCGGGAGTGAGATCGTCCTCACCGAAGCCACCGTCGACTCCCGGCAGGCCATTCCGGGGGCGCTGTTCGTGGCGATGACCGGCGAGCGCACCGATGGTCACAGCTACGTGGCGCAGGCCTTTCAGCGGGGGGCGGTGGCGGCGATTATCGAACATGAAGTGGCCCAGCCCACGGTAGATATTCGCCAGGGCTTGCCCGAAGGCTTCAGGCTGGAGGACGACAAGCCGATTTGCCTGCTGGTGGCAAGCAGCCTGAAAGCGCTGCAACAGATCGCCAAATTCTGGCGGCAAAAGCTCAACCTGGCCGTCGTTGGCATCACCGGCAGCGTGGGAAAATCTACCACCAAAGAGCTGGTGGCCGAAGTGCTCGGCCAGCGTTACCGCACCTTGAAAAATCCCGGCAATCTGAACAACGAAATCGGCCTGCCGCTTACCCTGCTCAGCCTGAGCGAAGGCTACCAGCGGGCCGTGTTGGAGATGGGCTTTTACGTGCCGGGTGAAATCGCCCTGCTGTGCGAACTGGCGCAGCCGCGCATCGGCGTGGTGACCAATATCGGCACGGTTCATGCTTCACGGGCCGGCTCGCAAGAGGTGATCGCCCGCGGCAAGGCCGAACTGGTGCAGTCGCTTCCTTTGGGTGGTTGGGCCGTGCTGAATTACGATGACTCGCTGGTGCGGCAGATGGCCTCGCAGACGCGGGCGCGGGTGTTCTTCTACGGCCTCGACCCGCAGGCTGACCTGTGGGCCGATGAAGTGGAGGGCCTGGGGCTGGAAGGGATCAGCTTCCGGCTGCATTTCCGCCGCGAGGTGCTGCATATCAAAGTGCCGATGATCGGCCAGCACTCCGTCCACACCGCACTGCGGGCGGCTGCCGTGGGCCTGGTAGATGGCCTGGGCTGGCAAGATATTGTGGAAGGGCTGCGTTCCAGCACCACACAACTGCGCCTGGTGGCCGTGCGCACCCCCGGCGGGGCGCTGCTGCTCGATGATACCTACAACGCCTCACCCGAGTCGACCCTGGCGGCGCTGAACCTGCTGAACGAACTGGATGGCCGCAAGGTGGCCGTGTTGGGCGATATGCTCGAACTGGGCCAATACGAAGCGCAAGGCCACGAAATGGTCGGTGTGCGGGCGGCGCGGGTGGCGGCAGAACTGGTGACCGTGGGCGAGCGAGCGCATATCATCGCCAGCGCCGCCCGCAACGCCGGGATGCCGCCTCGCCGCATCCACGAGTTCGAGAGCAGCCAGGAGGCGATCACCTTCTTGCAAGCAAAGCTCAAGGCTGAGGACGTGGTGTTGGTGAAAGGTTCGCGAGGCATGCGCATGGATCGCATCGTCAGCGCGTTGGAGGCAGGCGCATGATCCAAACTTCTTTAGCGCTGGCATTGGTCGTTTTTAGCTTTATGATGACGGTCATTTGGGGCCAGCCGCTGCTGCGCACCCTGCGGCACTTTAAAATTGGCAAAATTATCCGCATCGAAGGCCCAGAACGCCACCTGACCAAGATGGGCACCCCAACGATGGGCGGCACGCTCTTCATCTTGCCGGTGCTGCTGATTACGGTGTTGATGAACGGCGCCTCCATCGTCGGCTTGAACGTGATCGGGCGCTCGATCTTCCTGCCGCTGGGTTGCATGGTGTTGTATGCCCTCGTCGGGATGCTGGACGATTGGGAAGGCATCCGCGGCCAACGCAAGGGCAAGGGCATGAGCGCCAGTGTCAAGTTCACTTACCAATGGGGCCTGGCTATCCTCATCGCCGTGGGGCTGCGTTTTGTGCTGGATGCGCCCAATATGTTCATCCCTGGCGTGGATGGCGAGATTCCGCTCGATTGGTGGATATACATCCCGTTGGCGGCGTTTTTGATCGTTGCCATGTCCAACGCGGTCAACTTCACCGATGGCTTAGACGGCCTGGCGGGGCTGATTTCGGCCACGCTGTTCACCGCCTATGGCGCGATTGCGCTGCTGCAGGGGCAGCTTTACATCGCCCGCTTTTGTTTTGCCCTGGTGGGAGCGCTGTTTGGCTTTCTATGGTTCAACGTCCACCCGGCGCAACTGTTCATGGGTGATACCGGTTCGATGGCCCTGGGCAGCACGCTGGCGGTGATCGCCCTGATGACGGGTCACTGGCTGCTCTTACCGGTGATCGCCGTCATCCCCGTCAGCGAGTTACTCAGCGTGATGCTGCAAGTGTCCTATTTCAAACTGACGCATGGCAAGCGCCTGTTCAAAATGTCACCGATCCACCATCATTTTGAACTGCTCGGCTGGAGCGAGACGCAGATCGTCCAACGCTTCTGGTTGATCGGGCTGATGGCGGCCATGCTGGGAATTGCCATGGCGGTGGCATGAAAGCACATTGAAAACGAGAAGGTTAAAGTGACGATGGATTGGACTGGCAGGCGAGTGGTGATCATTGGGGCGGCGCGGCAGGGGACGGCGCTGGCGCGTTACCTGGCGCGGCATGGCGCGCGGGTGACTATCACCGATCAGAAGGCGGAAGGGTCATTGCAGGATGTGGTGGCTCAACTGGCTGATCTGCCAATCCGCTGGCAACTGGGCGGCAGCCCGCTCGAACTGCTCGATGATTGCGACCTGCTCTGCCCATCCGGCGGCGTGCCGCTCGAACTGCCGATCATCGTCGCCGCGCAGCGCCGCGGCCTGCCGCTTTCCAACGACTCGCAAATTTTCCTCGAAGCCGCGCCCTGCCGCGTGATCGGCATCACCGGTTCAGCCGGCAAGACGACGACGACGACGCTGGTTGGGCGCATGGCGCAATCGAAAATCGAAAATCGAAAATCGAAAATCCACGTCGGCGGCAACATTGGCTCTCCGCTGATCGCCGTGCTAGACGAGATGACCCCCGCCGACCTGGCCGTGATGGAGCTTTCGAGCTTCCAGTTGGAACTGATGACCCGTTCGCCGCAGGTGGCCGCCATCACCAACATCACGCCCAACCACCTCGACCGCCACGGCACGATGGACGCGTACACCGCCGCCAAGGCACGCATCTTGCACTTTCAACAGAAAGCCGATTTCGCCGTGCTGAACCGCCAGGACCCGATCAGTTGGTCGCTGGTCGGGCAGGTTCACGGCTCACTGCTCTCCTTCGGGTTGCAGCGCCCGCCAGCCGGGCAAACCGGCACATTTGTAGCGGGCGGCCTCCTGGCCTTTCAAGATGAAACCGGCATCCGCCCGCTGTTCCCACGCTCGCTGATCCAACTACGCGGCGAACACAATCTGCTGAATGTATTGGCCGCCTGCGCCATCGGCATCGCCGCCGGGCTGCCCGTTGAGGCGCTGCGGGCTGGCGTGGAAGGCTTCGGCGGCGTGGCGCATCGCCTGGAGTTTGTGCGCACCTGGGGCGGGGCCAGTTGGTACAACGATTCGATTGCCACCACCCCCGAACGCGTCATGGCCGAAATTCGCTCTTTTGATGAACCCCTGGTGCTGCTGATCGGCGGGCGCGACAAACACCTGCCCTGGGACGATTTCGCCGCCCTGGCCCGCCAGCGAGTCGATCATATTGTCTTGTTTGGTGAAATGGGCGGCCTGGTGCAACAGGCGCTGCAAAAAGCCGGGCTGGGCCGCTGCACCCTGGATGTGTGCGCCAACCTGCGCGACGCCGTCGAAACCGCCGCCGCCCTCGTTGCCCCCGGTGATGTGGTGCTGCTCTCGCCCGGCGGCACCAGCTTCGACGAATTTCGTGATTTTGAAGCCCGCGGCGATGCCTTTCGACAGTTGGTGCATGCTTTACCCTGATCGTGGATGATTCTTATGAGCATTCTGGAACGTCTCAAAACCAAAACCAGCCGCCTGCCCAATCCCCTGGGCGGCTTGAAATCGGCCTGGGAAGAAGCCGGGCAGCGCCAGGCGCAAAAGGCCGCACAACGCGCCCAGCAAAAAGCGGCGCAGCCCGAGCGGCAAGCCCCGCAAACCGGCAAGCCCGCCACCACGGCCCGCCAACGCTATAACCGCCGCCGCTACGGCCAGACCACCGAAGCCGCCCCGACGATTGTAGATGTGGGTGCGCCGCCCGAAGCCACCCCACCGCCGCCGGCCTGGTTCGAACGCCTGGGCTTCGAGCGCATCCTGCCCGCCCGCCCCGATGACCAGCCCGCTCAGCCCGCCGGCCCGCGCCCCAACCGCCTGCATCTGGATGTGCCGCTGCTGCTGGTGCTGATCACCCTGATTGTCTTCGGCATGTTGATGGTTTACTCGGCCAGCGCCGATTTTTCTTATGAAGTTCACGGCTCGGCCACCTACCTGTTCCTGCGTCAGTTGGGCTTCCTCAGCGTGGGCGTGGCGGCCGCGACCGTGTTGGCCTGGCTCAATTACCACATCTGGCAAAAGCTGGCCGTCTTTGCCATGGGTGCAACCCTGTTTGCCTTATTTGCCGTGCTGTTCATCGGCGATCAGCGCCACGGCGCGGTGCGCACGCTCTTCAACGGCTCTGTGCAGCCTTCCGAACTGGCCAAAGTCGTCACCGTCATCTACCTGGCCGTGTGGCTCTATTCCAAGCGCGACGTGCTGCATGTGGTCAGTTTTGGCCTGGTACCCATGGGCGTTATTTTAGGGCTGATCGGCGGCGCGATTTTGCTGCAACCCGACCTGAGCGCCGTCGCCACCGTGCTGATCATCGGCGGGATCATGTTCTTCCTGGCCAACAGCGATATCAAGCAGATCACCATCCTGCTGGTGATCGCCGTGGTGATCGGCATTCTCGTCGCCGTTTCGGGCGGCCTGACGCTGACCGGCAACGAGCGCATCCGCAGCTTTCTGGCCGGCTGGAACGACCCGCTGCAAGCCTCCTATCACGTGCAGCGCTCGCTCGAAGCCTTTGTCAAGGGCGGGCTGTTTGGCGTGGGCATTGGCAACGCCAACACCAAGCTGACCGGCCTGCCCGTGCCGCACACCGACAGCATCTACGCCGTGGTCGGCGAGGAGACCGGTCTGATCGGCGCGGCGTTCCTGGTGCTGCTCTATACGCTGCTGCTGTGGCGCGGTATGG
>CAZSFD010000017.1:0-65959 GCA_964606085.1 uncultured Anaerolineaceae bacterium
ACCTTTTCATCTTTTTGATTTGCTTTTGCTCCTTGACATATTACCGAATCGCTTTCAGCAGTTTGTTCATGGATCATTCGGGAAGGCTCTGGCTTGATGACCACGCCTGGATGAATTCCGACGGAGTATGGTACGATGTGGTTCGGTCTCCAGTATTCATCACCGATAAGTCAGATGCCGGACCGAATTATGTGTGGGATTTCCCAAAAGTTGTTTTTGAAAGTTCTGACGGTCGTTTGTGGTTTCGCTCTATGAATGGGATGGTTTCTCTTAACCCAGAAAAAGGCGAATGGTGCTGGTTTACCACCGAGCAATCCAACATCGTCGAAGATTCCGATCACAACCTGTGGATGGTGGCCGATAACAAGCTGTACAAACTCGAGTTGGAACACAGAGTCACGGAGAAAACTGAAGGCACTGAAACACAATTCAGCGCCTTCATTCTTTTCATCGGCTCAGTGGTTCTTTTTGCGCACAAATACCACGAGCCCATTCGCCATGCCAGAACCTATTTTGGACATGCTATAATCCCATTTGATTTGAAAGTGTCCCTTTTCATTTAGGCCCTGAAACTATTTGCACACAACACCCAAAGCGGAGTCTGATATGACTTTGGTAGAACAAATTCAACAGCAATTGAACACCCTGCCACCCGAAAAACAAAGCGAAGTACTCGATTTCGTCAACTTCCTGCACCAGCAATTCCCCGTCTCAAAACCTGCCAGGCCGCAAACCCTGCGCAAACACCCCGCCTTTGGATTATGGCGAGGGCGCGATATCAACTCGCTTGATTATGAGCAAAACTTACGCGCGGAATGGGACGAATCGCGCTCATGAAAGCCGTCTTTGACACCAATATCATCATTGACGCGCTCAACGGGGTTGCTCAGGCCGATGACGAATACAGCCGGTATGAGCGCGTACTCATCAGTCGCATCACATGGATGGAAGTGCTGGTTGGCGCAAAAGGGGATGAAACACAACTGCGCGATTTTCTCGAAACCCAATTTGAAATTATCCCGCTCGATTTGCAAGTTGCCGAAACTGCGATATCCCTGCGCCGCCAACATCGCCTGCGTTTGCCCGATGCCGTCATTTGGGCGACCGCACGAGTTTGTGATGGGGTATTGGTCACGCGCAACACAAAGGACTTCGATCCAGAGTGGGAAGGGATTCGCATTCCCTATCAGGTTTGAACCAATACGTCATGGCGGGCGAAATCCTGCGCAAACTCCAGCCCGGCGATGGCGTCACCGTTCTCGCAGGCCCGCTCGCAGCCGATGGCTACACCTTGTGGAAGCTCCAAACCGAGGATGGCACCGAAGGCTGGGCGGTCAACATCCCCAAATGGTACGCCCCGGCGGAACACTGAAGCACTGAAAAAGGCAGAAGGCACTGAAACACCATTCAGTGCCTTCTGCCTTTTCATCGGCTCAGTGGTTCTCTGCCCCACCGCCATTCTCACCGGCGGATAGCCTGACGCCAAACGCTTTACGCCTTCAGGTATTTCAACCCTGTGCCTGTGTTGAAGATGACGATCTTTTCATCGAACTGCACCCAACCCCGGCGGATCAATTCTTCCAGCGCTGCCAGGGTGGCCGCCCCTTCGGGGGCCGCGAAGATACCTTCCATCCCTGCCAGGCGGTGCTGTGCCTGGACAATTTCCTCGTCGGTCACAGAAACAGCGCAGCCGTGGCTGTCTTGAATATCTTTCAAGATGATATGGTCGGCAAAGCTCTTTGGCACACGCAGGCCCGAAGCCAGGGTGTGCGCGCCGATCCAGAAATCGCAGAAGGGGGTGCCGGTTTCGTACGCTTTCACCACCGGGGCGCAGCCTTCGGCCTGCACCGCCACCATGCGTGGGCGTTTGGCGCTTTCCAGCCAGCCCATGGCCGCCATTTCGTCGAAGGCCTTCCACATGCCCACCAGCCCGGTGCCGCCGCCGGTGGGGTAGATGATCACATCGGGCAGTTCCCAGCCAAAGGCTTCGGCCAGTTCGTAGCCCATGATCTTCTTGCCTTCGCAGCGGTACGGCTCTTTGAATGTGGAGACATCGAACCAGCCTTCGGCGCGCGCCTTTTCACCAGCCATGCCCGCCGCCTCGCTGATCAGGCCGTCAATCAGCATCACGGTCGCCCCGGCGATGCGGCTTTCTTCCACATTGGCCGAGGGCGTATCTTTGGGCATGAAGATGTACGCTTCCATGCCGCCGCGGGCGGCGTAGGCGGCCATGGCCCCACCCGCATTGCCCGCCGTGGGAATGATCACCTTGCGCACCCCCAGTTCCTTCGCTTTCGAGATGGCCGCCGAAAGGCCGCGGGCTTTGAAGGAACCGGTGGGGTTTTGGCCCTCTTCTTTGACGTATAAGTTGGTCAGGCTCAGTTCTGCACCCAGGCGCGGCAGACGCAGCAGGGGGGCGTCGCCTTCGCCAAGGGTGAGCATGTTTTCGGGGTCGTGGACGGGGAGCAACTCACGCCAGCGCCACATGCCGGGCAGTCGGTGACGAAATTCGTCGCGGTCGAGGCGGGTACGAGCCGTCTCCAGATCATATTGCGCCAGCAAGGGGGATTGGCAATCGGGGCAAAAGGTCTGGATTTTGGCAGGATCGTAGTGCTGACCGCAGTCATTACAGAGTAGGGAGGTCAGGTACGACATAGTTTGGCCGCTTACGACCCACCGGGGGGGATAAACGTTTCCACCCTGGCCCACAACTCACGGATGTTTATTGGCTTAGACATGTACACGTTGCAGCCAGAAGCCAGCGCCTTTTCGGCATCCCCCTTGAGGGCATTGGCGGTGATGGCGATGACCGGCACGCTCATCACATACGGGTCGTCAATGGCGCGCAGACGGCGCGCCACCTCGTAGCCATCAATGTCGGGCAGGTTGATGTCAAGCAGCACCACATCGGGTTTTTCGCTTTGCACCATCTCTAACCCTAACAGGCCATTTTCAGCCCCCATGAAGACATAACCGCGCGCTTCGAGGGCGCGTTTGACAAGCTGTCGGTTGTCAGGATTGTCCTCAATATAGAGAATTTTATGAGGCATCAGGACTCTCCTTTGTTACTCTGCGTTGTTTTCTGTTCCAATACACCCACCACCTGATCGGCAAAGGCGCGCGGCGGCAGGGAACCCTTTTGATAAATGCCCGCCACCTGGTCGCCAAACCGCACCCGGTCTTCGCGGCTGATGTCTTTGGCGCTGACCACCACCACGGGGATATTTTCGGTGCGTTTATCCAGCTTGAGTTCTTCCAGCACCCCCAGCCCATCCAGGCCAGGCATCATCATATCGAGGACGATCAGGTCGGGCCGCCGCTGGCGGGCCTGCGCCAGGCCATCCCACGGGTCAGCCGAATGGAAGACGCGATAGGTCTTGCGGGCTTCGAGGATGCGGCGGACGAGGTGGGCGTCATCGGGGTTGTCATCTATGATGAGGACGGTGGTGGTGCGCTCGTCGAGGCGTTCGAGCGCTGCCGAAAGCCCCTCGCGCAGGGAGGAGGTATCTTTCTCTTTGCTGCCTTCGCTTTCCAGTTCGAGGTCAACACTGAGTTGATCGCCGAGGACGTGTTTTTCGACCGGGAAGGTGTGCCCGGTACAGTTGATCACCACCAGTTCATCTGGCTGCAGGATGCCCTGCTGTACCATCTTTTCCAGGCCGCCAAAAGCCACCGCGGTAGCCGGCTCCACCGAAATGCCGTCGGTTTTTGCCAGTTGGCGCATGGAGGCGAAGGCTTTGTGGTCGGAAACGCTCTCCATCGTGCCGCCGTAGCGCTCGATCAGCTTCCACAGGTAGGTGTAGGGCTTGCCGGGGTCGCCCGTGGAGAGGATGGCGATGCGCGTTTCGGGGATGACCGGTTCGGCCACGCTTTTGCCCGCTTTGAAGGCTTTCACCATCGGCGAACAGCCATCGGTCTGGATCACAGCCAGCTTGGGGACTTTCTCAATCAGCCCCATGCGCAGCAATTCTTCAAAGCCATGATAGACGCCCAACGGCCCCAGGCCGCCGCTGACGGCCTGGATGTACCAATCGGGTGAGCGCCAACCCAATTGCTCGACAATTTCGTAGGCAATGGTCTTCATCGATTCACGCGCCGACAGGCTGCTGGCGCCGCGGTCGAGCAGCAGGCCACGCCGTTTGGCAAATTCGGCGGCGATCTGCTTGGTTTGGTCGTAGGTGCCAGAGACCTTGATCACCTCTGCGCCGTAGAGGGCCACTTCGCGCAGTTTTTCTGGCACGACCATGCTGGTCATAAACACCCACAGTTTGATGCCCGCCTGGGCGCAGGCCGCCGCATAGGCCACTGCGGCGTTGCCCGTGGAGGCGATCACCATCTCATGCACGTCGGCTTCGAGCGAGGCTGCCACCGCTACGGCGGCCTGGCGGTCTTTGAACGAGTTGGTGGGGCTGTAGCGCTCATCTTTGATATAGAGCGGGTTGTGACCGATGGCGTTGGCGTAGTTGTGCGAGAGGCGCATCGGCGTCCAACCCACGGCGCAATCTGAACGGGCCAGGGGTGGGCTTTCGAGCGGTAAGACATCGGCGTAGCGGAACAAGTTGCGCGGGCGGTCGGGCAGGCCGCGCAACAGTTCGCGCTTGAAGGCGGCGTAATCGTAGTGGGCATCTACCCACGACGATTGACATTTTTCGCAAATTGTCGGCTGCAGCGGGCGAAATTCCTGCTGGTGGCCGCATTCAACACATTGCATGAAGAGCGGTTTTGTCATAGGGAAATTGTACTATACCTTGCCCACCGGGTTGACAGGCAGTTCGATGATAAATGTGGAGCCTTCGCCCGGGATGCCGGCGCTCTCCGCCCACAGGCGTCCGCCGTGCATCTCCACCAGGCGGCGGCTGATTGGCAGCCCCAGGCCGGTGCCGCCCACCTTGCGGGTGGTGGACGTGTCTACCTGGGTAAAGGCTTCGAAGACCATTTCGAGTTTGTCGGGCGGAATGCCCTGGCCGGTATCGTGGATCAAGACGTGCAGTTTGCTGCCATAACGCTCCACGCCAACCGTAATGCCGCCATCGTCGGTGAATTTGGTGGCGTTGCCAATGATGTTGAGGAAGACCTGGCGCATGCGGGTGTAATCGAGCAGCAGCGTGACGTTGGCCTGTTCTTCGTTTTGCAGGGCCAGGTAGAGTTCCTTGCCCTTTTCCTTGTTTCTGAGCAGCGATTGCGAGGTTTCGATCACATCGTTGAGCAGTTCGGCCAGGTTGACCGGCTCGGGGCTGAGGCTCATGCGCCCGGCCTCGATCTTGGCCATATCGAGGATTTCGTTGATCAGGTGTAACAGGTGGTTGCCGTTCTTTTCGATCAGGCCGAGGTCGTTTTCCATATCGGCGGTCAGCGGGCCATCCAACCCTTCGAGGATGACCTGGGCAAAACCGAGGATCGAGTTGAGCGGGGTGCGCAGCTCGTGGCTCATGTTCGCCAGGAAGGAGTTCTTCAGGTGGTCGAGTTCGCGCAGGCGGACGACGGCGGCCATCTGTTCGGCGTACAATTCGGCGTTGCGCAGCGCCACCGAAACCTGCGAGGCCAGGGTGGTGAAGGTGCGCATGTCTTCTTCGGTGAAGCGGTGGGTCACGCTGGCGAGGACATCGAACACGCCCAGCAGTTGATCGCCCACCACCATCGGCACGGCCAGTTCACTCAGGGCATCGGGCAGGGCGGCGTGGGGCAAAAAATCGGCATCTTCACGCACATCATTGACGATCACCCCCTTGCGCGCCAGCGCCGTGCGCACCACTACCGATTTTCCCGAAAGCAGCGGCAGGCTTTCACCTTCCTCGACCATACGATGCCCCACCTTCCCAGCGCCCGCTTTCAGCACCAGGCGTTCTTTATCGGGGCTGAGCATGTACACGTGAACATGGTAAAGATTGAAGCTGTATTTGGTGAGGTCTACCACCGATTGCAAGAGTTCCTGCGGCGAGAGGATGGTGGCGGCAGCCGTACTCACGCGTGCCACCGTTTCGAGTTCGGCAGCGCGTTTATCGAGCTGCTGGCGGCTGCGCTCGGTTTCTTCGAGCAGGCGCAGGTTTTCGATGTGTGTGCTGAGGCGCTCCGTCACCACCGAAAGGATGCTGGCGGCGATGGGGTCATCCTCTGGCACATCGGCCAGGGCAAATTCGCCGATGGTTTCGTCGCGGATTTTCAGGTCGTGCGTGGCGAGGTGATAGGGATGGCCGGCGTCCACTTCAGGCACGGTGGGTTGGGCTTCTTCGATGGGTTTGACCTCGTCGAGATCGTAGACGAAACCGGCGGGGGTCTGGATGGCCGCCTGCACGTAATTTTCCCAGCCTTCGCGGGTCAGGCGGCGGGCGGCTTCTTCGGCCTCGGCGCGATAGCGTTCGGCCTGCGAGAGCAGGCGCAGGTTGTCGAGATGCTGGGCGATACGGTCGGCAATGGCGCGCACCAGGCTGCTTTCTTCAGGCGACCAGGAAAGCGCCAGGGGCAGCGGGCCATCGGGGGGGCGTTCGAGTTGCAGGGCGCCAATCGTCTCGCCGCTCAAGAGCAGCGGCACAGAGAGCGTAGTCTGGCTGGCGGGCGATTGCAACGGGGCGGCCAGGTCGCTGATGGTTTCGCCGCTTTCATCATACGCAAAACCGACCCGGTCTTTACGATGAATGGCATCGAGAAATTCTTCCCAGCCCAGGCGCACCTGCGGCAGGTCGCCCATATCGCTGGCCTGCCAGGCCTCGGCAATCACTTTTTCAATCGCAGCAGCCAGGCGGGCGGCCAGCATTTGCAGGGTCGTTTCGCGGCCGGGCGTCAACCCGCCGGGGTTGGCCAGATGCAAATCTAACACCCCAAACGGACGCTGTGCGGACAGCAGGGGCAGGGCCAGCTCGCAGCAAGTGGCGGGCAAGAGCGGGTCGGGGATGAAAATTTCGCTTGCACGGGCCTCGCGCAGGATGACCGGCTGTTCGGTGGCCTGGGCAATGCCGACTGCTGAATGCGCATCCAGGGGATGCTGGCGGGCGCGGCGGCTGATCTCGCGGCTGGCTTCGCCGGAAACGGCCCGCAGGACCAAAGATTGGTGCGATGGATCGAGCAGATAAATCTGCACGCTGTACAGGTCGAACTGCTGGCAGATCATCCCGGTGGCCTGGCGCAGCAGGGAATCGAGGTCGTGCAGTTGGGCCAGGGCGCGCCCGATTTCGACGATGCGCGTCAGGTCATGATCGATCACGCTGGAGGTATCGAGATAGCTGTACTGCAATTCGTTCTCTTCAACCGCGGGCAGGGACGGATGCGGCGGCTCTGGCGGCAGCGCCTGGGTTTCGGTGAAGATTTCTTCAAGCCGGTTGTGGAGTGCTTTGCTTGTGGACATAGGCAAGGGTTTCCTGAACCAGCGCTCGATATTGCTGGGTGGCGCGGGATTGCGGCGCAAACACGGAGACGGGCATTCCCGCCAGTTGGGCTTCACGCAGTTTCGAGTCGAAGCCGATGACGGTCTCGAACAGGGCGTTGGCGTAACGACGCTGCACCATACTCAACACTTTCTTATGCAGTGTACCACGACCATCAAACATGACCACCAGCAGGCGGTAACACAGGCCGGGGTTGGTTTTTTCGCGCGCCTGCTGGATATTTTTGAACATGGCATCGAGGGCTTGCAAGGAATAGTATTCGCATTGAATGGGGATAATAGCCAGGTTTGCCGCAGTGAGGGCCGCCGTGGTCAGCGATGAGATGGCGGGGGGGCAATCTATCAGCACGTAATCGTAGGGCAACGGCGGCGATTGGTTGATGCTGGTTTGCAGCAGCGCTTCAAAGCGCGGGCGCAGGTAGAGAAAGCGCGCCACGGTGGACATATCGGGGTTGGAAGGCAGCAGATCGAGGCCTGGCACACGGCTGCGCAGGCTGAGATTGGCGATGGTTTCGTTGCCCAGTAAAATGTCGGCGGCAGAGCGGCGCAGTTTGTGTGGATTGATGCCGAAACTGGCCGTCAGGTTGGCAGTGGGGTCGAGGTCAATTGCCAAAACACGCTGACCCTGCTGGGCCAGCATGGCCGCCAGTGTAGCCGCCGAGGTGGTCTTGGCGACGCCGCCTTTTTGATGGCTGAAAGCGATCACATACGGCCCGGCGGCAGATGCGTTGGCCGGGTGCGCCGGGCCAGGCTCGGGCGAAGAGGCCGAGAGGGGCAGATCGGCTTCTTCGACGATTGGCGTGTCGCTTTCAAGGCTGTGTTCGGGTTCCATCGTATGTTTTGATAGGGGTGGCTAGATTTTCTTCTTCGCCACGCCCAATTGCACACTGGCCCGCGAGGCGCCCAGCGCCCGGCCCAGTTCACGCACGGCCACCTGCAAGGCGCTCTCGACGCTGGTGGTGCTTTGGATGCGCTGGCTGATGGTGTTGATCAGCGCTTCGTATTCGGCCTGGCGCTGCGTGCGCTGGAAGGTGCGGGCGTTTTCGATAGCAATGGCGGCCTGGCTGGCGATGGCGGTCAGCAGGTCGCGGTCGTATTCTTTGTACAGGCCCTCTTTGGTGGGGCTTTGCACCGAGATGACGCCGATGACCTGATCGCCATAGAGCATGGGGACGCCCAGCCAGGAGCGCGTGTCGGTTGACTCACCCAATTCAATATTTTCGACGCCCAGGGCTTCCATTTGCTCGAGAACATGCTCGCTGATCAACAGCGGCTGCTTGGTGCGGATGATGTATTCGGTGAGGCCGCCGGCTAATTGCTGTGGCGGCAGATTGATGCGCTTGCCCACATCTACCAATATGGGGAAGGTGATGACCTGGTTGGCCTCATCCACAAGGGCGACAAAGAAGGTTTCCGCTTCCATCAGGCGGCCAGTATATTGATAGATGACCTCGGCAATACCCTCGACATCGCGCAACGAGGTGAGAGAGCGGCCCATTTCGTTCAACACCGAAAGCTCGACCGTGCGGCGCTGCACCTGCTGATAGGCGCGCAAGCTCTCGATATAGCTGGCGACACGGCCAACCACACCGCCGATAAAGGCGCTTTCTTCGTCGAGGAAGGGCTGATCCTCGGTATAGGCAATGTAGAGATAGCCCAACAATTCACCCCCCACGCGAATACCGGCAGCCATCTTGCGCGGCAGTTGCATGGCCTGTTCAAGGCCATAGACCCGGTTATCCAAAACGATGGCTACCTGGCATAGATCAGGATATTGCATGGCCGCGGGGACGCGTTGGGCTACCCATTCGAGGAAGGCCGGCAGATCGGGGCGTTCGTCAATTTCGTGGCCGATGTCGCTCAGGCAGTTCAATTCTTGCACACGCTTGTTGAGCATTTCTTCGGCCTGCTTGCGGTCGGTAATATCCACCATCACGCCCACCAGCCCGGCCAGAGAACCGTCGGCGTTGGCGTACGTGGATTTATTGAAGATTACATCGCGATAACTGCCATCGGCGTAGCGCACCCTGGATTCGTAGACCTGATTGCCGGGGTTGCGGAACAGCGCCATATCCATCTCGTGGTAGCGTTCGGCCAGGCTGCGGTCGGTTTGCAGGTCGAAGACCGATTTGCCCAGCAGCGCATCTTCGGTCTTACCGAGGTAATCGAGAAAAGCCTTGTTCATGCCGATATAGACGCCGTTGGTATCTTTCACGAAGATGGGGTTGGGGACGTTGTCAATCAGTGTGCGCAGGAATTGCTGCGCCTGGCGGGTTTCGGTGAGGGCGCTTTGCGTCTGGGCAAACAAGCGAGCGCTGTCGAGCGCCAGAGCCAACTGCTCAGAAACCTGTTCGACCAGGTTGCGCTCATCGGGGGCCAGGGGGCGGTTGAGGTCTTCGACCACACCCAAAGCGCCGATCACCGTGCCGCCGCGCACGGTCAATGGGGCTGCCGTGACCGGCTGCGGCGTTTCGGCCCGCACCACGCGCCCCTGCTCGAAGACTTCATCGAGTGCATCGGCCCAGATGAGTTCGCCAGGTTTTACGTTCAGACGGTCAAAGCGATAACTGCGCTCAAATTCGCCACTTTCCTCGAAGGAACGCCAACCCTGCCCAGAGACGGTGCGGTAGAGCGTGTCAATTTCGTTGAGGCGCTCTTCCATTTCGGTGCGCAGGCGGGTTTGCTCAATGGCGACGGCAATCTGCCCGCACAAACCTTCGAGCAATTGCTGGTCTTCGGTGCTCAGCGCGCCTTTTTGGTTGCTTTGCACATCCAACACCCCCAACACCCGCCCACCCAGCTTGATCGGCACAGCGATTTCGCCTTTGGTTTCGGGCAGCAGCGGGTTGGGCTGCCAGGCCAGGTCATCAGTCAGGTCGGGGCGCAGCATGGTGTCGCCGGTAGCCGCGGCGACGCCAATCAACCCGGCGCCCATGGGCAGTTTGTGGCCGGCGGCCAGCATCTTCTGGCCGGCCTCGCCATAGCCCACCACCAGGGCCACGGCATCGAGGGCAAGTTCGTAACGCAGCAGTTGAACGTGGTAGTAGCCGAATTGCTCTTTGACGTCAGTCACCACCTGGCGGTAGAGTTCATCCAGGCTGCCAGCGGCGGCGATGTTTTGGGCGATCTGCGTCGAAAGCTGCACCTGGCGGCCGCGACGACTCAAGATTTCCTGAACCTGCACTTCCAACAGTTTGCGTTCGGTTATGTCGGTACCTGTGCCAGCGACATACAGGCTATCGCCAATTTGTAACCGCGCCGCAGAAAAGTAGTATGGGGTCTGCTTCCCATCCTGAGTTTGGAACCTCGCTTCGACACTGGCGAATCCTTCCCGAAATACGCGTTCGATGGCTGTGGCCGTCATAGCCCGATCTTCTTCAACAATCGGGTCTAAGGCGTTAATGCTAGAAATTTCTTTGGCGCTCAGGCCAAGCACGGTTTCATAGTTCTTATTCCAGCGCAACAGTTTGCCTTGTGTATCGAACAAATAGAATACGCCGGGCAAACTGTTGATCACAGTTTCTGAGAAGTTGCGCTCTTGCACAATGACATTTTCCGCTTGTTTACTATCGGTGATGTCGCGGTTACTGGCGCGGCGTCCCAGCCAGGCGCCATCTTGCCCATGAACGGCCTGGCAAACGTGGCCGATCCAGCGCGTCTCGCCAGATGGGGTGGTGATGCGAAATTCCATATCGCCAACCTGGTTGTTGTGTGCGGTGTGGAACTGATCGAGGTGTGCTTGCCAATCGGCGCGGTCTTCAGGGTGGATGATCTTCGCCAGCAAATGTGGGTCTTCTTGAAAGGCTTCGCCGGCGTAACCGCTGATGCGTTCGCTCGAAGGGGAGACGTACGCAAACGAGCCATCGGGGGTCAGCCAGTATTCCCAGTCGTAGGTGAAGTCGGCTACGGTGCGGAAGCGCTGTTCATTTTGGCGGAGCTGCTCGGTGCGTTCATCCACCAGGGCTTCGATACGTTCCTGTTCCTGGTGGCGCTCGGTGGTATCGGTATGTGAGCCAGCCATGCGCAGCGGAACGCCTTCAGCGTTGCGAACGGCCAGGCCGCGGGCCAAAATCCAGCGATACGAACCATCTTTGGCGCGGAAGCGAAATTCGACTTCATAAGCGGGGATTTTGCCCATCAGGTAATCGTTGACATGGGCCAGGACGCGGTCGTGATCTTCAGGGTGCAGGCGGCTTTCAAATTCACCGAAGTCGTTGGTAAATTCCTCATCACTGTAACCCACCATCTCCTTGAGGCGTGGCGAATAATAGACCGTGTTGGTGGGGATGTCCCAGTCCCAAATGCCATCGTTCGAACCGGCCACGGCCAGTTCGAAGCGTTCGCGGCTGGATTGCAAGGCTTGTTGGGCCTGGCGCAAGGGTGAAATGTCGGTGACGATGTTGGCAATGAAACGCGGGGTGCCAGCGACATCGCGCACGAGAAAAATGTTGTTCAAGGTGGGGATGGTGTTTTCGCCCGTCACCGAACAGACCGAAATTTCACCCGCCCACGAGCCGGTCTGTGTGACGGTGGTCAACACCTCGCCAGCCAGCCGGGCCTGTTCTTCGGGGGGGTAGAAGTTATAGATGCTTTCACCGAGAATTTCGGGCGGTTTGGTGGCGCCAAACATTTCAGCCAGGGTCTGGTTGGCAAAGAGCAAAGTGCCGTTCAAGTCGGCAAAACCGACGCCCTGTTGGGCCTGCTCGACCAGTTGGCGGTAGAGCGCGGCATCTTCGAGCAGGCGGGCGCTGTGGATGCCAATGGCAATCTGGCCGCACAGACCTTCGAGCAGCAGGCGGTCTTCGTCGGTCAGGGTGTCGGCTTGCGCCACCTGCACGTCCAGCACGCCCAGCACTTCGTCTTGCCATTTGATCGGCACGGCAATTTCGCCGCGCGTTTCGGGCAGCAGGGGGTTGGGCTGCCAGTCGGGGTCGTCGGCCAGGTTGGGGCGCGTTACGGTTGCGCCGGTAGCAGCGGCAGCGCCGATCAGCCCGCGGCCCATGGGCAGTTTGTGGCCGGCGGCCAGCATCTTCTGGCCGATTTCGCCATAGCCTACCACCAGCGCCACGGCATCCTGGGCCGGGTCGTAGCGCAGCAATTGGGTGTGGTAATAGCCAAAACCTTCTTTGGTGAGGGTGACAACGCGCTCGAAGAGTTCATCCAGGTTGGCGGCGGCGGCAATGCGTTGGGCAATTTCGGTGCTGAGCTGCACCTGGCGGGCGCGGCGCTCGGAGGTTTGCAGCGCCCGCTCTTGCAGCTTGCGCAGTTCTGAAATATCGCTGATGAAGCCTTCTATCGAGAGCAAATTGCCGGCCTCCTCGAAGACCCCCTGGCCGCGCTCCCACACCCAGCGGATTTGGCCGCTGGCGGTTTGGATGCGATAGGTGAGTTGGTAGGGCTGGCGTTGATCGAGGCTGGCCTGAACCTGCTGCCACACGGGGTCGCGGTCTTCGGGGACGATCAGATCGCCAAAATCCAGTTGGTGCTGGGGGCCACGCATCAGGGCGGCGGGCTGGTAGCCGGTGAGTTCGAACGCGCCCTGGCTGATCAACGTGGCCGGCCAGGAAGGTTCGTTGAGCATGTGGTACGCCAGGCCGGGCAGGTTATCCATCAGGGTGGCGAGTTGGCGTTGGCTTTGCCGGGCCAGTTGTTCAGCCTGTTTGTGCCGGGTGACATCGGCGGCAATGCCCAACACGCCCGAAACCCGGCCATCTTCTTCCCGCAGCGGGACGAAACGCGTCTCGAAGGACAGCGGGCCAATTTCATAGGCGTCGGTCACTTCTTCGCCGACCAGGGCGCGCCGAATGCTGATGCCCACCGCCGGTATCTCGCGGTAGACATCAAACGCCGAAAGGCCCACCACCTGATCGGGCTGCTGGCCCAGGGCGGCCAGGCCGCGCCCCTCGGCCAGGCGGAAAACGCCTTCGGCATCCAGCACGAAGGTCAGGCCGGGCATGTTGACGGCCATCGTTCGGAGCAGTTTTTCGCTGCGGCGCCACATCTCTTCAGGGCTGAACGGCATTTGATCGGTCATCGGTGTTCACTCCAAAAACAATGGTGGGGAGGGCGAAGTTCATTTCGCCCTACTGGGGCTGCCCGCCAATGCGGACGAAGGTTTCGCGGCCAAGCGCCTGGCCCAACTCACGCACGGCAGTACGCAAGATGGTATCGGCATCTACCGAGGCGCGCACCTGGGTGGTGACTTCGCGCAGGATGCGTTCACGTTGGGCGGCGGCCTGGGCCTGCTCGTAGAGGCGAATGCTCTGGATCACGGTGGCGGCCTGGCCAACCAGGCTTTCCACCTGGCGCAGGGCGGCGGGAGTGAGGTTCACCGGCTCGCTCGAGGCCGTAATCAGAAAGCCATACCACTGGTCGCCGGTGACGAGGGGGAAGAAAGCCATGCTCTTGCCAATGTTTGAGATCATTGCCCGGGTTTGCGGGTCAATGCGCTCATCGCTTTCAATATCTGAGATAAAGACGGGCGCATCGCGGCGCATGAAGGCGGCAAACGGCAAATGACCGATAGGGAAGACCGCCCCCATCGGCACGATGGCCGTGCTGCCGGGCTGTGTCCACTGCGCCGCCACCGTGCCCGTTTCAGGGGACTGGGCCGCCCAGGGGCGGTTGAAGATCATGATACTGGCCCGGTCAAAACGAGCCAGGGCGGTAGTTTCCATGACCGCGGCCAACGTATCGTTCATCGTGCCAGCGCGGATGATGCGCTCGCTGCCGGCGTAAAGGGTTTCGGTCATCGCCAGGGTGCTTTGGGTCTGCGAGAACAGGCGGGCGCTTTCGAGGGCCAGGGCCACCTGCTCGGAGATTTGCTGCAAGAAGGCGTGGTCTTCGGGCGTGAGAGGGCGTTCGGGGTCATCGGCCAGGGCCAGGCTGCCAATCGAACCGCCGCCGGGGATGGCGAGTGGCGCTGCAGCAAAGGTCTCGGCGCTGACAGCAACATCAGCGGTGAGCGGGTGGGTGCCGGCCTGGTCGAAGAGGAAACCACGCGGCAGTTCGGCAGTTTGCAGGAAATCGGCCCAACCCTGGCGGTTCATCGAACGATAGAGGGTGTTGATCTCTTCCAGGCGTTCGGTCATTTCCTGGCGCAGGCGGGTCTGTTCGATGGCGATGGCGATCTGCCCGCACAGGCCCTCGAGCAGCAAGCGGTCATCTTCGCCGAGGGCGCCGGCCTGGCTGCTTTGCACATCCAGCACGCCCAAAATTTGCTGACCAAGTTTGATCGGCACGGCGATTTCGCCTTTGGTTTCGGGCAGCAGCGGGTTGGGCTGCCAGTTGGGGTCGCCAGCGGCCAGGTCGGGGCGCAAGACGGTTTGGCCGGTTTGCGCGGCCAGGCCGATCAGACCGCGTCCGAGGGGCATGCGGTGATTGAGGGAGAGCATCTTCGCCCCGGTTTCGCCATAGCCGGCGATCAGCACCACGGCATCTTGGGTGGGGTCGTAGCGCAGCAGTTGGGTGTGATAATAGTTCAGGCGTTCACGCACCAGGGTCACCACCCGCTCAAAGAGGATGGTCAGGTCGGAGGCGGCGGCAATTTCTTGCGAGATTTCGGTGCTGAGCTGCACCTGGTAGCCGCGGCGTTCGAGCGATTGCCGCACCTGTTGTTCGAGCAGCACACGTTCGGTCTCATCGGTGGTGATGATCACACGACCCACAACCTGATTCTCTGGCCCGCTCAAGACCGCGTAGCGGTTATGCAAATAGCGTCGCTGCCCATCTTTGCGCACAATCCAAAAAGACAGTTCGGTGAGCGGCGCGCCAGACTGCCGGGCGTGGGCCGCTGCCTGCGCCAGGCGCTCTTTCTCTTCGGGAGCGGCGTAGTCGGTGCTGCTCTTGCGGCTTAGTTCTTCCCGGCTATATCCGGTCATCTCGCACAGGCGGTCATTGATGTAAACGACCTCCCGCCCTTCGATAATCGCCAGGCCATCTACCATAGCGCCGGCCATGCCACGGAAGCGCTGCTCGCTTTCGCGCACCGTCTGTTCGGCCTGCTTGCGCTCGTGAATATCCTGATTGACCCCATACAGCTTGATGATGCGCCCCTGCTCATCCTTTTCGATGCGGAACCACACCGACACCCAACGCGGCTGGCCATCTTTGTGCAAAATGCGCGCCTCGACCTGGATTTGGAAGTTGGGGTCTGCCGACTCGATGGCCTGCTGGATCGTCATTCCCACGGTTGCGGCGTCTTCTGGATAAACAAATTCCTGGGCAAAGCGCTGTGCGCTCATTTGATACCCGCCCACTGCTTGCGCGGTTGTGCCATGCAGCGAATAATACTGGTCATTGAAGGTGAACATTTGGCTGGCAATATCAAATTCCCAGTAACCCATGTTGGCCACATGCAATGCGGAGGCCAGATTGGCTTCACTTTTTCGCAACTGATCTTCCGCCTGTTTACGCTCGGTGATGTCGAGGTGTGTGCCGACCATGCGTGTGGACACCCCTGCTTCGTTGCGATCCGTCGTGCGCCCAATGGCGTTGATCCAGCGCCAGTTTCCATCGCGGGTCTTCATCCGAAAAGTGAGTTCGAAATTGCCGCCAGCCTGAATCTCTTGCCCTATTTGCGCCTCGACCCAGGTGCGCTCATCAGGATGCAGCAGCCCGGCCCAGGTTTCGTAGGCTTGCGGCAGTTCGTCGGGTTCGTAACCCAACATGGTGAACCAACGCGGGCTAAAGTAAACCCGTCCGGCCAGCGGTTCGAACTCCCAGTTGGCAATATTGGCGGCGCTCAAGGCCAATTCGAGGCGTTCTTCGTTGGCGCGCAGCGCTTCTTGGGCCTGCCTTTGCTCGCTGATGTCGAGCAGCAAGCCATTGAAGACAACCCGGTCGGGCAGGAGGGTGGGGGTGGAAGCGCCGCTAAACCAAAGCACCGCGCCAGAGTTTTTGACAAAACGCCCCTCATAATGCCAGGGGCTGACGCTGGCGGCCGCTTGCTGGATGGAAGCGATAAAGCCGGGGCGGTCTTCGGGATGGATGTGGGCGACAAATTCGGGGAAGAAGGTTTCAAAGTTGCCCTGGAGTTCGAACACATCGGCGGCGCGGTCACTGACGTAGTTCAGGCCAAATTCACCCGACGGCAAGGCGTAAAACTGGTAAACAACGCCCGGCACATTGGCAGCGATGCTTTGCAGGCGTTCGCGCTGTTCGACAATCTCGGCCTGCACCTGGCGACGTGCGGTAATATCTTCGATGATGGCGACCGTAGCCGTTGCGCCCTGGTAGCTGGTCAGTTCGATGGTGATTTCAGCCCAGAACAGGCTGCCATCTTGTCGTTTGAGTTGAATTTCAGCGCCCCGCAGGCGGCCTTCTTTTTGCAGCGTTTGCACAAAACGCAGCCGGTCGGCAGGGTTGGCGTAAAAATCGGGCGTTTGCATGCCGAGCAGTTGGTCGAGGGGGATGCCGAACAGGTCGCTGAGCTGCTGGTTGGCATATAACACCAGGCCGTCGGAGATGCGCGTGACGATCACCGGCTGCGGCAGGGCATTGAAAATCACCTGTAAGCGCTGTTCGCTCTCCTGTAAGCGCTGCTCAGCCTCTTTGCGGGCGGTAATATCCAGGACGGTGGAGAGGATGACCTTCTCACCCTCAAACTCGAAAGGTTGTATGGAAATTTCCACCCAGAACAGGCTGCCATCCAATCGGCGGGCATGAAGCTCGTAGCCTTCGAGCTTGCCTTCGGCGCGAAAGCGGTCCAACACAACCTGCCGCTCATGGGGATCGCCATAAAAATTCGGCACCGGCGTGCCGATCACGCCTTCCACATCGCCAAGGCCAAGCATCTTGCCGATAGCGTGGTTGGCAAACAGGATCGTGCCATCGCTGATGCGGGTGATCAGGGTGCCAATGGGCGAGGCATCGAGTATTTGGCGTTCGGGCGAGGGGGTGGGCCTGGCAAGCGGGGTGGGGTTTTCCATACAGTCCTCCAACGTAGCACGGGATTAATCCCGTGCTACCTCGGGTTCTTCGAGGCGGATCAGGGCTTTGCGGCCCAAGATATTGCCAATTTCGCGCACGGCGGTGCGCATGATGATGGCCGGGTCGGTGGAACTGCGCACGGCGCTGGTGATCTGGCGCAGGGCTTGTTCGCGTTGGGCGCGGCTTTGGGCCTGGATGAGCAGGCGGCGGCTTTGCACCGCCGGGGCCGCCAGGCCGATCAGGGCGTTATAGGTGTCGCTTTCGGCCTGGCTGAAGGTGTGCGGCGCAGGCCAGCCAAAGGTGATCAGGCCCAACCAGCGCCCGACCTGGGCAATCGGCACGATGGCCATGGCGGCGTTGCCGGCCTGCATCATCATCGCCTTGAAGTTGGGCGGCAGGCTCTGCTCCGTGGCAACACTGGGGATCAGACGCGGGGCCGCGGGGCCTGCTGACAGCAGCGGGGTCAGCGGTGATTGCAGCAAAGAGGTTTTCAGGCCCACCGGCATCGCCTCGCGGCCATCTACCCGCCAGGCAGCCATGATCGTCATCGCTTCTGGCTGGTCGTTGGCATCCAGGTCGAAATAGACCAGCATGGCATCGTGGCAGCCGGCCTGGCGAGCCGGCAGGCTGACGGCCTCCAGGATTTCATCCACATTGGCGGCGTTGTTGAGCAGGCGGCCAATTTCGTAGAGCGTTTCGGTTTGGGCCAGGGTGGTCTGCGTCTGGTCGAACAGGCGGGCGCTTTCGAGGGCCAGGGATAATTGTTCTGAAACCTGTTCGATGAAATTCAGGTCTTCGGTCGAGAGCGGGTTCTGCGGGTCGTCGAAAACGCCCAACGCACCGATCACTTCGCCGCCGCGCACGGTGAGGGGCATGGCGGCCATCTCGCCGGTTTCTTGCGGGGTGAGGGTGCGCGTTTCCTGGGCGGCCAGGGCCAGCGCTGGCGGCCACGCTGGCTGCGGCTGGAGTTCGTTTTGATCGTAGACAAAGCCGCGAATATCAGCGGCATTGCTCTGGTAGGCCCGCCAGGCTTCAGCGCTCAAAGCGCGCGAGATCGAGTCCACTTCATTCAGGCGCATGGTCATTTCCTGGCGCAAACGGGCGTTTTGGATGGCGACGGCGAATTGCCCAGAAAGCGGCTCGAAGGCCAACAGGGCATCTTCGGCCAGGGCGCCCGGCTGCTCGCTCTGCATATCGAGAACGCCGATCAGTTGATCGCCTACCAGGAGCGGCACGGCCATTTCGGAGCGCGTGTTGGGCAGCAAGGGGTTGGGGCGGAAGGTGGGGCTGGCGGCAGTATCGGCGATGACGACGGAACGCCTGGTGAGCGCGGCGCGCCCGTTGATCGAGTTGGCATCCAACGGCAGGCGGTGGCGGCGGGCGAGTAATTCTGCGCCCACCTCGCCGGTGCCAAATTGCAGCACCAGTTCGGTCTGCGCCGGGTTGACCAGGTAAACCTGGACGTAGTACATGCCAAAGAAGGCGCGGATGATCTCGGCGGCGTCGCGCAGCATCACATCCAACTCGCGCACCTGCGAGATATTCTGGCCGATTTCGGTGGCCAGGGCCAGGTAGAGATTGGTCTTTTCCATCGCCGCGGTGCGTTCGGCCACACGCCGTTCAAGTTCAACGCCGTATTGTTCGCGCTGCAACGCGCCAGCGATGCCATCAGCCACCATGCGCAGCAGGCGGGAGGTGTATTCCGTCCATTCGGTCGCTTTCTGCACCGAGTCGAAGCCGACGAAGCCGACCAGTTCACCCTGGTAGATCATTGGCACCACAATCAGCGATTGGATGGCCTCGCGTTCAAATTCGGTCTTTTCGGCGCTGGCCTCGGCGGGCAGGTCAGCCACATGTGGGATGTAAACCGTCTGCTGGTTGCGCAACTGCGCCATCAGCCAGGGGAAGGTGTCGAGCGGGAGGCCCTGCAAGTCATCTTTGTGGGGCGTAATGCCGGGGGCGCACCATTCGTGGGTGTTATCCATCGTGCCGCGTTCCAGGTGCGTGCGGAAGACATAGCTGCGATCCAGCCCGGAAAATTCGCCAATGCTTTGCAGGGTGGTGGTGATTTGCTCATCCAGATTGCCAGCCAGACTGACGAACTGGGTGGAAATATCGGCCACCAAACGCTCGAACTGGCTGCGGAATTGCAACTCAGCCTGGGCCTGTTTTTCGACCGAAATATCGCGGGCGATGGTGGTCAGCGCCACAAACTGGCCGCGCTCATCTTTGACGGCGGCGATCACCTGCGAGACGGGGATGCGGCGGCCATCTTTGCAAACCAGTTCGCTTTCCCCAATCCACTGGCCCTGTACAACCGCCGATTGAAAGGCTTCAGGGGGCAGGCCTGGTTGGACACTGCCAATATTCATGCCGGCAGCAAATTCTTTGGCACTGTATCCAATCATCTGCAAACCTGCCGGGTTGATGTACAGGCCTTTCCCGGTTGGCGAAGCCATGGCAATAAAATCGGGCGTGTTCTCAACGATGACCTGCATACGGCGCAGTTGCTCGGTGGCTTGTTTTTGGGCAGTGATGTCGCGCACCACGGTAACAAAACCGGCTGGCTGGCCCTGCTCATCGGTCAGAATAGCGGCAGTCAGTTCGCCATCGAACTCCCGGCCATCGAAACGAGCCATCCGATATTCCACTGAAAGACCAACCATTTTGCCACTGGCAAAATTTTGCAGGGCGCGCTCCCGGTCTGATGTAGCGACCAAATCTGTGGCTTTGCGGCCTAGCAATTGTGCGGGGTCATCTACCCCGGCCAGGCGGGCCAGGCTTTGGTTGGCTTCCAGCAACACGCCGCCTGTGTCTGTAATGCCCAGGCCATCGGGCAAGGCGGCGAACATCGTGCGCATGCGTTGGGTAGAAAGTTGCGCTTCTTTGTTGGCCCGCCGTAATTCTTCGTTTTCTGCCGATACTTCGCGCAGATCAGGCGCGGCCAGCCATTTTCTCATACGCCGGATGTCGAACCGCTCTGGCTCAGGCTGGTTTGACGGGGATTTCGCTTGCAGATTACTCATGGTTGCTCTCCTGCGAGTTTTCAGCCGTTTCAAATTGAGCAGGATGCCCTAATTGCACCGTCACCTTGCGCCCCAGGGCATCGCCCAACTCGCGGGCGGCGGTGCGCAGGATCATCTCTGGTTCGACGAAGGTGCGCACGCGGGTGGCGATCTGGCGCAGGGCTTGTTCGCGGCGGGCGCGGGCGGTGGCTTCATCGAGCAGGCGGATGCTCTGGATCACGGTGGCGGCCTGGCCGGTGAGGGTGGCGATCTGGCGCAGGTCGTCTTCGCTGAGGTCTACATCGTCATTGGAGGCCACCGAGAGCCAGCCGATCCACTGGTCGCCAGCCACAATCGGCAGGATGACCGAATGGATGCCGATTTGCTTCACCAACTCGTATTCCTCGGCGGTCAGGCCGGGCATATCGGGCGTGACATGCACAAAGGTGGGCCGGTCGCGGCGGGCCTGACGCGTGGTTGGCACACCTACCAGTGGGAAAATTGCACCAAGCGGCACGGACGGCTGCTGGCCGCTGCGCTCCCATTCAGCCGCCAGGGTGCCGGTTTCGGGCATGGCCTCGCCCCAGGGACGGTTGAAGAGCATGATGCTGGCCCGCTCAAACTGGCGCAGGGGCGTGTTTTCGACCACCGCCCGCAACACCTGGCCGATGTTGGTAGATTGCACCACGCGGGCGCTGGCGGCGTAAAGGGCTTCGGTTTGGGTGAGGGCGGTCTGCGTCTCCTGGCTCAGGCGCAGGTTTTCGAGGTGGGCGGCCAATTGCTGGCGGATGGATTCGAGCAGGGATTCGTCTTCGGGGGCGAGTTCGCCGCCGGGGATGGCGATCTCACCGATGGGTTCGTCACGCACCACCAGGGGCAGGGTGCGCAGATTTTCAGTTTGGGGGGTTTCATCCAGGGGTTGTACCTGATGTTCACGGTAGATATAGCCATGGGCGGCCACCCCTGCTTGGGCTGCCTGCCAGCCCTGGCGGGTGAGGCGGCGCATGGCCTGTTCGGCCTCGCCGCGGTAGCGGTCGGCGCTTTCGAGCAGGCGCAGGTTTTCGATCTGTTGGGCCATCTGGCGCGCCACGCTGTTGATCAGTTCGGCGGCGCGGCTGCGCTGGCTGGTCTCTTCGCCTTCGACCACCAGCGCGCCCAACCGCTCGCCGCCAATGGTAATTTCGGCTGCCAGGGCGTTGGGCGCAACCGGCAGGGCTTCTGCCAGGGGCGTGACCTGATCCTGGTCGTACACGAAGCCAGCAAATTCGGGTTTGTGAACGGCGTCGAGGTACTCGTCCCAGCCGGCGCGGGTCAGGCGGCGGGCCAGGGCTTCGAGTTCGCTGCGGGCCTGCTGTGTTTCGGCGAACAGACGGGTGTTTTGGATGGCAATGGCTATCTGCCCGGAGAGCGGCTCGAAGGCCACCAGGGAGCTTTCGCTCAGTGCGCTGGGCTGGTCGCTCTGCATGTTCAATACCCCCACCAGTTGATCGCCTACCAGCAGCGGCACGGCCATTTCGGAACGGGTGTTGGGCAGCAACGGGTTGGGGCGAAAGGCGGGACTGGCGGCGGTATCGGCAATCACCACCGAACGCTTGGTGATAGCAGCCCGCCCGTTGATCGAGCTATCATCCAGCGGCAGGCGGTGGCGGCGTGCAAGCAACTCGGCGCCCACTTCGCCGGTGCCGAAGTGCAGCACCAGTTCGGTTTGGGCCGGATTAACGAGATAGACCTGGACGTAGTACATGCCAAAGAAAGCGCGGATGATTTCAGCAGCGTCGCGCAGCATCACGTCCAGGTCGCGCACCTGGGCCACGTTCTGGCCGATTTCGGTGGCCAGGGCCAGGTAGAGGTTGGTTTGCTCCATGGACGCGGTGCGTTCGGCCACGCGCTGTTCGAGCGAGGCGGCCAGTGAACGAGTTTCGGCCTCATTCTTCAATGCCAAATCCAACGAGTCTTGAATTCGGTGCAACGCCTGGTTCAGCAGAATCACCGTCATGACGGCTGACACGGCAAATATCACCACTTGCTGAAAACTTACATCAAGATAGGGTTCAGGCAGAAGGTCGTTGATTTCCCCATAAACAATGCCTGTAACAACAACGGTACTGACCACTGCGGTCCAAATTGCAGCATTTCGGCCAATCAGCAAGCCGGCAATCACACTGGTAAGAATGAATATCGAAATAGCCGGGGCGCGGATGCTACCACCGGTAATCAAAATCACCGAAACGAGTATCAAGAGTATACCCACGATAAAAAAATTAACTACCGTGACATAACCACGGTGTAATGCTATTTTCAAGCCCACACACAAAATGATAAAGACGACAGAAGAAATCACCTGGGCGGGAGGTGTGTTCTGAGCAAATAACCCAACAGAAATCAGGGCGATAAAATCAAACAAGATAAGCGCAAGCAGGATCAAGTTCGCCAGTGCCGCGATGCGCGTTTTCTCCACATCTTCAAAGATAGGGGGGTGAAGGATTTTTCGAACGTTGTCCATCGCGTAACTCCTGTGGGCGTTTGCCAGGTTGGAGAGGCCGTCAACGAATGGGAAACGAATATAACGAACGAATGAAAGTGAAACGAGCAGGCAGGCAGAATTCGCTTATTCGTTCTTCATTCGTTGACGGGATCGTGAACTTAAGCCAAATCTTTTAAAACTTCTGCTGCTTCATCCACGCCCGCGCTTCTTCGAGCGTGGCGCAGTTGAAAATGGTCAGGCGGGTGCCAGGCACTTTGGAGACGATCTGATCCACCATCAGCTTGGCCACGGCACTCTTGGGCTGGATCACGGCCATGAACTGGACTTCGGTAGCCAGGAAGCGCGGGAACCAGTCTTTGTCAATCCAGGCCTGCTCTTCCAGGCCGATCACGCCGATGTCGGTGGTGTCGCCAATCCATTGGGCGCCGGGCAGTTTCTTCTTGTATTCTTCGAGGGTGGTGTTGAGGCCCATTTTGATGTCGCGCCCCACGTGGCCGCCGTGCCACTGGGAGATCATCGAGCGGGTTTCTTCGTCCCAGATGATCGAGAGGTAGGGGAATTCTTTGACCGTTTGCATGGGGGGGTTCTCCTTTTTGACGGAATAAAGTTGTGTATGGCGAAATTAATTTCGCCATACAGATGTTAATTGCGGCGAGATTGATCGCCGCGAACCTGACTGGATTGAATGCTGGCGCGCACGCGGCTGCCTTCGAGCGCCCGGCCCACCTCGCGGGCGGCAATTTGCAGCACATCTTCCACGCTGGCAGCGCGCTGAATCTTCTGGCCGATGGCGTTGACAAGGGTTTCGAACTCGGCCTGCGCCTGCGATTGTTCGAACGAACGCACGTTCTGAATGGATGTAGAAACCTGCGCCGCCAAGGTCGTTTGAATGCTGATATCTGCATCTGTGAAGCGCCCAACCTGATCGGATTGAACATCAAACACGCCAATCACGTTGCCACTGACGATCATCGGCACCGCCAGTTCGGAACGGGTGTAAGGCAGTAAGGGGTTGGGCAGGAAATCTGGCGTCAGGGTCACATCGTTGACGGTAACGCCTTTGCGCTCACGGGCGGCGCGTGCCACCAACGATTGTTCGCTGTTGAGCGGGATGGAACGTTTTTGCGCCACCATCGTGCGCCCGACATCGCCTGCGCCAGAAGTCAGCACCAGGTTCTGACCGGTTTCATCGAGCAGGTAGATATGTGAATGGTAGAGGTTAAAACGATCTTTGGCCAGGTCCACCACTGCCTGTAATAGTTTATCGGTTTCCAAAATGGTGGCCGTGGCAGTGCCTACTTCGGCAACGGTTGCCAGGTCTTTGGTGCGGGCGGCCACGCGCGCCTCCAGGTTGACAATGAAGTCACGCAACTGGGCAGTCATGCGGTTGAAGGTGCCTGCCAGAATGCCGATCTCATCACCTGTTTCCACTTTGGCCTGGAGGTTGATATCGCCGCCGGCGATTTTTTCCGCTGTTTGCGTCAGGCGCACAATTGGGCCGGATAGGGTTTGTGATATGAACACGCCAAAAGCTGCCACAAGAACCGCCATGCCCAGGGTGAGTAGAATATTAGTTTGTGCCTGAGTATTGATAGGGGCAAGGAATACCGTTTGCGGAACAGCAAATGCCACCAACCAGTTTTGCGTTTCCATAGACACCACAGCGACTTGTTCACTATTGGTGTCGCCTGTCAGGTCAGCGGCGAAGAAGGGTTGTGCAATAAATTTGTCTAAGCCCTGCTCAAAATCGAGTTGGTTGGTGGAAAGTTCTTGCGGCGTGCCAGGAGGCAGCAAACGCCGCGCCTGCAAGTCGCTGACGGTTGCAGCTTCCAGTGATGCAATGGTTTTGAAAATAAGGGCGGGCGTCGTGCCATGCGCCAGGCGCACATAATGCTCTGCGTCCAACAACACAGCGAAGGAACCCTGCCCAACCAGATTATTATTCGCACTGACAATTTGTTGCAGCGCGTTGGCGTTATAGCGTGTACGAATAACGCCGAGGATGTCACCAGCCGTATTACGCACCGGGGCGGAGAAATAGAGGGATGCCTCACCGGTGGTCTGGGAGAACTCCACATCGGAAACATACGGCAGTTCTGTCTCCAGCGCTTTTTTGAAGTAGTCACGATCAGATTTGTCCAAACCGACGTCACCGGTGAAGGTATCTGCAATATCCACGCCATTGATATCGAGGATGGCAACCGATGAGATGTAGACGGGGTTTTGGCGGACAAGCGTGGTCAGGAACGCAAGGATATTCGCATTTTGCTCTGTGCGCTGACTGGCCGGCAGAGAAAGAAAATCGCTGGCCACTTTCAGGCTTGCCTGTGTACGGATGGTATCGAGACCGTTGTTGATGAACGAATCCAGTTGAATCGCGGTTTGCGATGCCGCACTGCCCAGGGCCTGATTGGCGTCATTCGTCAGGGCGGTGCGGGTGCTGCTGTCATTGACGAAGGCGAGGATCGCCAGAGGAATGACCGCTGTCGCCAGGAAGGCGGTGATCAACTTGGCACGTAATGAAAATAAACGAAACTGCGTGGCAAGGATGATCAAAAAACCAATGATGATTGCGCCGCCCAGGATCGGCACGACAAGGGGTGAGATGGTTTCCTGACGCCAGGGGGCAGACGAGAAGAGATCAAATAACAGCAGGAATAAGCCCACCACCACACTGGCGAAGGTCGTAAAAAGGCGTTCGCGCCGCGCAAGCGCCCAAATTGAAATAACGGATACGATCAACACAGTCAGCAGGAAATATAAAAATCCCTGTCCACGTCCGAAGATGCCCAATACACTGGTTTCAACCATCGTGGCAGAGATTAAAAGCATTGCGCCAGCAGTCGAACGCCCGCGATGGCTCAGCCAGAGCGATGAAATTGCGAAAAGTAAGAACAGAATATGTGACAACAGAAAAATGATACGTGTGGTATCCGATCTCTGGGTGTACGCATAAATACCCCATGCAGCCAGCATAACGCCAACCATGGTTATGACCCATCCGGCGCGGATTGCATTACGCTTCCGTTCAGTCTTTTCATCTGGGGTGGATGCGATAGGAGTGTTCATGTATCGGGTATCTCCAGGTGCTAATTAATCTACACAGCCTTACCGAATAAACTTGGGGATGAATTTCTGTTGGATGTCGAAAGCCGAGTTAAACGCTTATCTTCAAGGTTTGACATAATCCGAATTGATCAATTTTTGCACATCAGGTCTTTTGGTCAATAGGCCGCTTTTGACAAAGAAGTCCACAAATAGCTCTGCCGTGTAATAAGCAGAGGCCGTGGTTGTGCCAGGTTTGAAGAGCGCCTGATTATCGGCAAGCGTTTTCAAGCCGATACCATCCAGCGAGATGGCAGCCGGGTCGTCGCCGGAAATCTTGGCGGCCGCAGCATTGCCTTCCTGGGGGTTGGCAAGCCAAAAATCCACCGCCTTGAACCAGCCGTCCACAAATGCTTGAACGGCTTCCGGGTGTTGGCGAGCGAATTCACCGCGCACCGCAATGCCATCCAGAATTAGGCCGGGAGTATCCTTCGTGGTAAACAGGGATATGTTCCCATCTTTTTTGGCTTCAGTGACGTAGGGTTCCCAGGTCTCCCCGGCCTGGATGGTGCCATCGCGCAGTTTTGCAGGAACTTCTGATGCGTCCATATCCACGATGTTTACATCGCCGGGGCCAAGCCCGTTTTGCTTTAGCACGGTCATAACAAAGACCTCTGCAAAGCCGCCTTGGTTAAACCCGATGCTTTTTCCGCGCAGGTCTGCCACGTTCTTGATGTCAGGGGTTGCCATCACGGAGTCGGCCCCCGCCGATTCGTCAGAGATGAAGATGAAATAGAAATCGTCTGACCTCTGGGTTAAATTGATCAGGTCTCCCATGGAGATGGCCATGAAATCGTATTTTCCGCCGAGGAAATCGCCCATCATGGAATCTGTATTTTCGGGTTTGATCGCTTTCACATCCAGGTTGCTTTCGGCGTAATAGCCTTTTTCGATGGCGATCAGGCCCGGATAATAGCCTGCCCAATAGTCATAGGCAAAGTTTACCTGCACAGGCGCTGACGGGGTTTTTCCACCCCCGCAAGCAGTGAGCAGGAATACCGCCAGCAATACAAGTGACACGAAACGAAAGTTTTTCATCGCATTTTCTCCTGGTTGCAACGCTCAGAATGGATAGGCAATTTTTCATGGCACAGCTAACGCTTCAACTGCACGCCCACATCACTACGCAACGCCCGGCCTAACTCGCGCACCGCCACTTTAAGCGCATCATCCATCGTCGTTGTGCTTTGAATCTGCTGAGCAATGCCGCCGATCAACGCTTCGCGGTCGGCCTGGCGTTGGGCTTGCTGGTAAGCCCGGGCGTTTTGCAGGGCGATAGCCACCTGCCCGGCAATAGATTGCAGCAAGGTCACGTCCACTTCGGTCAGGCCGTTGATGGCGTCATCTTGCACATCCAACACGCCCAGCACATCATCGCCGATGGCAATCGGCACGGCGGCCTCGGCTTTGGTGTCGGGCAGCAGCGGGTTGGGCAGCCAGCCTTCCACTTTGGTCACATCAGGAACCAGCACGGGCAGGTTGGTGGTGGCGGCGCGCCCCACCAGACCGCGGCCCTTTGGCACCGCATGGCCGCTGGCCAGCATCGTCTGGCCGGCCTCGCCGGTGCCGCCAGCCATCAGCAGGTTCTCTTTGGCTTCATCGAATAGATAGATGTGGGCGTGATAGTATTTGAAGGCCGATTGCACCTGCTCCACCACTTCGCGCAGCAGCGCAGCCTGATCGAGAATGGTCGAAATGCGGCGGCTGACCTCGGTGGAGGTTTCGAGCGCTCGCGTGCGGTCGGCCACGCGTTGTTCGAGGCCTTGCAGGGTGGTTTGCAGTTGGCCCGTCATGGTGTTGAAGGCGGCAGCCAGGCGGCCAATTTCATCTTCGTTTTGCACTTCGGCGCGCACGGCCAGGTTGCCAGCGCTGACTTGTTCGGCCACTGTGGTCAGGCGGCTGATCGGGATCACCAACACCTGCGCCAATCCGGCAACCACACCCGCAGCCAGGGCGATGATGATCACCGCCAGGATTGTGGTGCCGCGCGTCTGCTGCTCCACCGGGGCCAATGCTTCAATTTCATCCTGGTGCAAAATGATCAGCCAGCCCAAATCATTCACCACGGGGCTTTCCTCCAGGGTGCGCACCGGCGCCGCGCTCAAAAAACGTTTCACCCCTTCGTAGACCATTTGAGCGTAGGGCTGATCCAGTACAGCAGAAATCTCCTGCCAGGCCTGCGGCCCCATGATGACAATTTGGCCCTCGTGGATGCGAGCAGGCGTTCCGGCAGTGAAAATGACATCTGCTTCGCTGGTTTTCCCAATGGCCGTTGTAGACAGGATTTGTTCAAGGGTATCCAAAATGTAGGTCGAACGCACCACGCCGATCACTTCACCCGTATCCCGGTCACGCAAAGGCAGGGCCATCTGCAAGCTAAATTCACCCACGCTTTGATCAAATTCAGGTGTACTGGCGAGGTACACGGCGCCCTGTCCATCGGCATAAGCCGCCTGCCACCAGGCTTCATCAGACTGATCGTAATCGCTGGTGCGGCTGTTGGCAGCCACCAGCGCGCCATAGGTATCGGTCACGAAAACTTCGCGGTGAGCAGGAAAGGCGCGGCTAAATTCTTGCAGATCGAGCGCCACCGGGTTGGTGAGATATTGTTGGATGAAGGGGTCGTCATCGGCGGCAGCAGCCCACTGCTGGTCGCGCTGGGCAACTTCCTCTAAAATGGCCGCCCGGTCTGAATGGCGATAGGTGTTGACATGCGCGGCAACGGCTTGCTGGACCAATTCGTTCAATGAAAGCGCCGTCAAGATACCGATCTGCCCATCCAGCAGGTCGCCAACCTGGTAGCCATGCGCATCGGCATCACCGGCAAGCTGTTGGCCCACGTTTTGGGTCAGCGCCTGTGTGGTGGCCGAAATGCCCAGGAAAGCTAACGCGACCGAGGCGATGGTGGTGGTACCAACCATGACGATGATCAACTTGGTGCGCAAGGCATACGAACCAAACTGGCGATACACCAGGATGCCAAAAACGATCACAAACGCGCCGGTCAAAACCCAGGTGATTTCGGGCGTTTCGTTGGGTGTGCGTGGCAAAGGGTAAAACAGGTCAAACAGAATCAAACCCACCGCCAGGGCTATGGCAACCCCATTGAGGCCATTCCCCAGGCGCACAGGGAAAACAACCGATGTAATGGCAAAGATGACCACCAACAACACCACAGATGCAGCAACGCCAATCCCTGAGATATTGAACAAAATGAGCAAAATCGTCAGCGTCAGAGAAAGGATGACCAGCATTTGCCCGATCAGCACCAGCCGTTTGCTCAGGCGTGAAAACCCGGCGCTGACAAAGGCGCATACGGCCACGCCTGTAGCCAGGATACGCACATCGAGAATGCCCGTGATTTCGAGGCCGCTGCTGGTGACCACCAGCAATATCACAGCCGCAAACATGAGGATGCCTGTGCCAATCGAAACGTAAAAACTGCGCTGCGCTTGCCTGTCGCTTACTTCAAACAAGGGTTCCTGGGGGTGTTCCATCGCATTACCTCACGTATAGCTCCATCAACACCGTATGGCGGCATTCATTCCGCCGTACTCTCACAAGCTACATCAGCGGCAAGTGGAAGCTAAAGCAGCTCCCCTCGCCCACCTTGCTTTGCACCTGCACCTGGCCCTGGTGCTGTTCCACAATCGCCTGCACAATCGCCAGGCCCAGGCCATTGCCTTCGATGTCTTGCGTGGCGTCGCTGCGCACCCGGTAAAACTTCTCGAACAGGTGCGCCAGGTCATCTTCAGAGATGCCAATGCCGGTGTCGGCGAAATAGGCGTTGGCTTTGCCATTTGCTGCGTCGCTGCGCACCGTCACCTTGCCGCCGTTGGGGGTGTACTTGAGGGCGTTGCCGAGTAAATTACGCGCCACCTGCATCAGGCGGGTGCGGTCGCCCTCGACCGGCAGGGGTGCATCGGCCAATTGAGCGCTCAACTCGTGCTGGCGCAGTTCGGCCTGTGGCTTGAACTCGTCCACGGCGCTTTGCAGCACTTCGTTCAGGTCGAAAGTTTCCAGCTTCAGTTCGCTGCCCATATCCATGCGGGCCACTTCGAGCAGGTTCAGCACCAGGTCTTGCATCTGCACCGAGGCATTGCGAATGCGGCTGACGAAGTCGATCTGCATGGGGGTCAACGCGCCAGCCTTGACCAGCAAGTCGCTGTAACCCAGCACGGCAAAGATCGGGTTCTTCAGGTCGTGGGTGGCGGTGGCGAGGAACTCGTTTTTGATCTGGTCGAGCGCTTTGAAGTGGCTGACATCGTGCAAGATAGCCACCTGTCCGCCATCTTCGACGGGCGTGATCTGCACCGAGAAGGTGCGCTTATCAGGCCAGTAGATTTCGTGGGCCTGCGCTTCAGCCCCCCGGCGCGTGGCATCGAGCATTTCGATCAGGTCGTCGTAGCCGCGTCCGCAGGGCAATTCCTGGCCCACCCGCACCGAAACATCGGTGAACAGGCGCTCGGCAGCCGGGTTGGAAAGCTGCACGCGCCCCTCGCCATCCAACACCAGGATGGCATCGGCGGCGCTGCGCAGTACAGCCGCCAGGCGGCGCTGCTCCTGCTCTACCGATTCGAAAAGTTGAATGCGCTCGAAGGCCGAAGTCACCTGGGCGGCCAGCGTTTCCAGCACCACACGGTCGCTTTCCTGAAAAGCCCCCGCTTTCTGGCTGTGCATCGAGATCACCCCGCGCACCTTGCTGTTCCACGAGAGCGGAACGGCGATGGATGATTGCACCGGCGGCTGCCCGCCCAGGGCGCGCTCGCCGCTGCGCTCTTCGATGGCCCCTGAAACCTGCGCCGGCTGCCCGGTAAGCGCCGCCTGTTGCGGGGCTAACTCTAAAATGCTTGGCCGCGGCGCATTTTCAGCGCCGACCAGGGTGCGCAAAATCAAATTCCCATTTTCCACCAGCCACAGCGCCACAGCCGGGTAGCCAAAGACATCCCGCAGCATTTGCGGCAGGCGTTCGACCAATTCGGTCGAACGGGTGAAACGGTTGATGTCGCGGATGAGCTGGTTGAGCGCCACCAGTTCATTCACCCGTTTTCGTTCCGAAGCGTAGAGTTGGGCGTTTTCAACCGCCAGGGCGGCCTGGCTGGCAATGGCCTGCACCAGGGTCAGGTGTTCGGGCTTGAAGTAGCCCACGCTCTGATGCACCAACACCATCACCCCCAACACATCGCGGCGGCCCAACATGGGGGCCACAATGGCCGATTGTTCTGCTTCAGCCGCGCTGCCTGGCCATTCGGCATGGGCCGTGGTATTTTCGATGATCACCCCCTGGCGGCTGGAGATGACCTGCGCCACCACCCCTTCGACGATGAAACGCCCGCGTGTTTCTTCGAGCGTCCACGACGATTGCACCTGGATTTGATGCGCCTGGAACGTGACCTGCCCGTTGGCCTGAAAAACAAACAGATAGCCATTTTGCGCTTCGAGCGCCCCCACCGTGCGCGCCAGGATGCTCTTGGTGAGGCCTTCGATATCCAGGCGTTCGCCTAAATCGAGGCTGATTTCAGGCAGCACGCTCAGGTTCTTACTGCGCTGGCGCAGGGCATCTTCGGCGCGCTTGACACGCAGCTTGGTGCGGATGCGCGCCGAAAGTTCGCGCCAATCGAAGGGCTTGGTGATGTAATCGTCGGCGCCCAGGGTCAGGCCCTCGCGCACATCTTTGATGCCGATGCGGGCGGCGGTGATGATGATGACGGGCAAGTGAGCCATTTCGGAGTTGGCGCGCATCTCCGTCAGCACCTCGAAGCCATCTTTGCGCGGCATATTCACATCCAGCAGCACCAGGTCGGGCTTCTCAGCCGCCACCTTTTCGAGCGTTTCCACCCCATCGGCCGCGGTGATAAATTCGTAGCCTTCACTCTGCAGGCGCACCGCCAACAGGCGGATGTTATCGGGGTTGTCGTCGGCAATCAGGATGCGGGGCGGGGCTTCTTCGGCTGCCGCTTCTTCAAGCGCCTGGGCCGGGTACATTTGGCGCAGAACCTTATCCACAATGCCGCGAATCTTTTCGGGGTCTACCGGTTTCACCAGGTAATCTTGCACTTTGAGTTGGCGCGTGGTCATCACCAACCCGGGGATGTCGTAAGCCGTCATTAAAATCACATGCCCGGGTTCGCGGTCTTCTCGTTTGAGCTTTTCAATCAGCTCGAGGCCGCTCATCCCAGGCATGATGAAATCGGTGATGAGCACATCTACATTCTTTTCGCCAATTAATTGCAGCGCTTCTTCGCCGCTGTTGGCGGTGAGAACCTCGGAGGGGGTCTCTAATTTTTTCAGCACGCGGGCTAACATGGAGGCCGTGTTGGGGTGATCATCCACAATCAGGACGCGCGCGACGGCAGGGGGTGGTGTGCTGTTTTCATCCATAGGAGACATTATGGATGAAAATCCATTTTTAGCAGTTTGTTTGTGGGGGAAATGGTTGGGAAAAGTTGGGAAGGGCTGTTCGGCTTGCGCCAGCGGCGCTCATGGGTCCAGTACCAGCCGATACCCCGTCCCGCGCACGTTCAGCAGGTAGCGCGGCTGTGCGGTGGATTCTTCGAAGGCCTGCCGCAAGGTGTGAACGTGCCACTTGGAGAGTTCGCGCGCCTCCACCGGGTCAGCCGGGTAGCCCTGCGCTTCGGTGACGAGGGATTGATAGGTGATCACCTGGGGCGCATGGCGTACCAGCACAACCAGGTAATCGAAGGTGGCCGGCGGCAGGCTGAACGAGCGCTCTTTGAACGTGGCACGCCGGGCCTGCAAATCTAATACCAGTGCGCCACGCTTGAGGAAGCGGTCTTCCGCGGCCGGGGAAGCGCCGCTTTCGCCGGCCTCGCCCTCCAACGCCGTTGGCCCATCAAGCTGACGCAGTTCTTCTTGCAAAATGGCAATTTGTTGGCGCAGTTCACGCTTGCGCCGTTCGACAGCCTGTTCGGTCAAAATGGTGTGCGTGCGTTTCACCAATACTTCGGGGTCAACCGGCTTGAGCAAATAATCAGTGGCGCCCAGGCGCAGGGCTTCGAGGGCGGTTTGCAGCGAACCATAGGCGGTCAGCAGCACCACGGGCATCTTGCCATCGTTGGCGCGAATGCCCTTCAAAATCTGCAAGCCATCCATGCCGGGCAGGCGGATGTCGAGGTAGACCAAATCGAAGCCATTGTCTTCGAGCAGGCGCAGGGCATCGTGGCCGTCGCCAGACATGGCCACCTCGTAGCCGGCGCGGCGCAGCACGCGCGCCAGCGTGTGGCGCAGCAGTTCTTCGTCGTCTATGACCAAAATTCGTCCGTGGGTGGGGGATATATCGCTCATGAAAGTTTCTGCAGGCAAATTATACGTTACAACCGCGCCATCGGCAGCCAGACCGTAAAAGTGCTGCCACGCGCCACCTGGCTGCTGACGTGAATTTCACCGCCATGCCGCTGCACAATATCATACGAAATAGCCAGGCCCAGGCCGGTACCCAGTTCTTTGGTGGTGACAAAGGGGTCGAAAATATGCGGCAAGATGTCTGGTGGAATGCCATCGCCGGTATCGCTAATCGCAATGCAAATTTGCTTCTCTTGCGGGTAAAAATGCGTGCGCACCGTCAGGTGGCCGCCCGTTCGCATCGCTTCTACAGCATTCAAACAAATGTTGAGCAACACCTGTTTGATCTGGTCGCGGATGATCGGCAACAAAGGCAGGGCCGGATCAGCCTCGAAGCGGAAAGTGACCTGGTTGTGGTTGAGATGGGTGGCGATCAGCCGGTGGACTTCTTCGATGATGGCGTTGAGCGCCTCTGGGCGGAACTCTTCGCTCGAGGCCGGGCGGTAGGTGTCGCGCAGCCGGGCGATGATCTCGGCCATGCGCGCCGCCTCAGCCAGGGCAATTTGCACATCTTCGAGCGATTGCTGATCGAGTGTATCCGACGTTTTGACCAGGTAGAGGGCGTTTTGGATGGCCTGCAAGGGGTTATTCAACTCATGCACCACCGTCGCCACGATGCGCCCCAACGCCGCCAGCTTTTCCGATTGCACCAACTGCGCCCGCGCCGCCTGCTCGTGATGCAAAGCAGCCTGCAACTCAGCATTCATCGCCAGCTTCTCCAGCACCAGGCCAAGCTGGTTGGCAACCGTGGTCATCAGACGCAGATCGTTATCGTGAAAAACCTGCGGCGGACGATATTGCAGATCAAGCGCCCCCAACACGCGCTTGCTGCCACGCACCGGCACAGCCAATTCGGCATGGGTATCGGGCAGCAAAGGGTTGGGATGGCGAAATTCCACGCTGCTGGCATCGTTGGTTACAAAAGGCTGCCCAGCCGCGATGACATGCCCCACAATGCCACGTCCCGCGGGAATGCGGTAGCCTTGCGCCAGCAGGTTCGCGCCCACCTTGCCAGAGCCGTACCACAAAACTGCATCGCCGCTGCCGCGCTCCACCAGAAAAGCGTGAACATGCGAATACCCGAAATACTCGTGCAGCGAATCGACCACCTGTTTGAGCGCATTCTCCACATCGTAGCACTCCAGCAACCCCTGGACGATCTGGTACAGCGCATTGACCTCATTCAACTGCTCGCGCGTGGTCTGAAGCATCTGCGTTTTATCGAGCGCCAGGGCCACATTTACCCCCAGCAGGGTCAACAAGCGCTCGTCACGCTCATCGAAAGCGCCAATTTCGCGGCTGTGGACGCTCAACACGCCCAGTTTCTTCTCCGCCGTCAACACCGGGGCCACCATCAACGAATAGATGCGATGGCCGGTCTCAGGGCCAGGGATGAAACGCGGGTCTTCGTAGACGTTCGCCACGCGAATGGTCACCCCTTCTTTGAGCGCCAACCCTGCCAGGCCCTGCCCGGCGCTAAAACCCAACGGACGGGCGATCAGCCTTTGGTCGCGCCCGGCCACGGTCACGCCTTCCAGAAAATCATTCTTCTCATCCAGCACATGGATGACCGCCCGTTCGGCGCGTTTAATCAACTGGATAGCCGCATCTACAATCTGTTGTAAAATCGAATGGAGATCGGTTGTGGCCGCCAGGCGTTGGCTGATAGCCAGCAAAACCTGGTTCTCGTGTAGTTGTTCGATCAGGACATCCGTCTCGGGCCGTTGGGTCATAAACGATACTATACACGCAACCGGGCAGGCTGGTCAAGTTACATCGCCATAAAATCTTACCTTTTCTATCCATGTTATCGCCTGCTTTCCGCCGTCTTTTCCTATCCCGCTCCTTCGCCATCCTGCTGCTGCTGCTGCTCGCCATCGGCGCGGTGGCCGTGGGGTTGGCCGGTACGCCGCGGCTGCGCCAGTCTGCGCCCTGGCTGCTCAACGCGGCCATGCTCAGCACGCTGGTGGGCTGGCTGTTGGCCGCCGCCCCGCTGCCGGGCCAGCTTAGCCTGCCGGTGGGCGCTGTGTTGGGCGCGGCCTGGGCCTTCATCACCGGGGGCAACCTGGTTCCGGCGCTGCTCAACGGGTTGAGCAAACTGCCCCCGCTGCTGCCACAAATCGTGCGCCACTGGCTCGAGCCAGCTTCCCCCCCCAACTGGCAGCCCGTAAACATCGCCGCGCAATTGCTGGCCGCCGATGCTGCGGCTGCGTGGCAGCGTCTGCTCGATTGGCTGGCGATCATCGTCAAACGCCAACCGGCCAGCGACAGCCTGCCCCTGGCAATTTTTTGGATCGGCGTGGTGTGGCTGCTGGCCCTGTGGGCCGGATGGGCCACCCGGCGCACATGCAACGCCCTGGCGGCCCTCGGCCCGGCGGTGGGATTGCTGGCCGCCCTGCTCAATTACCAGGGTCTCCCGGCCACCACGCTGATCACCCCGCTCGGCGCGACGCTGCTGCTGATGGCGCTGCTGCGCTACGACCGCCGCGAAGCGCAGTGGACTCAGCAGCGCATGGACTTCGCCGAAGGCATGGGCATGGATGTGACGCTGATGGCCGGCGCACTGGTGGCCCTGTTGCTAACAGCCGGTGTGTTGGCGCCGTCCTTCTCGGTAGAGGCGGTGGTCAATTTTGTCCGCCAGTTCAACCGGCCAGCCAACGCGCCGGCCGCGCCCATGGGCGAATCGTTCGGGCTGCAAGCCAAGCCGCCGCCCGCTGCCCCGCGCAAGGTGCGCCCGGCAGGGCTGGCCAGCAGCCACGCGCTGCGCGGCCGCCCCAACCTGACCACAGATGTAGTGATGACGGTCGAAGTCATCCAGCCGCGCTACAACCCGCCGCCCGAATACCTGCCGCCGCCGCAGATCATGGCCGCCGCGCCGCGCTATTATTGGCGCATGCTCACCTACGATGTGTACACCGGCAGCGGTTGGCGTTCGAGCAAAGCCAGTTCCATCGGCTACGCTGCCGAAACCGGCCTCTTTGCCACCCAGCCCAATTTCCAACAAACCATCCTGCAACAAATCACCCCCGTGCAAGAACTGGGCGGCGTGTTGTTCGTTACCGGGCAGTTGCAAAGCGCCAACCAACCCTATGAGGCCGCATGGCGCGTGGCCCCCGGCGCATTTACACAGGCCGACCTGTTTGGCGCGTTGATCGCCGACCAGACCTACCAGGCGGCCAGCTACCTGCCCCAGGTCAGCGCGGCCCAACTGCGCAGCGCGCCGACAACGTACCCCGAACAAATCGCCCTGCGCTACCGGCAACTGCCCGAAAACCTGCCCATCCGCGTGCGTGAACTGGCCCTGACCCTGACCACCGACCAGCCCAGCGCCTACGACAAGGCCGCCGCCCTCGAAGGCTTCTTGCGCACCATCCCCTACACACTCGACATCGCCAGCCCGCCGCGCGACCGTGACGTGGTAGATTATTTCCTGTTCGACCTGCAAACCGGCTATTGCGATTATTACGCCAGCGCCCTGGCCGTGTTGGGCCGCTCAGTTGGCCTGCCAACGCGCCTGGTGATGGGCTACGCCAGCGGCAGTTTCGACCCGACCAGCCAGCGCTATGTGGTACGCGAAACCGACGCCCACGCCTGGGTAGAAATTTACTTCCCTGAAATCGGCTGGGTGGAATTCGAGCCAACTGCCGCCCAACCGGCCTTCATCCGCCCAGATACCGACGGCAAGCCCCTGGCCTTCCCGAAGGTGGAACTGCCCCAACCGACCGTCCAACCCGCGCCCAGCCTGGCAGCCCGACTGCAAGGCGCGCTGACGCTGGCGCTGTTCAGCCTGGCCTGCCTGGGGGCGTTGGCCGTACAGGGGGTCTTCCTCTGGCGGGCCGTGGAGATGTGGTGGTGGTCGCGGCTGCAACCGCGCCAGGCGGTCATCGCCATCTATCAGCAAATGCGCCGCCAGGGAGAACGCCTGCTGGGGCCGCTCCCCGGCGGCGATACGCCCGCTGAATTTGCCGGGCGTCTGCAAATGCACCTTTCCCACCCCCATGACACGCCAGGCCGCTGGCGCAAGCGTCTATCTGCCTGGTTTGCCCGCCGCCTGACGCCTGCAAGCGCAGAAATCGAACAACTTACCGGTCACTACACGCAAGCCATGTACAGCGACCATGCTATCGAAACGCCAGCGCGCACCCTGGCCTTAGAAACCTGGCGCAGGCTGCGACGGCGGTTATGGCTGGCGCAGTGGGCGCAATGGGTGAACCACGCACTGCGCCCAGGAAGGACCACCCCATGAAACGTCTGCCAAACTGGCTGCTGCCGCCCACCACCGGTGATGCCCCCCGCGACGCAAACCTGCGCATTCTGCACACCATCCTCATCATTTTGCTGGCCGCCACCAGCCTGGCCAGTGCCTATTACTTGCTGCTGCCAGGCGAAACCTCCGGTTGGATAATCCTGGCAGGGCTGCTGCCCCAGGCATTCTGCTTGTGGTTGACGCGGCGCGGCGCCTATATGCCAGCCAGATACCTGATTTTGAGCAGTATGCTGGTCATGGCAACCCTTCTGCTCTTCAATAGCGCTGGGCTGCATGGGATTGCACTCTTACTCTACCCGGTGCTGATCTTATCGGCCAGCCTGTTCTTAACCCGCCGGGGGTACATTTGGCTGGTGGCGGCCTGTGGGCTTTCAATAACCCTGGTTGCGGCAGATGAAATTTTCGGTTTGCTCACCCCAAACCGGCAAACAATGCCGGGCCAAATCCTGACCGACTTACTGATGACGCTACTGATCCTGTTTGTGACGGCAGTGGTGGTTTTTCTGCTCGCTCAGAACATGCGCAACAGCCTGGCCACAGCGCAGGCCAACCAACAGGCTTTGCTGGCCGCCAACCAGGCATTACACCAGGAGATTGGCGAGAGACAGCGCGCTGAAAAAATTCAGCAGGCCATCTACCGCATCTCAGAAGCCGCCCAAAGCACGCAAAACCTGACCGAACTGTACGTTTCTATCCATCAGACCATTTGTGAGTTGATGCCGGCGCGCAATTTTTATATCACCCTGTACGACGCGGCGTCAGACCTGCTGACCACACCCTTTTTGGCTGACGAGTATCGCAGCCATTGGCCGCCCTATAAGCCCGGCAAAGGGCTGGCCGCCTACGTGTTGCGCACGGGCAAACCGCTGCTGATCACCCCCGCTGAGTTCGACCGCCTGGAAAAATCGGGGCAGGCCGAAATTTTGGTCAAACGCATGATAGATTGGATCGGCGTTCCACTGCGGGCCGGGCGCGGCATCATTGGCGTGATGGCTGTGCAGACCTACAAACCCGAAGAACGCCTGACCGAGGCCGACAAGGATGTGCTGATGTTCGTCTCGACGCAGGTGGCGACGGCCATCGAACGCAAGCAGGCCGAAGAAGAACGTCAACGGCTGATTGCCCGCCTGGAAGCGCAAAATACCGAATTGGAGCGCTTCACCTACACCGTCTCCCACGATCTCAAAAGCCCGCTGATCACCATCCGCGGCTTTGCCGATTACATGCGCCGCGACCTGGCAGCGGGCAATATCGAACGGGTGCAGCAAGATTTAACCCGCATCAGCCAATCGGCAGAGAAGATGCAAGAACTGCTCAACAATCTGTTAGAGCTTTCGCGCATCGGGCGGCTGATGAACCCACCCGAGGCCATCCCCTTCGGCGAGATCGTAGCGGAGGCATTAGCCAGGTTGGAAGGGCCGTTGCAGGCCAGCGGGGTGCGTGCGCATTGTCACGAGGCCACACCCACCATCTATGGCGACCGGGCGCGGCTGGTGGAAGTGCTGCAAAACCTGCTCGAAAACGCGATCAAGTTTATGGGCGAGCAGCCCAACCCGCGGATCGAAATTGGCGTCGTTGACAACCCTGCCGATGAGATGCCGGTTTTGTACGTGCGCGACAATGGCATCGGCATCGAAGCGCAATATCACCAGAAGATTTTCGGCCTGTTCGAGAAGCTGGCCGGAGGCGGCGAAGGCACCGGCATCGGGCTGGCGCTGGTGAAGCGCATCATCGAGGTGCATGGCGGACAAATCTGGGTCGAATCGGCTGGCCTGGGGCAGGGCAGCACGTTTTACTTTACCTTACCCACGGCAGTTGCCGCTGGTTGAGCCTGTCGAAACCATGCCTGTCGAAACCATGCCAGCCAAACCAGCCGGGTCTCGACAGGCTCGACCGACGTCAGGCATCCAGCGGCGCAAAACGCGCCGTGAAGTGGCGCAGCAATTTGGGGGCGTAGGTAAAGCGATACCCGCGGATATTTTCGCGCTGCTCGGCAATTTTCACCAAAACATCTACCACGTAATCCAGATGGCTCTGCGTGTATACCCGCCGGGGAATGGCCAGGCGCACCAGTTCGAGCGCCGGGTAAACCATCACGCCTGTCTCTGGGCTGGGATGGGCGAACATCACCGAGCCGATCTCCACCGCGCGGATCGCCCCCTGGCGGTACAGTTCGACCGCCAGCGCCTGCCCCGGAAAGGCCGACTGCGGGATATGCGGCAGGAGGCGACGCGCATCCACGTACACCGCGTGACCGCCGGGCGGCTCGACGATGGGGATGCCCAGCGCCAGCAGGCGGTCGGCCAGGTAAGCCGCCTGGCCGAGGCGGTAACGCAGGTAATCTTCGTCCACGCCTTCCCACAGGCCGGTCGCCATCACATCCAGGTCACGCCCGGCCAGGCCGCCGTAGGTGGGGAAGCCCTCGCGCAGGATCAGTTCATTGCAGGCCAATTGGTACAGGTTTTCATCGTTCATCATCAGCAGCCCGCCGATGTTGACGATGGCATCCTTTTTGGCGCTCATCGTGGCGCCATCGGCCAGGGCGAACATCTCGCGGGCGATCTCCAGCACGCTCTTCTCGGCATAACCTTCCTCGCGCAGCTTGATGAACATGGCATTCTCGGCATAACGGCAGGCGTCAATGATGAAGGGGATGCCAAACTCGCGGTAGACCGCCGCCACCTGGCGCAGATTCTCCAGCGAGACCGGCTGCCCGCCGCCGGCGTTGTTCGTCACCGTGATCATGCCAAAGGGAATGCGCTCACGGCCCACATCCTGGATGAAATGGCGCAGCTTTTCGATGTCCATATTGCCCTTGAAGGGGTGGTAACGCGTCGGGTCGTCGGCGGCGTCCATCACCAGGTTGGCGGGGCGGCCGCCGCGGGCGCGGATGTTGGCGTAGGTGGTATCGAAGTGCATGTTGGAGGGTACGAACTGACCTTCTTTCACCAGCAAGGCGCTGAGGATATTCTCGGCGGCGCGGCCCTGGTGGGTGGGAACGAAGTAGCGAAAGCCAAATATGCCCTTCACGGCTTCTTCCAGGCGGAAATACGAACGTGCGCCGGCGTAGCTTTCATCGCCCTGCATCATCGCCGCCCATTGCGCCTGGCTCATTGCGCCGGTGCCAGAATCGGTCAACAGGTCAATGAAAACATCTTCGGCGCGCAGGGCGAACACATTGTAGCCAGCCGCCTGTAAGGCCGCCTGGCGCGCTTCGGGCGAGATCAACCGAATGGGTTCGACCATCTTGATGCGGAAGGGTTCGGGGGGGTAGGCTGGCATACGCGCATTCCTTTCCATGCTGGGGGTGAAACAGGGTTGGCCTAGTGAATCAGGTGGGCAAAATTATAGCGTAAACGGGGGTGGGTTAAAAAAACCGAGAGTCAGGCGGCCTGTTTCCTGACCCTCGGCTAGAGGAGAATGCACACCTACCCAAGGGGTGCGGTTTGCTCATTCGGGTTCCCCATCGGTCACTGACTTTGCAGAAGGGGGGTGATTTTTGCTTCCAGGCTCTCCGGGCTGAACATGCCCTGGTGAATGCCCTTCACCACGCCATCCCGCCCAACGATGATGGAGGTGGGAAAGCTGTGGATGCCCAGGCCATTCAACACCCGCAAATCTTCATCGAGCAACACAGGAAAAGCCAAGCCTGCCTGTTCGGCAAATGCCGAGGCCTGGCTTAAGCTATCGCCCGCGTTGACGGCCAGCAGCACAAAGCCTTCGGCCTGGTGCGCCTGGTAATAGGCGTTGAGATCGGGCATTTCGGCCTTGCACGGCGGACACCAGGTGGCCCAGGCATTGACCAGCACCACTTTCCCGGCGAAATCATCCAGCTGGACGGTCTGGCCCTGGAGGTCGGTCAGGCTGAAATCGCTCAAGGGCTGGCCGATGCGGGCGGGGGCGAGGGCCTGGACAGGCGTTTTTTGGCTAAAGAGCAATGCCGCTGCAAAGAGCAGCAAAAAAGCGCCAATGCCGATGAAGATATTGCGAATTTTTTGCTGGCGGTGGCGTCTGGCAATCCGTTCGGAACGAGTGGACATGGAAAACTCCTGCAATGGTTTTACCGGTTAGATGCCAGAAGGCCGCCAACGTTTCATCCAGAAAATTACTCCATCTCCGGCTTCCACACTTCCCAAACCTTGCCCACCAGATCGGGGCCGGGTTTGAGGGTGAGTTTGCCAGGTTCCCAGCCAGCGGGGGTAGCTTCTTTGCCGCCCGAAGCGCGCACATGCTGGAAGGCCTGAATCTGGCGCACCGACTCGGCAAACTTACGACCTACCGGGGGCGTCAGCACTTCCATCGCCTGAATGATGCCATCGGGGTCAATGATGAAACGCCCGCGCAGTTCGATGCCCTGGGCTTCGTCCCACACGCCATACGCCCGGCCCACATTGCCCGCCTGGTCGGAGGCCATGTGGAAAGGCACGCCGCCTTCGACCATCTTGACCAATTCGTGGTCATTCCACATCTTGTGGACGAAATGGCTGTCCACGCTGACCGAGATCACCTCCACGCCCAATTCTTGCAGCACCGGATATTGGTCGGCGACCGCCGACACTTCTGTCGCTCAGACAAAGGTGAAATCGCCAGGGTAAAAGCACAGCAGCACCCACTTCCCGGCAAAATCGGAAAGTTTGATGGGCGTGAAGCCGCCGCGGTAATAGGAGGGGGCGGTAAAATCGGGGGCCTTTTGGCCTACACGAGCGGTCATACGGGTCTCCTTCGGTTCGGATAAAATGGGGGTGGATGGGGCGGGTGATTCGCCGCCCGATACGCTGCCCGTGACACGGGCGCAACCAACGGTTTCAGCCATAGCGACTCCTTTCTAAAATGGGTAGAATGGGCGGTTGCAACTATTATTATAGTGCAATTGCCGTGACTTTTCGAGATTTCGACCCAATAATTTATGCGTCAAGAGGTTTGGTTTCCTGCGGAGGTGTTCCATGTCCACAAACTTTTCCCCAAAAACCAATCCATCTGGAATTTGGCTGATCTTGCTGACGGCCCTGCTGCTGCCGGCGCTGGCCTGCAATATGTTTGCCACCGAAGAAGCCCCCTGGGTGCCCGAAAAAGCCCGGCAATACACTGCCGAAACCGCCGCGGTTGAAGTCTATGTGCTGCTCGACCGAGAAGGGAATGTGGTAGATTTCGACCAACCCTACGCCTACGGCGCCAACGCCCGGATGCGGTATGTGTTGCGCTTTTGGGATGTAGGCCTCCTGATGCCGGGCGAGTATGGCGCTGCCACTATTTCAAAGGTATACACGCCCTTTCAAATTACCGGCATCCAACAAGACCTCGAAGACGACCTGTCGCAAGCGGAAAAATCGGAAATCTACACCCGCACAAGCTTCCCTGCCACCGAAATCCACTGGGCCGACCTGGACTTTAACGGCGGGCCGCAGGGTAGTTTCGCCGGCACGAACCCCGATACTGGCAAAGACCTATTCGGTCACATGGACTGGCGCGAGAAAGAATGGGAAATGCACGTGGTCTTCACCCAGGACATCCAGCAAGATTATCTGGTACAGGGCGACGAACCTTTCTATAACTGGCCCTGACGCTGTCACTCACCAAACCCCCGGCAACAGACGGTAGCGTACCTGTTTGACGTACTCGGAATAGCCGGGCAGTTCTTTTTGAAGGGTCTGGTCTTCCAGATGGGTGCGCAGGGTAAACGCCAGCATCGTCAACAGCGCCGGGATGAAGGCCCACCACGAGCCGAGCAGTAACGGTTGGCCCAGGCAGCCGATCAGATTGCCCAGGTAGCCGGGATGCCGCACGATGCGGTAGGGGCCGCGTTGCGCCACCTGATGGTTTTCCTGGATGCGCACGCTTTCAGAGAAAAACGGGTTGCAGGCCATCGCCCACAGGAAAATCGTCCAATGGGTGACGAAGAGCAGAACGCCCAGCAAATGCCACCCCAACGCAATCTCACCCGACCAGCCCCAACGCTGATCCAGCCCGGCGATCACGACAATGGCGAAGAAACACACCCTCGCGGCGCTGGCCAGTCCGAGGTCCCAGCGTTTGGCGCCCGGCTGGCGCATCCCCCCGGCACGGTCGGCCAGCAGGGCCGGATTGATCGGCACGAGGACGACCAGGTGCGCAGCCATCGCCAGGATCATCAGGAGCAGAAAGGCCCAGCCCCAGGGCCAGTCCCACTTCCCGGCGGAAAGGAACAGCAGGGCCAGGTAAATGAGCATCCCCACGGCAATGCCGCTGGCCCAGGAGATTATCTTACGTTTGATTTCGGGTGTCATGGGTTGGGTTTGCATGGGTTCACCGCCATCGCCACAAGAGCTAATCAAACGGCCATCCTTTGCACTCATTGTATAGCAAAAGATGGCCGTAGTTCAAGGCCCAAAGAGGAATGCCTGCCGCAAATTATGCTTCGATGCGGCAGTCATCCTTGCCCAAAATCTCCAGGCCCAGGCCGTCCATTGTCAAAATCGTCTCGTGGACGGGGCAGTGTTCGGCCACTTTGTGCATGGCATGGATGCGCTGACCGCAGTCGGCGTTGGGCAGTTTGACAGTGGCCTTGAGATTGACCAACCGGGTGGGGTCGGCGGCTTTGTCGAAGTGCAGGTCAACCGTCATACCCGAGGCATCCATACCGGCGCGCTCGGCGTATTGGGCAATAAAAGCCCCAATGCAGCTGCCCAACGAAGCGATGAACAACTGCGGCGGCTGCGGGCCGCGGTCGCTGCCGCCCATTTCGGCTGGCACGTCAATGGTCACCTTGTGAGAGCCGATGGCGGTCTCAAAGAGCATATCGCCTTTATAGTGGGTGGTGATGGTAGGCATAGAACAGAGCATCTCCTTATGAAAAAGATAGGCCATAGGGCGCAACATTTATGTGGCCCTAAAGCATCAAACACAACTTGGTAAACGAACGACTGTTTAACGGGCAGGATCGTTTTCGGGGGCGAAATGGCGTTCGCTGGGATGATCGTTTTCGTCGCTGGGGCAAAGCACCAACAGCGAGGCCGAAGGCATCTCGCCAGGGTTGCGCCAACGATGCGGCAGGTGCGCCTCGAAGAGCAGGCTGTCGCCCGGTTGGAGCGCAAATACCTGGGATTCAATCGCATATTCCAGGCTGCCTTCGAGGCAGTAAACAAATTCATGCCCGGTGTGGACGATGGGCGTCGGGCCGCTATCTGCCCCAGGCTGCAAGACAACCCGCAACGCCTGGCCCCAACGCAGAATCATGCCTGCCCCCAGGTCTTCAAGTGAGCCATGATCGAACAGGGCCGCTGGACGCTGACCGGCCCGCTGGAAGACGATGTTTTTGGAGGGTGTATCCGTCTCGAAAAAAGCCGTAATCGGAACGCCAAGCGCCATGGCAAGCTGCTGCAACGTGCTGACGCTGGGAGATGTCTTGGCGTTTTCGATCATACTCAGGGTATTGACGTTCAGGCCGCTCAACTCAGCCAGCGAGCGGATAGAAAGCTGCCGCTCGGTGCGCAGCTTGCGCAGGCAGCCGCCCACGTCAACGGATGGCACAGCGCTTGCCGCCTTCAGGGCCGCAACCCATGACTTTCCCCGCCGTCGCTGATGTTGTAATCGTATTTCCACACCGTCCAATTCGGCAGGATGTTCGCTGTCAGACACCATGTTGACCTCCGGGATGTGTGTCAAAAATCAACCATTATTATAGTTCTCGGAAGCCCGAAAATCAACAAAATAGACTATTTTATTGTGAATATGTTTCAGTGGCGCAAACCTTTGGTTTGCGAACTCATGGGCATTCAAGTTCGCCGGGCGATTAATCGCCCGGCTAAAGATCAACGCCCGATAAATCGGGCTGTGAAAGCCGGTTTCACCCAACCAGGGCGCACGCCGTGCGCCCCTACCCGGCCAGTTTCACCCCCCAATGAAAAGCACCCCATGAATATGACATCTGTTACTTTCCCCCCAACGCAAATTGCTATTTAATATCCTTGATATAAAATTATTCGCATACGTGCATATCTCAAACAACAGAATGAACTCTCCCCAACTCGCCCAAGAAATCACCCAACTCCATGCCGAACTGTGCGCGGCATTGGCCGACCCCAACCGCATTTTGATGCTCTACGCCCTGGCCGAAAAACCACGCACCGTCAACGAACTCACCGCCGAAGTCGGCATCCTGCAATCGGCAGCCTCGCGCCACCTGAAGGTGCTGCGCGAGCGCGGCCTGGCCCTGGCCTCCCGCCAGGGGCAATCGGTGGAATATTCCCTCGCCGACCCCCGCCTGATCGAAGCCCTCGATATTCTGCGCGCCGTGCTGCGCGACACGCTGGCGCGCCGCGCCAACCTGATCACCGAGATGGAACAAGCCGAAACCCTATGAAAAAACATCCAACGAACCAACATCATACTGGCCTATCTGAAACATCTCCTGGGAAATCCACGCTGATTAAGAAAAATGTATATGGGTTCATCCCCATGGTTCTGATCGGCCTGGGCGTGACCGTCATCGTCATCCTCGTGCCGATCTTGCTCTTTTTGCCGCGCCCTGCCGCAGTGCGCGACGACCCGCGGGCGGCCATCCAGCCCACCGCCATCCACACCTCGCACGCCGACATCGTCCAGGGCCCGTTCGACAGCCCCCAGGCTGTGACGCGCAACTGCCTCTCCTGCCACCCCGCTTCGGCCTCCCAGGTGATGCAAACCACCCACTGGACGTGGGAATCGCAGCCCTTCGAGGTGGCCTGGCGCGATGAACCCGTCACCATCGGCAAGATCAACCAGATCAACAACTTCTGCATCGGGGCTCAAGGCAACCAGAAGAAGTGTATGTCGTGCCACGTTGGTTACGGTTGGGAAGAATCCCCTCTCCCAGCGGGAGAGGGCCAGGGTGAGGGGGGAATCTACGATTTCGCCAATCCCGAAAACGTAGACTGCCTGGCGTGTCACGCCGACACCGCCCTCTATGGCAAAGGCGATTACGGCGATCCCGCCGAGGGTGTTGACCTGGCCGCGGCGGCCAAAAGCGTGCGTATGCCCACGCGCGAAAACTGCGGCAAATGCCACTTCGACGGCGGCGGCGGCAACGGCGTCAAGCACGGCGATCTGGATGCCAGCCTGCTTTTCCCCTCCGAAGAATTGGACGTTCACATGGGCGAGCAGGATTTTCTCTGCACCACCTGCCACACCACCCAGGATCACCAAATTTTGGGCCGTCTGATCGCCGACAACGTCACCATCGCCCCCGAAGAACAGGCCGCCTGCACCAACTGCCACAGCGAAAGCCTCCATGAGGATGAACGCATCAACGCCCATGTGCAAAGCGTGGCCTGCCAGACCTGCCACATCCCCTCGCTGGCGGTCAAAGACCCCACCAAAACCTATTGGGATTGGTCCACCGCCGGGCAGGATCAACCCGAAGACCACTACACCTACCTGAAAATCAAAGGCTCGTTCGTTTACCAAAAAGATTTCCAGCCCACCTACACCTGGTTCAATGGCAACCTGGCCTACCGCTACCTGCTCGGCGACAAGATTGACCCCGCTCAGATGACCTATATCAACCAGCCCGCCGGCGATATTCGCGACCCGCAGGCGCGCATCTTCCCCTTCAAAATCCACGTTGCCAACCAGCCCTACGACACCGTCCACAACTACCTGCTGCAACCGATCACCGCCGGCGACAACGGCTACTGGACGAACTTCGATTGGGACAACGCCTTCCGCCTGGCCGAACCGATCACCGGCCTGGCGTACAGCGGCCAATACGGCTTCACCGAAACCCAAATGTACTGGCCCACCACCCACCTTGTCCAGCCCAAAGAAAACGCCCTGCAATGCACCGACTGCCATAGTGCAGAAGGACGCCTCGATTGGCAGGCCCTCGGCTACCCCGGCGACCCCATGGAATGGGGCGGCCGCTTCGACACGAAATAGGGGATGAATACCATGAAATTTCGCCTGAACTCTCCAAAACATTTAAACCGCGAAGGACACAAAGTACCACAAAGGTTTTTAAGATTTATCCCTTCGTGTTCCTTCGTGTCCTTTGTGGTAAATTTTTCCGGCCATTCCAGTTTCTATGTATTGGCAACTGCGATTGTATTGCTGGCGATGGGGATAGCGGTCAGGGCAGCTTCTGCACAGCCCGCCGCGTCGCCCGTGGGCCAGGCGTCAACGCTGCACCCGGCCTTTGCCCTGCTCGACGCCGCCGGGACAAACGTCCTCGACAGCGGCGGCCCGCTCTCACCGATGACCACCTGCGGCCAGTGCCACGACACCGCCTACATCGCCAGCCACAGTTTCCACGCCGACCTGGGGATGGACGCGGCCACCCCGCCCGGCGCATGGAACCTTTTCACCAACGCCTACGCCCTGCCCGCGGACGACCCCGCCGCCTGGGCCAAAAGCGCCGCGCCGCGGCTGGTGGGCGGCGGGCCAGCAGAACCCCTCGGCGTGGAGATGGACTGTTTCTTGTGCCACACCGCCAGCCCCAACCACGCCGCCCGCGTGGCCGCCCTGCAAGCGGGTGACTTCACCTGGGCCGCCACCGCCACCCTGCTCGGCAGCGGGCTGGTGGAGCAAAGCGGCGCAGGGTTCGCCTGGCAGCGCGCCGCCTTCGACGAAACCGGCCAATGGGATACCGCCGCCATTCAAGACCCCGCCAACGCCAACTGCGCCCAGTGCCACGGTATCGCCCACAGCGACAATTCTCCCCTCACCCTCACCACCGCCAACCTCGACCCGCAGGGCGGCAATTGGCAGACCCTCACCACCGGCCAGGTGATCGCCCCCGGGAAGATCGCCAACTCTGGCGTCAACGTGGCCGATAAAGCCAGCCTGTCCCGCGCGTGGGATATCCACGCCGAGCGCGGCCTGAGCTGCACCGACTGTCACTACGCCCTCAACAACCCGGCCTACTACCAGGCCGAAAGCCGCCCCGCACACCTTGCGTTTGACCCGCGCCGCCTGGAAATTGGCGAGTATTTGCAGCGGCCCGATCATAACCTGGCGCGCGGCACGAACGGCACGATGCGCCGCTGCGAAGGCTGCCACGATGCGGCTAAAACGCACACCTGGCTGCCCTACGCCGAACGTCACCTGGCGGAACTGGCCTGCGAAAGCTGTCACATTCCCCAACTTTACGCCCCTGCCGCGGCCGCCTACGACTGGACGGTGCTGCAAGCCGACGCCGCGCCGCGCCTGGAATACCGCGGCGTGGCAGGCGATACCGGTACGGTGGCCGACCTGATCACCGGCTACCAGCCCGTGCTCCTGCCGCGCCAGAACGAAGGCGGATCGTCGCCCGATGGCGAAGTGAAACTGGCCCCCTTCAACCTGGTCACTGCCTGGTACTGGGCCGAGGGCGACGCCGCCGCCCCGGTGAGCGCCGCAACCCTGCAGGCCGCCTGGTTCGAGGGGGATGCCGTCGCCCCGCAGATTCTCCGGGCGTTGGATTCCAATGGGGATGGCGCGCTCGCCGCGGGCGAGTTGATCCTCGATACCCCCGAAAAGCAGGCCGCCGTCGCCGGGCGATTGCGCGAACAAGGGGTGCAGAATCCCCGCATTGTGGGGAAAATCCGGGCTTACAGTGTCAACCACAATGTCACCGAACACGCCACGCAGTCTTGCGCCGCCTGCCACGGCGAAGCCTCCCGCCTCACCCAGCCCATCCAACTGGCCGCCGCCTTCCCCGCGGGCGTGATCCCCGAATTTGCCGACTCTTCCTTGACGCAGCACGGCACATTGAGCGCCGATGGCGCGCTGATCTTCACCCCCTCCCCCGCCGGGCTGTACATCTTCGGCCACAGCCGCGTGGCCTGGGTGGATTGGTTCGGCGGGCTGTTCTTTGTGGCGGTGCTGTTGGGCGTGGCCGGGCATGGCGGGCTGCGCTTCTATGCCGCAATCAAGGCCCCGCGCCCCAAGCCGGAATACAAGAAGGTCTACATGTACGCCGTGTACGAGCGCTTCTGGCACTGGCTTCAGACCTTTGCCATCGTGCTGCTGCTCTTCACCGGGCTGATCATCCACCGGCCGGATGTGTTCGGCATCTTCAGCTTCCCGGCCATGGTCATCGTCCACAATGTGCTGGCGGCGCTGCTGGTGATCAACGCGGCCCTGTCGCTGTTCTACCATCTCGTCAGCGGGCAGATTCGCCAGTACATCCCCCACCCCTACGGATTCTTCGACGAAGCCATCATGCAGGCCAAATACTACCTGCAAGGCATTTTCCGCCGTGACTCGCACCCCTTCGAGAAGACGCCCGAAAAGAAGCTCAACCCTTTGCAGCGCATCACTTACTTTGGCATTCTCAACGTGCTGCTGCCGCTGCAAATCGTCACCGGCGCGCTGATGTGGGGCGTGCAACAGTTCCCCACTGTGGCGGGCTGGTTCGGCGGGCTGCCTCTGTTGGCCCCCTTCCATAGCCTGATCGCCTGGACGTTTGCCGCCTTCATCGTTGGCCACGTCTACCTGACCACCACCGGTCCCGAACCGCTGACCTCGATCAAGGCGATGATGGTCGGCTGGGAAGATGTGGAAGTGCATGAAGACCTCTAAAACCAAATATCCCCGGTATCGGATGAAGGGCAAAGCGAAGTTTTGCCCGACCCCTTATCTCTTCAGAAACCCGCTTAAGCGGGTTTGGATTGCGCAGACGCCGATTTCAATCGGTGGATGTACATGGAGTTACTTATGACCACTGCCGTCCCTGCTAAAACCAAACGTACTTTTAACCTGCGGGCCATCTTCCAGCGCCCCGAAAAGCCCTACATCCACCCCTACCTGGGCGGGGCGCTGCTGGGGATCGTGCTGTTCCTGGCCTTCCTACTCACCCGCAATGGGCTGGGCGCGTCGGGCGGGATGAACCGCGTCGTCGCCCTGGCGCAAGATGCGGTCGTTCCCGGCCACATTGACACCACCCCCTATCTGCTCAAACTGGCCGGCGGGGCCAAAAACCCGCTCGACGATTGGAGCGTGCCGGTGCTGTTCGGCGCGCTGCTCGGCGGGTTCACTTCGGGCCTGCTGCATGGCCGCCTGAAAGTGGAGATCAACAAAGGGCCGAACATCTCCAACCGCACCCGGCTGATTTTAGCCTTCAGCGGCGGGGCGATCATGGCCTACGGCGCCCGCATGGCACGCGGCTGCACCTCCGGCCAGGCGCTTTCGGGCGGGGCCACGCTCTCGGCTGGCTCGTGGGCGCTGATGATGTGCATCTTCGCCGGGGCGTATGCGCTGGCTTATTTTTTGCGGAAAGTGTGGAATTGATATGAATATCTTCCCCCTCGAACCCTTCCTCGCCCCCCTCGCCCAAAACCCCTGGACGTATCTCGTCTTCGGGCTGATCGGCTTTGGCTTCGGTTTTGTCCTCGAAATGTCGGGCTTTGGCAACTCGAAAAAGCTGGCGGCGCAGTTTTACTTTAAAGATTTAACCGTGCTGAAGGTGATGTTCGGCGCGATTGTGACCGCCATGGTGCTGTTGTTCCTCGCCTCGGCGGTCGGCATCCTCGATTTCAACCTGGTTTATGTGCCAGAAACCTACCTGTGGCCGGGCATTGTCGGCGGGTTTATCATGGGCATCGGCTTCATCATCGGCGGGTTCTGCCCCGGCACGTCGGTGGTTTCGGCGGCCACCTTCAAGCTCGATGGCCTGTTCTTCTTGCTGGGGGCCTTTTTTGGTGTGTTCGCCTTCGGCGAAACGGTGGATTTCTATTGGGAATGGTGGAACAGCAGCGGCGCGCTGGGCCGCCTGACCCTGATGGACGTGTTCAACCTGCCGACCGGTGTGGTGGTGCTGCTGGTGGTGCTGATGGCGCTGTTCATGTTCTGGGGCGGCGAGCAGTTGGAACGCATTTTTGGCAAGCGCGATCTGACGAAAGAGCCGCGCCTGCGCCGCGCCGGGGCCGCCGCCCTGGTGCTGACCGCCCTGGCCGTGCTGGTGATCGGCCAGCCCGATTCGGCGGATAAGTGGGCGCAGATCGCCCCCGAAAAAGAAGCCGCCCTGGCCAACCGCGAGGTGCAGATCGCCCCCGGCGAACTGCTCGCCAGCCTGGCCGATGACACCCTGAATGTAATCCTGCTCGACGTGCGCCCCGAGGCCGATTACAACCTGTTCCACCTGCGCGGGGCGCGCCGCGTGGACCTGGGTAGTCTGTCGGCTCTCGTCCCCGAACTGCTGCACGAACCGGCGGGCAACACCGTTTACGTGCTGATGAGCAACGACGAAGCAGCCGCCACCGCCGCCTGGAAGGTGCTGGCCGCCGAAAGCGTGGCGAACATCTATATCCTCGAAGGCGGCGTCAATGGCTGGATTCGCACCTTCGCCGCTGCCGAGCCAGAGATCACCCCCACGCCCACACCCATCGCCGCCGACCGCCTGGCCTACACCTTCCCCGCCGCCCTCGGCGACCGCTACGCAGCCGCCCGCCCCGACCCCCACGCATGGGAACTGGACTACACCCCCAAGATCAAGTTAGAACGCAAGCGCAGCCCCAGCGGGGGTGGCTGCGGGTAGTTTTTGCACGCCCGGCAGATAGCCGCAACCTGAAATCAACCCCAAGGCGCAGAGCCGCGCAGAAAGCCATGCCAACCTGGCATCTGTGCGGCTTTGCGCCTTGGCGTTCACCCAGTCAGCCGGGTTGGTGGGCAGAACCCGGCTGTTTTCAATCTACCAGCGACTCATGCTAAAATCGAACCATCCTCTGCACGGGAGTATGCACACATGGTCGAACTGATCTGGGATGGAAAATACGACAAAGACGGCAAGCGCAGCGCCCCCTTGCGCCTGAAACTGCCCTTTCAAACCGTCGAAACGGTGAACGAAAGCGCCCAGCAAAGGCAAATGGCGTTGGATTTGTTCAGCGCCGGGCGCAAAAGCGATTGGCGCAACCGCCTGATTTGGGGCGATAAAAAGTATGTGCTGCCCGCCCTGCTGGATGAATTCGCCGGGAAGGTGGATTTGATCTACATTGACCCGCCCTTCAATGTCGGGGCGGATTTTTCTTTCAATGCGGCTTTGCCTGATAACCCCGAAACCGAAGAAGATGACGAATCTACAAACTTTGTTAGACCTCCAAGCATCATTGAGCAAAAAGCATACCGTGATACTTGGGGGCGGGGGCTGGATTCGTACATGCAGTGGTTTTATGAGACGGCAGTGCTGCTGCGCGAACTGCTCAGTGAAACGGGGAGTATTTACGTGCATTTGGATTGGCATGTGGGGCATTATGCAAAAACATTGCTTGATGAAGTATTTGGGCAACAAAATTTTCTCAATCAGATAGTTTGGCATAGGACTTCGGCTCATAGCGACTCTAGTACCTATGGGAATGCCCATGACCTGATTTTTTTCTACAGCACTACATCTAATAAATTCACTTGGAATAAGCAATATCAGCCATACGATCAGAAATATATTGACTCACATTATCGTTATACCGATTCCCACAATCGCCGTTATAGAACGGATAACCTAACAGCAATGGGCTTGCATGGCAAGGGCTACACATACGAATGGAATGGAGTAACAAAAATTTGGCGATGCCCTATTGAGACGATGAAAGACCTTGATAAGCAAGGAAGGATTAGGTATACAAAGAATGGTGTTGCTGAATATGTACGTTACCTGGATGAAATGCCAGGTACATTATTGCAAGATACGTGGGACGATATTCCGCCCGTCAATTCTCAGGCAGGAGAACGTGTTGATTATGCTACCCAAAAGCCCGAATCCCTGTTAGAACGCATCATCAAAGCATCCTCCAACGAAGGCGATTTGGTGCTCGATTGCTTTTGCGGTTCCGGCACCACCGCCGCCGTGGCCGAAAAGCTGGGCCGGCGCTGGATCACCTGCGATTTGGGGCGTTTTGCCATCCACACCGCCCGCAAGCGGCTGTTGAGCATCGCCAACGTGCGGCCTTTTGAAGTGCAAAACCTGGGCAAATATGAACGCCAGGCCTGGCAAAGCGCCGAATTTGGCGGGGTGCGAGAAGCCGCCGCCATCGTTGCCCAATACCGCCGCTTCATCCTCGAACTCTACAAAGCGCGGCCCATCACCGGCTACGCCTGGCTGCACGGCCTACGCGAAGGCCGCATGGTACACGTCGGCGCGGTCGATTCGCCCGTTTCGCCCAACGATGTCAAACAAATTGCCATCGAATTTCACAAAGCCACCGGCAGCGGTAAAGACGCCCCCTCCGTCGCCGCGGTGGATGTGCTGGGGTGGGATTTCGCCTTTGAACTAAACGAAGTCGCCAAACAGCAAGCCCTCGAAGCCGGCATCCACATGCGCTTCATCCGCATCCCACGCGAAGTGCTCGAAAAGAAGGCCGTCGAACAGGGCGACATCAAATTCTTTGAACTGGCCGCCCTGGGCACCTCCCTGGCCGCCAAAGGCAAAGAAATCAAACTGGAAATCACCGACTTCACCATCCCGCCCGATGACGTGCCGGAGGAAGTGCAAAAAGCGATCAGCCACTTTTCGCAGTGGATTGATTATTGGGCCGTAGATTGGGACAACAAAAACGACACCTTCCACAACCAATGGCAGGCCTACCGCACCCGCCAAAACAAGACTCTGACCCTCAAGGCCTCGCACGTCTACGCCCAGGCGGGGGAATATACGGTGATGGTCAAGGTGATTGATATTTTGGGCAACGACACCACGAAGGTGTTGAAAGTGAGTGTTGGATAGCGCCTGCTGTATAATCAAAACACAGAGAGCATTTGGAGCAAAAATGGGCAATTTTTACCAAAACCCGCCGTTGATAGAAGCCTTGTGTGAATTTCAATTTGAATCTGGGCAGCCCTGGGATTGGACGATTCCGGGTCTGGTTTATCAAAAAGTAAAACACGAGTTTCCAAAAAAGAAACAGCAAAACGTGATCGAAATGGAGGCGCGCGTCGAACAAGATGAATTCATGCCAAGCATCAAGAAAGGCGGAGTGGCGCGCTTGCAATTTTTACGCGAAGATGAAACCGCACTGCTTCAAGTTGGGCCAAATCTGTTTGTCGTAAACCACCTTAAACCCTATCCTACCTGGAGTAAGTTTCAAAAAATGATCCAGGCCGGGTTGGCGGTTTATTGCGAAGTGGCAAAACCCCAAGCACTCAAGCGTGTTAGCCTGCGTTATATCAATCGCCTGGAAATTCCGCAGCCACAGGTTGAAATCGAAGATTATATTCTTGCCGTTCCAAAAATCCCGACACCCGTACCGCAAGTTTTTGCGACCTGGATACAGCGGGTGGAAATCCCATTTGAATCTTCCAATGGATTAATGGTCATACAATCTGGTTTGGTGCAGCCCCACAACCCCAAAACAATCGTTTTCCTGTTAGACCTTGACTTCATGACCATTGATATTCAAAAAATCAACCTCGACAATGTCATGGATTGGATAACACAGGCGCACGACGATGTTGAAAAGTCGTTTGAAGCCTGCGTCACAGATAAAATGCGCGCCCTGATGAAGGAGGTTCGCAATGATTGAGTCGCTTACCTTCGATAAATATTCGGATACAAGTTATTCAACTGCAATCCCCAATGTTTTTCTCGGAGAATTGCAGCATCGTGTCAGAGAAGAGCCTGCGCCTTACTTAACCGCACAGCGCACCGTTGCAACCGATGATATTTGGCATTGGGAGGAGTTGTTTTTTCCGTTAATTGCCCGCACGCAGGAATTATCCGAACCGGAGATTCCAGAGATATTCACTTTGCGCCCGATTGCCACTCAACGAATTACCCTAAAGATAAGAGAGATAAAAATCGCTCAATTCCGCTATGTCAGGGATATAGATGACGATGATAAAGAATGAACGGGGGCAAAGTGACAAAGACTAATTATCCCTGGTACGAGATTGTCGAAGACCATTCGCTGGAGCAGGGCGATATTCTATTGGCCTGTCCAACCATTTTACCTATCCCTGAATTAACCTTTCCAATTACAGATGATATTGTGCCAGCAGATATCCAGTATTACGATGTTATTGTTATGACCCAATCTTGCGACCTGGCCAATGACAAATTGGAAGACGTTATTCTATGCCCGCATTGGGATTTGCAAGAAGCGGGGCAAATGGATACTGCGCTTGGCAGCAAAAACACCTGGAAATCAATTCTCAAAGGGCGGGAACATCGCTATTCTATGCTGGATAGCTGGCACAGCGCGGAGATTTCCATCGGTGTCCGTCTGGTAGACTTTGGACGCATTTTCGGCCTGCCAAAACCCTTTGTCACTCAGTTTGCCGCCAGCCAGGGGAAACGGTTGCGTTTACGCTCACCCTACCGGGAATATCTCTCGCAATCTTTTGCACGTTTCTTCATGCGGGTTGGTCTGCCGCAAGATATAAAGCTCCCCGAATAACCTATGCCCCGCAAACCCGCCAAACCCACCGCCCAGGCATCTTTTCTGCAAATAGACACCAAAACCGCCCCGTGCGTGCCGCAAATCCGCCAGGAAGTGGCCGCCTGGGTGGCCGATGGCTACAAAGGGGCCACCAAAACCACCCGGGTTTTACTCAACTACTGGTTTCACAGCGATCATCGCCTGCCCGATGGCCGCAAATTTCGCTACCACTCCTTCCAAAGAGAAGCCATCGAAACCCTGGTCTACGTCTACGAAGTGGCCCAAAAGCGCCGCCACAAAGACCTGGTCGAAGCCTACGCCAAAGTCACAGACTTGCGCCTCCTGCAATACGATTTCTTCCCGCGCTACGCCCTCAAAATGGCCACCGGCAGCGGCAAAACCAAAGTCATCTCGTTAGCGGTCGCCTGGCAATACTTCAACGCCATCCTCGAAGACGAGGCCCAATACGCCGCCGCCAGCCTGCTGATCGCCCCCAACGTCATCGTCTTTGAACGGCTCAAAACCGATTTCGCTTCTGGCCGCGTTTTCAAAACCGACCCGGTGATTCCGCCCGCCCTGCAAATCTATTGGGATTTCGACTGTTACATGCGCGGCGAAGGGGAGCGCGCCAGCTCGCAGGGGGCCTTGTATCTCACCAACGTTCAGCAGCTTTATGAGCGAGAAGCCAACCCCAATGGAGACGAAGTCCCGATCATGTCGCTGATGCTCGGAAACAAACCACCCGCCCCAATCGCCAGCGTCGAACCCTTCAATTCTCGCCTGCTGAAGCGCGGCGGCCCGGTGTTTGTCATCAACGACGAAGCCCACCACACCCATGATGAAGAAAGCGAATGGAATCAGTCGCTCCGGCGGCTGCATGAAGACCTGCGCGCCAAAGATCAACCCGGCTTGATTCAACTCGACATGTCGGCCACCCCACGCTATTCCAGCGGGGCCTTATTCACCTGGACGATCTTCGATTACCCGCTCAAACAGGCCATCCTCGATAGCGTCGTCAAGCGCCCGCTCAAAGGCGTGGCGCGCGGCCTGGGCGAAACCCCCTCCGATATTGCCAGCGTGCGCTACCAAACCTACCTGGTGGCCGGCGTCAACCGCTGGAAAGAATACCACGCCAAACTCGCCCCCGCGGGCCGCAAGCCGGTCTTGTTCATCATGCTCAACAGCACCAAAGAAGCCGACGACATCGCCGATTACCTGCGCGCCAAATATCCCGCCGAATTCAGCGGGGAAAAACTCCACGTCATCCACACCAACCTCAAAGGCGATGTAGCCGCCAAAGACGAAGACGAAGCCCGCCAGATCGCCAAAGATATAGACGCCCCCGGCAACCCGGTCAATTGCATTGTCTCCGTTCTCATGCTGCGCGAAGGCTGGGATGTGCAAAGCGTCACGGTCGTGGTCGGTTTGCGGCCCTACTCCAGCAAAGCCAACATCCTGCCCGAACAAACCATCGGGCGCGGCTTACGCCTCATGTTTCGCAACACCTACGACGGCAACCCCACCTTCCGCGAACAACTGGATGTCATCGGCAACAAAGCCTTTCTCGAATTTGTTGAGCAATTGGAAAAGGATGAAAACTTAGAGTTTGACACGGTAGACCTGGATACCCAGCCCGTCACCATCGAAACCATCCACCCCGACCCCGCCAAAGCCAACCAGGATATTGTCATTCCCATCATCAGCCCGGCCCTGGCCCGCAAAAAGAACCTGGCCGATGAAATCGCCGCCCTGGATGTGGCGCGCATTCAGGCGCCCACCCTGCCCAAAAAGCAAGGCGACAAAGCCGCTCAGTCATTCACCTACGAAGGCTACGACATCCTCACCCTCGAAAAACTGATCGAACGCGCCTACACCATCCCCAAAGTGGGCACCTCGCAAGAAGTCATCTCCTACTACGCCAAACGCATCGCCGCCGATCTCAAACTGCCTTCCCAATTTGCCGCCCTGGTTCCCAAAATTCGCGAATTTCTCGAAAACTATGCCTTTGGCGAAAAAGTGGATTTGGACAAACCCGCCATGATTCAGGCCATCGCCCACCCCATCGCCCAACACGTCACCGTCAAAGCCTTCACGGCCCTGCTGCGGGAGGTTATCGTCCAAGAATTAACCCCTATGCTGGAAAACGAAGGCCAGCCTTTATCGGCCTGTCCATCCTTCCCCTGGTCGCGTGACACCCTCGAAGCCAGCAAAACCATCTTCAACCTGGCCGCCGTCGAAAACCAATTTGAACTGGCCTTCGCCAAATTCCTGCAAGATGCCGCGGATGTGGCCCGCTTCGCCAAACTGCCCGAACCCTTCGGCTTCACCATCCCCTACACCGATTCCGTCGCCAACCTGCGCTACTACGAACCCGACTTCGTCGCCGTCACCACCGACGGCATCCACCACCTGATCGAAACCAAAGGCCGCGAAGATGTAGACGTATCCTTCAAAGATCGCGCCGCCGCCCTGTGGTGCGAAAACGCCACCCTGCTCACCGGCCAGGCGTGGGCATACCTCAAAGTGCCCCAAAAAGAATTTGAAAAACTGCACCCCGGCGAATTTTGCGATCTGCTCGCCTTGCAGCCGGTGATGCTGCGATAGCCCAAGCCAGGGCAGATGCCATCCGCCCCCACATTTTCATCCAGCGGGGTGTTGGCAAAAAAAGACCAACCCATGACAAAAGGAAGTCAATAGCGGGGGCAATGTCACAAAATAAACTGACATTTAGCGCCAAAAATTGGCCCGATCTTACAATATGGAAAGGAAAGTGGGAATGGTAAAATCCAGGCGTTTTCAGGGGGTAGAAAACTACCGACCAATCCATCCGAACTGGTTGACCACAACCGCTGGGAGCATTCAAAATGGTAAAAATTGGTATTCCACGAGCACTGCATTTTTATCAATACTATCCACTTTGGCGCACTTTCTTCGAAGCCCTGGAGGCCGAGGTGGTCATCTCGCCACCCACCGACCGCGCCATGCTCTCGCAGGGCGCAAAACTGGTGGCCGACGTGACCTGTATGCCGGTCAAAGTGTATGCCGGGCATGTCACCTGGCTGCGCGACCAGGGTCAGGTGGATGTCGTCTTCGTCCCGGCCATGCGCAGCATCGAACCCGGCGCGCTGCAATGTTCCAAATTCATGGGACTGCCCGACGTCATCCGCGCCACCATCCCCAACTGCCCCCCCCTGCTGGAAGCGGACATAGACGCCCACCGCTACAAAATCACCCTGGATGAAGCCTTCCAACGCCTGGGCGTGAAGATGAACCATACCCCCGCCCGCGTGCGCCAGGCCTGGAAGGCCGCCCGCCGCGCCGAGGAAACCTTCCACCGCCTGCTGATCGAGCAGAAATTGACCTATCCCGAAGCGCTGGCGCGGCTGTATCCTAGCGATGGCTTTGCTGCTGAAGCCGGGTCTCGACCGACGACCAGCCTGACCGTCGGCGTCGTCGGCCACCCCTACTGCCTGTACGATGACTACGTCAGCCACAACCTGATTACCCGCCTGCGGCAACTGGGCGTGAGCGTGCTGACCAGCGAAATGGTGCCCGCCCTCGACGCCCAACAAGGCATCGAACACACCACCGGCCAGACCCGCTGGTTCTACGAAAACTGGATGTCTGGCGCAGGCGGCCACTACCTGCAACGGCGCGACGTTCACGGCGTGATCAGCGTGCTGGCCTTCACCTGCGGCCCCGATTCCGCCATGGTCGAAACGCTCTCGCGCCGCGCCCACGCCCTGCAGCGCCCCTTTATGAGCCTCGTCCTCGACGAACACGGCAGCGCCACCGGCATGATCACCCGCCTGGAAGCCTTCGTGGATATGCTCTTGCGGCAAGGGTCTCGACAGGCTCGACCAGCGAGTAGCTCGTCGGCTGAGCGGCAAACTTCGTTTGCAGTCGAAACCGGGTCTCGACAGGCTCGACCGGCGGGAGAAAAAATCGCCGCTCCGGCCATCTTGCACGCCATTCACCAGCGCGTGTTGGGCTTCCCGCGCATGGGCAGTTCGGCCATCGCGCTCAAATCGCTCTTCACCGGCATTGGGATGCCGGTGGAATTGGGGCCAAGCCTCAGCAACCGCACGGTTTCGCTGGGCGCACGCCACTCACCCGAATTTATCTGCACGCCCTATAAATATATCCTCGGCAATATGATCGAAATGGTGGAAGCCGGCGCGAACACGTTGCTCTACATGGATGGCGCTGAACTATGTCGAAACAGTTGCTACACGCAGTTACTCGGCGACGCCCTGCACGATATGGGCCACAAGGTGCAGCTTGTCAGCACGGGCGCCTTCGAGAAAGGCGGCCTCTTCGCCCTGCCCAAATTCCTGGCGCAGTTCATGGATGATTTCTCCTGGCCGCTGGTGCTGCGGCAGATTTACCTGGCCATACAAAAACTAGGCGTGCTGGATGAAATCGAGCGCCGCCTGCAATTCATCCGCCCGCGCCAGATGACGCCGGGCAGCGCCGACAAGGTGTGGGAAGAAGCAGAGCAACGCATCGAAGAAGCCCAGGGGCTGGCGCAACTGCAAGCCGCCAAACGCGACATGCTGGCAAAAATGAACGCAGTGCCGCTTGACCCCAACAAACAACCCGTGCGCATCGCCACCACCGGCGAATACTACGCCCTGCTCGAACCTTTCTACAACCAGAACGTCGAACGCGTGCTCGGCGAACTGGGCGCAGAAGTGCATCGCACGATCATGCTCGGCGACTGGGTGAAAACGTCCATGTTCCTCGAAGCAATGGGCCTATATCACTCCGAAGTAGAGGCCGCCGCCAAACCCTACCTGCGCTGGAACATCGGCGGCGAGGGCCTGCTGACCGTGGGCCAGGCCGTGCAGCACGCCAAAAAGGGTTTCGACGGCATGGTCGAACTACTGCCCTTCACCTGCCTGCCTGAAATCACCGCCCTCAACATCCTGCCCAAAATCAGCCGCGAGCTAAACTTCCCCGTCATCTCGTTCATTCTCGATGAGCAAACCGGCCAGGCCGGCATGAGAACCCGCCTGGAAGCCTTCGTAGATTTGCTCAACCGCCGCCGCGAGATACAGGCCGCGGCATAACGCAAACCACCAATTACACAAATTTTCACGAATTTTTTGTCTTATTCGTGTTCATTCGTGTAATTGGTGGTTCTTTTGGTACGAAAGGAATCACGAACATGAAAACTTACCTCGGCATTGATGTCGGTTCGGTCACCACCAAAGTCGTATTGCTCGACGAAACCTACCAGGTGCTTGATTCGCTCTACCTGCGCACGCGCGGCAAGCCGCTCGAAGTGGTGCAGCAAGGGCTGCGCGAAATCAACCTGCGCCGCCCGGCAGAGGCCGAAATCGTCGCCGTCGGCACCACCGGCAGCGGACGCTACCTGGCGGGCGTCGTCGTCGGGGCGGATGTGATCAAGAACGAGATCACCGCCCACGCCGTGGCCGCCTCGCACTTCGTCCCCGGCGTACAGACGATCATTGAAATCGGCGGGCAAGATTCCAAAATCATCATTCTGCGTGAAGGCGTGGCGGTAGATTTTGGCATGAACACCGTCTGCGCCGCTGGCACGGGGGCCTTCCTCGACCAGCAGGCCGCCCGCCTCAATGTCCACATCGAAGACGTGGGCGAAATGGCGCTGCGCTCGCGCCACCCGGTGCGCATCGCCGGGCGTTGCACCGTCTTCGCCGAATCCGATATGATCCACAAGCAGCAGATGGGCCACCGCGTGGAGGATATTTTGTATGGCCTGTGCCAGGCGATGGCGCGCAACTACCTCAACAATGTGGGCCTCGGCAAAGAAGTGCGCGAACGGGTCGTTTTCCAGGGCGGCGTGGCCTTCAACAAGGGCATGATCCGCGCCTTCGAGGAAGCCCTGGAGATGCCGGTGCATGTCCCGCCGCACCATGAGGTGATGGGGGCCGTTGGCGCGGCCATTTTGGCGAACGAGGCCGTGCGTCGCAATGGCAATCCCACCCTTTTCAAGGGCTTTGGCGTGAGCGAATTGGATTACCGCACCACCTCCTTCGAGTGCCATCACTGCTCCAACCATTGCGAGATCGTCCAGGTGTCGGTGGGCAAGCAGGTGCTGGCGCGCTGGGGCGGCCGCTGCGAGCGTTGGGAAGTGGTGGAAGATGTGGCCCTGGCAGTGAATTAACCCCGCCGTGTGCTGCGCCCGAATAAAACAGCACCGCCGCGCCCAACGGAGCGCGGCGGTGCTGTTTTTTCGGCAGCCAGGGGAAATCAGGCCAGGCCAGGCAGCGCCAGGGGGCGTTCATCCACTGAGACCTGCCCTTCCTTGCTCAACTTGAACTGCATCTCGTACAAATTAGCATACACACCCTTCTGCGCCAATAACACGCTGTGCCGGCCCGACTCGACCACCCGCCCCCCGGCGATGACGTGAATGGCATCGGCCTGGACGATGGTGGAGAAGCGATGGGCGATGACCAGCGTGGTGCGCCCACGCATCAGGCGTTCGAGCGCCTGCTGGACGATCTGTTCGGACTCGGAATCGAGGGCGGAGGTGGCTTCGTCGAGCAGCAAGATCGGGGCATCTTTGATGAAGGCGCGGGCGATGGCGATGCGTTGGCGCTGACCGCCCGAAAGCCGCGCCCCCCGCTCGCCGACCACGGTCTGGTAGCCATCGGGAAATTCGCTGATGAACTCGTGCGCAAAGGCGGCCTGGGCCGCGGCGTAGATGTCGGCTTCGCGGGCGTCGGGCTTGCCGTAGCGGATGTTCTCGTAGATGGTGCCAGAAAACAAATAGGCATCTTGCGGCACGTAGGCGATCCGGTCGCGCAGATCGGCAAGTTGGTAATCGGAGAGGGGTTTGCCAGCGATGAAGATATTGCCGCCCTTGGGCGGGTAGCAGCCCAGCAGCAGCTTGAAGATGGTGCTTTTGCCACCGCCGCTCGGCCCGGCAAAGGCCACAAACTGACCGGGGGCGACCTCGAACGAAAGGTCATTGAGGATGTTTTCGCCGCCGTTGTAGGCAAAGGTCACGTCGCGAAAGGCCACCATCGTGCCGTGTCCATTTTTGGCGGGCAGGCCCACGGCATCGGGCAGGGCCGCGTAGCGTTCGGGTTCGAGCGGGGCGTCGAGCAGCGCCAGGATGCGGTCGGCTGCGGCCAGCGCCGCTTGAATGCGGCTGATCACACCGCTGAAGGAGTACATGAAGTAGTTGATCTGGTTGTTCAACTGCACCAAAGTGATGTATGCGCCGAATGTGGTCTGGCCGATCATCACCAGGTAAGCGCCGATGACCATGGGCAAAAAGACAAAGATGCCCGACAGGTTGTTGCCCGCCGAAAGCGCCGCATCCAGGCGCACACGGCGCAGCGAACTATCTAGCACGGCATCGTTGGCCTGGTCGAAGCGGGCGAGAATCCAATCGCCCAGGTTGAAGGTGCGCACCACCTGGTAGCCGGCCAGCAGATCGGTCATGCGTTCGCTCAGCGTGCCCAGGTTCGCTTGAACGGCCTGCCCCACGCTGCGCAACGGCCCGGCGAACAGCGCATTCACCACCAACGGGGCCAGTCCGCTGAAAAAGATCAGCAGCGCTAACGGCCAGTGGATCAGCAGCATCATCACCGCCGCCGCCAGCGCCTGCACCGAGGCCTCGACGAGGGTGTACAGGTCATCCTGATAAGCCTTTTCGGCCGCGCTGACATCATTGGTCAACACCGCCAGGGCGTTGCCGCTGTGGTGGATTTCGTGGTAGCCGAGCGGCAGGCGCTGAATGTGGCCGAACACGGCCTGGCGGATATTAGCCGTGCCTTCGATCACTGCCGAACGCCACAGGTACAAAATGAACGGCGCCACGATCACGAACCCCACGTAAAAGGCAATCCAGCCGATCAGGATAGATTGAAAAGCAGCCTTATCGCCGCCGACGATGGCATCGGTCATAATCTTGAGCAGCCAGGCAATCGTCAGGCGTTCGGTGGTGGTGAGCAGGACACGGCTGGAAAGGCCGAGCAGGTATTTCCAGTGCTTCGGCTTGAGCAGTTTCAGATAGCGCCACAGGCTTTGGCGGGTGTAGGTGACTGGGTTCATGGTATCGGTTCCGTAAGGGGGTGACCAGATCAATTCTGGGCAGGTTGATCGAGGGCGAATTGGCGTTGGTACAAATCGAGGTACACACCGCCGCGAGCGATCAGTTCATCGTGGCTGCCGTCTTCGATGATTTTGCCATCGGCCAACACCAGCACGCGGTCGGCGTTCTTGATCGTCGAGAGGCGGTGCGCCACAACGACGGTGGTGCGGTGGCGGGTGAAGCGCTCCAGGGCATCTTGAATGGCCGCCTCCGACTCGGTATCCAAAGCCGAGGTAGGTTCGTCGAGCAGCAGGATTGGCGCGTCTTTGAGGATGGCACGCGCCAGGGCAATGCGCTGCTTCTGCCCACCAGAAAGCCGCGCCCCCCATTCGCCGGCGGGCGTGTTGTAGCCATCGGGCAGGGAGGCGATGAAATCGTGGATATTGGCCTGCCGGGCGGCGGCCTCGATTTCCGCTTGCGTGGCCTCGGGGCGTCCACAGCGAATGTTCTCCGCGAGGCTGACCGGGAACAGGTAGGTCTCCTGGGAAACGAAGGCCATCTGCTGGCGGGCGGCGGCCAACTGCCAGGCGTTCATATCACTGCCGAACAATTTCAGGCGGCCATCGGGCAACGGGTAAAAACCGAGGATCAGCTTCAACACGGTAGATTTGCCACCGCCGCTCGGCCCCACCAGCGCCACGGTCTGGCCTTTGCCAATCGTCAGGCCAACCTCGTTCAGCACCGGGCTGCCTGCCGTATAAGCAAAGCTGACATCGCTCAGTTCGATGGACTCGATGCTGCCCGCCCCCGACTGTGTCACCGCGCCGCTCTGCCGCTCATCGGGCTGATCGAGGATGGCAAAGACACGCTGCGCCGCGCCGGTGGCCTCGCCAATGGCCGCCATGATGCGTGGAATGTTGCCCAGCGGGTTGACCACATAGTTCAGCAGGTTGATGAAAGCGAACAGACTGCCGAAGGTCATCTGCCCATCAATGATCAGATAACCGCCAAAGCCAAAGGCGATGATGAACGGGGTGATGGAAAGCCCCAGCCCCGCCCCGTTGACAATGCCCCACAAACGGGCAATGCCCAGGCCCTTGTCCACCGCTTTGGCGTTGGCCTGGCGGAAGCGCCCGTCGAGCAGGTCGGCCAGGTTGAAGGCCTTGACCACCATCGCCCCACCCAGGGCATCTTGCGCCACGCTGTTCACCTGGCCGATTTCATCTTGCATTTCTTCCGAGCGTTTGGCAATCGGCTGGGTGAGCAGGTTGATCAGGATGAAGATGACGGGGGTGAGAATGGTGGAGATCAGCGTCAGCGACCAACTGATCGAAAGGATGTAGGTGAAAGCCAACAGCCAACGCGCCACCTGGCCGAACAGTTCGAGCAGATTGCTCGCAAGCAGCCCCTTCACCTTGTCGAGGTCGGCATTCAGCACCGAGAGCATATCACCCGAATGACGCCCTTCCAGGTAACTGACCGGCAACATGGGAATGCGCGCCGCCACAGCCTGGCGCAGCCGGGCCAGCGTGCGCTCGCCAAAACGGCCAATGCTGGCTGTCTGCAGGTAAGCGAAAAGTGCGCCGGGAATGGTCAGCCCCAACGTGAGCAGGGCAAACAACCAGAACTGTTCGGCATTGCCAGCCAGCGCGCCATCGAAGGCATAGCGCAGGAAATTGCTATCGAGGACGGTGATCACCGCCAGAAGCAGGTCAAAAAACAGGGCCAGATACAACCAGTTCCCCAGCCGCCCTGAAATTTTCAGCAGGCGACGAACGGCGGGCAAGGTGGGGTCGGGCGTTTTGGTGGGTGGGGTCATACACGATCCTTTGGAAGTTGCAGGCGAAACATATCAATAGAATAAAACATAAATTTGATTTTGTCAATCATTATATTAATTTTATTGATTAAAAACAAGAAAAATAATTGATAATTTGAATGATTTTTTATTTTCAACCACCAAGACTCTTGGAGTTGCCCGCTCAGCGCTTTTTGACCTTCCTGACGCCGCTTGCGGGCAACCCCAAGGGTCTGAATTTTCATCTCAGCAATTCCAAATCTAAAACTGGTGTTTCGCCTTTTCTGAAATTAGCGAAGGG